>DAOUBQ010000071.1:0-39159 GCA_034432755.1 Anaerolineales bacterium
GTTTCGAGGCCCTCGAAGGCGTCTTTGCAGTAGAACACGCCGGGCTGATAGTAGCCGCCGTCTTCGGTTTGCAAAATGCGGCGGCCAAAGCGGCGGTTGATGGCTGCGCCGCCAATCAGCACGGGGTATTTCAGCCCGCGCCGTTGCAGTTCGTTGACGATGAGCGGCATTTGCTTGGATGTGCTGACAAGCAGGGCGCTGAGGCCGATGGCGGTGGCGTCCACTTCGACGGCTTTGCTGATGATGGTTTCGGCGGGGGTTTGCTTGCCGAGGTCAATGACGGTGTAGCCGTTGTTGACGAGGATGGTTTTGACCAGGTTTTTGCCGATGTCATGTACATCGCCGTAGACGGTGGCGAGGACAACCGTGCCTTTGGTGACGCCTTCGACTTTCTCAAGGTAGGTTTCGAGGTGGGCGACGGCTTTTTTCATCACTTCGGCAGATTGCAAGACGAAGGGCAGAATCAGTTCGCCCGCGCCGAATTTGTCGCCGACTTCTTTCATGGCGGGCAGCAAAATGGTGTTGAGGACGCTCACAGCGGCTTCGTGCGAGGTGCTTTGTGCGGCGTGCGCGGTTTCACGGATGATTTCATCCACGTCGGCTTCAATCCCATCCTTATAGCGCGCCACAATCCGGAAATGCAGGCGCTGGGCGGCGTTCATGCCCTCGGTGGGGTCGGCTTTGTGGGCCGAGGTGTCTTCGGTTTTGCCTTCAAAATATTCGATGTAGCGTTGCAGGGCGTCGGGGCGGCGGTTGAAAATCAGGTCTTCGGCCAGTTCGCGTTCTTCGGCGGGGATTTCGGCGTAGGGTTTGATGTGCGCGGGGTTGACAATCGCCATATCCAGCCCGGCGCGTACGCAGTGATAAAGCATGACCGAGTTGAGGGTGGGACGGGCGTTGGCGGCCAGGCCAAAGGACAGGTTCGAGACGCCCAGCGAGGTCAGCACGCCGGGCAGGGATTCTTTAATCAGCCGAATGCCTTCGATGGTCTCGATGGCCGAGTTGGCAAATTCCGGGTCGCCGGTGGCGAGGGTGAAGGTCAGGTCGTCAAACACGAGGGCGGAGGGGGTTAGGCCGTGTTCGTTCACCGCCACATCGTAGATGCGTTTGGCAACTTCCAGTTTGCGCTGGCGGGTTTTTGCCATGCCCTGCTCGTCAATGGTGAGGATGATGACTGCCGCGTTATGCTCTTTGGCGAGTTTGAAGACCTTATCGGCTTTTTCGCGCCCGGCTTCAAAGTGGGTGGAGTTGATGAGACAGCGCCCCGGCGCGGTTTTGAGCGCCACTTCCAGCACGTCCAGTTCGGTGGTGTCAATCACCAGCGGCAGGTCAATGCCCGCCGTCACCAGTTTGCGGATGACCTGCTTCATCAGGTATGGCTCATCGCCGCGCTCGGTGACGGCGACGGAAATATCCAGCCCGTGCGCGCCGTTGTCCACCTGGTCGCGGGCAACCGTCAGGACGGAGTCCCAATCTTCGGCCAGGAGCAGGCGTTTGAAGGCGCGGCTGCCCTGGGCGTTGCAGCGCTCACCAATCAGGAAGGGCGCCGGGTCTTGCTGCATGGACATGGCTTTGATGCCAGAGGCCAGTTTGGGGGCGTCTGGATTGGGACGGGGAGGATGCTCCAGCGTGGATACCTTTTCGACAAGCAGTTTCAGGTGCGCGGGCGTGGTGCCGCAGCAGCCGCCCACCACCGAGATGTTGTTTTTGGTGACAAATTCGTAGAGCGCCTCGGCGAAGGGTTCTGGCTCCAGCGGGTAAACCGCCTGACCATCCACATTAAGCGGCAGACCGGCGTTGGGGATGCACGAAACCGGCAGGCGGGTGTTTTCGCCCAGGATGCGAATCGGTTCGCGCATGTGTTCGGGGCCGGTGGAGCAGTTCAGGCCGATGACGTCTATCGGCAGGCCCTCGAGGATGGCGATGGCGGCTTCGGCGTCGGTGCCGAGCAACATGCGTCCGCTGGTATCGAGGGTCACCTGGCATTGAATCGGCAGCCAGACGCCGGTCTCCTCGAAGGCGCGGACAATGCCGTGGATGGCGGCTTTGACTTCGAGAATATCTTGCGAGGTTTCGATGAGCAGCAGGTCTACCCCGCCCTGAATCAGCCCAACGGCCTGCTCACGGAAGACATCGGCCAGTTCATCGAAAGAGATGTTCGAGAGGTCGGGGTCATCGGCGGAGGGGAGTTTCCCGCTGGGGCCGATGGAGCCAGCCACAAAGCGCGGCTGGCCGGTTTTGGCGGCGAATTCATCGGCCAGGCGGCGGGCGAGGCTGGCGGCGGCGATGTTGATTTCAATCGTCCGCTCCGCCAGGCCATATTCGCCCAGCGTCAGGCGGTTGGAGCGGAAGGTGTCGGTTTCCAGCACATCCACGCCGACTTCGAGGAAGGAGCGGTGGACTTTTTCGACGGCTTCGGGGTACGAGATGACGAGGTAGTCGTTGCAACCGTTATATTGTTCGCCGCCGAAGTGTTCGGCGGTGAGATTTTGCTTTTGCAGGCTGGTGCCCATCGCGCCATCGAAGACGAGGATTTTCTTTTCGAGAGCGTCGAGATAGCGGCGGTTGGTGTATTTACGGGTCATGAATTTCTCCTGGTGGTTCAACGTGATGATTCCTTAAAAGAATATTTTATCACCTTGACCCTCTCTGCAAACGCCTGTAGAATGGTGTTAAGTTTTCCCTTAATGATGATTTCATGAGAACCATCGCCCCGCTGACTTCTTTTGACCAGATAAAGCTGTTGGCCGACCCGCGCCGGATGGAAATTGTGCGGCTGTTGATGGCCCAGGCGGCCACCCTCAGTCAGTTGGGGCGCGTCCTGGGACGGCACCCGGCCTGGGTGCAGCATCACGTTAAGGCGTTGGAAGCGGGCGGGCTGGTGGAGGTGGCCGATGTGCGGGTGAATGCCGGGGTGACGGAGAAGTTTTACCGCGCCCGGGCGGGCGGATTCATGCTTCAGGAGATGATTTTGCCGCGCGGCGAAAAACCGACCCTGGTTTTTTCGGGCAGTCACGACCTGGCTCTTGAGCGGCTGGCGCAGCAACTTTCGCCGCATCTCGAACTGCTCGTTTCTCCGGTTGGCAGCCTGGATGGGCTGGCGAATCTGCGCATGGGGTTGTGCAGTTTTTCTGGCGCGCATTTGCGCGATTCGAGCGGCGCGTATAATGTGCCTTTTGTCAGCCGCCTGTTTCCCGACCGGCGCGTGCATCTGGTCACGCTGGCGCACCGCACCCAGGGCTGGATGGTCGCGCCCGGCAATCCGCGCGGGTTTCGCGGCGCGGAAGACCTGGCCCGGCCAGGACTCCGTTTTGTTAATCGGAATCCCGGCTCCGGCACGCGGCTGTGGTTAGACGGCGAGCTGCGCAGGCTGGGAATCGCTCCCGAAGCGGTATCCGGCTACGGGTGGGTCGTCAACACCCATACTGAGGCCGCGCTCGCCATTCAATCCGGCGAAGCCGATGTTGCCCTGGGGTTGGAAGCCGCCGCCCTGCAGCACGGGTTGGGGTTCTTGCCGCTGTTTGGGGAACGGTATGACCTGGTGCTGCCCGATGAGCAGTTGCCGGGTCTTGCGCTGTTGCTCGATATGCTGCAAACCGCCGGCTTCAGGCGGGAGATGGATGGCCTGCCGGGATACGATATGGCTCATACCGGCGAGGAAGTTGCGCTGCGTTGGTTAGCATAGTGTTCTTTGCCCTTTACCCAGCGGTTTGGGCGTGAGCAGCCCGCGCGCTTTGCACCATTCGGGGGGAGGGCCGTTCCAGCCGTATTTCTCGAAGTCAATTTTGCCTTTTTCGTTGAAAAAGACGCCCTCGGCCCGGAGCAGTTCGACCTGTAATGCCGCGCCGGGACGCGGGCTGATTTTGCCCTGCGAGTTGATCACGCGCTGCCAGGGGACATCGGGCGGGCAGGCGGCCATTGCCCCGCCCACCCAGCGCGCGCCAAAGGCTTCGTAATCCTTGAGCGTCAGCGCGCCGGGCGGGGGAATCATCGAGGCGATTTGCCCATAGGTGGAGACTTTGCCCGCGGGAATTTGGCGGGCAATCTCCCAGACCTGGGATTGGAAGGCTTTGCGGTTGGGAGGGGAGGTGAAGGCGGGCATGTGAAACTTGTCTAGTCACCAGACACGGTATTTTTGGGACGCGGATTCATTTTGAAACTGTATGGCGGCTGGAAATCTGTGCAATCTGTAGATTATTTTCGACGCGGTTTGCCAGCCAGCCTTCGTAGATGCGCAGGAAGACCACGCCGGAGAGAATTAGCAGGCTGCCGAGGATTTGCACCAGGCTCAGACGCTCGTCCAGGAAAATGTATGCTATGAGGGCGGTGAAGGCCGGTTCGAGGGTGGCAACCAGGTTGACGACGCTGGAGGGCAGGTAACTCAAACTGACGTTGTAGAAGCCGAATCCGCCAATCGTCGGCCCGGCGGCCAGCAGGAACAGGACTCCCCATCCGGCGAGCGAATCTTTTAGCCAGAATAGTTCGGCTGGCGTGGAAGCGGTTCCAGGCAGGACTCTGCTGGGCAGCAGGTTGACTATCAGCAGGAAAATGGAGGCAAATCCGAAGGTGTAGAGCAGGGTCGTCCAGGGGTTCAACCCGCGCTGCGAGGCTGAACGTCCCATCAGGCTATAGATGGCATAGGCCAGGCCCGTCAGGATACCGGTAGCAATTCCTTTCAGGTTGGCCTGCCAGGCGTCGGGCGTGAAGGCTTCGGCGACCAGCACGCAGCCGCCCAGGGCTAGGATGACCGCCACGATTTTGACCCCGTCGAGACGTTCTTTGAGAATCCACCAGCCGAGCAGGGCGGTGAAGGCAGCGGAGCAGTAGGCCAACACGGTTGAAACGGCGGCCCCGTTCAACGCAACGGAGGTTGTCCAGAGCGAGTTGAAGGCCGCCATCAACAGCCCGTAGCCAATCAGGTACACCAAATCGGGGCGCGAGATGGGTAACAGGCGCGGGCGCAGGAGCGCCAGGGCCGGGAGCAGTACCAGAAGGACGAAAAAATTTCGCCATAGCGCAAGCACCAGGGGTGGAATTTGGTAGGTTTGGGTCAGGTGGCGGATGAAGGGGGCCGTTGTGGAGAGGAACGCGGCGCTGACGAGGGCCAGGGCGTAGCCCCGGGCGAGATGTGTGGGCAGGGGTGTTTGCATTGCCCGATTGTACCCCGGAAAAATTTCGCCCGCAGGCGCGCCTGCGGGCGATGGTTTTCAGAACCTTTAGGGTTTCAGCGAATTTACTCTTCCTTGCGCAGGGCCGGGAAGAGAAGCACTTCGCGGATGGAGCGGTTGTTGGTCAGGAGCATGGTGAGGCGGTCAATGCCCATGCCAAAGCCGCCGTTGGGAGGCATGCCGTAGCGCATGGCGCGCAGGTAGTCTTGATCGAGCGGGTGTTTTTCTTCTTCTTCGTCGCGGTAGTCGCTCTGCATGTCAATAAAGCGCTGTTCCTGGTCGAGCGGGTCGTTGAGTTCGGTGAAGGCGTTGCACAACTCGAAACCGGCCACATAGCCTTCGAAGCGTTCCACTGTCAACGGGTCGCCGGGTTTGGGCTTGGCGAGCGGCGAGATGTCGCGTGGGTAGTCGTAGAGGAAGGTGGGTTGGATGAGGGTCGGTTCGAGGTATTCGCCGAGCAGGAAATCGATCAGTTTGCCGCGCGTCACGTTTGGGTCAGGTCGTGCTTGGGGGTGTTTGGCGATGATGGCCTTAAACAGGGATTCGGCGGTGGGGTGTTCGGCGATGTCGATGCCGCTGGTTTCGAGGATGCCCTGACGCATTTCCAACCGCCGCCAGGGGGCGGTGAAGTCGAGTTCGTAGACTTTGCCCGGTTCTTTCTCGAAGGTGAATGTGCGCGTGCCGAAGACCGTATCGCAGACGTAGCCAATCATGGATTCGGTCAGTTCCATCACTTTGAGATAGTCAAAATAGGCGGCGTAGAATTCCAACTGGGTAAATTCGGGGTTGTGTTTGAACGAGACGCCCTCGTTGCGGAAATCGCGCCCAATTTCATACACCCGCTCGAGGTTGCCGACCAGCAAGCGTTTGAGATACAACTCGAAGGAAATGCGCAGGTACATATCCTGGTCGAGTTCGTTATGATGGGTGATGAAGGGCCGCGCCGCCGCGCCGCCATACAGCGGCTGGAGGATGGGCGTTTCGACTTCAAGGAAGCCGTTGTTGTCGAGAAAGTTGCGCAAGGCCTTGATGATGCCTGCCCGCTTGCGGAAGGTCTCGCGGGTGTGGGCATTGACGGCCAAATCGGCGTAGCGCTGGCGGGCGCGCAGTTCGGGGTCTTCGAGGGCGGCGTAGCGTTTGATTGTGCCATCGGGCTGTTCCACGTCTTTATCGGCGGGCAGGGGCGAGACGGCTTTGGCCAGCATTTTGAAGTCATGCACCAGCAGGGTGGGTTCGCCGCTGCGGGTGCGCATCATCACGCCCTCGGCCTGGATGAAGTCGCCCAGGTCGTACATTTTGTTGAAGAAGTCCACTTTGTGTTGGCCGACTTCGTTGACGCGGAAGAATAATTGGATTTTACCGTCGCCGTCTTCGATGTGGGCGAAGGTCAGTTTACCCATTGGGCGGGTGGCGCGAATGCGGCCTGCCAGGGTGGCCCTGACTTCGGCAGGCGGGTTGTTGGTGGTTGAGTCAGTTGAGTTTCTGGCGCGTTGCTCGGCTCTTTGGAGCGCAGCAACCGCCTGGGCGCTGGTATGCGTTCGCTCAGCGCGGGTAGGGTAAGGGTTGATGCCCTCCGCCTTGAGTTCTTCTATTTTTTGCAAGCGAATTTTTTCGAGTTGGGTGTATTCTGCCATACGTTCTCCAGGATATAAAAAGCCTCGCGCTCAGGCAGCCTGCTTGCGCAGAGCCAGCGCGAGGCTTGAGATGACTGCCCCGGTCTTCTAAGTGGTCTTGATAATTTTTACTTTGAACGACCCGCCGGGCGCATCGACAGTGACAACCTCGCCGGGCCGGTGATTGAGCAAGGCTTTGCCAAGCGGAGATTCGTTGGAGATTTTACCTTCGCGCGGGTTGGCTTCTGCCGCGCCGACGATGGTGTATTCTTCAGGTTGCCCGCCTTCTTCCTCGATGGTGACTGTATCGCCGACTTCGACGATGGTGGGGTCTTGGTGGGCGTTTCCGTCAATGATGTGCGCCCCCGCCAGGATAACTTCCAATTCCTGGATTCGGCCCTCTACAAAAGCCTGCTCGTTTTTGGCGGCCTCGTATTCGGCGTTTTCAATCAGTTCTCCGCCCTCCATGGCTTCATGAAGACGTTCGGCAACCTCTTGGCGTTTGACGGTGCACAGGTAATCCAACTCTTCCTGAAGTTTCTGGAAGCCTTCTTTGGTCAAGTACATAGCGGACATGCTACTATCCTATTTATAAGAATATGTTGCACCTCTTTAAGAGATGCAACGATTTTACGAACCCAATTTCTCCCGTTCGTGCGCATACTATATCATGAATTTATACCAAAATCAAGCGGGCGTTGCGTCAAAAGAATGGGACAGGTGGGTTAGTTACGTTCCCACAGGGTTACCCCGTTCCTACTTTGGGCATATTCTTTGATTTTCTGGCGCATATCTGGCACATCCGCGAAGAGAGAGGTCACCTGTGAGGCGTGCGCTGCGATGCTTTCTTGCCAGCCGGCCAGTCCCTGGGCTGAGATAAAAAAGTTTTTCCCGGTCATTCCCGTGGTTGCCGGGGGTAATTCTTCAGGATACCTGAAAATATAAGGTACATCGGCATAGTACCAGAGCGGCCGGCCCAGCGCTTCGACGGCTTTGCGGGTCAGGATATGGTCAACATGTCCTCCGATTGCCAGCGGGCAGACAATCGTGTCGTATTGGGTCAGTTTTTCAGCCAACTGGCGGGTGATTTCGTCCACCAGGTCCTTTTCGCGCGGGTTGGGCGGGACGAAGATTCCTTCGGGGTAGTAGAGCGTTCCAGTTTTTGAGCGGCGGTAGATTGCATCGGGAAAGGGCAGGTGGCGAATCGCTGCGCCCACCCGTCGGGCTGCATTCTGGTCTTCACCGCGACGAATGGCCACCGTCTCCTGGGCAGTCTTCGTCTGCCAGTCGGCGTGCATTTGCTGAGCCAGGGCAGATTCGGCGCCAACCGGCGGGTCGCCGGCCATTACTGTCCAGATTTCAACCATAATCCCGCCGTGCGTCTGTTCCCACATCAGGCCGCCACAGGAGAGAACACCATCGTCAAAGTGGGGGGAAAGATATATCCAGCGCATATTCTTCCCGAGGATACGTGATTTTGAATTTGGCAGCATGGCAGTACCGTAACAAGACGATTTTTGATTGCAGGTTTGCGATTTTAGATTTGTGCTTTGAGATGAAAGGCGTGGTTGGATGGTTTGTTTATTTGCTTATCTGTCTATCTGTATTTCATTTCAACTCATCATTTACGATTTGGGCGGCGAGGGCGTTGAGGTCTTTGAGTTCGTTGGTGTCGGTGTGGCTGGCTTTCCAGTACAAATCGAGCAGTTCAAGCGGGGTCAGGCTGGCGATGTTTTCTTCGTTGGGCAGGCGAATGCGGGCTTCCATTTGTGGGCGCTTAATCAGATGGAATTCGAATGTTCCGGTGGCATATTGGCGCAGTTCGGCTTCGTCAATGAGCTTTTCGTAGTCGCGGGGATAATCTACCGTCAGTTTGACGATGGCGTCTTTCATCTTTGCCGGCTTGGGGAGGGCGTTTTTGAGTTGGGCGGTGACGTTTTCCGGCGATTCGAGTTTGGCCCAGGCTTCGATGAAAGGCCGCACCCCCTCCAATTTCCGCCACTGGACCTCTGTTTTGCCTTTTTGCACTTCGGCTACGATGAAGAATTTGTCATCCTGTGCTTCGCCGAAATCGACTCGCTCGATGGAGCCGGGATAGATGACCGGCGGGTGGAAGCCTTCATTGAGATTTTGTGGTTTGTGGATGTGACCTAACGCGACGTAATCAAGCCGGGGGTCTTTTACGAGTGAACCCGGCAGCACCAGGTCGGCGCCAAGCATCACCATCCGTTCCGCGCCGAAGGTTGCGCCCTGCACGGAAGCATGGGCGGTGAGGATAAGTGGCAGGGATGGGTTGGCTTTTTCGATGAGATGGCTCACCAAATCGCTCAGGCGGCTTTCGATTTCGGAATACACTTCGGAAGATTCTGCCTCCAAGGCCGCCATCAGCCCGGAGCGCGAGACCCAGGGCAGGCCAATCACCTGGGCAGGCAGGCCGAGTTCGTCGGCGGTTAGAAGGTTTGGCTTTGCGATGACGTGAATATATGGTACTTGCAGGGTATCGAATTCCTGAATGGCGTGCGCCCGCCCGATGGAGGGGGAGATATCGTGATTGCCAACTAGCAAAATGGTCGGGATTTTGGCCTGCGAGAGCCGTACAATGCGTTTGCCCCATTCGCGCTGGAAGGTGGGTGCGGGGGTGCGGTCTTTGTAAGCATCGCCGGCGAAGATAACGAGGTCAACCTGTTCGTTAATGGCTGTTTCAACGATGGTATCGAGGGATTTGAGGAAGTCTAACACGCGCAGCGGGAGGCCAGTCTGCGGGTCATGGCGGCCATAGTTTGCCATGTCAATATGCGCGTCGGCAAAGTGGAGGAGTTTCATTATCTTAATCCCCATTCTTTTAGTCGTTGAATTCCCGGCGCAAAGTTGGGGTTGAGGCGCACGGCTTC
Organism: Anaerolineales bacterium; assembly: GCA_034432755.1. GTDB lineage: Bacteria > Chloroflexota > Anaerolineae > Anaerolineales > Villigracilaceae > UBA5195. Next base: position 9,673 of record DAOUBQ010000071.1, read on the forward strand.
AAGCATGTCGGCGGCGGCTGGGCCGGTTTTTCCAATTGCGTAAGAGGCCATGGCACGCCAGTATAGGCTCTCTTCAAGAGTGGGGCCAGTCGAAGGGGTGGAGAGGGTGACGTTGGCGAGGTTGATGACATCCTGGTAGCGCCCGGTGTAAAAGTAAGCCCAATAGGGGCCGGTCTGATACCAGACCATTCGGTAGGGGCGCTGGCTGTTATCTGGTGCGAGTTTGGAGTAGGTGAGGAAGGCCTGGTCGTAGGCTGCGCCAGCGCCTGCATAATCTTGCAGTTGTACCAGGCTGGTGCCTTTGTTAAACCAGGCAAAGAACAGGTCAATTTCTGTTTGGGTTTGAATGTCGGCTTCGGCCAGTTCAAGGGCGTGATGGTCGGCCCAGGCGGGATTGCTCCAGTTGCCGAGTGCGGTCATCAGTTCTTGTTCGCGGTTGGGTGGGTAGACGACCATGAAGAGGTAATTGAACGAGCGCCAGCCTTCGAGCAGTTCCTCATACGAGATGCGTCGGTTGTTGCGGGGTTGTTCGCCGTTGAGGTAGTAGGCATCTTGCACAATGAGTACTTCCTGGGCATCATCGTAGCCAGTGACGAAGAGATAATGTCCCATCCAGGTGCGTTTGCCTTGGGTGTCGCGCTCGTAGTAGCCTTTTTCGATGATGGCAGGAAAGCCAGCGCTGAGCAGGGCTTTGAGCGTGTAGAGCTCGCCGCCATGCCGGATGAGCGCGGCGTAGTCGGTGTAATCGGTCACGAAATCGGCCATTTCGTAGGGCATCACGTTCAAGTCGAGCCGGCCGCGGTCAATGAAATTTTTTTTTGGGTCGGCAAAGCCGGGTTTGACCACGCTGGCGACCTGGTCGCGCAGGTCGTCGGTTTTGCCCGGAAGGCCTTTCCAGCCCCAAAATTTAAGGGCCATCACCAGGTTGGCCGGGCCGCAGTAATTCCAGCGGTTTTTTTGGTCAGTGTAGAATCGCTCGCCTTTCAGGTCAACCTGTTCCGGCAGGGGAGTTGGCGTAATGGTGGCGGTTGCAGTAGGCAACGCTGGGGTGAGGGTCTTGGTCGCGGGCGGTGCGATGTGAGTCACAATGGGGGTGGGTAAAACCTGGTCGGTAGGGGGCAGGGTGGCGGGGATGAAGACCTGTTCGGACGGCGGGTTGATGAGGTTGTGGATTGCAGCCCGCAGGGTATCCACCCGCCAGGCCAGGTGGGTGTTGACGAACGGAATGTTGTAGACTGCCGCAGCCAGTATCAAGAAACCGATAATGGCGAGCAGCATACGGTGGTGATGGTTTTTGAACATGGGGGAGATTATACGCGAAAAAGGGCAACCAGGCTCTGAAAGGAGTGGTTGCCCTTGGGTCATGTCATTCTAAAGGCTGGGGCTGGCTCAGGCGTCTTTGACTTCGCCATCTACCACATCATCACCAGGGGGCGGGGTGGCGGGGCCCCCTGGTTGACCTTGCGGCTGGGGCTGGCCGCCATACAGTTTTTCGCTCAATTTGTAGAAGGATTGTTGCAAGTCTTCGCTGGCTTTGGTGATGCGGGCGCTGTCTTCGGTGTTGAGGGCCGATTTCAGGTCGTTGATTTTGGCTTCTACCTGTCCGCGCTCGCCGGAATCGAGTTTTTCGCCCAAATCACGCATGGCTTTTTCAACCTGGTAAATGAGGCTGTCGGCGATGTTGCGAGCTTCGATGAGTTCGCGGCGTTTTTTGTCTTCGGCCTCGTGGCTCTGGGCTTCTTTTACCATGCGGTCAATATCGCTCTTGTTCAGGTTGGTCGAAGCGGTGACGGTCACTTTCTGTTCTTTGCCGGTGGCCTTGTCGCGGGCAGTGACGTGCAGGATGCCGTTGGCGTCAATATCGAAGGTGACTTCGATCTGTGGCACGCCGCGTGGCGCGGGCGGGATGCCATCTAGCCGGAAGCGGCCCAGGCTCATGTTATCGGCGGCCATCGGTCGCTCGCCTTGCAGGATGTGGATATCAACGGCCGTTTGTCCATCGGCGGCGGTGGAGTAGGTTTCGGTCTTTTTGACCGGGATGGTGGTGTTGCGTTCAATCATGACGGTCATCACGCCGCCCAGGGTTTCGACGCCCAGCGAAAGCGGGGTGACGTCGAGCAGCAGGATATCGCGCACCTCTCCGCCCAACACACCGCCCTGAATGGCGGCGCCAACGGCGACGACTTCATCGGGGTTGACGGACTTGTTCGGTTCCTTGCCGGTCAGTTTGCGGACGAGGTCGCTCACCATTGGCATACGGGTGGAGCCGCCAACCAAGACAACTTCGTGCAGGTCGCTGGCTTTGAGGCCGGCATCTTTGAGTGCGTTTTCAAATGGTTTGATGCAGCGTTGGAGCAGGTCTTCGGTCATTTGCTCAAATTTGGCGCGGGTCAGTTTGAGCATCAGGTGTTTGGGTCCGCTGGCATCGGCGGTGATGTAGGGCAGGTTGAGTTCGGTCTCCATCATGCTGGAGAGTTCGATTTTGGCCTTTTCGGCGGCTTCGCGCAGGCGCTGCAAGGCCTGGCGGTCGTTGCGCAGGTCAATCCCTTCCTGTTTTTTGAACTCATCTGCCGCCCAGGAGACGATGCGTTGGTCCCAGTCATCGCCGCCCAGGTGGGTATCGCCACTGGTGGCCTTAACTTCGATGACACCTTCGCCGACTTCGAGAACGGAAACATCGAAGGTGCCGCCGCCCAGGTCGAAGACCAGGATGGTTTCGTTGGCTTTTTTATCCAGTCCGTAGGCCAGGGCTGCCGCTGTTGGTTCGTTGATGATGCGTTTCACGTCCAGGCCGGCAATGCGCCCGGCATCTTTGGTGGCCTGGCGCTGCGAGTCGTTGAAGTAGGCCGGGACGGTGATAACAGCTTCGCTGACGGGTTCGCCGAGGTAGGCTTCAGCATCTGCTTTGAGTTTTGCCAGCACCATGGCGGAGATTTCCTGCGGGCTGTATTCGCGCCCGGTAACCGGGATTTTGACGCGCACGTCATCGGAGGGGCCTTCAATGACCTGGAATGGCACCATTTTTCGTTCGCTTTCGGTTTCCTCGTAGCGACGACCAATAAAGCGCTTAATGGAATAAACGGTGTTTTCTGAGTTGATAACGGCCTGGCGTTTGGCGGTCTGACCGACCAGGCGCTCTCCATTTTTGTTGAAGGCAACCACCGAGGGGCAAAGGCGTCCGCCTTCGGCCGTGCTGATGACGGTGGGCTGACCGCCTTCCATCACGGCGACAACGCTGTTGGTGGTGCCTAGGTCAATTCCAATGATTTTTCCCATGGTTCATAACTCCTGTTTCGATAAGTTTTCCGGGTTTGTACGAGCCAAAGGATAACGGATGAATGATAGAAATACATTAACAAGATATAGAAAAGTTGAAAGCAAGCTTAATTCCACTGCAAAAAACCTTGAAACACAAAGGATACGAAGTGCGCTAAGGAAATCTTTTTTTTTGCTTTTTCAATGCGGGAAACCTTCAAAAACCTGGCGGTCTTCGCGCGCTTTGCGGTTTGACAAGGTTTTTATCTGCTCGAGGAGTGTTTGATTGGTTTTTGCAGGCGATGCACGATAAAAAAGGCTGGCAGAATTTATGCCAGCCTCAGGGGTTCGCCGCCAAAAGGTTACGGTTCTTGAATGCGGAAGGCGTCTACTTCGATTTTGACCGGGGTGGCTCGCAGAGAGGAAATAGAGAAGCCGGCGTAGCCTTCGCGCAAGGCATATTTGCGTTCTACATAGGGGCTGCCTTTGGGCTCGATGCCGTTGATGGCAAACGAGAGTTGGTCTTGATTGCAGATAAAGGTGTATTGGTTGACCGCTTTGCCTTGTTTGATGGCCGTTGAGCCGCCATTTGCTATTACAGTGTAATTATTGCTGGTGGCATAGAACAAATACCACAGCCCATCGCTTTGCACTGCCCATTCATACCAGCCTTCATCGCCTAACCGGCAAACCAGGCTGACCTGTTGGGAGTTTACGCCCCGGTTGTCTACGACAATATCGAGGCGGTTGTTTTTGTAGGTGAAGGCTTCGTAAATGTAGTATGCAAACAAGCCGGGGTCCAGGATGTCGAACACCATCGAGCCGTCTTTGAAACTATAGGTTGCTTTATTGATGTCAGAATTGGAGTTGCCCTGAATGACATAGTAACCCCACTGCGGGTCCTGGTTGAATTCTTCGGTGAAGTATGGTTCCTGACCACTCGAACTGCCGCTGCTGCCTGACCCGCCGCTGCTGCCAAAATTGCCGGTGACGGCCAGTTCGCGGCCATTCAATTGGCCTTCCAGAATTTCGCCGCTGGCGAAGCGGATGACAGTCAGCGACATGGTGTCGGTGGTGCTGCGTGAGCGCAGGATGTCGCAGTAGTCTTTCATTGTCCCGTCGGTCGCCAGCACCAGGCCTTCCATTTGGTACAAGATATCGCCGGGTTTGACGCCGGCTTTATCGGCAGGGGTGCCGGATTTGACCGACATGACCCAGATTCCGGAGAGAGAACCATCTTCTGAGCGAACTGCCACGCCATTGACTCCAATGCTCCACACATCTTTGCCCGTTTGCAAGTCGGAAATCATCTTTTGGGCGGTCTTGGCGTCAATAGCGAAGTATTGGTTGAAGTTGGGGCGCGAGCGGTAATTGATGCCGACCACTTGCGCATCTTTGGTAATCAGCGGGCCGCCCGAGTTGCCGGGGTTGATGGTGGCATCGTGGCTCAGCACATAGTCGAGCGAGGCCCAGTCGGTATGACCATCCGCTTTTTCTTTGGAGATGATGCCTTTGGTGAGGGTAAACTGTGGTTCGCCGAGCGGGAAACCGGCTGAATAGACTTCGGCCCCAACTTTGGGGGCTTCCTTGAACCAGTCCAGATATTTGAAGTTGTTGCCTTCAATTTTGATCACCGCCAGGTCGGCGCATTCGGATGCGCCCACGACGCGCGCGCTGTACTGCTCGCCGTTCAGGAATACCTTCAGCGTTGCGGCCCCAGTGACAACGTGGTTGTTGGTGATGGCAATACCCGATGGGTCCACAATGAAGCCGGAACCGCGCCCGGCGGCATTCACCAGCAGGCCGACCTGTGGGTCAACGAATGTACCGACTGCTTCAATCTGGATGACAGCGTCTCGCAGGTCATCCAGGTTGCTTACTGCGCCGCTGGAGGGTTGGGGGAGCGGCTTTTCTTCCGTCGGTTTTTCGACCACAGGTTGTGGCGTGTCGGCTGCCGATGGGGTGTCGTTGCCAAAGCTACAGGCCAGACTTACAATCATCACAAGGACGACGGCGAACAAAAAGGGTTTTGCTGATTTCATGGCATTTTCCTCCTTAAAAAAGCAAACAAACATGGTTTGAGAACTCCATTTTAGCACAGCCAATATTTTATTCAAGATTAAGGATAGGTAATCATTTCTTGTGGCGTATACCCCAAAAGTCATGGATGACGCAAATGGTGTTTTTCAAGCGAACTCGTACCGCAGGCTTCAGCCTGTTGAAAGTGTCTGAAGGCTGCGGGGCACAGCACCTGGCGGTTATTGCACCGTTTTCAGGTATAGCACGAGTAATATTGACGCATCTGCTGTGGCGTGGAACAGCACAGCAGGCAGCAGGCTTTTTGCCCGGCGCGCGAGCTGCCGCCAGAACCAACTCGCCCCGGTCAGGATGAAGAACCCAATCACCACCCAGCTGGGCCATGCAAACAAAGCCAGGATAACCAGGTGATACCCGGCAAACAAAAAATCCACGGGCTGAGGCAGGTGCGACTCTGAACCGAGGATGCCGCGCCAGTAGGTTTCTTCAAGGAAGGGATTGACGAGGGTGAAGTAGGCGCTGAAGAGCAGCCAGGTCTCTTCGCGCAGGCCGAGCGCCTCGACGCGGGTGGGATAATCGCTGGGAATCCCCGTCAGAGGCCAGGTGAGCCAGAGACCGAGTCCCGTCATCAGGCCGAGCAGCGCGAATGGCAGGATCAAGCGCATCGAAACGAGAGCCAGCAACGGATGTGTCCGCTCCCGGTTCGTAAGCAGGAGTGGCAAAAGTCCTAGATGAAAGCCAATTAATGCACCCCAGGCGCTTCGCAGGGTCAGAATCCCAAAAGCCACCGCAAAGTAGGGTAGGATGACCCAGGCAAAGCGCAGGTTACGCGCCACCGCCGACCGCCTGCCAAACCGTGCGCAGGGCGCGCGCCTGCCAGGAGACCGCGCGCCGCAGGGTGGGAAGGCTCTGCAGGGCTGCCACTTCACCGCGTCGGGCAATTTCAGCAATGTTTACCCGGTCAAGCAGGTTGATATCGGCTACATCGGGGCGTATCAGCACTTCAGGACGGTCGAGTTGCAGGCGCAGTTCGGTCATCTGGCGCTGACCGATGTCAATGGCATCTACAAAGATTTTGACCGCCTGCGCAATGGGTAAGCGGGCAATTTGCTGGGCGAGCGGCTCAGGGACGGGCAGAGGCACGTTGAGCGGCGTTTTGGGCGCGTCGAGCGGGGCCATCAGTGAAACGGCAACCACTGGCAGGCCGGGAGCCAGGGCGCGCGCGGCCCGCACGGGGACGGGGTCGAGCGTGCCTCCGTCAATGAGGGTGTATTCGTGATAGTGTTTGGGCGGGAAGAGGCCGGGAACGGCCATCGAGCCCATGAGCGCATCTACGACGCGGCCTTGCTGCAAGACGATTTCACGATTGCTGTTCAGGTCAACCGCTACCGCTGCACAGCGGATTGCCAGTTTATCGAAGGTTTCCTCTCCGAACTGCTGGCGCAGAAAATCGTGAACGCCGCGCACGCCCAACAGGCCTGGGCCTTCGGTCAGGGGCCAGCCGTAGAGTTTAGATTGGTCCACCGATTCAATCACACGGGTTACTTGCTCGGCGCTTTGCAAATGCGCATACAAGGCACCGACAATCGAACCGATGCTTGTTCCGGCAATGGCGCGAATGCGAAAGCCCGCTTGTTCGAGAACGCGCAATACACCTAAATGCGCCGCGCCGCGCGCCCCGCCGCCACCTAGGGCAAGGGAAATGTTCATCGTTATTCCTTAAATCCTGCTTGGTACAAGTTGTAGTACGTGCCTTGCCTTTGCAGCAATTGCTGGTGTGTGCCTTGCTCAATGATGCGGCCATTTTCGATGACAACAATCAGGTCGGCGTTGGTGATGGTTGAGAGCCGGTGGGCAATGACGAAACTGGTGCGCCCACGCAAGAGGGTGACCAGCGCGCGTTGGATGACCTGCTCGGTTTGGGTGTCTACGCTGGAGGTCGCTTCATCGAGGATGAGAATGCGCGGGTCGGCCAGCAGGGCGCGGGCAAATGAAACCAACTGTCGCTGGCCGACGCTTAACAGGACTCCGCCCTCCTCGACCGAGGTGTCGTATCTTTTGCGCAGCCCCATGATGAAGTCGTGCGCGCCGACGGCTTTTGCGGCGGCTTCCACTTCGGCGTCGGTTGCGTTGAGCCGCCCGAACAGGATGTTTTCTTTAACTGTTCCCTTGAACAGGAAGGGGTCTTGCAACACAACGCCCATTTGCGCGCGCAGGCTGCGCTGGGTGACGGTTTTCAAGTCAATCCCATCCACCAGAATCCGACCTTCGGTTGGGTCCATAAAGCGCGAGACCAGTTTAACGAGGGTGGTTTTTCCGGCTCCGGTTTTGCCCACCAGGGCGACGGTTGAACCCGCCGGGATGGACAGGTTAATGCTGTGGAGTACCCGCGCGGTCTCCAAATTTTGTGGGGAGAAGATGTCATCGGAATAGTGAAAGGAAACGTTTTCAAAGGTCACATCGCCCCGAATGGGCGGCAAATCTTGGGCATTCTCGGCGTCTTTTACATCCACTTCGGTATCGAGCAGGGCCAAAATGCGCTCGCCACCTGCCATGGTAGATTGGAGCGTGTCGAAGCGGCGTGAAAGGTCGCGGATGGGGTCGAAGTAGCGGTCAATGTACAGGATGAAAGCCACCAGCACGCCTGCCGAAATGCTTTCGCCCAGCACGGCTGTGCCGCCAATCCAGACGACGGCGGCGGTTGCCAGGGCGCCCAGCACATCTACCACTGGCAGGAAGGAGGCCGCCACTTTGGCGGCGCGAATCACGGTTTGCAGGTGATAACGGTTGGTGAAGTCGCGGAAATGTTGATAGTTGTAATTCTGGCGGCTGAAGGCCTGCACCACGCGCACGCCGTTGATGTTTTCGGCCAGCACCGAATTGACCCACGAGATGGCGGCTCGCACCCGGCGGTAGGCCACGCGGGCTGTGCGCCGGTAGATGCTTGTTGCAACAATCATGAGCGGGATGGTGGCGAAGGTGATGAGTGATAATTTTACATTCAGCGCCAGCATGGCAAACACAATCCCGGCCAGCGCAAACAAGTCGCGGGCAATGGCCAGTACAGCCCAGGTGATAAACTCGCGCAGGGTTTCGACATCGTTCATCACGCGCGTAAGAACGCGCCCAACGCTATAACGGCTGTAAAAGCCGAGCGAAAGTTTTTGCAGGTGGGCAAACAGGGTTTTGCGCAGGTCATAGATGAACGATTGCCCAACCTGCGCCATGATGTTGACGCGGTAGTAGATAAACCCCCAGCGAATGAGGGCCGCTGCCAGGTAAAGCAGCACGGCATTGCGCAGGGCTGCCAGGTTGCCGGCCAGCAAGCCATCATCAATGGCAATTTTAACGAGGTAAGGGCCAATGACGGTGGAGATGGTTGCGCCCAACATGAGCAAGGCGGCTAGAAGCATTTGCCATTTGTAAGGGGCAATAAACCCAATCAGGCGGCGGGCCACCTGCGGGTCGAGGGGTTTGTCATACAGTTCTTCTGATTGGGTAACGTACGCGGGGGGGACGATGGTGGTGGTCATAGGGTGATTGTACCAAATTGCCTGTTAAAGCAAAATGCAGAGAAACGTGGATTTTTCCCTGCATGAATTCAAATGGGTGAGAGCGGCTTGCTTACACAGATTCGACCGCCAGGCAGGTCAGGGTCTCTTCTACGCCGGGGATGGGCTGAATGGAGGCGGCGAGGATATTCCCCAGATGTTCCAAATCTTTTGATTCGACAATTGCCACCGCGTCATACGGGCCAAAGGTCATGTTCACTTCACGCACTTGCTCGATTTTGCGCATCTGGCGGATAACGTCCTTAATTTCGCCGGTGCGGATGTTGATGAGGACGTAGGCTTTCATAAGTTGCTCCTGGCTGCTGGCCGGTATAAGGCTATTATTTATCATGTTGAACTTATTACTGCCAGAACTGTGGCAAGTGTTCGCGGTAGGCCGTCAGGTAATCGTCCAAAATCAATTTCGCGGTTTCGATGTCGCGGATGACCGAGTCGAGTAGCAGGCATTGCAGGGCCTTTTGGCGGTCGCCCTCCACGGCAGCGTCAATGCCCAATTGGGCGGTTTGCAATTCGCGGCGGCAAAGTTCAGCCACTGGCTCTGGCAGTCTGCCCATATGAACGGGGTGAATTCCGGCCCCATCCACTATGATGGGCGTCTCGACGATGGTATTGTGGGGTAAATTGCTGATTTGCCCCACGTTTGGCAGGTTGGCCGCAAGGTGATAGTGGTTCCCGGCCCCGGCGATGTTTTCAATCATCTCCAGTGCGCCCTCGCTGTCGGTTTCAAGCAGGCCATCAACCGGCATAACGCCCTCGGCCATGCCCTCCAGGCGGTTTAGGCTGAAATCACGCAGCGAAGCAAACAAATCCCAGTCGTACAGGCGAATGTTGTATTTCTGCCAGGGTTTGGTTTGCGGGTCGCTGACCCAGGGCAGGTATTCGCACAGGTGGGTATCGCCAGGGACGGGGAAGATGCCGAAGGCGTCGTACACATCTCTGGTGAGCGGCTCGAAATCGGCGGGGAGGGCCTGCCAGCGCTGCCGAAAGAGCGGGTACAGGTCTTCGCCCGTCTGCCGGTCACAGATGGAGAGAATCCAGGTGAAGTGATTCGTCCCAGCGGCGCGGATGTCGAGCCGCTGCACGGCCTGGCGCTTCACAGGCTCGTGTAGTGAGTATTGGGTTGGGTCGGCGTGCATTCCGGTAATGCCTTCGGGAATCTCAAATCCCATGTCTTTGGCAAGGGCGAGGCCGACCATGGTGTAGCCGGCGAAAATCTGATGGCACAATCCAACTACTTTGATTGCGCTATATCGATTGACCAAATCCACAATGCGCACCATCGGGTTGGTGAAGTTGATGAACCAGGCATCTGGGCAGGCTTGTTCCATTGCGCGGGCGATTTCTAACACTGGTTTTACGTTGCGGGCGGCGTGGGCAAAGCCGCCAGGGCCGCCGTTTTCGGCGTAGGGTTGGCGCACGCCGTATTTGAGTGGAATCTCGAAATCGGATTTCCACAGTTCCTCTCGGGGGCCGACTTCGGTGGCGTTGACCACGAAATTGGAGCCGGGCAGGGCTTCGGCGTGATGGGTATACCCGTTGATGGTGAAGCCGGCGTCCCATTCACGGTTGAGCCGTTCGGCCAGGCGTTGGACAATCTCGAGGCTGCGCGGGTTGCGGTCAACCAGAGCCAAAGTCGAGCCGCGTAGTTTTTTAGAGCGCAGCAAGGCTGAGAGTGTGTTTTCTCCAAAACTGGCGCTGCCTGCGCCGATGACGGTGATTTTGGCGGGGAGGGTCATATGGGTCTCTTTTTCTGGGTGGTCCGTGGTAGATGGCCTTATTCCAGTTCGGCAATCAACACTTCAAACGCGCCGAGGCTCACTTTGGCGAGTGATTGGTCTTTTTTGCCGCGCCCGGCGGAGGAGAATAGGATGCGCGCCTGCTTTTTGCCCGGTATGGCGAATTTGAGCTCGTGGTGACTGGCCGAATAGTTCAATATTACCAGTACGGTCTGTTCTTCCGTGTAGCGCAGGAAGGCAAAGTATTCTTGTGCTTTGGGATGCAGGGGTTTGTATTCGCCCGCTACCAGAGCAGGAGTGTTTTTGCGGACATGTATCAGCCGCTTGTAGTAGTTCAGCAGCGAATCGGGCTGGTCGAACTGCTCCTTGACGTTGACTCCTTCGGCATGGTTAGGATGAATCGGCAGCCAGGGGGTGATGTGTGGTGGGCAAAATCCGCCATTGGGAAGCGGGCTCCACTGCATGGGCGTGCGGTTTTTGTCACGGGTCATCTCACCGGCGCGCAGAGCGGCTTCGGCGGGGTCTACCTTCAGGTCGTTGACCAGTGCGTTGTAATACCAGGTCGCCATGGTGTCGCGCAGTTTCGATGGGTCGGTAATGATGTAATCTTGCATTCCGATTTCTTCACCGTTATAGAGGAAGGGTGTGCCGCGCAGGGTCAGCACCAGGGCGGCATTCAGGCGCGCCAGTTCGGCGTCGTGCAGGCCATCGCCATAGCGTGAATAAATGCGTGAAGTGTCATGATTGCCGAGGGTGTTGCAGCCCCAGCCGCGCGTGGGCAGTGCGTCGAGCCGCGCTAGTCGCTCGCGCTGGTTCTTGCGGATGTGGGCCGGGGTGATGCGCTCAACGCGCATGAGGGGAAAGTTGAAGACCAGATGGAGTTCATCGTCACCGTCGCCCATATAGTCAATGTTGTCGTCCTCGCCGACCAGCATCCGGTCGCCGTCGTATTCATCCAGGATGGCGCGCAGTTCTTTCATCAGGTCGTGCAATTCGGGGCGGCCCCACTGGTGTTTGAACATGTCGTGCCAGTATTTGTCTTTCAGGGCAATTTCTTCGGGCGTTTGGGCGGTCTCGGAGAAGCGCCGCAGTTGGGCCAGGTTCATTGGAACGGAATGCGGAGTCAGGTGGGGGTCTTCGTAGATAGTGCCGATCGCGTCGAGCCGGTACCCGTCCACGCCCAAATCCAGCCAGAAGCGGACGGCATCCCACATGGCTTGCTTAACTTCGGGGTTGTTCCAGTTCAGGTCGGGCTGCTGCTTCATGAAGTAGTGGTAGTAATACTGGCCCCGCTCTGGGACGTAAGTCCAGGCATCGCCATCGAAGCAGGATTGCCAGTTGTTGGGCGGGGTACCCTCACCCCCAGCCCCCTCTCCCGCCGGGAGAGGCGAATCAAGCCAGACGTACCAATCGGCTTTGGGGTTGTGGCGGCTGGATTTGGATTCGAGGAACCAGGGGTGTTCGTTGCTGGTGTGGTTGAGTACCAGGTCGAGGATGACTTTCATACCGCGTGCGTGGGCTTCGGCGAGGAAGGTCTTGAAGTCGTCGAGTGTGCCGTATTCGGGGGCAACGTTGCAGTAGTCGCTGATATCGTAGCCGCAGTCCCAATTGGGGGAGGGGAAATGCGGTGAAAGCCACAGGGCATCTACGCCCAGGTCTTTGAGATAATCGAGTCTTTCGGTGATGCCGGGGAAATCGCCAATCCCGTCGCCGTTGCCATCGGCAAAGGAGCGCGGGTAAATCTGGTAGAACAGGGCGGTTTGCCACCATTTTAGGTCTTTCATGTTTACTCCGTTTTCTTGTAATGATGCAAAAACCGTCTTGCAGGTTGGTTTAGCCACTGGAACTTCTGAAAACAACCTTTGGGACGTTTTGCCCAATGATACAATAAAAGACGAAAAGGAGTTACGATGTTCAGAAAATTGATACCCTTGGGTTTGGCATGTATCTTGCTTGGTCTGGTTTGGGCAGCCGGGCATGATATTTTGAAGGGCGAGCCAAATGCGTGGATGGAGTGGACGGTTGTGCTGGCGGGCGGGGCGTTGGCGCTGCGGTTGGCGTGGAAACAGTGGCGAATCATTCCCTGGTTTTCTTCGCAAAATTCGCGCTGAATTTTGCTTGACAGCCCGGGCCGAACCCTATATAATCTCGCCTCGCGTTCCCGGCTAGCTCAATCGGCAGAGCGGGCGGCTGTTAACCGCTAGGTTCGAGGTTCGAGTCCTCGGCCGGGAGCCTCAATAGATGTCAGGGGTTATCCCTGCGAACATAAAACGCCCAAGGGTTTCCGTGGGCGTTTGGCTTTAAAGACCGGTTGCCTTACAATTATGTATATATGTGTATTGGTAAATTGCCCCTGATGAGGCCATAATGACCCACACCCAGCCCGGTAAAAGCCACCCGCTCGGAGCAACCATCAACCCCGGCGGGGTCAATTTCAGCCTTTTTTCGAAAAATTGCACGGGGGTCGAACTCCTGCTGTTCGAGCACGCCGAAGCCGATGCCCCCTCGCAGGGTTACCGGCTCGACCCGGCGGTTAATCGCACCGGTTACTACTGGCACATCTTCGTCCCCGGCATTGGGGCGGGTCAACTTTATGGCTGGCGCGTGGAGGGGCCAAATCGTCCCGAAGAAGGCCTGCGCTTTGATGGCGATAAAGTCTTGCTCGACCCTTACGGGCGCGGCGTGACGCTTGGAAAGAATTACAATCGTGCGTTGGCCGCCCGGCCCGGCAGCAACGCCCACGCCTGCATGAAGTCGGTCGTGGTGGACCCGCGCTCTTACAACTGGGAAGGCGATCAGCCGCTCAAACGCCCCATCGCGCGCACAGTCATCTACGAAATGCACGTTGCAGGCTTCACCCATCACCCCAATTCGGGAATTTCACCCGACAAACGCGGCACATACGCGGGGCTTATCGAAAAAATCCCCTACCTGCAGTCGCTCGGCATCACCGCCGTTGAGCTGTTGCCAGTCTTCCAATTCGACCCGCAGGACGCCCCGCCCGGCCTGCTGAATTACTGGGGCTATAGCCCGGTCTCGTTCTTCGCGCCTCATGCGGCCTACAGTTCCCGCCAGGACCCGCTTGGCCCGGTGGATGAATTCCGGGATATGGTCAAGGCCCTGCACCGCGCCGGAATCGAAGTCATCCTGGATGTGGTCTACAATCACACTGCTGAAAATGGCGCCGACGGGCCAACGCTTTGTTTTCGCGGGTTAGAAAACCGCGCTTACTATTTGCTGGAGGCCGACCGCGCCCGCTATGTCAATTTTTCGGGCTGCGGTAATACCATCAATGCCAACCATTCCATTGTGCGGCGTATGATTATGGATAGCCTGCGCCACTGGGTCCATTTGATGCACGTTGACGGTTTTCGCTTTGACCTGGCTTCGATTCTCTCCCGCGATGAGCAGGGTCACCCGCTGCCCAGCCCGCCCCTGTTGTGGGATATTGAATCGGACCCGGTGCTGGCCGGAGTCAAGTTGATTGCCGAAGCGTGGGACGTGGGCGGCCTCTACCAGGTGGGCAGTTTTTTGGGCGATTTTTTTATGGAGTGGAATGGCCGTTTTCGCGATGATGTGCGCAGTTTTTGGAAAGGGAATACCGGCGCGGTACAGCGCATCTCGCAGCGATTGCTCGGCAGTCCCGACCTGTACGGCCACGAGGACCGCGAACCAGAGCAGAGCGTCAACTTTGTGGCCTGTCATGATGGTTTTACGCTTAACGATGTTGTTTCATACAGTCAGAAGCACAACCAGGCCAACGGCGAAGACAACCGCGATGGCAGTGACTATAACTTGAGCTGGAACTGCGGCGCAGAAGGTCCAACCGATGACCCAGAAATCGAATCCTTGCGCAACCGGCAGGTCAAAAATTTCCTGGCGACTGTCTTGCTTTCGATTGGTGTGCCGATGATTGGAATGGGGGATGAAGTGCGACGCACGCAGAGAGGCAATAACAACGCCTACGGGCAGGACAACGAAATCAGTTGGTTCGACTGGAGCCTGCTCGAAACACATGCCGATATTTTGGAATTTACGCAAAAACTGATTCAACTGCGCCTGAGCATGTCACTGACCCAGCGAGATGAACAAGACGCATCCCTCAACGAAATCCTGCGCGGCGTTTCTGTGACCTGGCATGGAACGAAACTCAACCAGCCCGACTGGTCAGAACACTCCCACAGCCTGGCCCTGACCGTGAGCAGCCTGTCGCGGCGACACCTGTTTCACATTATGCTCAATGCATATTGGGAGGCTCTTGAATTTGAACTGCCGCTCTCGCCCACAAAATCTGGCTGGAAGCGGGTTCTCGACACCTGGCTGGTTTCCTCCGAAGATGTTTTGCCCCCCGATTCGGCTCCCGCCATCATTGGCAACCATTACCTGTTGCAGCCTCGCAGCCTGGTCGTGCTGGCTGCCCGCCATTCGGCGGGATAAATTTTGCGCTACGTTTTACTCCCGATATTAACCGGTTTGACCGGAAAAATCCCGCTTTCGGCCATGCGCACTTCCTCCACCGCAAAAAACGCGCCGGGGCAAGTCTCGTGGACGATTTGCGTAACGGCCTCCAGGTTTTTGCGTTGCACGACGGTGTAGAGCAGAGTCACCGGGCCTTGCGCGCCTTCTCCGTTGACGGTAGTGACACCAAACCCGGCAGCACGCAGGGCTTCGGTCAGTTTATCGGCTCCGTTGGCAAGGATAATACGTACGACCAGCGTTCCCATCGCCAGGCGTTCTTCGAGCAGCATTCCCACAAAAGTCCCCAGCGCAAAGCCTGCCGCGTAGCCAAGATAGGCATTCAGACTATTGGCGCTCTTGACGATTTGCCCCACCATCGCAATCCAGATGAATACCTCAATGAAGCCCAGCAAGGGGGCCAGGTTGCGGCGTCCACGCGAGGTAAAGATGATGCGCATCGTGCCGAGGGTCACATCTACAAAACGTGCGATAAAAACCAGGATGGGTAAAATTACCAGGGAATACCAGTCGAAAGTTTGCATAAAAATCTCCTCCACTCATAAAGCAGTTGGATGTTATTTCAGACAATCCATTGGGGATAAGATTCACAGCCACATGCGCCACAGGTCAAAGGGCTGGTCATAACCTTTGACGCTGGTTTGGAACCAGACGGGGTCGGGATAATTCTCTCGCAGCCAGGTTTGCACTTCGGGGTCGTTCTTGATTTCACCGGAAAAGACGATTTCGCCGCCTTCAGCCAGGCCGGGCAGGCGCGCGGCAATGTTGACGGTTGAGCCAAAGTAGTCGAGCCGTTCGTTGAGCGTCACCACAATACATGGGCCAGTGTGTATGCCGAATTTGACCATGAGCGAGGGGTTACCTTCGAGTCGTGCCAGGGCAGCATGAGCAGCCCGAACCGCCTTAAGCGCTGCCAGCGGTTGGCGGAAGACCGCCATAACTGCATCGCCTATCGTCTTGACCACCGCCCCACCCTCAGCCGCAATTGCCTGCTCCAGCAGGTCAAAGTGCTGGCGCACGCGCCCAAAGGCCGGGGCGTCGCCAATCTGACGGTACAGGCGCGTGCTGTTGCGGAGGTCGGTAAACAGCAGGGTAACACTACTGATCGAAATTTCCTCGCCAGACCGCAAAGCCTCGCGCGAGAACAGGTCGCGGAAGACTTGCAGCGCGGTGACGTCGGCGGCGGTGGCAGCGTCGTCGCGCCAGGCGGTGCGCTCCAATCGGATGAATTGTGGAAATCCGGCCTGGTTTTTGAGATGCAAGATTGGCTGGGGTGCAAGGCGCAGCTCGCCTTCGGGCCAGCCAGCAGAGTCAATCTCCAGCGTGATAGATGATTCTCCATCGGCGAGGACAGATACGGGGAGTTCGCCTGGCAGTCCCGAAGCGTGAAGACTGTAGCGGCCTTCCTCCAATTTGGGTTGGATCATCGTCTGTTCCCCGGTCATCATCTGTGCAACCAGCGGACTGTGCGGCTGTGAATGCGGCCCGGCTACGCAAAACTGGTTGTTTGCAGGAATGGCACGTACCGCAGGGTTGGGGCGAAAGACCACCTCTACCTGGCGGTCGAAGTTGACCGAGAAATCAATGTTGCAGGAGGGACAATGCGAATGATTATGCACTTCGCTCAGGCTGGCGTGGTCTTCAGCAGCGCCCCGGCACATGGGGCAGAGCAACTCCCAGCGCAGGTCGAAGATACCAGCGCGCGCGGCGCGTAAGAAGGCTTCTAACACGGCCCGGCGCGGCAGTTTCCACAGGTCAGCCAATTGGTAGGGGCGCAGACGTTGCAGGGCCAAGTCGTCGGCATGTTCGAGCAGGAAAATCATCTGTTTGAAGACCGATTCATCGCCCCCCTTGACAATTGCCTCCCGGGCCGATTCAAGCCGCTGCCTGCCGCCTGGGACAAAGCGCGCCGCGCCAGGCAGGTCAAACTGTGAGCCGCCTTTTTGGGCCAGCTGGTCATACTTTTGAAACGCGCGCAGAAACGTAAACCGACTGACCAGGCCAATTTGCCACAAAATGGCTGCATCACCCACCAGCGGCCAGGACGGGACAAACCAGGTACGATACTGGAGGCGTGTACCACCGTTTTCTTGAGGGGTCATTTCCATTTTGATGCGCACTTCGGCAAATGGGCCGCGCCGGTAGAGCCGCCGCACGCTGAACCGGTAGGGATACACCCACTCGAAAGGCTGTTCATCCCATTCTACGGTAATCCCAAGCATGGAAAATCGCAGCCGCTTTATGCCAGGACGGGTGTTATTAGTAGAAACCTGGGTAATGGCGGGCAGACCGACATCATGGTTGAAGCGGTTGGTATCGGCCACAAAGGGCCAGAGCGCTTCAGGGGAGGATTGCAGGTCGAGTGTCCAATGGAAGGCATATTCACGTGTCATAGGCACAATTATAACAATGCATGAGAAGATGTGAATTTCAGGGGCATAGTGTTTTTTGTAATCAGAGATGAGTCCATGGCAAAAAGGCTCATGACCACAAAGGACACGAAGTATTGGATCCCTGCGCCAAAGGCGAGATCAATCTTGCGCTGCGCAATTGCTTTTCGTCATGCCATCTGTAGCGGCGAGATACACATTTCGCCCGACTTGTTTTTAGATAAATTTACTCCGAATTCATGACAAATATCAGGTCTGGAGCGCATGGAGGGCAGGTATAATCGGGCGCATGATAACTCCTTTAGAAATACAAGAAAAACTCGATAAAATCCTGCTCAAAGTTGCCAAGCCAGGCCGCTATGTGGGCGGCGAAGTGAACATCACCGTCAAAGATTGGGACACCATCCCAACCCGGGTTGCGCTGGTGTTTCCCGATATTTACGATATTGGCGTCTCCAACGTTGGCCTGAAAATCCTGTATGACCAAATTAACCAGCGGGAAGACGCGCTGGCGGAACGCGCCTATGTACCCTGGCCCGATATGGAAGCGCTGATGCGCTCAAACGGGATTCCGTTATATGGGCTGGAGACCTTCCACCCGTTAGCCGCCTTCGACATCCTCGGCTTTTCGCTGCCCTACGAAACGCTCTATACCAACGCCCTGAACGCGCTCGACCTGGCCGGAATCCCGGTCCGCGCCGCAGAGCGCGATGGAAGTCACCCGCTCATCATCGCTGGCGGCCACTCCACCATGAACCCCGAACCGATGAGCGCCTTCATTGACGCTTTTGTGATTGGCGAGGGGGAGGAAGTGGTTCATGACATTCTCAACACGGTAAAAACGTGGAAACAGGAAAACGTGGAAACAGAGAAACAGGGAAACAGGGATGACTTGCTGCGGGAACTGGTAAAAATTCCCGGCGTGTACGTCCCCCGTTTCTACGAAGTGGAGTACCTGGACGATGGCACGGTCGCCGAAACCAGGCCGCTGATTCCCGAAGCGCCGAAGACCGTCACCAAGCGCATGGTCGCCAAACTGCCTCCGCCGCCGGTCAAATTCATTGTCCCGAACATCGAAACGGTCCACAACCGCGCTACCGTGGAGATTATGCGCGGTTGCACGCGCGGCTGCCGCTTCTGCCATGCCGGGATGATTGTGCGCCCCGTGCGTGAGCGTTCGGTGGAGGAAGTGGTCTCCGCTGCCGAAGAAGCCATCCGCAATACCGGCTTCGAGGAACTGGCGCTCATGTCGCTTTCTTCATCCGATTACAGCAACATCGTCGAACTGGTGACGAAAATCGGCGAGAAATTTGGCGGCAGGCATCTTAACATTGGGCTGCCCTCGCTGCGGATTGAATCCGTTTCGATTGACCTGATGGAACTGCTCAAAGACCGCCGCTCCGGCGGGTTTACCCTGGCGCCCGAGGCCGCCACCGAACGCATGCGGCGCATCATCAACAAATTCATCCCCGATGAAGACATCATCAACACCACCCGCGAAATCTACCGGCGCGGC
The DNA here is from genome assembly GCA_034432755.1 of Anaerolineales bacterium. GTDB lineage: Bacteria > Chloroflexota > Anaerolineae > Anaerolineales > Villigracilaceae > UBA5195. The sequence continues at coordinate 28,655 of DAOUBQ010000071.1, forward strand.
TGGGTGACGATTAAACTCTACTTTATGATTGGGCATCCGAGCGAGACGCTCGATGATGTGCGGGCAATTGCCGACTTGTGCAAACGGGTGTTGAACGAGGGCCGCAAAGTCATTGGCTACAAGGCCAAACTCAATGTGGGCGTCAGCACCTTCGTGCCAAAGCCACAGACCCCCTTCCAGTGGGTGCCGTGCGATACGACCGCCCAAATCAAGGCCAAGCAAAATCTGCTGCGCGATATGCTGAAGGATAAAAACATCAAACTGACCCTGACCCACGCCGAAGACACCTTCCTCGAGGCTTTCCTCTCGCGCGGCGACCGCAAACTCTCCGAGGTGATTTACACCGCCTGGAAAAACGGCGCCAAATTCGACGCCTGGAACGAAAACTATCGCTACGACCTCTGGCTGGCGGCTTTTGAGCAGCACGGCCTCGACCCTGATTTCTACACCCACCGCCAGCGCCGTGTGGATGAAGTCTTCCCCTGGGACCACATCACGGCTGCCGTCAAAAAATCGTACCTGTTTCAGGATTACCGCCAATCGCTGGAGGGCATCACCCGCATTGACTGCCGTCAGCACTGCTTTGCCTGTGGCATTTTGCCGACCTTTACCCAGGTGCGGCGCGAAAACCCCGGCAACTATTGGAAATGCCCCGAAGTGAAGACCCCGGCCAGGCAGTCATCAGTCGTCAGTGTTCAGTGAAAAAGATAAATTTCACGCTCTCCGACATCGTTGTTGGAATTCCCGCCGGGCTGCTGATTTTCATGAGCGCCATGATGTTCAGCGCCCTGTTGCGCAGCCGGGGCGTGGCCTCGAACTGGCTCGAATTACTCATCCTGACCGCCGACTCCGCCATTGTGGGCTGGCTGGTTCGGCTCTCGCGTAAGCAACAGGCCTTGCCCACCGCCCTGGCGAGCGGTGCAATGGGCGCGTTGGTGCTGCTGTTCCTGTGGATATACTCTCCCCAGAACGCCGCCCTCAACCCACTCCTGTTCGGCCTGCCCGGTATCGCAATCTGCCTGCTGTTCACGCCCCTGGCCGCACGCCGCTAATTCATCATTCCGCATTCATCATTTATGAGATTACGAATCACTTTTTCTAAACAAGGCCCCTTGCGTTATACCGGCCACCTCGACCTGCACAAAATTTGGGAACGGGCCGCGCGCCGCGCCGACTTACCCTTAACCTACAGCCAGGGCTTTCACCCGCACCCGCAAATTCAGATTGCGGCGGCCCTGCCGCTTGGGTTTTCGAGCCGCTGCGAAGTGGTTGATTTGAAACTCGACGCAACCCTGCCGCTGGAGGGCCTGGCCGAGCGGATTCAGAGCGCAGTTCCCGCCGGTCTGCGCATTCTGTCCGTGGAATCGGTTGACGAACGCGCTCCGGCGCTTCAGACCCAGGTGATTTCGGCGGAGTTTGAAGTGGAACTGCTCGAAGACCTCCACCCAGACCAACTGGCCCAGCGGCTGGAGGCCGTCATCGCCGCTGACTCGCTGCCCCGCGAACGGCGCGGCAAACCCTATGATTTGCGTCCGCTGATTGAACATCTTGCGTTTCACACCCATCCTGCGCGGCTGTTCATGCGCCTGGCAGCCCGCGAAGGCGCGACGGGACGCCCCGAGGAAGTGTTAGACGCCCTGGGGATTCCGCTCGAAAACGCGCGGGTGGAACGGACAAAGTTAATTTTCAGGTAACGCAAATGGTGCTATAATCTTCCTCCCAATAAGTTACGGGGATGACAGGCTTCGACGGGAGAGGCTGGCCCCGGAATGCGTGCCGAGAGTGTGCCGAGCTCGTAAAATCAGCACAAACAATCAAGTGCCAACCGCACTTCCTACGCCGCTATGCCCCTCGCCGCCTAATCGCGGTAGAGAGTAAACGGCCCGTCTCCTGAGCGAGACGGCGTCTGCCGCTTCCGCTAACTGCCCGGTAAGCGAGCGGGCGTAACAAAGGCAGAGTGCCGCGCCGCCATGTCACTAACGGCGCGAAAGAGGGCCTTCGGGTCTGAGTGAATGGCCGCAGGAGAGTTTTGCCTGTTGAGTTCCCCGCGGCGACACGTTCAACCGGCTACGCATGTAGACTTCCGGCGGACGAATCTTTCGGACGCGGGTTCGATTCCCGCCATCTCCACTTTTCGCAAAAAACGCGCCCAGCCATGAGCGCGTTTTTTGGTTGCAGATGCGCGGGTTCGCTTGTCTGTTTTACTCCACAATTACCCAGTCGCTCGCGCTGCGGCCAAAGACTTCGGGGCTGTACATCTCCTCGGCTTTGGCGGGCGGGACGATGAAGATGCCGGGCGTGGTGGCGCGGGCGATGTAACTGTACTGGTACACGCCGTCCCACAGCAGGGAGGCAAAGGCCTCGGCGCGCTGGTCGCGCATGTTCTGGTGTTCGTACCAGGGACCCCACCACCACCAGCCATAGCGGACGGTGGTATCGTTCGGGTCTTGCGGCACGCTGCCCGAAACGGCCAGGGCCGGGTTGACGATTTCCAGCCCCGCCGGGAGCGGGTCAACCAGGGCCACATGATAGCGGCGGTTGTCGGCGACCATCGTCAGTTTGACGCGCACTCGCGCCCCGGCTTTGATGTGCCAGCGACCTTCGGAATCGCGGTACACATCGTCAGGGTTGTCCACCGCTTCGTAGGAGCGCGTGACCACGAAGCCCATATCGAGCGCGTCCAGTTGCAGGTCGCCGGGGGCGTAACGCAGGCCAAGCCGATAATATAGCCGCCCAGGGCCTTCTTTGCCCAATATCAGGTTCTCTGTTCCGCCGCCGAGCGCGGTCTGGTTCAGCACGAAATCCATCGGGAGAGATAATGTGTGCTGTTCAGTCGTGCGCCCGCGAAATTCGCCGCTTCCGGCGTAGGTTTCACCCAGCCAGAAGCGCGCCACGAAATTGGGCGTTTGGGTTTCGTAGGTGTTGAAGTAGCGGTCGAGCGAGAGCAGCACAAAGACGTTTTCTTGGGTGTTGCCCCAGCGCCCGCGTGTGCGATGCGCCAGCAGGCCGTTGACCACTTTCGGAATCAGGTCGCTCTGCGGGTTGTCTTCCATCAGCGCGTCGAGCAAGATGGCGTCGGTACGGCGGTTGGAGGAGAGCAGCAGGTAGGTCTGGTCGTCGTAGGAGGTGGTGAAGTTGGCGGCGCCGGCTGTTTCGACGATGCGATTGCCCACGAAACGGCGAATGGCTTCCCGTTGCGCTTTGTCTTCGATGACCGGCCACAGCCAGCCGATGGCCTCCATGCGCAGGTTCTCTAGCCCCGTTTCGCGCAACAATTTTTCCGCCTTGACCGAATCGCGCTCGCCGTTCAGGTTGCGCACATACAGGGCGTAAGCGCTCAAGGTCCAGCGGGTTTGTTCGCTGTACCAGTTTGGGTAGCGCCCCTCGATGTTCCACAGATAGGCCAGGGCGCGGTTGAGCATGTCTGGCGGCACGTCGAAGCCTTTTTGTTTGGCGCGTATCAGGGCGTGCGCCACATGAATCGTATTAAAGGGGACAGAATCGAACCCGCGCTGCCAGTAAGGGAAGCCGCCATCGGCGTTTTGCATACCCCGCAGCGTTTCGATGTCGCGCTGAAGGGCCGATTCCATTTCGGCGGGCGCGGGCAGCCCCTCGGCTTTGAAGGCGCTCAGCACATCGCGCAGGGCCGCCACCGAAAGGATGCGCGAGGCCAATTGCTCCGAACACTCGAAGGGGTAGGTTTGCAGGTACAAAACGGCGTCGGTCAGGGCCGAGAGAGCGGTGGAGGAAGTCGAAATTTCCAGGCCGCCATACTGTGGGAAGACGCCGGTCGGCTGCTGCACTGGCTGGGCAACCGCGCCCTGGTCGAGAACGCCGTAGGTGGCAAAGGCCTCGCTGGTAGCCGGGGTGTAAACCGGCAGTTCGATGGATGCCGCGTCGCTGTATGCGCCGGAGATTGCCGCCACCTGAATTTGGGCCGCCCCCGCCATTACGGTACTGGCCGGGAAGCGCACTTCCACCCGGTCATTGGCTGGGATGGTCACGCGCAGCCCGGCTTGCTCCAGTTGCAAGTTGGCGGCGCGCACGGCCACTTCAACGGTCATTGGCAGGTCGGTTTGGTTTTGCAAGACCACCGGCAGTTCAAATTTGTCGCCGAAGTTCAAGAAGCGCGGCGCGGAGGGACGCACCATCAGCGGCAGGCGGGCAGTGAGATTGGCCTCACCCATGCCGAATTTGCTCCCGCTTTTATCTACTGCAACGACCATGATGCGGTAGCGGGTGAGATTATCGGGCAGCCTGATGCTGACGCGCGCCCGGCCAGAGAAATCGGTTTGCACGGAGGGTGAGAAGTTCGCCAGCGGGTTGAAATCTACCCGAATGCGGATGGGTTCTGGGGCGGTCGTCTGGCTGCCTGCAGCGGTATCTGGCAGGGCAACCGCCTGGGTTGCCATCACTTCGGGCGCTCCGGCGGCCATCGGCAGCGCGCGGAAGGCTTTGTCTTGAACTTGTTCTTGAATGTTCTCTGCCAGCGAGAGCAGGTCTACCAGCACGATGCTGGCGCGGGCATAGTAGGAGGAGAGATTTGCGCCTCGCTCGGTATAGAACATGTTCAGCGGGTCGCTTAACTGATAGTTTGTCAGGGCCAGCACGGCTTCATCCACCACCACCACTGCCAGTTCCGCGTCCGCGACTGGCAGGCCGTTTGAGTCTTTGAGCGCCAGGTTGAGCGTGGTTTGACCGCCGGGTTCGAGCTTATCTTGTTCGGGGGTCACTTCGAGCGATAAGGTCCGTTGAACCGGTGGGATTTTCAGGTTGAGCGTTCCGGTGGCGTAGGCCGGGCGAGGCGGCGCGCCTGCCACAGCGCCTCCTTGCTCGTCGGTGCGCGGCGATTCGCCCACCAAATCAACCTGAATTTGCAGGTTGGGGATGTGTTCCTCGCGGATGGGAATTTGCAAGGTGGCTGTGCCATCTGTAATGGTAAAACGCTGCGTATAGAGTGTGCCGCTGCGGCTGACCGTCAGCAGGCCCTCGGCAGGATTGAAGGGGGATTGCACCAGGATTTGGGCTGTTTCGCCGGGCTGGTAGCTTTCTTTATCGGGGATGAGCGACACTTCTTCCTGCTCCACCTTGCGGGCGGGCGGTTGCTGCCCTCCGCTGACCCAGCGCGTAATGCTGGATTGGTTGCGGCGTCCCAAACTGTCAGTAACGGTGGCGGTGATTTTGTAACTGCCGCCGAGGTTCGTCTCAAACGTGCAGGTGAGCGGCTCGCGGGCCGAGTTCAGGGCGCAGGTTTGCGGGGTGGTTTCCTCCTCGCGCCATTCGCCGTCGCGGAATTTCCACTCCAGGCGGGCGGCTCTCACCTCCACCGGGCGGCCAGGGATGGGGTTACCGTCCAGGTCGGTGACGATGAAATCCACCTTGAGCGGCGTGCCGCGCGAGACAAAATAGCGCTCACTGCGCAGGCCGACGTATACGTTCGAGGGATGCACCAGCAGGGTGGTGGCGCTGGCCCAGGCCTGGCGGTTCACGTCCATTACGGTCGCCTCGGCCACCACACTCAACGGGCGCGGTCGGTCGGGCTGACCTTGCTGCTCGAAGTCCAGTTTCAGGTAGTGTTGTCCGCCTGCATCGGTCTTACCGATGAAGGTTTCGGTGGTCGTTTCGCCCCCGCCAGGGAATCGCTCGCCGTAGCCGTAGATGCGCCACCACGGAATCCACTCGCCGAAGGTGAAATCGGGCCACTTGGGCGGGGAGTAACTGCCGGGTGAGGTCGTCACCTGCCAGGTGACCTCGGCGTTCGGCAGCGGGCCGCCTGCGTAATATTTGGCTTCCACCGCGACCACGGCTGACCCATCTACAAAATAGGGGCCGCTGGTTTCGTTGCGGGCGGTTACTTCAAATTCGGGGCGGCGGAATTCTTGAATTTGGAACGAATGGGCATAAATCAGGCCATCCAGGCTGGCCTGCGCACTGAAAATAACTTGTGCCTGACCCAGGTTGACCTGTTCGGGGATGGTAAAGGCCAGGTCGAAGCCGCCCAGCGCATTCACCGAAACCTGCCCGCTGCCTGTTTCGTTGCCGGTTGGGTCGGTGATACGATATGTGATGTCTCGCACCTCGTTTGCCAGCCCAACATCGCCGCCTTTTCCGCCGCCCGCGCGCCGAACCCAACCCTTAAGATGCACCTGCTCGCCAGGGCGGTACATGGCCCGGTCATCAAACACATACCAGCGCAAACGATCGCGGATGGTGACGGACTGCCAGGAGCCATCTCCCCAATAGTAGGTGGATTGCGGCAGCAAAGCCAGGTCATCTCCCCGCCGGGCGGTGAGATAGGTTGCCCCGGAGGGAATATCGAAGCGTGCGATTCCATCCGTTCCTGTCTGGTAGGTTTGCTCTCCCGCCGTGATGGTTACGCCGGAGAGTGGCGCGCCGGTCTGCAAGTGGGTTACCCAGGCGGTCATCTGCTCCTGGTCATGGAAGGCGTCTAGCCCGATTTGCGTAACCTGCACCCAGGCCTGAATGGCCTGCGATTGCCGTTCCCAGGGGTTGAGTTCAATCAGCGGTTTGGGCGGCTCGACGACCACAATAAACTGCCCGTAGCCGTTTTGGGTGTAAGGGCTCAGGTCAATATCCACCTGCGTTAGCGTGTCAGAGGGGATGGATAGGCTCAGGTTCTGGTCTGCAACCAGCGTGCCGGGCATGGGGGGCGGGTTTTCGCGCCGCCACTCGCGCAGATAGGTCTTGAAAGCGGGCCAATCGGCGGGCTGGACGGTATAAATTCGCGCCCGCAGGCGGTTGTAGTTGATGGCATAGACCGAAAAGACCGGTTTGGCCCACGAAGGGTCGAGCGTAACAAAGACCTGTTCCGGACCGGCCAGCACAGGCTCGGCTTTATCTACCCGGAAGGTCAGGCGGCGGTCTTGTCCCAATTCCTGACCGAACGAATCTCGAATTTTTCCGCTCACCGTCACCGTGTAGGTTGTCTGGCCCCTGGTTTGGCCGCGAATGTTGAGCGTGTTGCCGTAGACATCCACCGATGCGCCGGGAATTTCTGGCTCAACCCGCAACATGCCTTCGCCAAAGGTTTGCGGGTCAATTGGGTTGTTGAATTGAATGTAAAACGGCGTGAGCGGGGGGCATTGGTCGCCGTACCCTGAGCAGCCGTATTGCTCAATGCGCAGCGGGGCATACGTGGAAAAACTGTACGACTGCGCCTCGCGCGTTACCAGCGGCCCCTCGGCAGAGGGCGCGCCCGCCCGCACCGTCACCGTCACGCGCGCATCGGCGGGCAGCGGTTCGAGGGCCTTGAAGGCCAGCCAGCGGCCTTCCGGCTGGCGCTGGTTGTGCAAGATATTATTTTGCGCTGCTTCTTCCTCGCTTGCCAGGCGTACCGTCACATCGCGCCCGCCCGCGTTCACGCTTATCCAGCCCAGCATGGCCGCCGGGTCAATTCTCTGATCAAACCCAATCACAAAGAGCGGGTCGAGCGGCTGGGGTTCGTCATACGGGTAAGTCGCTGTCACTTTGGGCGGCGGCGTGGTAAACGTCCATGTCACGGCCTCAGCCAGGGCGTTCCCGCTCATTGATTTCGTCCCGGCTGGCACGGTCACGCGGTACGCGGTCGCTTTGGGCAAGCGGTCCACCAGGTCAGAATCGTACTCAAAGGTCAGGGTCTTTGTTCCCAGCCAGCGCCAGGTGCCGGGCAGGGAGGGTTCAATTACGACCGGAACATCCCGCAGGGCCAAGTCGCTCAACGTGCCAAGCGGAACCATCGGCTGATTAAAAGTGATGGAGATAAACGGCGCGATGGGGATTTCGCCCTCTGGCGCATAGCGCAGCACTTCGAGCGGCCCCGGCTCGCCCCCGGTCACGGGCGGGATGCCCGTTTCGGTGGGTGGGAACGCATCCCGAACGGTTTCACCCGGGCGCGGCGGCGGCAGCAACTCGGTTGGGAACTTGAACTTGGCCTGCTGCGCGGAACCCGCTTTCAGCCCGGGCAGGCGCGCCAGGATACGGGCAATTTCTTCTTCCGAAAGCGGGTCGCCGGTTGCCAGCGGTAACTGTTCCACCTGCCCTGGTTGGGATTGTCCTTCGCTCAAAAGAATGTTCATCTTCTTCTCGTCTCCCTGCGCGCTGGAAGTTTCACCCGCCTGGGAACTCGTCCCGCTCTGGACGGGAATCGTCGCTTCGGGGCCGGGCGTCTGAAATAAGCCCGGCACGAAGCGGTTGACCAGCAAGGTTAGCCCACCCAGGCAAACAACGATAAAAATTCCGATGAGCGCGACGGCCCATCCCTTACGGATACGGGGTTTTTGTTCGGCGGCCATGGCAATTTCTCCTCTCCCATCCCAGACGCTGCGGCGAGTGGTGCGGTTCCCGTAGAATCATCCGGGCTTTCGCGGGGCATGTTAAGATTATACGGCAAAAGCAAAGGTGACGGTCATCCTCAAATGACCGTCACCTGGTTGCGCAATATGGGAATGCCCTACCCGCAAACGACTTCCAGTTCTGCCGGATACAGTCTCACCGTCAGTTTCGACCCGGCCATGCACAGCGTTTCCCCATCTGCATGGGCCGGGAAGTCCCCCTCCAGCGCGGTCACTTCCACCTGGCGGGCGCGCCGCATCTTGATTTCTGGCTGCCCTTCCTGCTTGCCCTGAATGAACATTGGAATCAACTGAAAGATGCGCAGTTTCCCGGCCGTCTCGGCGATGCACAAATCCAACAGGCCATCGTCTGGAAGGCTGTTGGGGGCCATCCGAAAGCCGCCGCCCATCCGTTTGCCGTTCATAATCGAAACCATCAGCGAGTGCTGTTCGATGACCTGCCCATCCATCTCGATGCGCAAACGCGGCGGTTTGTAGTAGAAAAAGACCGTCTGAATGGCCCCAACCAGGTAGGCCGGCAGCCCGCGCAAAAAGCGCAATTGCAGCGCCGCAAACCCCACCGCCGCATCGAACCCAATCCCGATTCCGTTGCCAAAATAGCGCCCCTCTGGGTAATCGCCGCCGCTCACCAGGCCGACATCAATTTTCTTACGTTTGTCTGCCAACAGTGTGTCCATGCTCTTCTCAAAATCATCTGGGATGCCCACGCCGCCGGCAAAATCATTGCCCGTGCCGATGGCAATCACACCCAGCGCGGCATGGTTAAACCCGACCTGGCGGGCGCGCATCAGACCATTCAGCACCTCGTTGAACGTCCCGTCGCCGCTGGCGCTGACGATGACATCATAGCGCTCGCGCGCAGCTTGTTCGGCCAATTCTGCCGCGTGCCAGGGGCGCTCGGTGCGCGCCAGTGTGTAATCCACGCCCGCCTCGCGCAAGCGCGCCTCGATGGCCGGGACGGATTTTTCGCCCAGTCCACGGCCCGATATGGGGTTAACAATGACAAAATATTTCATGCAGCCTCCAGAGTTGGCGTAGTTTATCACAACTTAAAACACCGGCAAAAAATAAAAAGCACGGCCAAAGCCGTGCCTGCTTGAACAGCGCAAATTCACCTTTTGTGAACTTCAAAGCGCGGAATGCGGTGATAACTCTCCTGCCCCTGGTTCAGCGTATGACTGAGCGCATCAGCAATTTCATCCAGTGAATACGTATCCTCATGCTCCAAAATCTGTTTCATCAGCCGTAAATGCTCTTCCAACTCCTTCATTTGCGCCTGAAAATGTGCCAGCGTCTCGCCGTTGGCCTGCTCTTGGAGCGTTTCTTTGGCCTGGTGCGCCTTATCCAGCGCCTGCATGGCATTCTGGATGCGTTCTACCATCAACTCCCAGTCTGTCATTTTGGCCTCCCGGAAGCGTGAACCCGCCTCCACATTCAGCATAGCACGCTACCCGGCGCTTTTCAAGTCCCGTGTGTAATCTTCTGGCGTATCCAAATCCATCAAAACCGATTCATCACACGCGACATACAAAATTTCATCTGCGTGCGCATTCAGGAACTCTCGCGCCGTATTGGCCTTTTTCAAATCCTCCCATAAATCCCGCCCCACCAGCCAGGGATGTCCCCGGCGCAGATTGAAACTGGGGATGACGAGACGCGCGCGGGACATTTCCCAGGCTGAAACAACCCTCCGCGCGGACTCCAGACTCAACTGTGGCTGGTCTCCCAAGGCGATGAGCGTGGCCGCCACCTGAGGGCCGAGTCCCGTTAATCCTGCCCGAATACTGCTCATCATCTCCCCAGCCTGGTACTCCGCGTTGAAAATTGCCCGCACCGGAAATGATTTCGCCAAACGCGCCACCTCTGCCTCCACCCCCTCTCGTGCTCCCCCGGTAACGACCAGAATTTCGCCTACGCCGCCATCTGACAGCGTGGCCACCACCTGCCCCAGCACCGTCGTTTGACCCCAGGGCAATAGCATCTTGGGCTGTCCCATCCGCCGCGACATTCCTGCCGCCAAAACAATAGCCGTTAGAGCATGATTGGTCATTGGTAAGTCGTAACTCTTAAGTTCATTGCCATATTTTTCGGTTTCCGGTTCTCTGGTTTTCCGGTTCTTCGCTTCCTCCGTTGTCCCATCCGTTTCTCCGCTTC
>DAOUBQ010000072.1:0-39871 GCA_034432755.1 Anaerolineales bacterium
TCCAAACTGTACTTGCACGCTATTCATGCCGCTTATGCCAAGTTGCAGGAACTCAATCCTGTTCAACTGGCTGCGTAAGGTGAGTTAATAATAGACAAATTATACATGGAAAGTAGGGCGAGAAACTATCTTGCTTTCTGTTTTTTTAATGCGTAGAAGTGTAAACGCTTTGTAAGTCTCATGCTATAATAGCCACGTCACACAAAACTTGACATAAAAAAACCGCTGTGCTAAAGTAGCAAACATATTAAAACCATATCCAATCAGCCATTCAATCTTAATGGATGATTGAGTTTTATGTCAGGAGGGCCGTCTTGTCCAAGTCACGAACACAACAAATGGTGGACCGCCTGCGCGCGTTGCAGGCCTCGTCGCCCGATATCGAAGCCTCAGCCATTGTCAGCGTAGATGGTTTGAGCATTGCATCAGCCCTGCCGCAGGGCGTTGAAGAAGACCGCGTCTCGGCCATGTCAGCCGCCATGCTTTCGCTCGGTGAGCGAATTGCAACGGAATTGGGACGTGGTTCGTTAGAACAAGTGTACATCAAAGGCGAAAAAGGCTTTGTCGTTCTCATGTCCGTTGGTGAGGAAGCCGTGCTAACCGCCCTGGCCCGTGAGCAAGCCAAACTTGGCCTTATCTTCCTCGATATGCGCCGCGCTACCGAAGACCTCGAAAAACTCATCTAAGGCGGAGACCGTTATGAGCCCTATTCCAAAAGCAGGATTGTATTACCCAAGCAAATTTGGCTTTATCATTCTAAAAGCCCTCGAAGACGTGATGGGTAAGAACGGCCTCAATGCCATTCTCAACCTGGCCGGGTTAAACAACTATGTTGATAATTACCCTGCCGACAACCTGGAAAAGACCTTCGATTTCGCCGACCTTTCCTCCATCAACATTGCGCTGGAAGAAATGTATGGCCCACGCGGCGGTCGTGGTTTGGCTCTGCGCGCCGGTCGCGCCACTTTTGCCGATGCGTTGCGCAACTTTGGTGCACTGGCCGGCGCGGGCGACTTAGCCTTCAAGGTGTTGCCTTTGCAGGCCAAGATGCGCATCGGCATCCCAGCCATGGCGAAAATCTTTTCACAAGTGAGCGACCAATACAGCACCGTTGAAGAGCGCGAAAATGAATTCGTTTACACCATCCACAAATGCCCCGTTTGCTGGGGACGTTCCGGGGTGGACAAGCCCGTCTGCTTTATTGCAGTTGGCTTGCTGCAAGAAGGCTTAAAGTGGGTCTCTGGCGGTAACGAATTCCGTGTCAACGAATCCAGGTGCGTTGCCCTGGGCGATGAAGTATGTGAATTCATCATCCAAAAAGAGCCAATAGCCTGAAATCATTTATTTGGCGAGGCGTGCTGTGGCTGAACCGAAACAAAAAATCCTCATCGTCGAAGATGACTTGGATGTGGCCGATATGCTCACCGCATACTTCCGCGTTCAAGGGTATGAAGTTTTTACCGTAAACTGGGGTGAAGATGGTGTTCGAGCAGCCAGCACGGCGCGCCCAGAACTAATCATTCTGGATATTCGCTTGCCCGATATTGATGGCTACGAAGTGGCCCGCCGGTTGCGCTCTGACCGCAAAACCAGCGACATCCCCATCATCTTTTTGACCGAAAAGCGTGACCGTGCTGACCGCCTGCATGGCCTGGAACTGGGCGCAGATGATTACATCACCAAGCCCTTCGACGTGCAAGAATTACGCCTGCGCGTGCGCAACGCCCTGCGGCGCGCCAGTCAGGATACCCTGACCAACCCTGTCACCGGCCTGCCAGAAGGCGCCCTGGTGGATGAAAAACTCGAAGAGTGCCTGCGCCAGGAAGGCTGGGCAATCGTTGTCGTTGCGCTGGAGAATCTCGATGCCTTCCGCGAATACTACGGCTTCGTCGCTTCGGATGACGTCATGCGCGCTGTCAGCCTGATGATTCAAAACTCCATTCGTGAGATTGCCAGCCCAGAGAGTTTCTTGGGGCATATTTCTCCGACGGATTTTGTGCTGGTTTTGGAGGCAGGCCTGGCAGGAAGCACAGAAGAGCGGGTGCGCACGCGCCTGGAACAATCGCTGGATTATTTCTACCCGATTAAAGACCGCGACCAGGCGGCAACACATAAAAAGCGGCTGGCCGTCAAAAGCGGGCATCTTGTTCATGGGGAAGTAAAACTCAAGACAACAGACCAAATCAAAACGGAGTTGTTGTCGCGCAAGAAGTAGGAGAAACAAATTTGCAGGTAACAATCATTGTACCGACTTACAATGAAGCGGAGAACCTCCCAAAACTGGTCTCCGCTTTATTTGCGCTTCCACTCGAAAACTTGAAACTGTTGGTTGTAGACGACAACAGTCCCGACGGCACAGGCCGGATTGCCGACGAACTGGCCGGGCAGCACCCCGAAAAAGTTTCGGTGACGCACCGCGCTGACAAGTTAGGATTGCGCACTGCCTACCTGGAAGGCTTCAAACGCGCCATCGCCGAGGGCGCTGAGGCCGTCGGTCAGATGGACGCCGACTTTTCGCATGACCCGGCCAAACTGATACAGATGGTTGCCGCCCTACAAACTGCGGACGTGGCCTTTGGCTCACGCTACGTCCCCGGCGGGAGCGTGGATAGAAACTGGCCGTTGTGGCGCAAATGGCTTTCGGCGTTTGGCAATTTCTACGCCCGCACCATTCTCGGCTTTCCATTGCGGGATGTGACCACTGGCTACCGCCTGTGGCGGCGCGAGGCCATTTTGGGGCTGCCCCTGGAGCGAATTCAATCCAGCGGATATGTCTTCCTGGTCGAGATGGCCTACATTGCCTGGTGTCTCCAGTATCGGGTGGCACAAGTGCCAATTTATTTTGCCGACCGAAAATTTGGCAAATCAAAAATGTCGCTCAAAATTCAGATGGAAGCGGCTTTGCGCGTTTGGCAGGTTAAGTGGAATTACCGTGATTTACGCGCCAAAGGACAGGCGGGCAGAATTATCGTGCCTGGTGCATAATGCGTCATTCGGTTTCAGCAAGAAGACGCCATTCGTCGAGCGAGAGCGTTTCGGCGCGGCGCATGGGGTCGAGGCCGGCACGTTCGAGCAGGCGGGCGGCTTCAGGTGTGGAGATTCTCAACCCTGCGGAAAGACTGTTGCGCAGGGTTTTGCGTTTCTGGCTAAACCCGGCCCTGGCGAGTTGAAAGAAGCGTTCTAGCCGGGGCAGCGGAATCAGCGGCTGGGGATACAAATCAACCCGGATGACGGCGGAATCGACTTTGGGCGCCGGGTAAAACGCCCCGGCAGGCACCTGCGCGGCAATGCGCGGCTGCCCATAGACCTGCACGCTGAGCGCCAACAGGCTCATCTCACCGGGCGCGGCGCAAATTCGCTGAGCAACTTCTTTTTGAATGGTCAGCACCATCCGCCGGGGGCGGGGATGCGTTTCGAGCAGGTGACGGAAGATGGCGGAGGTGATGTAGTAGGGAACGTTGGCAACCACCAGGTAGCCTTCGGGCAGCGAAAATTCGGCGGGTGAAAAATGCAAAATGTCGCCTTCGATGATGCGGGTGTTTGGATGGGGTGCGAGAACGGTCTGTAAAACGGGAATCAGGCGCGTGTCCAGTTCGACCGCCGTCACCATTTTGGCCGAAGCAGCCAGGTGGCGTGTCAGACTTCCCACCCCGGGGCCAATCTCCAAAATCGAATCATCCTCAGAAATTTCGGCGGCCTGGACGATTTTTTCGAGCGCGGCGGGGTCTTGCAAGAAATTCTGACCGAGGGCTTTCTCGGCGCGCAGGCCGTGTTGGCGCAGCAAGGCGGCGGCGTTGAGCGGGAGAAGGTTCATGGGCAGGTAAAACCGCCTTGGGAGGTGGATTTGCCCGGCGTGACCGTAACCGAGGAGGAAATGGCGCGCGGCGGCCACTGTCCGCGTTCAAAATCGGCCACCAGCAGCCGCAGGGCGGTAAAGTCTGCTTCAAAGATATAGACTTCTTTATCTACGCCTTTATCATAGATGCGGGTAGCGGTCAGATGGTCGGGCGGGAAGGTGATGAATTGGATGTTGTGTGGTTCAAGATAGGGCAGCAGGCAGGCCAACTGGCTAATTTGCTGCGGGCTGAGGTCGGTTTGCACAGCGTTGTCAAACGAGTCGATGATTTTGGGCAGTTTGACAACGTTGGCGGGTTTGAGCAGCGAGTCGCGCAAGGCACACAGGACGAGGTTCTGGTTGTCGGCGCGCTCGAAGGTGCTTTGTTGGCGAATGCGCGCCAGCATGAGGGCCTGGTTGCCGTTAAGATGGTGTTTTCCGGCTTTGAAGTACAGGTCGAGACGTTTGGGCTGGTCGGGCTTGCGGCCATCGACGCTGTGCGGCAGGACGATATCAATGCCGCCGACGGCGTTGACCAGTTTGACGAAGGTTTGCATGTTGGCGGCAACGTAGTGTTGAGGGGCTGCGCCAAAGTTATGCAGCAGGGTGCGCGCCAGCAAGCCGGGGCCTTCGCCAGGGCCATGATAGTAGCCCATGCCTTGGTTGCCATAGAGATAGGCCTGGTTCAGTTTGCCATGGTCAATGCCGTGCTTGGGGTCAATCTCGGGAATTTCGACCCAAAGATCGCGCGGGAACTCCAGCACAGTGACGCGCGGGGTGGCAAAATCAACGCGCACATAGCGAATCACATCCGCCAGCCCATACAGGTAGCCTGTGCCGCGCGAATCAGAGCCGACTGCCAGGATGGTCATCGTGAGCGGGCCGCCGCACTTGGGCTGGCCGCTCACATCGGGGGTGTAGGGCGTGCGGCTGGGCTGTGCGGGGCGCAGGGTGCTGGTTAGGCCGGTGAGGCGCGCCGCGGGCGTGGAATTGCCCGCGCCCGATGGGTTGAAGAGGGGCAAGGCCAGCACGGGGCCGAGCGGCTGCTGCCAGGCGCCTTTATAAAACCGGTAGCCCACCAGAGCCCACAAACCGGCGGCAATCAGCAAGAGGAGCACGAGAGCAGAGCGTTCTTTGGAAGACATGTTTATCGAAGCCGTTCAGGAATATAGGCTGGCGGGGGCGCCAGGAAGTAGACCGTCACCCAGCCGCTCCAGTTTTGCCAGTCATCATCGCTATAGGCCAGGTCAATCCACAAGCGGCCATCGGGGAAGCCGCCGCCCACATCGCCAATGGTTGCCACGCCATAGCCGGGAACATACACCTGCGAGCCGCGCAGGGTGTTGAACAAGTCGCGCGTCATGGCGACCACGCCGCGCTGAACGGGCAACCCGCTGGCCGTGCCATACGAACAGCCCGAAATGCCAGAGCGGCAGGGCGAATACGAAGTGGCCCACATTGGCACCGCCCGCCAATATTGAATTTGCCCGCCCGGCACCTCTAGCGTTTGCACCGTCACCTGCGTGCCGCGCCCCATCACCTGTTCTTGGGGCAGGCGCACAATCTGCTCGGTCTCGGTCTGGCGCGAAACTTCCACGCCGTTTTCGTAGCGAATGCGCACCGTGCTGACTTTTAATCCCGGCTCGCCAACCTGAAGGAGATTTTCGGAGCCGAGCGGGATTTCGGATGAGTATTCATAGCGGGTGGAGAAGGGAATGGGGATTTGCGTCACCGAGAGCGATTCTTGCACCCGAACAATTTCAATAACCCCATCGGTGGGCGCCAATTCAGACTCGGCTGGCAGGCTGGTATCCAGCCCAAGCAGCGGAATTCCAGCCGAGGCGAGCACCTGCCCCACCGTGGCGGCGGAGGATTTAACCGTTATCGAATCGCCATCCACGCGAATCACATAATCCCGCGCCGGGCGGTATATCGCCGTTATATCGGCAGTCAGCGCGGTTTCGGGCGGCGAGGAGAGGAAATCTGCCGCGTAAAGGGTGAATCCCCGTTCGGCGAGGGCCTGGCCGAGGGTGCGAGCGGCGCTTTGGAAGGTGGTCTCGCCATCGGGCGTGCGCAGGGTCACGTTTACAGCGCGGACGATTTGCAGGGTATAGGATTCACCGGTCGGCAGGGCGATGTCAGCCGGGACCATCTGCCCGTTCAGGAGGAAGTGGTCAGCGGGGGAGAGCGTAAGCGCGGCACGGGCAGCGAGT
The DNA here is from genome assembly GCA_034432755.1 of Anaerolineales bacterium. Taxonomy (GTDB): domain Bacteria; phylum Chloroflexota; class Anaerolineae; order Anaerolineales; family Villigracilaceae; genus UBA5195. The sequence continues at coordinate 6,049 of DAOUBQ010000072.1, forward strand.
GAGGCCGGGGTATCGGAACCCGCTTCCAGCGTGTACAGTGTTTCTCCGTCCAACAAAAACACGGAGATCGGGTCTTGGGTCTGTGGCTGGCAGGAAATGAGCAGGAAAGCCAGCGCAAGCCAGGTGATGCGTCTCATGCCTTTATTCTATCAGGCTAGCGCTTGAATTGCGTGAGCATAACGGCAACAAAGATGACAGCACAGCCAACCATTTGCAGCGGCGAGAGGAATTGACTCAGGATGAGCCAGCCTGCCAGGGCAGCGAAGACCGATTCCAGGCTGAGGAGGAGCGCGGCGTCGGTGGGCGGGGTGTGGTTTTGGCCCCAGACTTGCAGGGTGTAGCCCACCCCAACCGATATCAAGCCCCGGTAGATGATGGCGCCAAGCAGGGGCGGGGCCATGAGCGAGGTCATCGATTCGGTAAACAGACCAACCGCCAGGTTGAGCAGGCCGCAGACCAGGAATTGCCCGGCAGAAAACGAGACCGGTTCATAGCGCGAGGCGAATTTTCCCAGCAAGACGAAGTGCAGCGCCCAAAAGACCGCGCCGAGGAAAATCAGGCCATCGCCGTTCTGGAAGTTCAATCCCTGCCCGGCGGTGGAAAGCAGCCAGGCTCCTGCTACCGCGGCGGTGACGGCAACCGAATCGAGCCTGTGCGGCTTTTCGCGGAAGAATATCCACAGCAGGAAGGGCGTAAAGACGGTATACAGGCTGGTGAGAAAACCGGCATTTGCTACTTTGGTGTAGAACATGCCAACCTGTTGGAGCGCGGCGGCGGTGAACAGGATGAGCCCGGCCAGGCCCATCCACTTCCACTGCGCGGCGGAGGGGAGATTGCCACGCGGGATGAAGGGAACGAGAACGAGCACGCCCAGCAGGAAACTGGCGGCGTTGAACAGGTAGGCCACGCGGTATTGCCCGGCCACATTTTGGGCGATAAAGGCCGTGCCCCAGATGATGGCGACGGCGAAGAGGGTCAGGTCGGCTTTGAGGCGCATAGGTTTAGGAACGGAGTGGACAGCGGAGGAAACGGAGAAACGGAGTGGACAGCGGAAAAACCGAACCGGGAAACCGAATAACGGATATCGAATATCCAATCACGGATTACGAATTACAAACACTTGCCCACCCTTTTCCACTTGCGCCGCTCTCGCTCGCAACATCTCGCCATCTTTTTGACCAACCACCCACACATCGGCGGCGTGTGGGAAGGAGGAGGGGGCGGTTTCAAGCGGCAAGATGACCAGCCCGGGCTGGGGGCCAGCCAGCCAAAAGACGAGGCGGGCTTCGGGGCTGATTTCATAGCCCAGTTTGGCGGTCCCTGGTTCGCCGTCGCCCGATGGGTAGTAGCGCGGGTAGATGGCGCGGCCAGGCACACAAGTTTCATTTTCTTGCAACGCAAAGGGGCAAACCGCTGTATCAGAATATTTTTGGGGAAAGACGACTTCGGTGAGCGGGATGGAGGCGCCAACGAGCAGGATGACAGCAACGGCGAGAATGACCTGCCGGTGTGGGGTGGGGTGTTTTCTGGCTTGCTGTGAGTCTATGTGGTTTTTTGTTTGCGCGGGATACCCTTCCACGCCACGAAGGCCAGAGAGGGCTGCCTGTCCGAGCAGCAGTAAACCCCAAGCCTGGTACAGATACGTCGTCCAGTCAATTGGCACGAGGAAGCGGTCGCCAGAGCTGAGGAAGAGCGCCGTCCAGGCGTGATAGAACAGACTGAGCGCGAGCGGAAGCAGACCGAGCCAGCGCAGGTTTGTCCACGCGGCGGCGAGGCCGAGGGCAAATAAACCGACGTAGAGAACGGTCAATGGCAGCGAGCGGAAACCGGTTTGCCAGAAGGCATGTTCGGGCCAGATTAATTCATTGGGCGAGTTTAACCTATCCCGAACGGGAAAGACGTGTAAACTGGAAATGAGATTGTTGAAAAAGTGGTTGGCCGCGCCGGAGAGAATGACGCCTGGCTGGCGGCGGAAGTTTTCCAGCGCGAGGCGGGTCATGCGGCTGGTAAATTGGGCGGTTGTCTCGCCCGGCTGCTGCGGGATGATTTGGCTGTTGTTCATGCCGCCCCAGCGCCAGGCCAGCACCGCCGATTGCGAGATGGGATTATCCACGACCAGCCCGCCCGCGGCGAAGTAGTTGCGCGTCAGCCAGGGGGTGAGCGCCAGCGCCACGCCGAGCGTCATCCAGGCCAGGCCGCGCAGCCACTCTGCGCAGCGCGTTTTCCAGAGCGGAACCAGGCTCACAAGGGCCAGCGGGACCAGCAGGATGGCGCTTTGCAGACGAATCAGGGCGGCAATGCCCAGAACGCCGCCCATCAGCAGCGTGTACCCGCCCGGTTTGGGAGATTTTATCCAGCGGATGGCCAGCAGAGCAAAAAGCGTCAGAAAAAGGGCGGTGGGAGTTTCGGAAAAGTAGAGTTTGGAATAGGTGTAGTTGAGGGCGAAAGGTGCGGCGTGGTTGGCGGTGAGGTCGCGCAGGGCGGCCAGGATGGCCAACATCAAACCGAGCGGGCGTGAGCCGAGTTCTTTTCCCAAAAGGTACAAACCGGTCGGAAAGAAGGCCAGCCAGAGCGTTTGCAGGGTGATGACGTGGTAATAATTTTGCCCGGCCAGGGCGTGCTGCCAGACGAGCAGAGAAACGTAGAACGGGCGGGTGGGGATGTCGGGCCACAAGAGTCCCTCACCCACCAGGGCTTGCTGGGCATATTGGGCGTAAATGAGCGCGTCGGAAAACGGGTATGGCTCAAAATTAGGGGCGCGCGGCGGGGTGGCAAAGAAGCCGGGGAGGAGGGGGTCCGAAAGCCAAAGGAGACAGGTAAACAAGTAAACCAGGAGAAAGACAAACAGGTCGAGGCGGGTTGTGGGCAGGCGCGGCAGGAAATGGGCGGCGGTGAGGGCAATTGCCAGGGCGAGAAAAATTTGCCATTCAAGGAAGGGTGTGGCGGGGAGGCCAAAAGAGCCATCGCGGGAGGGGGTCAGGCCCCAGTGGGTGGTAAAGATGAGGAGGGTGAGGATGGCCAGGGTGGCGAGGATGAGGAGGAAAGGGTGTAAGTGGTCATTCGTAATTGGTAATTGGCGATTGGGGCGGTGGAGGTAGAGCCACTCCAGCCCGGCCAGGGTGAACCAGGCGGCGAGGGGGGCCAGGCGAGATGCGTAGGCGGCGTAGGTGTAGGTGACCTGCCCCAGGGCGTGGAGGGTGAGCAGGATGAGCGGGGCGGCCAGGGCGGCGCTGAGCGCCAGGAGATAGAAAATGTTATGAATAGCGGGAGCAAGAGTCAGGGGGGAAGTTCTCGTTCGGGAGCGGAACCAGGCCCAGGCGGAGAATCCGCTCACGGTGAGGGTCAGGCTCACGAGCAGCCATCTCCCTACAGAAAAATTGCCCGAATCGCTCGGCAGAAGAATTAACCACAGGAAGGCGAGGAAACCCTGGGTGGTCCACAGGGCAAAGAGGGTTGGGTAGGTCATCAAACTTTACGGGCGGGTTTCTTTTTGGCGGCGGTTGGGATTTCGGGCAGGATGTGGTCGAGGTTGCGCAGGCAGAAATTGACGAAGACGTCGCGGTTGACGACCAGCCGCACGGCAGTGGGCAGGAATTCATATAACCCGCCAATGGCGGCGGCCAGGGCGGCTTCGCTGCGCAGGGTGGCGAGCGCGGCAAGACCGATTTTTTCGACAAGCAGAGTTTTGATAAGCGGAATTTGCTTTTCGAGCAGGGCCACATGGGCGGCGTAACTGAGCGGGACGGTGGCTTTTTCGTCCACCTTGGCGGCGCGCGCAAATTTGTGTCCGGCGGCGGCCAGGGCGGCTTTGGCGGCTTTGAGTTGGTCGTGTTTGACCAGGATGTAGTCGGTATCGAAGGTGGAGACGGCGAAGATGGGGATGCTAACGCTGGCGAGGGTGGATGCGATACCTGCCAGAATGCCGGTTTCGCCGAAATCGAGCGGCCCGCTGACTTTGAGAACGCTCCAGCCTGGCTCTGATTTTTCGCTCTCGATGCCGATTTTCTCCGGCGCGACGATGGAGAGTTCCTCGCCGGAGCCGCTGATGCTGTAAAACGGGCTGGAGGTCACACCTTTTGGGATGCCCGCGCCCGGCTTGAGACGGTGGATGGTGAAGGGGCCTTCGAGGATGCTGAATTTGAGGGGGTTCATGGCGCACTCCTGGTGGATGGGGCTATTATAATCGCCCGCGTTGTGTCCTTGACCTGCGTCATCATCTACACTACAATCTGCGCGCTATGTTTGAGAATTTAACTAACCGCCTGAACCAGGTCTTTGACCAGTTGCGCCGCCGGGGGAAACTCTCCGAAGCGGATGTGGATGCCGCCATGCGCGAAGTGCGCCTGGCTCTGCTCGAAGCCGACGTGCATTACAGCGTCGTCAAAGATTTTGTCAACCGCGTCAAAACCCGCGCGGTGGGCGCGGAAGTCTCGAAGGCACTCAACCCAGGCCAGCAGGTCATCAAAATTGTTCACGAGGAATTGATCGGCACGCTGGGGCAGCCGGCCCCGCTCAATCTCTCTGGCCCCAAGCCGCGCGTGGTGATGCTGGTGGGCCTGCAAGGCTCTGGCAAGACCACACATGCCGGGAAACTCGCCAAACAACTGCGCTCAAAAGGCGAGCGGGTGATGCTGGTGGCGGGTGACCCCTACCGCCCGGCAGCGGTGCAACAGTTACAGCAACTTGGCGAGCGGGTTGACGTGCCGGTGATTGCCGACCTGAAGAAAAAGCCGCCCGAACTGGCCGCTTACGCCCTCGAACAGGCCCAAAAAGGCGGCTATACGGTGATGATTATGGATACGGCCGGCCGCTCGCAACTCGATGACGCCCTGATGAGCGAACTGAAGGCCATTGAAAAGAAAATCTCGCCGGTGGAAGTGCTGCTGGTGGTGGATGCGATGATAGGCCAGGAAGCGCTGCATGTGGCCGAAGGATTCCGCGATAACGTTGCGATTACCGGCCTGATTCTGACCAAAATGGATGGCGACGCGCGGGGCGGGGCGGCCATCTCCATCCGCTCTGTCACCGGCGTGCCGATTAAGTACCTGGGGACCGGTGAAAAGCTGGACGCCCTGGAAACCTACGACCCCTCCCGCCTGGCCTCTCGTATTTTGGGCATGGGCGATGTGATTGGCCTGATAGAAAAAGCCGAGGCCGCCTTCGATGCCCAATCGGCCCAAAAACAGGCCGAAAAGATGATGAAGGGCGAGTTAGATTTGCAAGACTGGCTGGAACAGATGCGCCAAATGCGCAAGATGGGGCCGCTCGCCCAAATTTTGGAAATGCTGCCAGGGCAATTGGGGCAGGCCGCCAAACAGGTGGACCCGCGCGATATTGAGAAAAACTTTAAGCAAATCGAGGCCATTATCAGTTCCATGACACCTGCCGAGCGCCGCAATCCCGATTTGCTCAATGCCTCGCGCCGCCGCCGAATCGCCGCCGGGTCGGGCAATGATGTGCAGGCCGTCAACCGGCTGATGAAGCAATTCCGCGAGACGCAAAAGTTAATGAAGACCCTGCAAAAAACCGGCCTGAAAGGTTTGCCGCGGTTGTTTGGGTAAGTAGGGCGAAATTAATTTCGCGTTACTCCCTTCATATAATTCCACATATCAAGTAAAATAACAGTTCGGACAATCCAGCCCGGCGGGGCGTCCTTTCACGCACCCCTCACCCGCCGCTGGGCCTGCCGAAACCATCGGAGGGTATGCGCCTCGGACGGAGTGAGCCGTCCTCAGCCATACTCGTCAAATACTATTCAGTTCAAATCAAAAGGAGCAAGTCAATTCCATGGTTCGCATTCGTCTTCGCCGTGTCGGTCTCAAGAACCAACCGTCGTACCGCATTGTCATTCAGGATAAAGAAAGCCCCCGCGATGGGCGCTTCATTGAGATTATCGGCTTTTACAACCCGCGCACAGAACCTGCCACCATCACCATTGACGAGGCCAAAGCCTTCGACTGGATGTCGAAAGGCGCCCAGCCTACTGATTCGGTGGCATCCCTGTTTAAAACCACCGGCACGCTAGACCGGTTTGCCCGCTTCAAACAGGGCGAGGCGCTTGAAACGCTGGTGACCGAGGCCCAGGCTGCAGAAACCAAACGCAACGCCACCCATAAAACCCGCAAGGATTAAGTTCAACCTACCCGGCCTGGCAGGTTTTCAAGACCTGTCAGGTTGCTCTTTTCAGAGGAGCCAATGAAAGCCCTCACTGAATATATTGCCAAGGCGCTCGTACAACACCCAGAAGAAGTGGAAATCACTCAGTCCCGCCAGGGAAGCCGCGTGCGGCTCGAAATGAAAGTCGCCAAAGACGACATGGGACGAGTGATCGGACGCAACGGGCGCGTCGCCAACGCCATCCGCGTGTTGCTGCGGGTCGCCGCCGAACGCGACGGCCAGCAGGTGACGCTCGATGTGGTGGAGCCTTAATGCCCACTGAACCAGCGCCAGCCCCGGCTGGACACCCAGGCTCGCCCACCGCTGGCGAGCCTGTCTATTTAGCAGTTGGCCTGTTGCGGCGCCCGCACGGCGTGCGTGGCGACATCTTGTTTACGGTCACAACCGACTTCCCAGAGCGGCTGCGCCCCGGCACGCTGGTTTATTTTGGGGATGACAAGCGGAAAATGAAAATCACCCGCCGCCGCCCGCACAATGACGGAATTATTTTCGGGTTCGAGGGCATTTCCACGCCCGAACAGGCTGCCAAACACACCGGAAAAACCGTTTTCGTCTTGGCAGAAGACCGCCCCCCCCTGCCCGAAGGCGAGTATTACCATCACCAAATTATCGGCCTAGACGTGTTCGATGAAGCGGGAGCAAGCCTGGGCGTGGTCTGTGAAATTCTCGAAACCGGGGCAAACGATGTGTACGTGGTGAAGAATCCTGCCGGACGAGAACTGCTGCTCCCGGCCCTCAAACAGGTTGTGCTGGGTATCGACCTGGAGCGGAATTTAATGAAAGTCCACCTTTTACCAGGTTTGGCCGAAGAAGAGGATTCGTAAATCGTACTCGAACAGCGATTTACGAATCCTTGAATACCAATTAACGTCATGGACGACAAGCGTTTCTGGGTTGGGTTTACCCTGGTCAAAGGAATCGGAGCAGTGCGATTACGCGCCCTGCTCGACTACTTCGGCGATGCTGAAACCGCCTGGAACGCCTCCGTGTTCGACCTGGTTACTGCCGGGTTAAGCGCCAAACTGGCCGAACGCGTCCTGCAGGTTCGCGGCGCGGTCAATCTCGATGAATACATCGCCCAGGCGGTTAAAAATGGCGTTCGTATCCTGACCTGGGACGACCCCGATTACCCCTCGCATTTGCATGAAATTGACCAGCCCCCGCCCGTCTTGTACCTGCGCGGCGAATTCACCACCGAGGATTCGTGGGCGGTGGCGATTGTGGGTACGCGCGGCGTGACGGCTTACGGCCGCCAGGTGACCGAGGAGTTGGCGACCGTGCTGGCGCAGAACGGCGTCACCATTGTCAGCGGGCTGGCGCGCGGGGTTGATGCAATTGCCCACAATGCCGCGCTCAAAGCGGGTGGGCGCACCCTGGCGGTACTTGGCTCCGGCGTTGATAAAGTCTACCCGCCCGAACACCGCGCCCTGGCCGAGCGGATTGCGACGCAGGGAGCGGTTCTCAGCGATTACGCGCCTGGCACCCCGCCCGATAGCGCCAACTTTCCGCCGCGCAACCGTATTATCAGCGGGTTGTCAATGGCGGTGGTCGTAGTAGAAGCGGGGGATACCAGCGGGGCGCTGATTACGGCAGAATTTGCCGTAGAACAGGGCCGCGAGGTGTTTGCGGTGCCGGGCAGCATTTTCGCTCCACAATCCAAAGGCCCCAACCGTCTCATTTCCAACGGCGCGAAAATCCTGCTCTCGCCCCAGGGCGTGCTGGAATCACTTGACCTGACCCGTAACGTGGAGCGGCGCGAAATCCGCAAGGCCATCCCCGCCGACCCAACCGAAGCCGCGTTGCTTGAAGCCCTCGGCGCAGAACCGGCCCATGTGGACGACATCCGCTCGCGGGTGAAACTGCCCATCGAAACTGTCTCGGCGGCGCTGACCATGATGGAGTTGAAGGGCATGGTGCGGCAGGTCGGCGGCATGAATTACGTTGCAGCGCGCGAAGAACAGGCAGAATACCGCCTGGATCATCCATAACAAAAAGGTGGACATCAATGAATAGCATCTATGCAGTTATTATGGCGGGCGGCGGCGGAACACGGCTGTGGCCGCTTTCACGCAAGAACCGCCCCAAACAACTCCTGCCGCTGATTGGCGAGCAGACCCTTTTTCAAAGCACGGTGGCGCGCCTGCAAGGCTACCTGCCGCCGGAGCGTATTCTGGTGGTTACGGTGGCCGAACAGGCCGCCGAGATGCGCATTCAAGTTCCCGAAATCCCTGAAGAAAATTACATCATCGAACCGGCTCCGCGCGGCACGGCCTCGGTGGTGGGGCTGGCAGCGGCCATCCTGCACAAACGCGACCCGCAGGCCGTGATGGCTGTCCTGCCCTCCGACCACTTCATCCGCAACCGCGACCTATTCCACTACCTCCTCAAGGCCGCCGTTGATGTTGCCTACAATGGTTATCTCGTCACCCTGGGCATTACGCCCACCTTCCCCTCCACAGCCTACGGTTACATCCAGCAAGGTGCGCCCCTGCCCGGTGATTACAAATATCCCACTTATTCGGTGGCGCGTTTTACAGAAAAACCTGACGAGCAAACCGCCCAAAAGCTGCTGCGATCTGGAGACCATTCCTGGAACAGCGGCATGTTCATCTGGACGGTGGAGCGCATTTTAGAAGAAATGCGTCACCAAATGCCCGCGCTCTCTGCCGCGCTGGAAAAAATTTCGGCAGCCGATGCCTCCCAACAAGCGTCGGTGATCGAATCAGTCTGGCCTGATTTACAAGTGGAAACGATTGACTACGGCATCATGGAAAAAGCCGAGCGGGTGGCCGTGCTGCCAGCTGGCGGCCTGGGCTGGAGCGATGTTGGCTCGTGGAATTCGCTTTTTGAAGTCTTGCTGCCCGATATGAGTGGTAACATTGTCACCAATGGGCATCATTTGGCCCTGGAGACCAACAACACCCTTGTCTATGGCATGCCCGGCAGTGAGCGGCTGGTCGTCACCATTGGCGTAGATGATATGGTCGTGGTCGATGCTGAAGATGTTCTGCTGGTTTGCAAAGCCGACCAGGCCCAAAAGGTCAAAAACGTCGTCGAACACCTGCGCAAACACCGCCAGGAAAGATACCTGTAAATTTCCCATAAAACCTTTGCCCCAGGAGGTTCCATGGAAGCCTATTGTATGAAATGTAAGAGCAAGCGAGAAATCCTCGAACCCGTCGCCGCCTTCAACGCGGCAGGGTCGCCCATCACGCGCGGCAAATGCGCAGAGTGTGGCACTGCCCTGTTCCGCACCGGACGCACCGAAGCCCATGCGGGTCTCACCCCGCCCTCGCCCGAAGACAAACGCTCCGGCAAGTTGGTTATCGTCGAATCCCCCGCCAAGGCCAAGACGGTTGGACGATTCCTGGGAAAAGGCTACACCGTGCGCGCCTCGGTTGGTCACATCCGCGATTTGTTACGTTCCCAAATGTCGGTGGATATCGAGAATCATTTCACGCCCAAGTACCGCGTTCCCAATGAAAAGAAGGAAGTGGTCAAGGAACTCAAGAAACTTGCCAAAGAACACGCCGAAATTTACCTGGCAACCGACCCTGACCGTGAGGGCGAGGCCATTTCATGGCATCTGATGGAAGCCGCCGCAATTGAGCCAAAACGCGCCAAACGGGTGGTGTTCCACGAAATCACCGAACCGGCCATCAACGAGGCCTTCAGCCACCCGCGCGAAATCAACATGGACCTGGTCAACGCCCAACAGGCGCGCCGCGTGTTGGATAGAATCGTGGGCTACTCCATCAGCCCCATCCTGTGGGAAAAAGTGCGCGGGCGGCTCTCTGCCGGGCGCGTGCAGTCGGTGGCATTGCGGATGATTGTGGAACGCGAACGTGAAATTGAGGCCTTCGTCCCCGAAGAATATTGGTCTATCGAAGCCGAGTTCAAGCCCCAAGGCGGCAAAGCCAAATTGGCCTTTACCGCAAAATTATCGAAAATTGACGATAAAGAGTTCGAACTAACATCTGAGGCCGAGGTGAAGCCGCTCCTGTTCGACATGGAAAAGGCCGCTTATTCGGTAACGCGCATCAAGCGCGGCGAGCGCCGCCGCAAGCCCTCGGCCCCCTTTATCACTTCCACGCTCCAGCAGGAGGCCTCCCGCAAGTTGGGATTCACCGCCAAACGCACCATGGGCCTGGCGCAGGGGCTGTATGAGGGCCAGGATGTAGGCGAAGGCGGCACCACCGGCCTGATTACCTACATGCGCACCGATTCCACCAATATCTCGGAAATTGCTCGCAATGAGGCGCGTGGTTACATTGCCAACCGTTATGGCAACGACTTTTTGCCCGCTCAGCCGCCCGAATACAAAACGCGCGCAGTGGGGGCGCAGGAGGCGCACGAGGCCATCCGTCCCACTTCGGTGCTGCGCGACCCCGAAAAGGTGAAGCCCTACCTTGAACCGGCCATGTTCAAACTCTATCAGTTGATTTGGCAGCGCTTTGTGGCCTCGCAGATGGAAGCGGCAGTCTATGATACGCTCTCGGTCGAAGTGACCGGCGCAGGCCAAAAAAATTACCTATTCCGCGCGGCGGGTTCCTCGGTCAGATTTCCCGGCTTTCTGGTTGTGTACGAGGAATCTAAAGACGAAGACGCCAAACCAGGCGGTGAAGAGGACGAGATGAACGTCCGCATTCCGGCAGAATTGTCCGAAGGGCAGACCCAAGAACTCATCCGGCTGATTCCGGCCCAGCACTTCACCCAGCCGCCGCCGCGCTATTCCGAAGCGACGCTGGTACAAACCCTCGAAGCGCACGGCATCGGTCGGCCTTCCACCTATGCCCCCACCCTCTCCACCATTCAGGAGCGCGGATACGTCACCCGTGTGGACAAGCGCCTCGAGCCAACCGAAACCGGCATCCTGGTCAACGACCTGATGGTGCAATGGTTCCCCGAAATTGTGGATTTGAACTTCACCGCCGCAATGGAAACGGACCTCGACAAAATCGCCGCTGGCGAGGCCGACTGGGTTCAGGTAATGGATGCCTTCTATGGGCCGTTCTCGGTCAAAGTGCAAAAGGCCCAGGCCGAAATGCCCGTCACCAAAACCGGGCCTGAGCCGATTGGGCGCGCCTGCCCAAAGTGCGGCAAAGACCTGGTCATCCGCTTTGGCCGGTATGGCAAGTTCATCTCCTGCTCTGGCTTTCCTGATTGCCGCTACACCGAACCCTGGCTGGAGAAAATCGGCGTACCCTGCCCCAAATGCGGGGGCGACATTGTGGAACGCAAAACCCGCAAAGGGCGCGTCTTTTATGGCTGCAACCAATACCCCAACTGCGATTTCACCTCCTGGAAGCGCCCCCTCCCCGCGCCCTGTCCGAATTGCAAAGGTACGCTGGTGATCGCCAACAAGCGCGAAGCCTCCTGCATGAACTGCCAGGAAACCTTCCTGCTCGAAGACGTGCTGGTGGAAGTTACAACATAAAAAATACGGCAAGAGTCCAAAAGCTCCCAACTTCATCTCAATTTGGGATCTTTTGGCCGAAGCGCAGGGTTGCAAAATAAACTCCGCGTTAGGCTGTATTTTCTTGTATAATAGATTAAATGTTCGCTAACGCCGAAAGGAGCATCGCATGAACGCCATCACAGATTTGCTCAAGAAACCGATTGTGGCTGCTGTGGCAGGGGTTATCCTCGGTTTTGCGCTGGGTTTGTTTTACGGCTATATGATTGACCCAGTGGAATGGACCGACTTGCCCATCTCCTCTACCCGCGCTGATTTGCAAGACGATTACCTGCGCATGGCCATCGACTCGTATGCCGTCAACCGAGATGAGCCGCTGGCTCTGCGCCGTTATCAAGAAACCGGCCCCAACGCTTACGCCATTATGCAACAAATCAAAGCCGCGCCAGGCAAACTCAACCCGCAGGCTGTGGCCGATTTTGAACAGGTTTTGATGAAAAATGGCGTTTATGTTCCCGGTGGCGCAGGCGAGCCTGCCCAAGGCGGTGGCGGAGGGCTGGGCGCAATAGCCGCCATCTTTGGCGGCTTGCTGGCCATTGGTCTGATTGCTGCTTTCGCCTTCTGGCTGTTCCGCCGCCCGCGCCAAACCGGCGAGTTGACCCCCGCCCAGCAAGCGCGTGAGTATGCACGAGCGGTGGAAAAAACCGATTATGTCGCTGCTGGGCAGGAACCGCCAATTGCCCAATATGTGACCAGCTATGTGCTAGGCGATGACCTGTTCGATGACTCCTTCAGCATCGACGCTCCCTCCGGCGAATTCCTGGGCGAGTGCGGCGTTGGCATTTCCGAAACCATCGGCGTGGGCGACCCGAAGAAAGTGACCGCCTTCGAAGTGTGGATGTTCGACAAGAACGACATCCAGACGGTGACGAAAGTGCTGATGACCCCGCACGCCTTTCGCGACCCAGCCTACCGCGCCAAACTAGAAGCCAAAGGCGAATTGTTCGAACTCGTCCCGCAACGCCAGGTGGTACTGGAAACCCAAACCCTGCAAATGGTTGCCACCGTTGCCGATATGCAATATGGCGACGGCCCCCTGCCCCCCGAAAGTTACTGCGACCGATTGACTCTCGAATTAGCGATTTGGAAGAAGTGATTCGTAATGCGGAATTCATTCTGCAACCTGATAAAATCTGCGCAAAAAGCCCGCTTGAAGCGGGCTTTTTGTTTTACGCGCATACCTTCCCGAACTGTCTGACGACCTGTAAAAAACAAAAAACAGCGCCCATCTCAACATCAGAGATGAGCGCTCCTCTTACCTCCTACCACCCCTCCGCCAGGCGCATGGCGTGTTTTTCGGGCAACTCTGCCGCCCGAATGCGCTGCTGCACAGCCTCAATGTCATAGGCAACACGGCGCGGCTCCCACGTTTCGGCTTCGGGATCAAAAATTGCATAAGAAGCGCGCGGGTCGCGGTCACGTGGCTGGCCCACGCTGCCCGGGTTCAAAATGGCGCGCGGAAACAGTTTATACATCTCGTTTGGGCGCAACACATCCAGCAAGACGCGGTCATGCTCCATATCCAGCCGAAACATACACTGAATGTGCGAATGCCCCACAAAGCAATACGGAGTGGTAAACGCCTCAAAGTTCAGGCGCGCTACCAGCGTATTCAAAATATACTCCCAAACCGGGTCGCGCGGACTGCCATGCGCCAGCGAAACATTCTGGCGCACCAGAGTTTCTTGGGGCAGGCTTTCCAAAAAAGCCGCGTTCTCCGCCGAAAGCGCCCTCTTTTGCCAAAGCAACGAACGGCGCGCCTCGGTATTGAACACGGCATAATCCATCTGCCCCAGCACGGCCACATCGTGATTTCCCAAAATACAGGTCAGGTTGGGCAACCCGCGCAAACGTTCCACCACCTCGTTAGGGTCGGGGCCATAGCCAATCACATCGCCCAGGCACCAGGTTTCATCCACCTCCCCGGCATCGGCCAACACGGCCTCCAGCGCGGTCAGATTGGCATGAATATCAGAAACGACTAAAACGCGCATATCACTCCATCAAAGCCGCCACCCGCTGCATGATGACCCGCGCGGCCTCGTCCTTGCCCATGAGCGGCAAAGGTTCACGGCGGCCATCGGCATACAACAGGGTAATGCGGTTGGTATCCACGCCAAACCCGGCGTCGGTTGCAGAAATATCATTGGCGGCAATCAAATCTAATTTTTTGGATGTTAACTTGGCGACGGCATTCTCCGTTAAATCGCGGCTTTCGGCGGCGAAACCGACCACCGCTTTCAGGCGATTCAAACCAGGCCGCAGCCGTGCCACCGTACCCAAAACATCGGGCGCCGCCTCAAGTTCCACCTGCGGAATGCCATCCTGCTTCTTCAACTTGTGTTCTGAGACGTGTTTCACCCGAAAATCGGCCACCGCCGCCGCCATCACCAGCCCATCGGCAGATTCAACTGCCTTCAGCGCCGCCTCCAGCATCTCCTGCGCTGTGCGCACTGGCACCACCTGCGCGCCAACCGGCGGGGTCAGCCCAGTGGGGTGCGTTACCAAAATCACCGCCGCGCCCTCGTCCAGCGCGGCCTGCGCCAGGGCATAGCCCTGCTTGCCCGAAGAACGATTGGTGATGTAGCGCACCGGGTCAATCGGTTCTTGCGAGCCACCGGCCGTCACCACCAGGCGTTTGCCAGCCAGTTTGCCATTCCGCCCCAGCGCCAGGCGCAGATGACCGAGAATTTCGGCCGGTTCAATCATTCGCCCCAGCCCCACCAGCCCCGAAGCCATGCGGCCCTGCGCCGGGCCGATGAAGGTCAGGCCGCGCTCCTTCAAGATACGGACGTTCTCCTGCGTGGCCGGGTGTTCATACATGCCTGCGTCCATCGCCGGCGCAACCAGGATGGGGATGGTTCGATTTTGCTCACCACCAGCGGCCAGTGCCGTCACGGTCAGCAAGTTATCGGCGATTCCATGCGCCAGTTTGGCGAGGGTGTTGGCGGTGCAGGGCGCAATCACGAGCAAATCGGTGCGATGTCCCAGCCCAACGTGCAGGATGTGCGCCTCGCCGCCCCACAAATCAGAGTCGGTGTAAGCGCGGCGGCCTGTGACCGATTGGAAAGTGAGCGGGGTAATGAACTTTTCGGCACCGGGGGAGAAAATCACATCCACCAGCGCGCCCTGCTGGGTCAGTTTGGAAGCCAAATCGGCGGCTTTGTAGGCCGCAATGGAACCGGTGACGCCCAGGATGATGTGTTTCCCTTCAAAGACCGCCATATTTACTGATTATACTGCCAACGGTTCAGACTTCCCCTACAGATTCGTTATTGATTGAGAGTCGAAAGGCGGGATACTTTCGAGCGGCCTGAGATATCCGGTTGGTCGCGCAAAGAAATACAGAATAAATTCCACATTTCGCTCAATAAAACGTTACTTCATGCCCCAGCAGTTCATTGCCGTGGTATTGAAAGCGCGCCGAAAAGACCTTTCCATTTTCCAGCCAGGGCAAAAAGACCAGGTCGGAGGGCCACAGATTCAGCCCGGAAATGTCCTCGTCTCGAATCCATTCCAGGCGGCCCTCAACAGATTCCGCCAGTTCCCCGCTGAATTGGTCGGCAGTGAACACCCACACGTACCAGTCATCCCCCTTGAAATCGGCGAAAACCAGCAATCCATGATAGCGCGGGCTGCTGATTTCCAGGCCCGATTCCTCGCGCACCTCGCGGATGACGCACTGCTCTGGCGATTCGCCCGGCTCCAGTTTGCCGCCCAGGCCGTTCCACTTGCCTTGGTGAATGTCGTTGGCTTTTTTGACACGGTGAATCATCAGGGTTTGCTGGTTGTGTTTGACGTAACAGAGAGTGGCGAGTTTCATGGCAAATTTTCTGCAATCGGTGCGAAACTGCTGCTTGGTTTTAGGGTTCATCAGGCAGGGAGTAAAGAGGGTCAGCAGAGGTCCCCCAGGTATTTTGCAGCAAGCGCAGGGCTGCAGCGGGGGAGGCCTCCCCGTTGAAGCAGAAGACGCGAATCCCATAGGGTTGCCACTCTTCATCGGCGCGCCGGCTGAGGGCGGCAATTCCGCCCCGACTGGCGAGGTAGGAAGCGGGCGCATCCGCCGGAAGTTTGACCACGTTGACGATGACTCCGCTTCCTGCCTGGCGCATGACGTGCCCCACCGATTGCATAGTCAAAACCGTTCCGATAGCGTTGACCTCGAAGGCGCGGTGCAAATCCCACTCATCCAACTCAAGCAGGGGAGCGGGCGGCTGAACATGGGCGCAGTTGAACAATGCGTCAATGCGCCCAAAGTCATCAACCACCTGGTTGACCATGACCTGAACGGCCACTTTTTTGGCGATATCATGAATGTATGCCTTGGCCTGCCCACCGGCAGCGAGGATTTCTTTCACAACGGCATCCACATTCAGCGGGGAGAGGTCGTTGAGGGCCAGCAGGGTGCCGTGCTGGGCGAGTTCATGTGCCAGGGCGCGCCCGATTCCTTTTCCCGCACCGGTGATTAAGACCACTTTTCCTGAAAATTCTTTCATCGTTCCTTTTCGCAGAGCGGAATCCCATCTGGCTTGCGGTTGGCGTTGAGTTCCAGGCCAAAATAGGGTGAAGGGTCGTAGGTGTTTTCGATTTCAAGTTCGTTCTTAAAACGGCCCTGGCCATCATCTTTGACGACTGAAATGTGCAGGTGCACGCCCACCGGATTGCCCGGACTGCCGGAGTAGTTCCCTTGGTAGCCCAGCAAGGTGCCTGCTTCGATATACCTTTCGGTGGTGCCGGGCGGAAAATCGGCGGCAATGAAGGAAGTGCCATCTGGCCCGGCCAGGTGGGTGTAATAGACCCAAATCTGCCGGCCGGGTTGAAGCGGGTCGCTGGGGACGCGCACAATCAACGATGATTTCCAATTGGCCTGACGGGTGAGGTAGCCGGGATAGGCAGCATAAACCGGGGTAACTCCGGGCTGCGTGCCGGCAAAAATATCAATGCCTGCGTGACGATGGCCGGGGCGGAAGGAATCATCCCATAAAAACCCAACCACGCCATCGGTAGGGAAGAGGAAGGGCGCGTTGCCGCAGCGAGTTCCGGCGCGGATGACGAGGTTGGATTGGGAGGCTGGGTTGCTCAGAAACGCGCTGACGGTAAGCCCACGCGTGCCGCTCGAACGAAATTCGCGGTAAAGATAGAATCCCAACCCGGCCAGCAGACCGAAGGTGACGAGCGCGAAGACGGCTTTTTGGTTGAACATGCGGGAGATTATACTTTGTCATCGGGTATCCAAAAAGTCCAACCACGCTCTCCCCAATCTCCGTATCCCATCTTCGATGTTCCGTTCCTCCTGCACGACAAAATTCAGCCGCAGCCAATGCCTGCCATCGGCGGGGGCGAGGAAAAAGCTGCTGCCGGGCATGAAATCAACTCCCTCACGGATAGCAAGCGGCAAAAGTTCATCCGCCGAGAGATTCCCCGGCAGTTTCAGCCACAGGAACAGGCCGCCCTGCGGCAGGTCGAACTGGATTTCGGTTGGCAGGTGACGCTGAAGCGCGGAAAGCATCGCATCGCGCCGTTTTCGGAAGACTTGGCTAGAACGGCGCAGGTGCGCCTGGTAGCGTCCAACCGTGACGTAATCATGCAGGGCGCGCTGAATCAGGCTGGAAGTCGCCAAGTCGTTGACCCGCTTAAACTTGACCAGCCCGTCATAGACCGGGCCATCGGCCACCAGGAAACCGACTCGCAAGCCGGGCATCAGCATTTTGGAGAAGGTGCTGACGTGAATCACCCGTCCGCCGGGGTCAAGCGCCTTGAGGGCCGGTTGGGCGCGGCCCTCGTAACGCAGGTCGCCGACGAAGTCATCCTCCAGGATGGGAACGTTGTAGCGGTCGGCGAGAATGATGAGTTCATGGCGGCGCGCTCCAGAAAGACAGGTCCCGGTCGGGTTGTGAAAGTTCGGGATGGTATAAACCAGTTTGGGGTGGT
This sequence comes from Anaerolineales bacterium, assembly GCA_034432755.1. GTDB lineage: Bacteria > Chloroflexota > Anaerolineae > Anaerolineales > Villigracilaceae > UBA5195. The sequence goes on from DAOUBQ010000072.1 coordinate 23,633, forward strand.
GCTGCTGCAATTGTTTTTCGAGCAGGTCAACTTGCATCCCCTGGCTATCGAGCGGGACGCTGATAATCCTGAAGTTCAGGGCGCGGAACAGGTCGAGCGCGCCGGCATAGGTGGGACTTTCGACCAGGATGGTATCGCCCGGTTCGAGCAAGAGTTGCGAAACCAGGGCCAGCGCCTGCTGCGAACCGGCGGTGATGAGGACATTTTCGGGGCTGGTTTGCAAGCCCTGGCTGGCCAGGATGTGCGTGATGGTCTCGCGTAGCGGGGCGTAACCGCGCCGGTCGCCGTAATCAAGTGCTTCGATTCCATCACGCCGCATGACGGCTTGCAACACTTTGCGAAAGTCCTCGGCGGGGAACAGGTGCGAATCGCTGATTCCGCCCGCGAAACTGATGTGGTCGGCCCTCCCGGCGGCCAGGCGCATCTGTTCTACCGCAGCACGCGCGCCCAGGCTGCGTTCGGGCAGGGTTTGCTGCCATAAGGGCCAGGCCGCTTCTGCGCTTTTTTGGGGAATCTGGGGAAGCGGTGGGGGCGGCAGGACATAGGTCCCGCTGCCAACCCGCGAATAGACCAGGCCATCGGCTTCAAGCGCTGCAAAGGCGTTTTCGACCGTGATGCGATTGACGCCTAAATCTCGTGCCAATTGGCGGCTGGCGGGCAGGCGCGTTTCGGGCGGCAGGAGGCCGTTTAGGATGCCCTGGCGCAGGTGCTGTTCGATTTGCTCATAGAGCGGCACGGGGGAGTTGCGGTCGAGGGGAATGCGCATGGGAATGATGAATGCTGAAGGGTGAATGATGAATGCCGGGTGGCATGGTCAATATATCATTTTTATCTTCAGGTTTGTAGAGCCAATTGGGCAAAAAAAGGTTAAATCCACTCAATTGGACTGGTTTTGATTTGCCTTTATTGGCTCTTAACATACTCCAATTTTTGCCTAAAATTGTGTAAACTGGAATTCATTCCAGCTAATTCAACGGACAGAGTAAATTCTGTCTTACATCAAGGAGAGTTTTATGGAATCAATCACTGGTAGTTTTGCCGTTAAGAAAGGCCTGGCGCAAATGCTGAAGGGCGGCGTCATTATGGACGTGGTGACACCCGAACACGCCAAAATCGCCGAAGACGCGGGCGCGTGCGCAGTGATGGCGCTGGAACGTGTCCCCGCCGACATCCGTGCGAATGGCGGCGTGGCGCGCATGAGCGACCCCGGTCTGATTGAAGACATCATGAAGGCTGTCACCATCCCGGTGATGGCTAAGTGCCGCATCGGTCACTTTGTCGAAGCGCAAATTCTCGAAGCCATCGGCGTTGATTACATTGATGAATCCGAAGTGCTGACCCCTGCCGACGAGTCGCATCACGTCAACAAGCATGAGTTCAAAGTCCCGTTCGTGTGCGGGGCGCGCAACCTGGGCGAGGCCCTGCGGCGGATTGCCGAAGGGGCGGCCATGATTCGCACCAAAGGTGAGGCCGGCACTGGTGATGTGGTCGAGGCGGTGAAGCACGCCCGTTCGGTGCTGGGTGAAATTCGCAAACTGACCAGCATGGCTGAGGAAGAACTGTTCACCTACGCCAAGGAAATCGGCGCGCCTTACGCGCTTGTAAAGGAAGTCAAAGAACTGGGACGACTGCCGGTTGTCAACTTTGCTGCGGGCGGCGTGGCAACCCCGGCGGATGCTGCGCTGATGATGCAACTCGGCGTGGATGGTGTGTTCGTCGGTTCGGGCATTTTCAAGAGCGGCGACCCGGCCAAACGCGCCGCTGCCATCGTCAAAGCGGTCACGCACTTTAACGACCCGGTCATCCTGGCCGAAGTCAGCCGCAACCTGGGTGAGCCAATGGTGGGCCGCAACGTCTCGACCATGCCTGAAGTGGAAAAAATCGCCGGGCGAGGCTGGTAAAGAGTTAGCAGTTATCCGTGTGTAGTGAGCGTGAGCAGCGAGCAATCTACAAAAAGACCTTTAAGCGTAACTGGTTACCCTGCTATCAGAATCGTCTGTTGCGGCAAGAAACCAGCCACGAATACTGTTTTTGTGTCTCTTTGTAATCTTCGTGTTTAACCGGTTTTTGCAGGAGAGGCAACGATGAAAATCGGTGTATTAGCCCTTCAGGGCGATTTTGCTGAACATATTGCCATACTCAAGTGCCTGAAGGTCCAAACTGCCGAGGTACGCCTGCCGGGGCATCTCGAGGGCCTGAATGGCCTCATTATCCCTGGCGGCGAATCAACCACCATCGCCAAACTCGCCATTGCCTTTGGGCTGATGGAGCCGTTGCGCGATTTTGGACGTGAAAAAGCCGTTTGGGGCACCTGTGCCGGGGCCATTTTCCTCTCTAAAGATGCTCGCCGCGACCAGCCTTTACTCGGCCTGATGGACATCACCGTCCAGCGCAACGCGTTTGGCCGTCAGGTGGATTCTTTTGAAGTGGATCTCGAAATTCCTGAATTAAAGGCCGCTACCCATAGCGAAGCGCCCTACCATGCCGTCTTCATTCGCGCTCCGTTGATTGAATCGGTCTTCGGGAGCGCGCGCATCCTCTCACAACTTCCCGATGGACGAATTGTGGCTGCCTTACAAGGCAAATTGTTGGCGACTTCCTTCCACCCCGAACTGACGCCCGATACGCGCTTTCACGAATATTTTCTCTCGCTGGCGGGATAATTCGGTTCCCCGGTTGACCGGTTGTCCACTTGTGGTACGATTACTGGGCAACCGGTCATTGCAAAAAACAAACCAGATAACTGAATAACCGAAAACTGAAAGAAAGTATGAACATCCGCCCCCTTGACCTGCTCGACCTGCCCACGCTGTACCGCTATCGCGGCGAAGTCCTCAGCCTGGATACCGCCCGGTTGCTGACGCGCGGCAATCCACTGGGGGCAATGGGGCTAATGGCCTATCTCAACCCTGACCGGCACATCTATTCTGCCGTTGCCAGCGAGAACGGAGCCGCCTTGCTGGGTGGCATTAGCCAAACCAACGGTGATTCGTTTGCCAAATTGCTTTATCTGGCCCCCGCTGCTCAGATGAAACATGCCGGCCTGCCCGCGCTGATAGAACATCTCGCCGCCGAAGCCGGGGCGTGGGGTAGTTTTCAGATTTTGGCCGAGGTGGACGAAACCAGCGAAGCCTTTTCATCCCTGCGCGCGGCGGGATTTTCTGTTTATGCCTGGCAGCGCATTTGGGATTTGAGCGCAGTCAACCGCCTGGAGTCTGCCGATGGCTGGCGCAAAATTGTCTCAGCCAACCTGCCATCCATTCAATCCCTGCACCATCAAATCGTCCCGCCGCTTTTGCAACTGATTGAACCCACGCCGCGCCGCGCCAGCGGATTGGTTCACCCCGAAGGCGCACGTTGTTGCTACGTCAGCCTGACTTCGGGAATGAACGGCATTCTGTTGACGCCGCTCATTCACCCCGAAGCAACCGAGGTGACCCGGAAAATCGCCGGGCTATTGAACCACCTCCCCGACCGGCGCAACCGACCTGTCTATCTGTGCGTCCGCTCCTACCAGGCCTGGCTGGAGCCTGTCCTGGAGGACCTGGGCGCCAAAGCCAGCCAGCGCCAGGCCGTGATGGTCAAGCACCTGGCACGCATAGTTAGAGATGAACAGATTTCCCGTGCGGCGCAACCTGCGGCAGTCATTCCGGCTTCGCACGTCAGCCAAATAGAGACCAAACAAGACGAATAGGGCGCTCAACATCCTTCACACAGCACCCGGCCGCCATCTCTGGCGGTCGGGTGCTTTTTCTTGCTTGCGGCGTACAACTGCCGCTCCAGCCTCCCTCAACCCCTCTCGCGGTGAGAGAGGGAAGGAAAATCTGATTCTTATTTATCTTTATGCCCCTTGGCCGCCAGTTTGATGGGCGTGCCAAGGAAACCATATTCGGCGCGGATGCGGTTTTCAAGGAAGCGCAAATACGAAAAGTGCAGCAGTGTGGGGTCATTGACGAACAGGACAAAGGTGGGCGGGTCAGAGCGCACCTGTGTTCCGTAATAAATTTTCAGTTGGCGGCCAGCGTGCGAGGGCGGCGGCTGGTAATCCACCGCTTTCTGGAGAATGTCGTTGATTTTCGAGGTGCTTAAGCGCGCCAGGCGCTCTTCTTGCACGCGCAAGGCCAGCGGAAGGACCTGGTCTACCCGCTGACCGGTTTTGGCAGAGATGAAGAGGAGCGGCACGTAGTCCATAAAATTCAGTTCGCGGCGCACAATTTGGGTGTAGTTTTCCATCGTGTACGTGTCTTTTTCCAGCGCATCCCATTTGTTGACCAACACTACGCAACTCTTCCACTCATCCAGGATATACCCGGCGATGTGCGCGTCTTGTGAACTGATGCCTTCCACCGCGTCAATCATCAATAAAACCACGTCGGCGCGCTCGATGGCCTTGAACGAACGCAGCACGCTGTACTGCTCCACGCCGCGCTCGATTTTCCCGCGCCGCCGGATGCCGGCCGTGTCAATGAGGGTGATTGGGATGCCATTCAGCTCTATTTTTGTGTCTATGGCATCGCGCGTTGTGCCAGCAAGCGGGCTGACAATGGCCCGTTCGTGTCCCACCAGCCGGTTGAGCAGGCTCGATTTCCCGGCGTTGGGCTTGCCCACGATGGCTATTTTGACCGATTCATCTTCGACCTCTTCGCCTTGCTGTGGGAAAGCCTTGACCACATCATCAAGCAGGTCGCCTACGTCCGTGCCATGAATGGCAGAAACAGCGTAAGGGTCGCCTAATCCTAATTCATAAAAAGCCACGGCTTCCTGACGGGTGCGTGCGCTCTCGCATTTGTTGACGACCAGAAAGACCGGGGGAGTGGGCTGCCCTTGGACCATTTTCTGGTTGCGGCGCAGAATTTGTGCCACTTCCTGGTCGGCAGGGGTGGGGCCGCTCTCGCCATCAACCAGCATTAAAATCACATCCGCATCGCGAATGGCAACCCCGGCCTGGGCGCGAATCTGCTCGATGAAATCGGTGGAGCCAACAGAGAGCGGAGTACGCCCGCCGTGCGAGGGGTCAATGCCGCCGGTATCCACAATCGTAAATGGGATTCCGTTCCACTCCGAATCGGCGAAGATTCGGTCACGGGTAGTGCCGGGGGTGTCATCCACAATCGCCAGGCGTTCCCCGGCGAGGCGGTTGAAGAGCGTGCTTTTGCCCACGTTGGGGCGTCCGACGAGTGCAACAACAGGTTTCGACATGGTTCCTAAGGCGAAGAATTGGGGGTAGGGGTTTGCGCCGCGCGAATGATCACTTCTACAGTTGCAGGATTCAGCGATTGGACTTCGATATCAGTGATGAAGATTTCAGCCTGCGGCACGACCTGGTGCGCGCCGATGGACAGGCCGGTCAAATCAACAAAGAAGCGCACATCGCCAGCGGTCAGTTTATCAAGCAGGGGAAGCGGCCCGGTGAGGATGACATCCAACCGCTCAGGAGAGATGACTGCCTCCAGGCCAGGCGCCAGTCCCACGACCGTGATAACGACATCGTTCAGGCTAAGGCTGCCCTCGATGGTGTCTATGCCAACCTGCACCCGCACTGTTTGCTCGCCAACAATCGAAATTCCGCGTGGTAAGACCAGCGGCAAGCGGGTATCAATGTCCTGTGAAGCGCCGTTCAGGTTGAGTGGCTCGGTTTCGACAAACCCAGGAAGGTCTTTAACCAGGGCCGGGTTCTGGGAATATACCGTCAGCACCGGCGGAAAAACTGAGACGGTCGTCAGACGGTAACCTGCCGCTACCTGTCCTCGCACGTTGACCTTGACGGCAATATCGCGGTAGCCGCCTTGCTGTGTAATCGGGATAAAGACCTGGGCCGCTTCGGGCCTGACGGTCAACCCATTGAGAGGCAGCCCGTTGGCATCGAGCAGGCGCAGGGTCAGGGTATTTTGTACATCCTGGCGTACCCCAGCAATGCTCAAATCAGAACGCACATCAACGACCTGCTCCACCCTGGATTGCGGGCCAGAGATGGTCACTTCGGACGGCGTAATGCGAATTGCTCCGGCTTCGTAACCAATGGCTGGCTCACCTCGAACAGAAAGTTGGATAGGCAGAACTTTCGTAGCAAGTACTTCCAGGTTTACATCCAGCGTTTGCGGCGTCACGGAAACCACGCGCACCGGTTGAGTAATGATTTGCAGCTGCACCGACAGGCGATGTTCGCCCGCTTCGAGACCCGAAAGGTCAATTAAGGCGCGTATCTGCCCGTCAGTGGAAGTCAGCTGCTCCCAAGTAGAACGTGGCGCGCGCAGGGTCACGTTGACCCGCTCCGGCAGACTGCCGACAATCACCAGCCGCGGGTCTTGCCCCAGCACCTCCAACGGAATGGCGCGTGGATAAACGCGCACCTCGTCGGGGTCTGCGGCGGTAACAGCCGAAACCCAGACGGCAACGGCCATGATACAGGCCAGCAAGAAGGTTTTCAGGTTGGTAATCAGCCAGTTGAGCATATTCTTCGACTTCGTAAACAGGGCAACATCATTTTCACTCTTCTGAGCGAAACAAATAGGGAAAATGCCGCTGGAAAAAGCCTTTGCGCTGTTGTTCTGGGCGATAGAAAGCGCTCAGGATGTTTTCCAGCCGGTCAGGGTCGAGCCGCCGAATCATGCGGCCCGCGTGGGCAATCGAGATGGAACCGGTCTCTTCCGAAACGACCACCGCAATGGCATCAGAGACTTCTGAAATGCCGAGCGCGGCGCGATGCCGCAATCCCATCTGGCGTTCGGGCGAACGCGCCAGGATTCCGCTGGCCGAGAGCGGCATGACGCAGGCTGCGGCGATAATGCGCGCTTTATGGGCAATGACCGCGCCGTCGTGCAGGGGGGTATTGGGATAAAACACCTGTAGGAGCAGTTCGGGGGTCAGGCGGGCATCCATGCTTACGCCGGTACGGACATACTCATCCAGGTTGTCCAGCCGCTGTAACACAATCAACGCGCCATGTTGGCGGGCCGAGAGGCGCGCACAGGCGCTGACAATCGCCTGAATGGCGGCCTGGATGTCGCGGTCTTCCCTTTCCGATTTTCCGGGGATATAGGTCCCGGCGCGCCCAATCCGTTCCAACCCGCGCCGAATTTCTGGGGCAAAAATGACCGGGATGGCAAGCAGCAGCGCGGGGAGCGTGGTGCGCACCAGCCACGAAAAGGCCGGAAGTTCGATCACGCCAGTCAGCAGGGCCAGCAAGACGACCAGGGAAATCGCGCCGCGCAACAATACCATAGCCTGGGTGTCGCGCACCAGGTACAGCAACAAAAAAAAGACCAGCGCCACCAGTAAAATATCAATGATGCTCAGCCAGTTGAGGCGCTGAAAGATGAAAAAAAGGTCGTTGAGGAGTTCAGTCACGATAACCAGTCAATGTCAAGTAAACAGGGTTCTGGCCTGCTTACCGGGTCCCTGGTTACCTGTTGTCCCGCCTGCCTGGGTCAAATGGGCCGCAGGACACGGTCTTGTCGCAATTGTTTGAAGAATAGCGTCGTGCCAGGCTGGGCCGATTCGATGGCCGCGTCACTCCAGGCTTGCACGCCCAGCGATTGCGGCGAGCGCGGCTCATAGCCAAGCTGTTTCCAGGTTCCCTGTAAGGCTGCCAGGTTGGGGGGCAGGAAGAGCAGCGAAGCCTCGCACTGGAGTTCACCCGAAGCGCGCTCCACTTCATCCATCAAAGTTTTTAGACCCGCTTCTGCCGGAACAGACGGGTCAATAAAGAATTCCGTCGTGCGTGCCACCAGGTTTTCCACCTGCCAGCCGGCCACGCCCACGTTTTGGTCGTTCAATTGTAAGAGTAAGAAGGCTTTTTCGCCAAAAGCGGCCATAACATCGTCCTGCGAAATGGACTTCGCCCCGCCGCTCAAGCGCGTGACCAGTTCTGCAATCACCGCCGAATCTCGCGGACGGCCCCGCACGACGACGAACTCTCCCTCCGCTTGTTTCGCGGCAAATTGCAGGGTGTCGGTCTGTGAGTTGGTTTTCTTCCATGCCGCAGTTACGCTTTGCCAAGTTTGCTCGAAACTGCCCGTATTTTGGATGACCACATTGGCAGCCGCCAGTTTTTGGTGCTGCGCGCTTTGGAAGTGAATGCGCTGGGCGGCTTCGTCCCGACTCATGCCGCGTTTTTCCATCAGGCGTTGAATTTGCGTCTCTTCTGGCGCGTTGACCACCCAAACGGTGTCACAGACGTTGCGCAGTTCGCTCTCCAACAGTTTGATGGCTTCAATGACGATGACTTTTTGCGAAGCGCGCTTGACCATCATGTCAATCGCCTGCAACACCAGGGGATGTACGATGTCTTCGAGCCGAGCCATTGCTTCGGCGTCGTTGAACACCAGCCGGCCCAATTTGGCGCGGTCAATTTCCCCATCGGAGGAAAGTATCCACTTACCAAAGGCATCAACCGTTGCCTGATAGCCCGGCGCACCTTTTGCGGTGGCGCGATGAGAGAGCGCATCCGCATCAATACCATACGCACCCAGGTGTTCGAGCATCTTGCGCACGACACTTTTGCCTGTCGCAATATTGCCAGTCAGGCCAATAATATATTTTTCAGGCCATTTGGTGCTCACACGCGACTCCTTAAAGCAACATACCAGATGGGCAATCAATCGCCAATATCATTTTAGCCGTACGTCTCCAGAATGTCAAAGGGAACAACGGAACGAAGTCGGGATTCCCAACTTCAACAAAGGCAAACATTTTCAGTCCAGACGGACAGGACAATCCTTTTCCTCTGTTCAGATTTTAGAAAACGAGGAAGATGTGTCAAAAAAAGGCAGATTTACGGTTCGATATAATACGTCATCCGTTGCAGGTAAATTGCCGGATCGATGTGCTGGACCTTGACTCCGGCAGGCACAATCAGGCGCAAGGGCGCATAATTCAGGATGCCGCGCACGCCCGCTTCCACCAGTTTATCAGCCACGTCCTGCGCTACCGATGCCGGAGTACAAAGCATGGCAAGTTTAATATTCGCCTCCCGAATATCATGAACCATGTTCCTGGCATCTCGAATGACAAAAGAACAGTTTGGAACATCTGCGCAGACCTGCTTGCCCACCTTGTCCTGGTCGTTATCGAAACACATTGCCACGCGGAAGCCGCGATTGCCAAAGCCCTGGTAACGCACCACCGCATGACCAATTTCGCCCATGCCGACTACCGCCAAATCCCAAACCTGTTCGACCTTCAGAATTTTACTCAGGCGCCCAATCAAGTAGGGGATGTAATAGCCCGTGCCTTGTTTGCCAAACTCACCAAATTGTGACAAATCTTTGCGGATTTGCGCCGCGGATATGCCAACCTTTTCTCCCAACTCATGCGAAGAAGTGGTGGTTAACCCGGCATCCGCCAGCCGTTGCAGCGCGCGCAAGTATACCGGCAAGCGACTTACGATAATATCTGGGACTTTGGCAGTGTTCATGATGCAGAGCCTCCACATAAAACCGAAAAAATTTATAATAATCTACCATAAAAGTAAGTTTTGTGCAATTAAACACCATCTCTGGCAGCAATTCCAAATTCAAAGTTTTTGGCGCTGCCAGACCTCATGGTTCATGTTTTCTCCAACCGTCGGCTTTGGTGCATGAATATTTTTCTTCTCACCCAAGGCTGATTTTCAACAAAATTTTGACCGATTTCTCCCACAAACAGGGTTCCAATCATCAAAAACGAACCGAAATGTGGAATTTGCTGCCATACAAACGCCAGAAATTCATCGCGAAGCCCGCCAAGAACGCAAAGATGGCTTTGAACCCCTGGCGTTCTTAGCGCTCTTGGCGTTAAAAAATTCAAAATGTGCGGCAGAGAATTTCAGATTTGGAATTGCGGGAGAGTTGTTTTTGTTATTTAACTTGAGTTTAGAGTTCATTTCGATTCTTCCTGAAAGACAAAAAATATGGATTTCTTGGCGCGAAAACCCAAAACCCGTACACGGATTTTTCTTAAAAAATCCGTGAGATTCTGTGTAATCCACGTAATCCGTGTCCAAAGGGTTTTGATTGCAAACGAACTCTAAACTCAAGTATTTAAAACGATGCACGCAAGTGGTAAAATGTTAAGGAACTCGAAGATGTGGGGTGTCTGGTTTCGTCACCAGGCGGGAACAACAAAAAAATATTCTGCAATAAAGATGCACTTTTCACCCAGCGTCTCAATCGTTATACTTGACACTATGAAGGCAGAGAAATTTAGCCGTTATGAAATCATAAAAGAACTGGGCCGTGGGGGCATGGCTACGGTTTACCTTGCTTATGACCCGCTTTTTGAACGCCAAGTAGCGCTTAAGCTTCTTAAACATGACTTGCTTGATGACGCCCTGGTACGTGAGCGTTTTGAGCGTGAGACGAAAATCATCGCAAAGCTTGAACATCCCGCCATTGTGCCGGTGCATGATGTTGGCAAAGACAACGACCAGATGTTTTACGTCATGCGCTATATGACGGGTGGCTCGCTCTCAGACCGCATGACGAGCCCACTTTCTCTCGAAGAATCCATTCGCATCATCCAGCGCATTGCCAGCGCGCTCGATTACGCCCACGCCAGGGGGGTCATCCACCGCGACCTGAAACCGGGCAACATCCTGTTCGATGACGAGGGCAACGCCTTTATTTCCGATTTTGGGATTGCCAAACTGGCCTCGGGTCAGACCAAATTGACCTCCTCAGGCATTATTGGCACGCCCTCTTATATGAGTCCTGAGCAAGCCGTCGGCGAAAACGTTGATTCGCGCAGCGACATTTACTCGCTGGGAATCATCTTGTTTGAAATGTTGAGCGGCAAACTGCCTTACGAAGCCACCACTCCGCTCGCAATGGTCATCAAGCATACCAGCGAACCCATCCCACACATTCTCGACATCAACCCCAACCTTCCTTTTGGAATCGAAAGCGTGCTTGAAAAAGCCATGGCAAAAAACCGTGGCTTACGTTACTCCACTGCATCAGAGATGATAGCCGACCTGGCTAAACTCTTCCCGGGCGGCGTTCCGCAAGACCCAGAATACACGATTCCCGTTACCAGGCGTGTCAACCCATACAATTCCGCCCCCACATCCAAAAAGGGCTCCACCATCTCGCGCCCCTGGCTGGCAGGCTCGTTGCTCCTGCTTGCGACAGTCCTGTCCCTGGCAGGCTGGCAAATTTTCGGCAGCCGCGCCACCCTCTCTCCAACGCCACCCGCAACTGCGGTGCCTTCCCTTACCAGTGGCGTTCTTGCCCCGCCATTGCCCACTGAAACGGCGACCCTGACGCTCTCCCCCACTCTTCCGCCTCCTACAGAAACATCCACTCCTACAGCCACCCCCATCCCCGGCATTGGCGGGGCCGATAAAATCGCCCTCATCACCAATAAAGACATCTGGCTCATGGAGATGAACGGAAGCGGGCTGATGCAGGTGACGAACAGTGACCAACCGAAGTTCGATGTACAATGGCTCCCAGGCGGCAACGAAATTTCTTACGGAGAGGGCAAATGTATCAAGACGGTGAATGTAAACACCTTTATCAGCACAAACCTGGTGTGTCTCGAAGGCTCAAATTTCTCCGGGTTTCGCGTTTCTCCCGATGGAAAACGGGCCGCCATTACCATTGAACGGCGCGTTATCATCATTCCCTTTGACCGCGAAGCGCTTGCCCGCGCCAAAACCCCCTTTGACTTGCAAACCCTGCCCAATGCCTGCCTCGATTATTCTGCTGTTTCGGCCAAATTTGCAGTATGGTCTGCCGATAGTAACAAACTGGCCATTCTACATCAGGACATTCGCGGCCAACGCTTTGCAGACCTGGTACGAATTATTGACATCAGCCGCTGTAAAAACGCCAAACCGCTCATCCTGGAAGAGTTTCCGAACAAGAACTTTACGCCCGAAGGGTATGAAACGTCGCCGGTCATTCCGGCTTATGATTGGAATGGGAAGGAACTATTCCTGCTCAACACCTTTGTGCGGAATGCCGGATATGGCGATTTGTATCTGTATAACATCAACACGGGTGAAGGGTCTTTGATTAACCCGATCGAAAACACCTGCTGTTATCGTGACGCACGCTTCAGCCCCGATGGCAGCCACATCCTGGTCGTCTTCCAGGATGTGCGCGAGGGCGCGGAAAGCGAAACCACCCTGTATTATCTACCGCTTGACCAGATTGGTTCAGGGGCGCAGTTCAAGCCCATTAAACTGCCTCCCCTATTCTTCCCCAACGTGCGCGAAGTCATCATGCCTGTTTTACGCCCGGCCCTGCCATAAAATCTCCATTAGCGACATCCGATTATTTTGAAAATCTGCGCTTCGGGCAGGTTTAGCTGTGGGGCGTACCAGGCTGGCCTCGATTGCACCCCAGCCAGGTTGAAGCGTTCGGGCGTTCCTCCAATGTAGAGATAGGCTATCTCACGCTGGCATAGGTGGTTGCGCGTTTCTGGCGCACTGAAATCTATCCCCAAAGATTCCATGGAAACGCGACGCCCCGTGAGTGGCGCAATCCAAATGCCGCCATCCGTGCCGCGCAATTCACCGGGTTCTTCGATATCGAAAACGTTGAGCGTATTCCCGGCAATCAAGAGATTCGCATCGGCAGGAAGATTTTTTTTCATCCAATCGAAAGCGATGGCATCGTCGGTTTTGAACAGGATACAGCAGGGGGAAGCCGAAAAAGGATATTCTCGTCCAATGGATGCAAAAACCGCGCTGAACACGGCCACTGTTGCCAGGGCAATTTGCCAGCCTCGAAACGATGCGGCCCGTAGCCCGGCCAGACCCAAGCCGCCCAGGAGCGCCAGCGGCAGGTAGAGTATCATCTGAACGAATGGCCGGTCTAGCGGGGTTTGGAAGGACTCGCCCGGCAAGGGAATCAACAGGCTGACCAGTAGTAGCCATAAAACCAGCAGGCAGGTGATGGACAATCGCTCGAAGCGCCGCAAAGCAAACGGGCTGAGCGCCACTATCAACAGGGTTATCCAAAACCCAGCCCGCAGGTAGGGGTCGAAGGCCAGGTTCAAGATGCTCCGTGATTCGATGTGAACCACCAAACCCGCCAGCGCAGCGATAAGCAAAACCAGAATTGCCCATTTGAACCTGCCTGGCAACCTTTCCCAAACGATTGCGGCAAAGTAGCCAACAACGAAGATGAAAATTATCACCAGTGAGCGGGTGTGAGTTAAATAAGAAACGGCTACCCCTGCAATGAAGAGCGCAAGCAGAGAAATCTTTCCGCTGCGTGAGGGGGTTCGGGTAGATGTAAATGCAACCGCCAAGGCAAATTGCAAGGCCAGCAGCCCCGCCAGGGCAGGGTATTTGCCCCAGTTGAGGGCATGTGCGGGCATATTCCAGCCCCAACCGGCCAGAATGAGCGCGAAAAACGCCGCCAGGGTTGATTCGGTGACACGCCTGGTGACCAAGAAGACCGGGAACGGCAATACTGCCAGCGTGAATTGCCCCAAAAGGAGAATTACCTGACCAATTTCGAGATTCGTCACAAAAGCGGCGGAAACCGTGAGAAGGTGAAAGCCAATGTGATAGTAACCGCTCACCAGCGGCGGAGAAGCTTGCCAGGGCCACTGACCAAAATGGGTCAACAGGTGTCGGCTGATTTGGTAGTGAAGCGCGCCATCGAAATAAGAAGGCAGCAACAGGTTCGATAAAAAGGCCAATCGGCTGAAGAGCGAGAGCAAGAATGTAAGCAAGAGCGCAGCCACCAGGGGTGAGAGGCGGCCAAATGGCGCCGGGATTTTCTTCCAGCCCGGCAGAAGCAGCAAACCGACTATGGATAGCAGAAAAGCTCCCCAGCCGGGTCCCAGTTCCAGGCGGCGCGCGAGGAAAAAGCCCAGGAATGCGGATAACACCCACCATAATGGCCAACCTGCCAGTGCCAGCAGGAAGGTTTCGGTGGTGTCGAGATGCCCTTGGAGCATTCGACGCAGCAGGCCAAAGGTCAACAATCCCCCTATGCCTGAAAAGGCCAGCAGGCGCAGAATGCCGCTCCACTGCTGGCTGAGGACGGTCAGCGAATCTGCAATCCAGGACATACCGGGGTTATGGGTAGGATGGGTAGGATGGGTAAGATGGGTAGGAGGGGGGCGTTGTGCCGGGGTAGGAAACAGGCGTTTGGGTTGGCCCAAGAACGCCCCCGATAGGCACAGGGCTTGGGCGGCGAAGGCGCACCGTTTCGCCGGGAACAAGCAATCCAGAAGCAAGCAGGGCGTCGCTTTCGGCTGCATAAAGTTCGAACTCCACGGCGGCTACATCTCCCGAAAAGGGTCCCAGGCAGTAGAGCAGGCGAGGCGCAATGTCTACCACCTGGCAATCGAAGCGAATTTCTATCTTTTGGCTGCGCAGAATGCCGTAGACGGTTGGGATGGGCTGGAGCGCGGCCTTCAGGCTGATGAGCAGATTGCCTTCGGCATCGTAGCCGGTGGAGAGGACACACAGTTTTTCGTTCGACTCTGCACAAATTGCCAGCGAAATGACCGGCGCAGATTGGTCGGCTTGTTCATTGGTTTCTGTGGAGGACGGCATACTTGCCCGCCGTGCGAGGCCGATATATCCAATCAAGCCGAGCCCGGCAATGAGCAGGGCGTAAAAGGCAATTGGGAGTATCTTTTGCGGAGGGAGGTTGGGCATAGGGCTATCTTCGCGCGGCGAGGGCCAGTTCCAGCGCGCGGATTCCGTCTTCCAGTGTGCAGAGGGGCGCGGCCTGGCCGGATGCGACCTCCAGAAAATGCCGGGTTTGGGCCAGGAACAGGTCATTGCGCTCGAACCCGACGGGGGGCGCGTAGCGCGTCTCTGTCGCCGGGCTGGGCGGGGGATAAATGCCGCCAAACGCATCGGGAACGTGATGGAAAATCAATACACCATCGGCATTGTCCCAGCAAAGCGTGCCTGCCGTTCCGACGATTTCCAGCCGGTGGACAGGCGGGCGCTGGAAGTAGTTCAGGTGCAGGCCGCCGATTGCGCCGCTGCTGAATTTTAGCCCAATTTCGGCCACGTCTTCTACGCCTTTGAGCTCGAGCGGTGAGATATGCCCATGAAATGCCTGGAGGGATTCGATTTCTCCGAGCAAAAAACGCAGGTAATCGAGCGGGTGGGTGAGGGTGCGAATGACGCCACCGCCTAAATCGTCACGCGCGGCGTAACTGGCGCGGTAGTCTTCCCAGGGGTGCCAGTTTGGCAGATATTCACCCCAATGCGCATGAACGGTCAGGATTTTTCCTATCGCTTCGCTCTGAATCAGTTCTCTGGCCTGGTTCAGTGTGGGGTGGTAGCGGAATTGGAATCCGACCAGTGTGCGCTCTCCGTTGTTTTGGGCGGCCCGGCGCAGTTCATGGACCCGCGACAGGTCCTCGGCGATGGGCTTCTCGAGCAGGAGCGCGCAGCCCGCCTCAGCGGCGGGGATGGCGACATCGAGATGCAGGGAGGTTGGGTTGGCAACGATGACAGCTTGCGGTCGGTGTTTTTTGAGCGCTTCGGCCAGGTCGGTTTCAACCGGAAAGCCTGCCAGTTCGTCGTCGGGCAGGGTGGCTTTGCGGGTGCGGTAGAGAACCAAGTCGCGCTCACCGAGGCTAATCAGGTTACGAAAGTGTCGGCGTCCAATGGAGCCGAGTCCGGCGATCAAGATTTTCATGCCTGTATTTTATCAAAGACCTCCGCGTTCTTTCGGAACGTGGAGGTCTTTGTGTGGGGTTCGTTAAGGCTATGTTTAGCGCGTGATAACGACGTTGCTGGCCTGCAATCCTTTGGGGCCGCGCTCCACTGAAAATTCAACCGTCTGGCCTTCATCGAGGTTGCGGAAGCCGTCGCCCTGGATGGCTGAGAAATGCACGAAGACATCTTCGCCGCCATCGCGGGAGATGAAGCCGTAGCCCTTGCTCCCATTGAACCATTTGACTGTGCCGGTAATACGTTCAGACATTTTGTTTGCTCCTTGTTGCAAAAAACGGAAATCGGTTTGGGATGCCTGGCTTGTTCGAGATGGCGAATAAAAAAGGCTCACGGATTTCAACCGTGAGCCACATCATTTTACAACGCGAACCAACTGGTATCCTTCGGGGTTCATCTTATCACCTTTGCTCGAGAACGTCAATCACCAGTTTCATTATGGCTTTCTCGTGTTTGCTTGCGGCACCTGGTTTAACAGGATCGGCAGGATAAAAGGATGAGTTATCTGCAAAACGCCCTATTGAACCGCAAAGACGCCAGGCACGCGAAGCAAAAATAAGGGCGAATCTTTCGTCTTTGCAGTGAAATCATGATTTTTG
>DAOUBQ010000073.1:0-38652 GCA_034432755.1 Anaerolineales bacterium
TTTTTGCAGTGGAGTCAAGGATATTTTCACCCCGCTTTCTGTGCGGCTCATCCTTAAGTCCTTCCATCCTGTTTGTTTTTTAAGACTTTGAGAAGGCCATAGGCAGGATACAAAGGGGGCTTTATTAAAACTCCCTTTTGTGTCACAATTGCAATACATCTGCGATTTTCGTGTAACGTCAAATAGTTATATACTATACAATACCTTCGCCAATTTTAAAATGGCACTCAGCAACCGCCATATATAGTGTTTTCAAAAGATTTTCACTCTCACATATAAGGGTTTCCTTATCACTCGCGAATTTTGACGAAGGTATTGATACTATAAACACGTGTAATGATTCTGCAATCAAAAACCGGAACACATCGAACCACCCAACCGTCTACCCAAATGTCACAGATGGTTTAATTTATTGAGGAGTATGCTATGAAGAAATCAACCCTGACTGCCCTTTTTCTGGTGGTAGTTATCTTGTTTGGGCTTGCGCCTGTTGCCCATCCTGCCGCGGCGGCAACACGCTGTGATTGGGTGCAGTTCGTTGCAGATGTCACTGTTCCAGACGGGGCAACCTACAAAGCGGGCGACTCGTTCAACAAAACCTGGCGCGTTAAGAACATCGGCACTTGCACCTGGAGCACCGATTACAGCCTGGTCTTTGTAAACGGTGCGCAAATGAGCGCTCCGGCTTCGGTCAAACTGCCCAACAGCGTGGCCCCTGGACAGACAATTGACTTGACCGTCAGCATGACCGCGCCCAACGCCGCCGGAACACACCGCGGCAACTGGCAGCTCAAGAATGCCAGTGGCGCGTTGTTTGGCATCGGCACGAATGCCGATAAATCGTTTTGGGTCGAAATCAAAGTCAGCGGCGCTCCGGGCGCAACTGGCTACGATTTCGCCGAGAATGCCGCTTCGGCCACCTGGACAAGCGACGCGGGGACATTGACCTTTCCCGGCAGCGAAGGTGACGCGAAAGGCTTCGTCCGAAAACTGGACGCCCCCAAACTGGAAACCGGCGCGACCAGCACCCTGCCCGGCCTGTTGATGGTTCCCCAAAACGTGACCGATGGCTACATCCAGGGCGTGTTTCCGGCCTTCCGCGTGCAGAGCGGCGACCGTTTCCAGGCCACCATCGGCTGCGAACACGGCGCGACTTCGTGCTGGGTCAACTTCCGTTTGCAATATCAAATCGGTCATGGCGCGGTTCAAACCCTGTGGTCGTTCAACGAAAAATATGAGGGTCTGGTCTATCGCGCCAATCTCGATTTGAGCCGCCTGGCCGGGCAGGATGTCAAATTTATCCTGCGCATCAACGCTGCCGGACCTGCCGCTGGTGACCGCGCCCTGTGGGGGTCACCCCAAATTGTGCGCGGCGGCGGAACCACCCCACCGACCGTAACACCAGGTCCCTCCTCCACGCCTACCTCTACCCCCGTGCCTGGGGCCTGCACCGACCGGATTATCTTCGTGGCCGATGTCACTGTGCCAGATGGCACAACCTTTGCCCCCAACACCAACTTCAACAAGACTTGGCGCGTTAAGAATGTTGGCACCTGTACCTTCAATATCAATTATTACTTGGTATATGTCAGCGGCGATAAACTGGGAACGACCGAGCAGGTTAAATTTACCTCGACAATTGCGCCCAACACCACCTTCGACCTGTCCGTTAACTTGACTTCACCCGCCGCAAATGGCACCTATCGCGGCTACTGGCAATTGAAAAACGATAAAGGCCAAACCTTCGGCATTGGCACAAAATACGACAAGCCCTTCTGGGTTGAAATCAAAGTCTCTGGCGGCGTAACGCCCGTCCCAACCACGCCAATTGGGCCGACAATTACTCCTATCTCGCAAACCACCAACTTCGACTTTGTTGAATATTCGGGTTCGGCGGCCACCTGGTCAAGCGGGGCTGGCGTGCTGACTTTACCCGGCACGGATGGAGACGCCAAAGGGTTTGTTATTGTCAAACCCAATGGCATTAACATAGAAACTGGTCAAACCGATGGTCGTCCAGCGTTGCTCACTGTTCCGCAAAATATTAACAATGGCTATATTCAGGGCGTGTACCTGCCGGTAAAAGTACAACAAGGCGACCGTTTCCAGGCTACAATTGGTTGTGAGCAAGGAGCCACCAATTGTTATGTCACCTACCGGCTGGAGTATCAGATTGGCAGCGACCCGGTTAAAGTATTCTGGGCCTTCAATGAAAAATACGAGGGGCTGGTTTATAACGTGAACCTTGACCTGTCCTCTCTGGCCGGGAAGGATGTTAAATTCATCCTGAAAGTGCTGGCTGCCGGGCCGGCTGCCAATGACCGGGCCGTGTGGATCAACCCGCGCATCGTCCGCACTGCGGGCGGGGCCACTGCCATCCCGGCCACCGGCACGCCGGTTCCTGATACCGCCACCCCGCAGCCGACTGCGACTGCCACTATCGAACCGACCGCTACCGCTACGCCGTAAGGCATCCCCCATCGGTTTGACGTGCTAACAAAATTGCGCCGCAGTGAAACTGCGGCGCAATTTTTTCAACCACCCCCAAGCAGCCCCAACTTCTCCCCAATCAAACGAGCAATCCTGCGCGATGAATCGGGGCGCGCCGCTGTTTTGCAGGCCTGCACTATTTTTTCGCGGGTTTCGGGGGTTTCTATCCAGGTTTTCAGTGTAGCCACCACCCGCTGCGCGGTGGGCGCCCACACCCCGGTTCCCGTTTCGCGGACGTAGGTCACATTGCCATCCTCCTGCCCGGGCAATTTGGCATACAAAATAATGGGCAAATGGGCGTTCAAGGCTTCGGCAATCGTCCCCGGCCCGGCTTTGGTAATCAAAACATCGGCGGCACGCATAAAATCGGGCATTTCGCGCGTAAACCCGTAAATTTTGGCCGGGATGTGCCAGGAATAGTTCTCCAGGCTATGCTTGAGCCGCTCATTGCGCCCGGCCACTACCACCAGCGACAAATCTAACCCCGCTTCGTTGATGGCGCGCGCCGTCTGTGCCAGCGGCCCCATGCCCTCGCCGCCACCCACCAGCACAGCGGTGAATTTATCCACCGGCCAGCCTAATTTCTTGCGCAGTTCGGGTTTATCGCCGACCGGCACGCAGTAGCGCGCCGCAATCGGCTGGCCGACCGTCACCACTTGCTCCGGTTCCATGCCATATTCAATGGCGCGGAAGCGGGCAATGTCGGTCGGGACGCAAATCAGGTCGGCGCGTTGGTCAAACCACAGGGCGTGAGTCGTGACCATGTCGGTCACGACCGTGATGAAGGGCGGTCGGTTCTGCTTCCCCAATGCCTTCAGGATGAACGAATTGGCCAGCGGATGCACCGAGACAATCAAATCGCTGGGGTGAGCGTTGACAATGCTGCGCGCAATCCGGCTGACAGCCGGCCACAGGGTGGCGGTGATGGCGCGCGCCCTGGCGCGCCCATCACTAATGTGAAAACTCGCGCCCCAAAGCGACGGCGCTTTGACCATGTACGGATACCACTGCGGCAGCCGGTTGAGCGGCAGGGGCGTATGTTGCTTGAAAAAATCCACCATTTCGGTACCGATGGCGTCGCCAAATTCAAGTTCGATGGCTTCAATTATCGCTTCCGCTGCCGAGCGGTGTCCGCCGCCCGTATCGGAAAACAGGAACAGGACATGGGGTTTCTGGTTGGTCGTCATAGCATGATTGTATCCTAAAGGTACGCCCGCAGTTGCACCGCGGGCGTATAGAAACTTATTTCAACATCGGCATTTTGATTCCGTGCCGTTTGGCGGTTTCGATGGCAAGTTCATAGCCCGCGTCGGCGTGCCGGACGACGCCCATGCCGGGGTCGGTCGTCAACACCCGCTCCAGGCGCGCTGCCGCTTCGGGCGTGCCATCGGCCACGATGACCTGTCCGGCGTGCTGGCTGTATCCCATGCCCACCCCGCCACCGTGATGGAAGGAGACCCAGGTTGCTCCGCCGACGGCGTTAATCAGCGCGTTGAGAATCGCCCAGTCGGATATCGCGTCCGAGCCGTCCTTCATCGCTTCGGTTTCGCGGTTGGGAGAAGCGACCGAGCCGGAATCGAGATGGTCGCGCCCAATCACAATTGGGGCCTTGACCTTGCCCGTAGCAACCAGTTCGTTAAATTTCAACCCGGCCCTGGCACGCTCGCCATACCCCAGCCAGCAGATGCGCGAGGGCAAACCCTGGAACGGCACTTTCTCGCGCGCCATCACCAGCCAGCGGCGCAGGTGGTCATCTTCGGGGAAGAGTTCCAGGATGGCCTGGTCGGTGGCGTAAATATCTTCCGGGTCGCCGGAAAGCGCTACCCAGCGGAATGGTCCCTTGCCTTCGCAAAACAACGGGCGGATATAGGCCGGGACAAAGCCGGGAAACTCGAAGGCGTCCGTCACGCCGTAGTTGTAAGCCTGCTGACGGATGTTGTTGCCATAGTCGAACACCTCCGCCCCCGCGCGCTGGAAGGCCAGCATGGCTTGAACGTGCTTTGCCATCGAGGCCATTGCCATTTTTTTGTACTGCTCCGGGTCAGAGACGCGCAGTTGGTTGGCCGCTTCCACCGTCAGCCCGGAGGGGACATACATCAGGGCCTCATGGGCCGAGGTCTGGTCGGTGACCACATCGGGGATGACGCCCTTCGCAGCCAGTTCGCTATACACGTCCGCCGCATTCCCAATCAGCCCGATGGAAATCGGACGCCCGGCGGCCTGGTTCTCCTCCACCAGCGTCATCGCCTCTTCGAGGTCATCCACCACCCTATCCACATAGCCAATGGCGCGGCGGCGTTCGGCCCGTTCACGGTCTACCTCGACGATTAACCCCACGCCCTCGTTCATGGTGATGGCGAGCGGTTGCGCGCCGCCCATGCCGCCCAGCCCGGCGGTGAGACAGAACTTGCCCTTGAGTGAGCCCCAGCCCTTGAGTTTTGCCAGCGCCCCAAAGGTTTCATACGTCCCTTGCAAAATGCCCTGCGTGCCAATGTAAATCCAACTCCCGGCGGTCATCTGGCCGTACATAATGAGACCCTTCTTTGCCAGTTCGTCGAAATGCTCCCAGGTGGCCCAATGCGGCACCAGGTTCGAGTTGGCAATCAGCACGCGCGGCGCGTCTTTGTGTGATTTGAACACCACCACCGGCTTGCCCGATTGCACCAGCAGGGTTTCGTCTTTTTCCAGATTCTTCAGGCTTTCGAGAATGGCATCGAAGGCCTCCCATGAGCGCGCCGCCTGCCCGCGCCCGCCATAGACGACGAGATTTTCGGGCTTCTCGGCCACTTCGGGGTCGAGGTTGTTCTGAATCATGCGAAACGCGGCTTCGCTCAGCCAGTTTTTGCAGGTCAGTTCTGTTCCGCGCGGCGCGCGGACCACACGAGGGCCAGACATGGGCTTCTCCTTGTTTAAAATTATTCCTGAGTGTAAATCACAGACCTTGTAATTATACGCCAGGAACATAACCGAAAGATGACGGCCACTTAAGAGAGGGTGTACTTTGGGTTATACCTGCCCACCCGGCTGCACAAAACCGTCTGTTGCGGCGCGAAACCATTCACGAATAGACCACGAATGCTCGAAGCAGGATGCCATCTTTGAGTTCGTGAATTATTCGTGGGTGGTTTGCTCTCAGTCAAAAACAGGGTAGGCAGTTACCAAGAATCAGGTAAAATGGAAGCCTCTCGTTTTCGGGAGACTTCCATTATTTCTTATGAACATCCAGCCTGCCAACATCTTCGACTTAAACGCGCTGCGGCACGTGGAATCCGTCTGTTTCCCGCAAGACGCCTGGCCCCTGCTCGATTTAATTGCCGTGCTGACCTTTCCGGGCGTGGTGCGGCTCAAGGCCGTAGAAGCAGGGCTGATGGTTGGTTTCATTGCCGGCGACCCGCGCCCCAGCGAGGGTTTTTCGTGGATTGCCACCTTGGGCGTTTTGCCCGCCTATCGTGGCCGGGGCTATGGCCGGGCCTTGCTCGAAGCCTGTGAGCGGCTGCTGTCCACGCGCCGCATTCGCCTGAGTGTGCGTTCGAGCAATGACGAAGCCATTCGCATGTACAAAAATGCCGGGTATTTCGCCATTGACCGCTGGGGGCATTATTACAACGACGGCGAAGACGCCCTGGTGATGGAAAAGATCGCTTAACCGCCCATCCCAGTTATAATCGTTGCCATGAACTCCTCCCTGCCTGCCCCTATCTGGGTAGATACTCCCGATGGGTTACGCCGGATGTGCGCCAGCCTGTTGCGCCAGCCGCGTATTGCCATTGACACCGAAGCCAACTCCCTGTACGCCTTCCGCGAACAGGTCTGCCTGATTCAATTCTCCATCCCCGGCGTTGATTACCTGCTCGACCCGCTTACCCTGCACGACCTGACACCCCTGGCCGATATTTTTTCCAGCCCAGGCTTTGAAAAAGTGTTCCATGCCGCCGAATACGACCTGATAGGACTTCAGCGCGATTACGGATTCACCTTTACGAACATTTTCGATACCATGCTCGCCGCGCGGATTTTGGGATACAAACAACTGGGACTGGGCAGCCTGCTGGCTGAAAAATTCCAGGTGGAAATTGACAAACGCTTTCAGAAAGCCGACTGGGGCGCGCGGCCTTTGCCCCCCGGCCTGATTGATTATGCCCGCCTTGATACCCACTACTTGCTTGCACTGCGCGATGTTTTAGAGAACGAACTACGCGACCGGGAGCGGCTCGACCTGGCGCGCGAGGATTTCCAACGCAGTTGCTACGTCACCAACGGCAGCAGGCAGGTCAAGGAACGCTGGGAGCGCATTGACGGCCAGCAAGACCTGACCCCGCGCGGGCGCACCATCCTGAACGAACTGTGTCTCAGCCGCGAAAAACTGGCCGAGCGGCTCAAACGGCCTCTGTTCAAAGTCCTGAGCGATCGAGTCTTGCTCAAACTGGCCCAAGCCGAACCCGACTCTCTCGAGGCGCTCCAATCAGCCGGATTGAGCGAACGCCAAATTGACCGTTTCGGGCGCGCCATGCTCGAAGCCGTCCAGCGCGGCCAAACTGCCCCATTGGTGAAGCCGACCGAGATAGAAAAACCCTCCAACGCCATCTTAAACCGCCTGAACAAATTGAAAAACTGGCGCAAGAAAAAAGCAGAGGAACTGGGCGTGGAATCGGATGTCGTCTTGCCGCGCGTTTATCTGATGCCGGTTGCCGAACACAACCCGCGCACGCTGGATGCCCTCTCGGCTGTGATGAGCGACTCGCCCTGGCGAGTGGTGCATTTTGGGCCAGAAATCCTGAAGTCGCTCAGTGTGAAAGCGGAGTAAATCATTCACATTCACCTTGCGCTTATCAATTCTGCCAAAAGGCTGTATAATTCAGCGCCACGCGGCAACCCGGAGAGATGCCAGAGTGGTTGAATGGGACGGTCTCGAAAACCGTTGTGGGCCTCGTGTCCACCGTGGGTTCGAATCCCACTCTCTCCGCCAGTAACAAACATCCCATGCTTCCAACGCATGGGATGTTTGTTATACTACCTCATAGCGCGGCTTCCAACCGCGACAAAAATTGGGTAGAGAAGGCGGCCTGTCAGGTAGCATAATTCAGGATTAAAAAGCGGGAACGAAGCCGCAGCCACCTCTCATTAGCACATCGTAAATTAAATCTTTACTGGCCTGTAGCACGCCGCCAGAAGGACACGCCAAATGGAGTTTGCATCTGTTGGCAGATAAAGCCGTCGAGATTGACTTTTGCGAACAAATCTCGCATATCCATGAGCGAACGATTCTAAAAAAACGAACTCAAGCCACACCTGAACCAGAGCTGGTGTATTGGCACATTGGATAGTCGCTTTTGCCAGGCCATCGCCGCGAAATATCCGAATGCCACAAAAACCAGGATGGTACAGGATAATTTGAACACACACGATGCCAGTGCTTTCTACGAAAACCTGCCAACCGATGAAGCCTTGGCCCTGGCAAAACGATTTGACTTTTACTACACACCCAAGTCAGCCAGTTGGCTCAATATGATAGAGATTGAGTTCTCGACACTTTCCAGGCAGTGTCTCAATCGGCGTATACCAACCATCGAAAAACTGGAACATGAAATCCTGGCTTTGGTGGCAGAACGAACCGAACAGAAAATCAAGATTGACAGGTGTTTGATTGCGGTTATGCAACCACTTACAGCCAAACCTGGAAAGCAGTTGGGCTGGGCGGCCCTGTCTACGAATATAGCACGGTGGTCAGGCGCTAACTTCGCGCTCATTGGAATGAGTTTTTAAGAATTTTGCGCTTCTTTTCAGAAAGGATGGTTTCTATGCGCCCCATTTTGGCTTTGGCGTTTCTCTCATTGGTGATTGCAGCCTGCGCTCCAGCCCCCTCCCCTGTTCCGGTTTCAAACCCGACCGCCACCCCAGCGCAGAGCGTTCCATCGCCTGCCGCGCCAACGCAAGAGATTCCTGAGACGAAAACCATCAACGGAATTACGTTCCTCTCGCCTAAGGCAGTTATGCAGGATGGAAAAATCGTTGTGAAAGTCTGCTATGTTTGGGAGGGCGAAGGCGCGTGGGAGTTGGGAAAAACGATTGCGCGTTCCCAAGGAAGCGAGCTGAGTCTTGAAACAAGCCGGGAAATTTCACAAGAGCCTGTCACCAGCCCACTGCCCTCTACCATGCGCTGCGTGGAAAACATCTATCAGGGTACTTCAGAAACAACCGCGCCTATCACGCTGACCATGGAAATCGAATCAGTTCACCTGTCTCCTTTGCCAGAACCAGAGACGGCTTGTGAACTCTATCAATCCCGCTGGATGAACTCGCCAGAGATTCAATCCGCTGGTATCGAAGTGAAATGCGTCGAGAATGGCGAAACGCCAGAGATTGAAATCGAAAAAATCGGAAGCCAGATGTCCCTGCTTCGCGCTAAAGAATTGGCTTGGCGGACGGCAGGCTTGGTCACAGGCCCGTGGATTTTTGAAGTGACCACCCAGTAAAAACTTTCTGCTTATCTGGCCCGGCCTCGCGTCGGGATTTTTGTGTTATGATTTTTTCATTGTCGTAACCGCAGAAAGGAACCCACTCAATGCAGCCAAAGATAACCGTCCTGATTATCGACGACCATCCGGTCGCCTGCGCCGCCAGGCAAACTGCTGAGCTATCCCTCTATGAAGGCGATAATCACAACATCTCGAAGTTTTTTACCACCGCCATGGACCACACGATTGCATTTTTCGGCAGCGAATATCTCCTGTGATACAATCTTTTCGGGCCGGCCCCGGCCACACACCACGGCAGATTTTCCCATTCCCTGATGCATCCCAAAATCGCGCTTGTTCATGACTGGTTTATCACCTTCGCTGGCTCAGAGCGGGTGATTGAGCAGATATTGCAAGTCTTCCCAGAAGCAGACCTGTTTGCCCTGATGGACTTTATGGCCGCCCCAGACCGAATCTTTCTGCAAGGCAAACCAGTTCACACCTCTTTTCTGCAAACCGTTCCTTTCCTTAACCGTAAAAATTACCGCAATTTCTTGCCGTTCATGCCGCTTGCCATTGAACAGCTTGATTTGAGCGGGTATGACATCATCATCACCAATTGTCATGCGGTCTCCAAAGGCGTGATTACCAGCCCAGACCAATTGCACATCGGCTACATTCACAGCCCCATGCGTTACGCCTGGGATATGCAGAATGACTACCTGGCGGTGAGCGGCATTAAGAGTCTCAAATCTCTTTTGGCGCGTTCTATCCTGCACTACATTCGCCTGTGGGATTCAACTGCCGCCAACCGCCCCGATGTCCTGTACGGCAATTCGGCATTCATCTGCCGCCGCATCGAAAAATTCTATCGGCGCAAGGCCGAGATTCTCTACCCGCCGGTGCATACCGAGGCCTTTGGCTTGCGCGTTGAAAAAGAAGATTTTTACCTGGCCGCCTCGCGGCTGGTTCCGTACAAACGCATGGACCTCATCGTTCAGGCCTTTGCCGGGTTGCCCAATCGGAAACTGGTGGTGATTGGCGATGGCCCCGAAGCCCACAAACTCCAAGCGCTGAGCCTGCCCAACGTTACCTGGCTCGGATTCCAGCCGAACGACGTTCTGCGCGACTATATGCAGCGCGCGCGCGCCTTCATCTTTGCCGCCAGAGAAGATTTCGGCATCATCCCGCTGGAAGCCCAGGCCTGTGGAACGCCAGTCATCGCCCTGGGGCAGGGCGGTGTTTCCGAAACGGTTGTCGGGTTGGAGCAGGAAAACCCAACCGGGGTCTTCTTTCCCGAACAAACGGTTGACTCCCTGCGGGCTGCCATCCTCGAATTTGAACGTAATCACCACCTGTTCAACCCGTTTGCCTGCCGCGCCAATGCCGAGCGCTTCTCCAACCAACGATTTCGGCGTCAAATTCGCCAAATTGTCGAAACCCGCTGGCAGGAGTTTCAACAAAAAAGATGAAGCCCGCCATTCTCTACCGAGACGATGAATTTTTCTCCAGGCCCGCCGCGCTGCCAGTTTGGAATCATCGCCGCCGCATGATGGCGGCTTTTATGCTGGTCAGTGACCTGGCTTGTATACTAATTTCGACGGCGCTCCCGATTTTTCTGTGGGGGTTTGCGCGCGCCGACCTGCTTCCTGAACTCTACCAACCGCTCATATTACCGGTCAGCGTTTTTTTTATCACCATTTACCTGATGATGGGGCTGTATCCGGGCATTGGGGTTGGCCCGGTGGAGGAATTGCGGCGGCTCTCGATTGGCACCACCCTGGGGATGCTGGCCCTGATGGGGTTGAGTTTCTACCTGCGTAACATCAACTTATGGTCACGCGCTGTTCTAGGGCTGACTTGGGTGTTCCTGTTGATGAGCGCGCCGCTCGCCCGCAAACTCTTCCGCCGTGCCGCGGTGCGCCTGGGAATGTGGGGCGTGCCGGTCGTCGTCATTGGCGAAACAGAAGGGGTAACAAACATCTATAAGAATCTGCGCCGCAACCGGCTGACCGGGCTGTGGCCGGTGCTGTGTATCAGAACCTCGCCTCTTACCCGCCTGTTCCCGCCGCCCTCCAGCCCGCAGGTTGGCTTCCCGGAAATCCGCACTTTGTTCAATCATATTGACATCGTCATTCTCGTCCCCGAAAAAGCTCCACTAGGGGCGGTTAAAAATGTCTTGCTCAACAAAACCCACCCGTTTAAGCGCATTATCGTCATGTTCGATGATGCTCACATGGGGTCAGTTTGGTTCACGCCGCTGCATCTCGTTGAACATTTGGGGCTGGAAGTTACCCACCAGTTAATCAACCCGGCCCAGCAATTCATCAAGCGGCTGCTAGACCTGTTCTTGATTTTCCTATCCTTACCCTTGCTGCTGCCGCTTTGGGCGCTGATTGCGCTTGCCATCAAACTCGACAGCCCCGGCCCGGTCTTTTACACCCAAAAGCGGGTAGGACACGGCGGAAAAGACATTCGCATTTGGAAATTTCGCACAATGGTTGCCAACGCCGAAGAAGTCCTGGAGCAATATCTTGCCAGGGACCCGGCTTTGCGCTCCGAATGGCAAGAAAACTTCAAACTCAAGCATGACCCGCGCATTACGCGCATGGGACGCTTCTTGCGCCGCACCAGCCTGGATGAACTTCCCCAACTCTGGAACGTCTTGCGGCGCGAAATGAGCCTGATTGGCCCGCGCCCCATTGTGACCGAGGAAATTCCCCTTTATGGCGATGATTTCGACATTTACAAACAGGTCGTTCCCGGAATGACCGGCCTGTGGCAGATTTCAGGGCGCAACGATACTACGTATCAGGAACGGGTCAACCTGGATGTGTACTACGTCCAGAACTGGTCCATCTGGCTCGATGTTCACATTCTTATTCATACGTTCCTTTCTGCCCTGCAAGGCCGGGGAGCGTACTGACCCAGGCTTTGCCACCGGGAAATGTCATTATGCCCCTTAAAAAAAAACCACTCCTGCCAATCTTCTCAAGGGGATTTTGGTGAGAAAGGTTTAACAAATAGGGAAAATCTGAATGTTCGATTAGTAATCCAGCAAATCGAGAGTCTTCTGGGTTTTGTTGAATGCCAGGCGCACTTTGTGAAGCGCTTTTTCCAACTCTTCGATATCATCGGGGCCATCTGCGGCGGCCCGGGCAAAAAACAAGGATGCTTGCAATAATTTGATGGCTGGCGCATAGATGGCGGGGTCATCGCTGCTGGCTTTCAATTTAGAGATTTTCTCATTTATCTCGTCAAGTAGTGGCCGCCAGTCTTTTTCGACGCGCGGCTTGGATTTGACAGTCTGCAATAGGGGGTCGAGGCTCTCGATAATCTTTCCCTGTGCTTTGGCCGCGCGATATTGCGTGGCTTGGTTACCCGAAATACCGGAACCGAAAGAGACGTTATAACTTTGCAGAAGACCATCGTAAATGATTTTCCCCTTAAAGGGCAGTAATACGGTTCTGACATAGACGGGCAGTGGTCTTCCACCCAAAAGATAGTCTATTGGATCAGAAAGCGACAAAACGCCGTAGACTTTTTCACCGCGAATGAAGATGGTATATTTCTTGAGAACGCGCTCGATGAAGAAGTCACCCGCGATAAAATTTTTCCAACCGGCAACGATGTCTAATTCATCTTTTGAAAAATCAAACGGGTTTTCACGAACGAACGCATCGATAATTCCAGGTGTTTCATAGACAGAATTACGGAGTTTCAAACGCTGGTCGTCGGAAATTTTTTGTACTGCTCGGTGTCTTGCAGGTTTTCGATGATATTCAGTCGTTGGTTTGCGAACACATGCAAAGCAGGCATCAGTTTGAAAAACAGACGGGCATCTTCGGGGGAAAGCAACATGAAAACATCTCCTGAATGACCCAAGTATAAAGCCAAATTTTTCGATGCACCACTCCAACCAATAAATGTGACTGTTCCAAAATTGGAACAATCACCAATAAATACCAGCCATGCTCACTTTGAGACAAAATAAGCAGTGAAAGCGGCTTGTAACGCCACCTTTAGGCGGTCCCGACAGGCTGAAGCCCGCGGTACACGCTGATAATGAGAATTACCGAATCGATACCCGTCATACAGCCAATTGCAGCAAATTTCGGTCGTGCCGGAGCAGGGTGAGCGCGTGCTGGAAGAAGCCCGCCAGGCGCTTGAACGAGGCCGCTCGGTGATGATTTTCCCCGAAGGACTCATCAGCCCGCCCGGCGAATTCCACGCCCCCCCGGCTGGCGCTTAAAACCGGCGTCCCGGTCGTTCGGCTCGGCATCTCCTTGCACGAGGAAAACTGCAAACGCGTCCCAACCACGCTGAAAGGCAAACCCGACATCATCACCTGGTACCTGCGCGGGCCATAAGCCGTCACCGTCGGCAAACCGCTCTGGTTCCACGGCGACGCGAACGACAAACCGCTGGTCAAGACGATTGCCGAAACCATCATGCAGCACATCTGCAACCTGGCGCAGGAGAGCCGGCAGAGGGTGCAAGTGAAAGCGTAATGCAGAATTGATTCTGCAACGATAAGCCGTCCCGCAGGTTTTTGGCGCAAATTTGGCCTGGTGAACCCTTTGGGACGATTTCAGACCAGGGTGGTTTTCAATTGACATTTCCCCCAACATCCTCTAAACTTCATCCATGCTCTCACGCATCTACTCTTGCGCAGTCGTCGGCCTGGATGGCGTCATCGTCGAGGTCGAAGTTGATTACACCAATGGCCAGCCAGGGGTGACGATTGTGGGGCTTCCCGATGCAGCCGTGCAGGAAAGCCGTGAGCGCGTGCAAACGGCCATCAAGAACGCCGGGCTGCATTTTCCCCGTCATCGAATCGTCGTGAACCTGGCTCCGGCCACCGTCCGCAAAGAAGGCCCGGCCTACGACCTGCCCATCGCGCTGGGCGTCATCTTGCTGAGCGGCCACCTGCCGCAAGAGAGCGTGCAAGATACGCTTGTCGTCGGCGAACTCTCGCTCGATGGCATCGTCCGTCACGCGCGCGGGGTATTGCCCATGGCCGCCGCCGCCCGACAAAACGGTTTCAAGCGGATGTTCGTGCCAGAAGTGGATGCCGCCGAAGCGGCATTGATTCCTGATTTGGAAATCATTCCCGTCAAAACATTGGCAGACCTGTACCGACACTTAGCGGGCCGCCAGTTAATCGAACCCTACCGTCCCTCGGGCGAGGAACCCCCGCCGCTGTTCATCCCAACCGATTTTGCCGAAATCAAAGGGCAGGAACACGTCAAACGCGCGCTGGAGGTGGCCGCCGCGGGCGGGCATAACATCCTCATGGTGGGCAGCCCAGGGGCAGGCAAAACCCTGCTCGCGCGCGCCTTTCCCGGAATCCTTCCAGAGATGTCCATCGAGGAATCGCTCGAAGTGACGAAAATCTACTCGGTAGCCGACCAATTGCCAGTCGGAACACCGCTCATCCGCCAGAGGCCGTTCCGGTCGCCACACCACACCATCAGCCACGCCGGGCTGGTCGGCGGCGGCAACATTCCCCACCCCGGCGAAATCTCCCTCGCCCATCGCGGAGTCTTGTTCCTCGATGAATTCCCCGAATTCAGCAGCCGCGCCATCGAAGTCATGCGCCAGCCGATGGAGGATAAAGTCGTCACCATCAGCCGGGCGCAAGGCTCGCTGACCTTTAGCGCGAATTTTCAACTGATTGCTGCCATGAACCCCTGCCCGTGCGGCTGGTACGGAGACCCGGTGAAGCCTTGCACCTGCGCCCCTGCCACCGTCACCAAATACCAGAAACGCATCTCCGGCCCTATGCTCGACCGCATTGACATTCATATTCAAGTGCCGCGCGTGAATTACGAGAAACTCTCCAGCGACCGGCTGGGCGAGCCATCGGCGGTCATTCGCGCACGGGTGCAGGCGGCGCGCGAGATTCAGACACGACGGTTTGCGGGGCTAAACGCCACCGGAATCATCTGCAATGCCGATATGCGCGTGGCGGAGGTGCGTCAGTACTGCAAATTGGACGAAGCCGGGGACCGGCTGGTGCGGGCAGCGATGAGCCAGATGAATCTTTCGGCGCGCGCCTATCACCGCACCCTGAAACTGGCGCGCACGATTGCCGACCTGGCGGGGAGTGAACATATCCAGACGCCGCACCTGGCCGAGGCCCTGCAATACCGGCCAAAAGGAACGAATTTTTAGGGAATTTGGGAAGGGGGACTGCCCATGAACTCTTCCGCCGTTGCGTGACCAGGCTGGCTGATGCCTTCGCGCTTGAACACCTTCCAAACCGTCAGCAAGATGATTTTCACGTCAAGCCACAGACTCCAGTGATCCACATACCATACATCCAACCGGAATTTGTCCTCCCACGTCAGTGCGTTGCGCCCGTTGACCTGCGCCCAGCCGGTGATGCCGGGCAACACGTCGTGGCGACGCGCCTGTTCGGGGCTGTAGCGCGCGAGGTATTGCATCAGCAGCGGACGCGGCCCCACAATAGACATCTCGCCGCGCAAGACATTGAACAACTCCGGAAGTTCATCCAGGCTCGAGGAACGAAGAAAACGCCCCAACCGGGTGAGCCGCTGTGCATCGGGCAACAAGTTCCCATTTTCGTCACAAGAATCCGTCATCGTACGGAACTTGTAGATGTAAAAAGGCGTCCCTTTAAAGCCGGGACGTTTTTGCGTAAAAATGACAGGACTGCCATGATAGATTCGCACTAGAATGGCCACCAACAACAAGACGGGTGACAGAATCACCAATCCAAGCGAAGAGAGCAGCAAATCGAAGATTCGTTTACAGGGAGAGATTCCGGCGGGAAACATCCCCGAAATTCTACCACCGGCCTGTGAATTTTTTGAGAACGGCCAAATTTTACAAAAGTCATATACAGATTGTGTATAATCTTATTGATTGACTGAAGTTGCGTAACGCGGGATTGATTCTGCGACTTATGGAGACGACCATGAACGAGAGAATTCTCATCATCGAAGATGACCAGGCTATCTTGAAACTGCTCCAGCGCGGCCTGGCGTATGAGGGCTATGCCGTCGATGTGGCCACCGATGGCCGCGCA
Source organism: Anaerolineales bacterium (assembly GCA_034432755.1). Classification (GTDB taxonomy): domain Bacteria; phylum Chloroflexota; class Anaerolineae; order Anaerolineales; family Villigracilaceae; genus UBA5195. The sequence continues at coordinate 16,000 of DAOUBQ010000073.1, forward strand.
GGACTCAACCTGGCGCGCGACCGCAATCCCGACCTGGTGGTGCTAGACTGGATGCTGCCCGGCATGGACGGGCTGGAAGTCTGTCACCGCTTGCGGCTGGGCGGCGCAATTCCGATTTTGATGCTGACCGCCAAAGACACCATCCAAGACCGTGTGCAAGGGCTGGATGCCGGGGCCGACGATTACATGGTGAAACCCTTCAACCTGGATGAACTGCTGGCAAGAATTCGCGCCCTGTTGCGCCGCACTCAGCCGGAGCGAATCCAGGTCTTGAAATTCGCCGACCTGACCCTGGATACCGGCTCGCGTGAAGCAACGCGCGGCAACAAGCTGATTCAACTCACCGCCAAAGAATACGAGCTGCTCGAACTCTTTATGCGCCATCCCAAACAGGTGCTGACCCGCGAGGTGATTTTCGACCGCGTCTGGGGCTACGATTTCGGCGGCGAAAGCAATGTGCTGGAAGTCTACATCCGTTATCTGCGCCAAAAACTGGAAGACAACGAAACCCTGCCGCGCCTGCTTCATACCGTGCGCGGGGTGGGTTATGTGCTGCGCGAAACGCCGTAAAACATAAACATCCCCAAGATTGCCAGAAATCAGCCACAACCGTTACCCAAAACCTTCGGGACATTGTCTGCCAAGAGCGCCGCACACGCGGCGTTTTTATCTTAAACTTATCTGCAGGGGGTACAATTTGTCAATCATCGGTCACCAATCGTATGTCCTTACGTCTTCGTCTCACCCTCCTATACACTTCCCTGCTTGGCGGAATCCTGCTCCTGTTTGGAGCGCTCATCTACCTGCTGGTGGGCGCTTTCCTGCTCAACCAGATTGACCGTACCCTGGCTCAAACCGTCAACAGCATTCTTGCCAACTCGCGGGTTAGCTCAGTGGGCGATTTGAGCATGTTAACCCTGCCCTCGCTCGAAATGTCCACCAACGTCTACGTACAGTATTGGGACCGACAGGGACGCCTGCAAATGGCCTCATTGGGCATTCGTGATTTCAACCAGCCGCTGGATACCGCCAACCTGATGTCGGCCAAACCACTCTACCGCGATATCTACATTCAGCGAACCCATTTAAGGGTCTTGACTGTGCCTGTGGTGGTGGGCGAACGTCCGGCTGGCGTGCTGCAGGCTGCAACGAATCTGACGATTTTGGATGCCATCCGCCGCACCTTGCTGGGTTTGTTGGTTTTCTTGACCCTGGTCTCAATGGTGCTGGCAGCGGCAGCTTCCTGGCTCTCGATTGGGCAAGCGCTGGCCCCGCTCGAAACCGTCACTGAAACGGCGGAGCAAATCACCCGTGCCGATGACCTTTCACGCCGCATCCCCTACAGTGGCCCGGCGAAGGATGAAATCGGCACCCTCATCCGCGCCTTCAATCGCACCTTTGAGCGGCTCGAAAACCTGTTCACCGCCCAGCAACGCTTCCTGGCAGATGTTTCGCATGAACTGCGTACTCCGCTGACGGTTATTAAAGGCAATGCCGACTTGATTCGCAAAATTGGGCCAGATGACGAATCGCTCGATTCAATAAAAGACGAAGCCGACCGCCTGACACGCATGGTGGGAGATTTGCTGCTGCTGGCCCAGGCAGAATCGGGCAAACTCCCGCTGAATCTTCGGACTGTTATGCTGGATGAGTTACTCACCGATGTTTTCCAGGAAATGCGCGTGCTGGCTGGAGACAAAGTGCATCTCAAATTGACCGAGATTGACCAGGTGACACTAACCGGCGACCGAGACCGGCTTAAGCAGGTGTTCATCAACCTGATATCAAACGCCATCCATTACAGCCCTATCGGCGGAGATGTGTACATTGGATTGTCTAAATCGCAGGAGATGGCGCGAGTCATCATCCGTGACATGGGGCCGGGCATCCCAGCCAAAGACCTGCCCCATATTTTCGACCGCTTTTATCGGGGCGAGAAATCTCGAACCCGCTCCAAGACGAGCGGGTTCGGGCTGGGGCTTTCGATTGCCCATTTCATCGTTGATTCGCACGGCGGGCGCATCGAAGTCGATTCGCAGGAAGGGCGCGGCACGACCTTTGCCGTTTACCTGCCGATCGTGGAACTGTAAAGCAGAATTCATTCCGCTCACGTTATGGCAACCCTAACCGCTGGTGCGCTTTTTTGCACAGGCTGGCCCCTCCGGCAGCCAGCCATTCGTTTAAGCGACCAGACTCGCTGGCGTTTTGCTGCGCATCGGCATAGATTCCGCTACCCCAGTAAGCATAGCGGCGCGTTTCAGCGGCCCAGCTCAATTCGGCCCGCCCAATGACGCCAATTCCCCCGTTGTAACCGGCCAGCGCCAGGCGCGCGTCGCCGTTGGCGCGTTCGAGCGAGCGCCGAAGATAGTCTAACCCGCGCAAGGCGTTGGTGTTGGGGTTGTAAACGTCCTCATACGCCTGAAAATGGTAAGGCATCACCTGAAACAGCCCGGCTGCCCCGGCCCCCGAACGCGCCGAGGGGTTGCCACACGATTCAATTTGCATCACGGTAGCAGCCAGGTTGGGGTCAATGCCGTGTTCCGCAGACCAAACCGCAATCTGCACCGCCCAAAACTGGACTTCGGGGGTGAATAGGGGCGCAATCACCCCGCTCGCCGTCGAAGACGCGGCGGAAGCGTGACTTTCACCATCCGAACCGCGAATTGTGACAAAGGCCAGCAGTACGCCAAAGCACAGTGCAACGAGTGGAGGCAGTAAAAAGCCAGACAGACAGCCGCTCGATTGGACTGTCTGTCTGCTCTTTCGACGATACGTCGTTTGAGAGCGCGCAGGTGTCATAGGGTCACATTCGTTTCAGGTTCGCTCATTGTCGGATACGATTATGTTGGGGGCCAAAGTTGGTCAAACCTGGCTAAATTGCCGCGCAGGCTCAAAATCTTAGCGGCGCAGTTGGTCACGTTCCATCAATTCACGGGCGCTCATCAGGTTGTGATAAGTTGGTTCATCGGTCGGCACATAGGTTGGCTCTGGGCGGCTCACCACCGGCGGCATAGCAGCAGGACGCACCGGCGCTTGAGGCCCATTGCTATAGGTGGGCCGGTGCTGTGGCCGATACTGCGAACCCTGGGAGGCAGAAAACGAACGGGCCGGGGTATTGTTGACCGCAGGCCGGAAAGGGCGTGCCTGTTGATTGCCCAGGGTGACGGTCTGCCCAGGGTTGGAGACCATACGCCCGCTGCGTTGGTCTGCCTGGCTAAAGATGCGTTCTCCGGCCAGGGCAAAGGTGCCAATAATCAGGATGCGGATGACCCAGACCATAACGGCGACGAAGACCGGCACGACCTTTTGAACGGTATCTCCGCCGATGACCGCAGCGCCCTGGCTGGCGTGGCTGGCAATAGCAACCGAAACACCCCACCAGGTGAGGGTAGCGTTCATGGCGGCTGCCAAAACCCAGGCGCCAAACAGATACCACACTTCGGCAGGCTCGTCTGCGCCCTGTTCGGGGGTAAACAGGCGGGCGATACCGGCAAAATCTATGCCGCAAAAGGCAATCGAAAGGATGGTAGACCACTTAATGCCAATAAACTTCAAATTTCCCAGCACGTCGTTCAGAGCAAACTCAGTCGTGCTGAAGTTAAAAAGTTCAAAGGCCAATAAGGCGCCGATAATCATAAAACCAAAAGCCCTGCCGCGTTGCGCATCGAGCGCATGGATGAACTTGCCGACACTGGGGTTGAAGGGTCTGGAACGAATGGTATTATTCATGAAATGCTCCTTTTGCTTTTGATAGCACAGATGTTCTATATCTTGGATTATAGAACATCTGTGCAACGCTTGTCAAGAGGCAATTTTGACGGGATAATAAGACAATGACCACCTTCACCCGCTACAACCAACTCAAACAAGAAATCAACTTTCACCTGTATCGTTACCACGTCCTCGATGCGCCCATCATCAGTGACGCGGAGTATGACAAACTGTGGAACGAATTTAAGGCCATTGAAGCTGAACACCCCGAATGGATTACGCCCGATTCGCCCAGTCAACGTGCCGGGGCTGCTGTTTCAGAAAAATTTGACAAAGTCCGCCACCCGCGCCCCATTCTCAGCCTGGCAAATGCCTTTGGCGCCGAGGATGCGCGCGCCTGGTATGAACGCATTCGTAAACTGGACTCACGCGTCGAAACGGCCAAATTCGTCGTCGAGCCGAAAATTGACGGGTTGAGCGTGGTGCTTCATTACCGGCAGGGTGTTTTCAGCCAGGGCGCAACGCGCGGCGACGGGGAGGTCGGCGAAGAGATAACGGCCAACCTGCGCACGGTGAAGGCGATTCCACTAAAAATACCAGTAAACAGTGAGCAGTCATCAGTCATCAGTCATCAGTCAACCATGGAACGTGGTCAGTTGTCCATGTTCGACGCGCATTCAGCCCCAATAACCCATCACCCCTTGCCAGATTACCTGGTGGTGCGTGGCGAGGTCTTCATCACCAACAAAGAGTTTGAGGCCATGAATGCCCGGCTGGCCGATGCGGGCGAACGCACTTACTTGAACCCGCGCAACTCTGCCGCCGGTTCGCTGCGCCAACTCGACCCAGCCATTACCGCCAGCCGACCGTTGACGATTCTTGTTTACCAGGTGGTGTATGCAGAAATGGGAATACAGGGAGACGGGGAAACAGGAATTCCGACCTCCCAATGGGAAACCTTGCAATGGCTCAAGTCGCTCGGCTTTCCCGTGACCGATGTGGCACAGCGCTTCGACAGCCTGGAGCAGGCCATTGACTACATTCAGGGCTGGGAACACCGACGTGACGAATTGGGCTACGAGGCCGATGGCTTTGTCATCAAACTTGATGACCTGCGCCTGGCCGAGGAACTCGGTTTTGTGGGCAAAGACCCGCGCGGGGCGGTGGCCTACAAATTCCCAGCCCGTGAGGTGACCACCAAACTGCTCGGAATCGAGGTCGAAGTGGGCCGCACGGGCGTTCTCACCCCGCGCGCCGCACTGGAACCGGTGGAAATCGGCGGGGTGATTGTGCGCAACGCCACCCTGCACAACTTTGATTACATCGCCGAAAAAGACATTCGGATTGGCGACCGGGTGCTGGTGAAGCGGGCGGGCGAGGTCATCCCCTACGTCATTGGCCCGGTGGTAGAAGCCCGCACTGGGCATGAGCAGCCATACACGCCGCCTGCAGCCTGTCCCGCTTGCAGCCAGCCGGTGGAGCATTTCGAGGGCGAGGTGGCCTGGTACTGTGTCAACGCTGCCTGCCCGGCCCAACTGGTGCGCAACGTGGAGCATTTCGTCTCTCGCGGCGCAATGGACATCAGCGGCCTGGGAATCAAGATTGTGGAACAGTTGATGAGCGCGGGGCTGGTAAACGATGTTGCCGATTTATATTTTTTGACGAAGGAACAGCTGCTCGCGCTCGAAGGTTTCGCCGATAAAAAAGCCGAAAACCTGCTGGCGGCCATCCGCGCTTCAGCTGGTCAGCCGTTAAACCGGCTGATTACCGCCCTGGGCATGCGCAGCGTGGGCGAGGTCGCCGCTGGGGACCTGGCACGTCACTTCCCCGATTTAGAGGCCCTCTCCCGCGCAACTGCCGATGAATTGCAGGCCATAGAGGGCTTCGGCCCTAACACCGCCGCGGCAATTGTAGATTGGTTCAGCCGCCCGGCCAACCGCGCCCTGCTGGAGAAGTTGAAGCGCGCCGGGGTTTGGCCGCGAACGTCCAGTGGGCAGTCATCAGTAACCAGTCAGCAGTCCTTGAGCGGCCTGACGTTCGTCGTCACCGGCACACTGCCGACGCTTTCGCGCGAGGGTGTTAAGGAATTCATTGAACAGCATGGCGGCAAGGTGACAGACTCGGTCAGCAAAAAGACCAATTACCTGGTGTTAGGCGAAAACCCCGGCTCAAAATTACAAAAAGCCCAGGCACTTGGCATTCCGATTTTAGATGAAGCCGGGCTGAGGAAACTGGCAAGAGATTAAACAATGCAGGGCAAGATAGAATCTTGCCCTGCATTGTTAGAGCGGGTGACGGGACTCGAACCCGTGACATCGTGCTTGGGAAGCAAGCGTTCTACCACTGAACTACACCCGCTTATAGTATTGCTGTATGAAAACTACGTCAACCGCGAAGATTTTGTAGGGCGACATTCATGTCGCTTTCAGGTTGCGGAATGAATTCCGCGCTGCGATTGTGGAGGGAGATTATAGTCAGCCGGGCAGGGCGTGTCAAGCCTGGCGGTTGAGCAGTTTCTCGGCCAGTTCGAATAACGCAACCCCCGCCTCGCCTTGCGGGTCTGCGATGCGCAGGCTGCCCAGGGCCAGGTCGGTCATCTGTTTTGATGTTTCAATGGTGTACTCATAAGCCGATTCGCTTGCCAGCAGACGGGCAACATCTTCTACTTCTTCGGGGCTGATTGGCCCTTGCGCCCAGCGTTGGGCGAATTTTCCTTTTTTGCTCAGGCCAACCAACACGGGCAGCGAGTTTTTTCCCTCCACCAGGTCAGAGGCCGCCGATTTGCCGGTGAGGGCCTCGTCGCCCCAAATGCCAAGCAGGTCATCTTGCACCTGAAAGGCCAGGCCAAGGGAATGACCAAAGGAGCGGTAGGCTTCGAGTGTGGCTGCGTCGGCGCCACCCAGTACAGCGCCAATGGAGGTGCAGCCGGCCAGCAGCGCGGCGGTTTTGCCGCCAATCATGGGCCAGTAGTCTTCGAGTTGCAAATCGCGCCGGCCTTCGTAAGACATATCCAGGTATTGTCCGCGCGTCAGGTCCAGGCAGGTATCGTGCAAGATTTGAGCAGCCTGGACCACAAGGTCTGATGGGTAATTCTTCGACAAATCGAGGATGGCCTGATTCGAGAGAACAAACAAGGCATCTCCGACGTTGATTGCCATCGGCACGCCCCACTTGACCCAAACGGTGGGACGCCCACGTCGTTTTTCCGAGTTATCCTGTACATCGTCATGCACCAGCGAGAAGTTATGCACCAGTTCGACGGCTGCAGCAGCCGGAAGTGCTTTTTTCCAATCGCCGCCGCATGAGGCGGTTGAGAGCAAAACCAACAACGGGCGAATACGTTTTCCGGTTGCTTCTGGCCCGGCGCCCTCTCCAACCCAGCCCATGTGATAGGCGAGCATTTCATGAAAAGGTTGGAGGCGCGGTTGGTTGAGGCGGGCTACCTGGCGCTGCAACTCGGCTTCGATGGCGGGCAGCATGTGTGGAATCAATTCATTCAGGCTCATGGTACTGGTCTCCGTACGTTGATTATACAAAACTTTTGGTGCCTGCCGCCCAGAAAAGGGAAATAAAAAAGTCCGCTTGGGGCGGACTTGGGTGGCGTTGGGTCAGTCTTTTTTGCGGTGCGTGCGGGCAATCAGGCTGAGCAAACCGATGAGTTCGCGCAGTTTTTGGGGTGCGGCGCTGTCGGTCGTGAGGACGTTATGCTTGCCCTTTTTGCCTTCCACTTCGATTTTGTGGGTGAACTGGTCGCTGCCAGGACGCGCCGGTAAAATCTGCACCGGCAGTTTGAAAAAATCCAGTTCATTGAGCAGGTTGCGCAATTGTTTCTCCTGCTCGTCGGGCAGGTCATCCAACTCAAAACTGGCGGCAAGTTTCAGCCCGGCAAAGCCGCCAGTCCGTTCGTATGTGATGCGCAGGTCGCTCATGGTCTCATCAACCCCAGGGAACGGAAAATCGCTGTCAGGCAGCCGTCGCCGGGGGCAGGAGTGGGTGTTGGCGTGGGCGTTGTGCCGCTTGGGACGAGAATGCCCACCTCGGCCCAACCTTTTTGGACGGCCAACTGTTCTGGGCTGCCAGCGCCATAGAGTTGCCCGGCCACCTGAAAGGTCAGGTCGGCGGCCTGTTGAAAGTTGGAGGTGGCGGTCAGTTTGTCGCGCAGGGCAATGTACCAGATGTTGCCGGCCTTCTCCCAGGCGTAGCCGCCGATTTCGAGCGCGGTGACATAAAAAGCGCGATTGGGGATGCCCGAATTGATATGCACGCCGCCGTTATCTTCGACGGTGTTGACGTAATCTTGCATGTGTGCGGGCTGGGGGTCTTTGCCGAGGATGGGATCATGGTATGCCGTGCCGGGCGCTTTCATCGAGCGGATGCCAACGCCCTGGACGTTGGAGGTAAACAGCCCCTCGCCGATCATCCAATCGGCTTCGGCAGCGGTCTGATTGCGCTGGTATTGTTTAACCAGCGACCCAAACACATCGGACATGGATTCGTTCAGTGCGCCCGATTGACCGTAATAGGCCAGTTTGGCCTCGTATTCGGTGACGCCATGTGTCAGTTCATGGCCAATGATGTCAATGGCGATGGTAAAGCGGTTAAACAGGCGCTGCGCTTCGGGCAGGTCTTCATCTCCATCGCCATAAACCATCTGCTGACCGTTCCAGAAGGCGTTGTCGTAGCCCTTCATGTAATGGACGGTGGAATCGAGCCGCAGGCCTTTGCCATCAATGGAGTTGCGGCCATAGATGTTTGAGAACAGGTCGTAGGTTGCGCCAGAGCCATCATAGGCCTCGTTCACTGCCGGGTCGGTCGTAGCCGGGTCGCCTTCGCGCCGCACCGGCACGCCGGGCAGTTTCGAGCTTTGCTGGGCGTCGTAAATGATACGTTCTTTGCCGGCTGCGGCTGCAAACGAAAGCACGCTGGCGAAATCACGCGTGGCATGGCGCTGCCCGCGAAACTGCTCTGAGGCGGCCATGGTGAGCATGGCAAATTCACGCTGGGCCTGAGTGCCGTTCTGAATAATTTCTTTGAGCATGTGCGGGGGGAGGATGCAGGTGATGGGGTGCCGGTGCATGATGCGTCCTTTCGGGCCCAGGAATGGCTGGACACGCTTTCAGTATACGAGTATGCAAAGTGGATTTCAATAGGAAGATTTGGAGAGAATCTCTCTGGTTTTTATAAAAGCTGCTCCAATTCTACCTGGAGTTGCTCTGGGGATTGGAAGTGGATGGCGTGGAAGCCTAACTGACGCGCGGCTTCTATATTGGGCAGGGAATCGTCAATGAAAACGCACTCCGGCGCCTGGCAACCAATCCGATTCAGGGTGAGGTGATAGATGGCGGGGTCGGGTTTGACGAGTTTGACTTCGCCGGAGATGATGAGGTCGTCGAAATGGCGGAAGAAGTCGAATTGGGGGCGGATGAGGGCCAGTTTTTCGCTGGAGAAGTTGGTCAACCCAATTATCTTGAAATTGTTCTGGCTGAATTGCTCCAAAATTCGTACTGTGCCATCAATTATCCCCCCAATACAATCGGGCCAGTGTTCATGGTAGGCGCGGATAAGCGCGGCGCGATTCGGGAAGCGCGCCGAAAGTTCGGCTACGCCCTCGTCGTAGGGGCGGCCGCGGTCCTGCTCCAGGTTCCAGGCTGAGAAATTGACCTCGTCGAAAAAGGCCCGAATTTCTTGCTCAGCAAGGAGGGGAAAGTGCTTTTGATACAGCGCCAGCGGATTCCATCTCAGCAACACGCCGCCCAGGTCGAAAAGGATGGCTTGAATGGTCATGTTATCGAATGCTTTGCAAAAACGCTAAAACATGCCGGTTGAACTCCTCGGCGTGGGATTGGTGGGGGACGTGGCCGGCTTTGATGGTGGCCGTCTGCGCGTTGGGCAGGCAGGCGGCCAGTTTGGTAAAGGAGCCGGGGGCCAGGGTTTGGTCTCGGCTGCCCCAGATGACCAGGCTGGGCATGTGCAGGCGAGGCGCCAGCGGCAGCAGGTCGCGGATGGTGCTGGGGATGTTGAAGATGCCGGGGTGGGCGCGTTTGTAATCGAGGGCGGTTTGTTGGCGCACTTTTTCGGGCAGCAGGTAGCCATTGCGGATGGATAGACTGGTAAAGTCAATTGCCATCCGAATGGCCCATTCGGGCGTGCGCTCTATCAGTTCGGTATTGAGGAGCGGCCCTTTGTAGCGAATGCGCAGCAGCGGGGGCAGTTGCTGGAGGCTGTAAAAGGGGTTGCCCAGCACCAAGGCGCGCACCCGGTTGGGGTTGCGCAGGGCGTATTCCATCGCCAGGTAGCCGCCCAGGGAGTGGCCCACCAAAATCAGCGGGGAGGCAAGGCCCAAGCGCTGCAGCCATGAGGCAAAATGGTCGAAAACCTGGTCAATGTGATACTCGTTCAGGTTGGCCGGTTTGTAACTTGCGCCGTGTCCAAGCAGGTCGAGCGCGTATCCGGCATAGCCGTTGGAGGCCAGGGCCGGCAGCAGGTCGGCCCAATCAAAAAGCGAGGCGGCCAGCCCGTGAATGCAGATGACTGGCGCGCCCTGGCCTTGCTGAATGAAATTGACGTGATGTTCAGTTGCGATGGATTTGCTCATATCGTTTTGCGAGTTCGCGCCGCAACACTTTGCCAATGAAGGTGCGCGGGAAATCGTCGAGAAAAACAACGAAGCGCGGGACGATGCCCGGCGGCAGGCGGCGTTTACAGTAGGCGATAATCGAATCGGCGGAGGGGCGTTCGCTTGTGCCGATGACGAAGGCTATCGGCTGCCCGGCCACCGCTACCACCGCCGCTTCCTTGACCTGCGGAATTTCGTAGAGGACTTCCTCCACATCGCGCGGGAAGGCCGGGTTGCCCGGCTTTTCAGGATACCATAGGTCGGCTTTGCGGGCAATGATGCGAAAGTAGCCGTCGCTATCCATCACGGCCACGTCACCGGTCAGCAGCCAGGGCGCGCCGGAGTCGGCCGAGGCGCCCTCGCTGGTGAAGGCGTTTTGGGTGGCTTCGGGGTTGCGCCAGTAACCCATCATCACTTGGGGGCCGCGCACCGCCAGCTCGCCGATTTGACCAATTGGGACTTCTTTTGCGCTGCGTTTCAAATCCACAATGCGGGCTTCGGTGGAGGGGAGCGGGATGCCGATGCTGCCCACTTTGCGCATTCCCTGCAGCGGGTTGGCGTGGGTGATGGGCGAGGCTTCGGTGAGGCCGTAGCCTTCTACCAGGCGGCCTTTGGTGAGTTTCTCAAAGGCTTCTTGCACTTCCACCGGCAGGGGGGCCGAGCCGCTGATGCAGGCGCGGATGGATGACAGCCCATATTTGCGCGCGCCCCGGAAGTTGTTAATCGCTACATACATGCTCGGCACGCCAGGGAAAATGGTTGGCTTGTAGCGGTGGATGGCTTGCAACACTTCGGCGGTGTTGAAGGTCGGCTTGAGGATGAGGGTGGCGCCGATGGTGATGGGAACGGTGAGGGCGGCGGTGAGACCGTAGGAGTGCGAGAGCGGCAAGACGCACAGGAATCGCTCCCGCCCTTCGAGGGCGTCTGGCATCCACTGGCGGGTTTGCAGGGCGTTGGCCACCAGGTTGCGGTGCGAGAGCATCACGCCTTTGGCTTCGGAGGTCGTGCCGCCGGTGTATTGGATGACGGCCAGGTCTGCGGGGGAAACTTCAATGGCGGGTGATTTGTCGCTTTGCCCGTAAAGCCAGCGCTGCCAGCGCAGCGCGCCGGGCGGGACCAGGCCGCGATTGCGCCAGCGTGAAATGGAGGATTGGATGGGGTTGAGGTAGTCACCGCCATCGCTGAAAATGACATGCGGAATGCCGGCTGTGACGCGAATCTGCTCGGCCAGACCGGCCCAGCGCGTGAGGGTGACGAGGATGAAGGGTTCGGAATCGCTGATTTGGCGGGTAATTTCCTCGGATTCGTTGGTGGGTGGGACGAAGACCGCCACGCCCCCGGCTTTGAGCGTGCCAAAGAAGCCAATCACCATCTGCGGCACGGTGGGCAGCAGCAGCGCTACGCGCCCACCTTTGGCAAGTCCAAGCGAGAGCAAGGCGTTGGCGAAGCGGTTGACCTCGCGGTTCAGGCGGCGGTAAGAGATCTTTGCGCCTTCAAAAATCAGCGCGGTGTGGTTGGGAAAGCGCCGCACTGCCGAGCGCAACAGGTGATGGAGTGGGATTTGGGGGACGCCAATGGTGTATGGCACGCCTTTTTCGTAGTGCGCCAGCCAGGGACGCTCGCGGCGCAGCGCATCGCGGCTGGAGGCGGATTGCGCCAGGGGGCCGACCTCGCGCCAGGTCTTTTGGGTTTCTCCTTCGAGGGCGCGCTCGATGGCGCGGTTGACGGCCTCGCGCCGTTCGAGCATGACCAGGTGGCCTGATGCGCCGATGTCGGCTTCCTCAGCGCCGGGGATAGATTGGGTGACGCGCTCGAATAAGGGGGCGGCAAAGACGTAATCACGGTGGCCGCGAATGACCAGGGTCGGAACTTTTAATCGCGGGTACAGGTCCCAGCCGTAAAAGCGCGAGAGGGTGTTGTGGTAGAGGGGTTTCAGGACGTGCGGCGGGGCGGCAAGCCAGGAGCGGGTGAACGGCCCAATGAGCCGAAGCAGGCTAACCGGCAGGTTGAGCGCAAAGCGGTAGAACGGGTTGAGTTTGAATTCGCCCGAAGTGGCAATTAAGATGAGCCGCTCCAATCGTTCGGGATAATGCAGGGCAAACTCGGTGGCGATGGCGCCGCCAAAGGAATGCCCCATCAGCGTAAACGGTTCTTGCACTTTGAGCGTCTCGAGCGCGGCGTTCAGGTCGGTCTGGATTTCGGTCATGTCGTAAGCGCCGGACGGTTTGTCGGAGCGGCCATGCCCGCGCAGGTCGAGGGCGATTACGCGGTTATCGCGTGAGAATTTTTGCAGTTGGTAGCGCCATTGGGCGGCCTGGCCGCCAAACCCGTGCAGGAAGAGCAGGGTGCGGCGCGGCTGGTCGGGGGAAATATCAATGGCCGAGAGGCGCACCAGCGGGTTGGAGGAGACGCGCACTTCACGTCGGTAGAGTTCGAGGTCAATTTCCATGCAAAAAGTCTACAATGGGGCGGGGAGAATGTCAATTTTGTAATTTTATACACAAACAGATTTGACAGCCGCTGATGGCGCAAGGCTGGAAGTGGATATAATCAAATTAATATGCGCGTTTTTTCTTTGTTTTTCTGGTCGGCTTCTGAGGCAGGCGGCGCATTCGGCAGTCAAACGAGCGAGCAAAGCCAGGAGTTGCGCCAACGCCTGAAAGAGTTGGAGATTGTGAACGCCATTACAGTGCTGGCGGCCTCTACGCTTGATATGGCGAGCCTGTTGAACCTGACGGGGAAGAAAATTTCACAAGCCTTCAATCACCGCTCGGTGCTGGTTGCTCTTTATGATGCCCCCAACCACCAAATTCTCATCCCTTACTGGAACATCCGCGGTCAAATGGTGGATGCGCCACCCATGCCATTTGGCGCTGGTCTCACCTCGCGCGTGCTGCTTCAGCGCGCGCCGCTCTTGATTGACGAAAACTTGCCCAAACGCGCGGCAGAACTGGGCGCCGATTTTAGCATGGCGCATTATGGCATTCCCAAAAGCTGGCTGGGTGTGCCGATGATGGCGCATGCGCAGGTGATTGGCATGGTTGGGATGCAAGACTACGAGCAGGAACACGCTTTCAGCCCAAACGATATCCGGTTGTTGGAAACCATCTCGGCCAGCCTTGCAATTTCTGTGCATAATGCCCAATTGTACGAAACTGCCCGGCGCGAGCTGGCCGAGCGCCAACGCGCCGAAGCGCAGGCCACCGAACGCGCCGAGCAAATGGCTGCCATCAATATCATTGGCAGGGCCATCACCAACCAGTTGGAATTGGATAGCGTGTTGACGACGTTGAGAATCCAGTGCCAGCAGATTGAGCCGCAGATGGATGTCTTTAGCGTGGCGCTATATGACGAGCGGACTGAGTCGTTTAAGTTCCTGCAGTTTTATGACCAGGGCGCTTCACGGTTAGACAAAGTGCGTAGTATTCACAAAAGGGAAGGCGGGCTGACTGCTCAGGTAATTAAAACCGGGCAGATTTTGTACTTACCCGATGTAGATGCTCCTAAAGCGCGCCGCAAATATCCTGTGGTGCATACCGATAAACATCGTCATGCGCGTACTTATTTGGGCATTCCCCTGCTGGCGGGGGGAGAAGTGATCGGTGTGCTTTCTGGTCAGAGTTATCAGGCCAATGCCTTTTCGCAGCAACGGATTGAATTACTTGAAACACTTGCTTTGCAAGCCGCAGTTGCCCTGCAAAATGCCAGTTTGTTTGAAAAAACCAGGCAGCGCGTGCGCGAACTTTCAATTTTATATGAGATTGGCCTGGCGCTCTCACGCAATGTAGAACTCGACGATGTGCTACGCGCTTTGTTTGAGCAGTGCCGCCAGGTGTTGCCGATGGATGCGTTTTATATCGCGCTTTTTGACCCAGAAACTTACATTGTGAGTCATCCTCTGTTTTGGGATAAGGGCAAATTCAAGCAAACCGCCGCGCGCGATATCCGCGCCACGCCCGGCTTGAGCGGCGAGGTGATTTTGGGTAAAAAGACCCTGTACCTGCCCGATGTGTTCACGCCCGAAATCCAACAAAAATATCAGATTGTGCGCGTGGGCGGCAAACCCACCCGCTGTTATGTAGGCGTTCCGATGATTAGTCATGGGCAAGTGATTGGCGTAATTTCAATGCAAACCTATGGCGCCAACCGATATGATTCCGAGCATATTCGCCTGTTAGAGTTGATTGCAATTCAGGCGGGTATTGCCATCGAAAACAGCCGTCTGTATCACAAGACGCAGGCGGAGTTAGAAATGCGCCGAGGCACCCAAAAATCGCTCGAAATCGCCAATCAGGAACTGCAGGCCCAACTGGCGCAGGTAGAAACCTTGCAGCAAAAACTGCGTGAACAGGTGTTGCGTGACCCGCTGACCGGCCTTCACAATCGCCGCTATCTCGACGAACAACTGACCAGGCTGCTTGCATTTTCCGGCGCACGCGACAAGCGCTTTTGCGTCATCATGATGGATATTGACCATTTCAAAAAGTTTAACGATGCCCACACCCACCTGGCGGGGGATTTGCTCTTGCAAGCCCTGGCCGATGAGTTGCGTCAGCACGTCCGTCCAATGGACATCGCCTGCCGCTTCGGCGGGGAGGAGTTTGTCCTGATTTTGCCCGAGGTCAGTCCTGAAATTGCCGCGCGCCGCGCCGAAGAACTGCGCCAGAGGTTTGCACAATGCAAAATCAACTTTCATGGTCAACTGTTGGGGACGACCATTTCGCTCGGATTAGCGGGCTACCCTGAACATGGCGCAACTGCTGAAGAACTGCTGATGTGCGCCGATAAGGCTCTTTATCTCGCCAAAGAGGGCGGGCGCAACCGGGTAGTGGTGTGGGGATGGTAGATTTTCGATTTTCGATTTTGGATTGTAGATTGTAGATTAACCTGCTGGCTTTTTGCATTTTTCCGAATTATTCCAACAATCCAGGCTTACGGGGCTGAAGCCGCTTACGGGCGCAACGACAAAAACGTGGCTTTGGGCATCCTCGCTTGCGACTCTGGTTTAACCAAATAGACAGGATAAAAAGATGTTTGATCGCTTTTTATGCAGCGCATCCTGAAATCTTGTCTATCCTGTCTGTTTTTTAATCTCGAAATCGGACTTTGAGAAAGCCACAAAGATTAAGAGCATGGCGCTTGCATTTCGGGTGGTTTGTCATACAATTAATAAATGCGCTTCGATGTGTTCACCCTGCTCCCCGAAATCTTTCCCCCCTATTTACAAGCCAGCATCCTGCAAAAAGCCGCCGGTCGCGGGCTGGTAGAGTTCCACATTCACAACATCCGCGATTACACCCATGACCGGCATCACACCACCGACGATATGCCCTATGGCGGCGGCGGGGGGATGGTGATGAAACCAGAACCGGTCTTTGAGGCGGTTGAAAGCGTTTTGGGTACGCCGCCTGCCTGCCCCGTCATCCTGCTTACCCCGCAGGGGCGAGTCTTCAACCAAAAAATTGCCACCGAATTGGCCCAATGGCCGCGACTGGGCCTGCTCTTGGGCCGCTACGAGGGGGTGGATGAACGCATCCGTGAACACCTCGTCACCGATGAGATTTCGATTGGCGATTACGTGCTGACCGGCGGTGAGTTGCCCGCCCTGATACTAATAGACGCCATCACCCGTCTGCTGCCCGGCGTTTTGGGCGACCCAACCGGGGCGGAAGATGACTCTCACGCTTCGGGCTTGCTCGAATACCCGCACTACACCCGTCCGCCCGAATTTCGCGGCTGGAAGGTTCCCGAAGTCCTCCTGAGCGGCGACCACGGCAAGATTGCCCTCTGGCGGCGCGAACAATCCTTGCGGCGCACGCTGGCGCGGCGGCCAGATATGCTTTCAACGGCAAAATTAACCAGCCAGGAACTTAAACTGCTGGAAACCCTGCATAAGGAGTCCTCATGAAATTCAACTATGGCAAGATTTTCCTGCTTGGCTTTGGCTTCTTTGGCGTCAGTGTGATATGGAGCGTATACAACGCCTTTGTGCCTTTGTTTCTGGCGAACAAGTTTGGCCTCGCCCCGGCATTGATTGGCTTCTTTATGACGCTCGATAACATTGCTGCTCTGTTTATCCAACCGCCGGTGGGCGCATGGTCCGACCGGTTGCGTACACCCATTGGGCGGCGCATGCCATTTATCCTCATTGGCGCGCCCATTGGCGCATTGGCCTTTGGGCTGATACCCTTGGCCGCCGTTCTGCCGCTTTTTGTCGCCTGCACCTCCACTTTGTTACTAAGCATGGCGCTCTGGCGCACGCCGGTGGTCGCGCTCATGCCCGATATTACTCCCTCGCAATATCGTTCGCAGGCCAACGGCATTATCAACTTCATGGGCGGCATTGGCGCCATTATTGCCTTCCTGGTGGGAGGCACGCTCTACAAATCGAACCCGGCTTTTCCATTTTGGATGGGTTCAGGGCTGGTCTTGCTGGCGGTTGTGTTGGTCTTCATCTTCATCAAAGAACCTCAAGAATACGAGCAAAGCGAGCAGAAACCCGACCTCATCAAAAGCCTGCGCGAAGTGCTTGCCGATACAGATAAAAGCGCGCTGCGCCTGTTTTTAGCGATTTTCTTCTGGTTCGTTGGCTACAACGCCATCGAGGCCTTCTTCACCCTTTACGCGGTGAATCACCTGGGCCTGAGCGAGGGCGATGGAGCGAGTTTGCTTGGACATTTATCGCTGTTTTTTGTTCTCTTTGCCCTGGTCGCTGGTTTTGTGGGAGGCAAGTTTGGGCGGCGCGTGACGATTACAAGCGGGGTTATCTTGCTTGGCGGCTTAATTCTGGCGATTTTCTTGCTCCCCGCCGCTACATTGGCCTCCCCCCTTGCCAAATTGCCGGTGCTTGGAACAGTGCGCGTGGTCAGCCTGTTTTTGATGAGCGCAGGGATTGCCTGGGCGCTGATAAACATCAACTCCCTGCCCATGGTGGTGGATATGGTCGAAGATGTTCGCATTGGAACATATACCGGCTTGTATTATCTCTTCTCCACCCTGGCAGCCATTGCCGGCCCGAACATCAATGGCTGGGTCGTTGAATTAAGCGGCAGAGATTACAACACGGTCATGATGGTTGCGCCTGTCTTTATGGCGCTTGCCCTGATAATGATGCTGGGCGTGCGGCGCGGCGAGGCCATGCGGTGACGTTTGTCTGACAACCACAAACTTTAACTTGCTGAAACTTTCGAGAGGCTGTATACTTTTGGAAGGGTTCGTGGCATTTGTCACGACAAAAAACTCTACACTTCTAAGGGAGAAGAAAAAAATGAAGAAAATCTATGCAATATTGGTTGTCTTGCTTGTCGCAGCGATGCTGCTCCCGGCCTGTGGCCCCACCGCGCCGGATTGCAGCAAGCCTGAGACCTTCTGCGTGGGCGTGGTGACGGATGTCGGCAAGATTGACGACAAATCCTTCAACCAGTCCGCTTGGGAAGGTGCCAAACTGGCCGAGAAAGAGCTCGGCGCCATTGTGCAGTACATCGAAACCACCGATGCCAAAGATTACGACAAAAACATCGCCACCTTTGGTGATGCCAAGTACGATGTTGTCGTAACCGTCGGCTTTGCCCTGGGCGAAGCCACGGTGGCTGCCGCCAAAAAATATCCTGATACCAAGTTCATCGGCGTAGACCAATTCCAAGGCGAAGTGACCCCGGGCGTGGCTGGCCTCATCTTCCCGGAAGATAATGCTGGCTTCCTGGTGGGCGCGTTGGCCGCGCAGATGACCAAAACCGGCAAACTGGGCGGCGTGTTTGGCACGGATGTCGTTCCGCCCGTTTGGCGCTTTGGCGAAGGCTACTGTGCGGGCGCGAAGTACATCAACCCCAATATCGAACTCTTCATCGTCTATCACAGCGATGTTGGCTTTGATAAAACCTTCACCGACCCCGAATGGGGCTCGGCGACCGCCAAATCCATGATTGAAAAGGGCGCCGACATTATCTTCGGCGGCGGCGGCAAGACCGGTAACGGCGCGGTCATCGGCGCAGTGGAAGCCGGCGCGCTCGGCATCGGCGTGGATACCGACCAATACTACACCCTGCCCGAAGCCCAGAAGGGTTTGCTCTCCAGCGCCATGAAGCTCATCACCCCCGGCGTGTTCGACCTGATTAAGATGGCCAAAGAAGGCAAATTCCCCGATGGCAACTACATCGGCGATGCCGCCTTTGCGCCCTATCATGACCTGGACAGCCAGGTTCCCGCCGAAGTGAAGGCCAAAATGGAAGAAATCAACAAGGCCTTGCTCGATGGCTCGCTCAAAACCAATGTCACTCCGGTTAAGACCGAAGACGGCAAAGGCTTCTGCACGCCTTAAACCTTTCGCGTAAGACCCTAAAGGGGAAAGAGGCAAACCCTCTTTCCCCTTTGTTGTTATAATCAGCCTACAACATCCTCGTGTTTCTGGAGAAGCCCATGAAAAACACTGATGAAAATCAACCCCAACCAGGCTGGAGGCAGGCTGCGCAGTCCATCTTGAATGCCATTCTGGTACCGTTTCTGGCAATTTTCACCGCTGTCGTGGTTGGCGGCATAATTATTTGGACAGTGGGCGGCAACCCCTGGGCTGCTTATTTGGGCCTGGCACAGGGTGCGTTTGGCTCGGCCAAAGCCTGGAGTGAAACGTTTGTGTGGGCTACCCCCTATATTTTTGCTGGGTTGGCAGTAGCGCTGGCCTTCAAAGGCGGCCTGTTCAACATTGGTGCAGAAGGGCAACTGGCATTTGGCGCGGTAGCAACCGCTTGGGTAGGATACGCCCTGCCAGAAATTCTGGGAATTGAGATTCCCGGCATCCTGCACCTGCCGCTTGCAATTGGCGCTGGGATTTTGGCCGGGGCACTGTGGGCGGCCATTCCCGGCGCGCTCAAGGCCTATGCAGGCGGGCATGAAGTCATTAACACCATTATGATGAACTACATCGCCCTAAACATCACCAGCTTTCTCCTGAACGGGCCAATGAAAGACAAAAACCCGCTCAATGTAATTGCCCGTACCCCCGAAATTGCCGAGGGCGCCCGATTGCCAGTCATCATGGAAGGCTTGCGCGTCCACTGGGGCTTCCCGCTGGCCTTGCTGGTTGCGCTGGCAGTCTGGTATTTGCTTTGGAAAACGACCCTGGGGTTTGAAATCCGCACCGTGGGCGCCAACCCCGATGCCGCCAAATATGCCGGTATCAACTTCAAGCGCATTCTTATCCTCACCATGTCCCTTTCTGGCCTGTTGGCAGGCATGGCAGGCGCTGTAGAAGTGACCGGGCTGAATTATCGTCACGAACTGGGCTTTTCCATTGGCTACGGCTTCGATGCCATTGCCATCGCTTTGCTTGGCAAAACACACCCGTTCGGCGTGGTGTTGGCATCCATCTTATTTGCCGGCATGCGCAATGGAGCGACTCGAATGCAATTCCTCACCCAAATTCCGGTTGACATCATTTCAGTCATTCAATCGCTCATTCTTTTGTTTGTCGCGGCAGATGCCATCATCCGCTACATCTACCGCATCAAAGCAAAAGAAGACCGACTGGTGCTGACCCGTGGCTGGCGGGGGTAGGAGGAAATTATGGATTGGCGTCGTTTCAGTTTCATTGGTTTTATTATCATCTTCCTTTTCGCCGTGGTCGTGCTAATTGGCGGGAGCAGAATATCCCCTCTCATTATCATCTCCAGCATGTTGACCACCACAATCGCCGTGGCCACCCCGCTCACGCTGGGCGCACTCTCCGGCATCTTTTGCGAACGCGCAGGCGTCGTCAACATCGGCATCGAAGGCATGATGCTGGCAGCGGCTTTCTTTGGTTGGCTGGCTGCCATTTACATAAATACCATCTTCAAGTTAAACCCAAACTTCAGCCTGTGGATGGGGGTACTGACGGCCATTCTGACCGGAGGCCTGTTCGCCCTGCTCCATGCCTGGCTCTCCATCACCTTCAAGGTTGACCAGATTATCGGTGGCACAGTCATCAACATCCTGGCCGTTGGTATCACTGGTTTCCTCAACCGGCAAATGTTCTTTGGAGAAGGCAGCGTCTTTGGCGGCAACGTTCCCCATGCGCCCGGCTTGCTGCCCTCGCTTTCAAAATGGCTCGGCCCATTATGCGGCGGCGGGGAAGGCTGCTTTGGCCTGCCCAACCTGATTCAAGGAACTTTTTTAGACCAAAAACCCATCGCCATTGCTGCAATCTTATTGGTGCTTGTTACTCATCGCGTTCTCTTCAATACGCGCTGGGGATTGCGTACCCGTGCCGTGGGCGAACACCCCAAAGCAGCCGATACGGTGGGCATCAACGTCTATCGTACCCGTTATATCAACGTGGTCATCGGCGGGATGATGGCCGGACTGGCAGGAGCGTACTTCACAATTGAGTCAGTACCATCCTTCGAGCCGCTGATGACCAATGGGCGCGGCTTCATTTCGCTGGCCGCCATGATTTTCGGCAACTGGACCCCCTTCGGGGCCTGGGCCGCTGCAATGGTCTTTGGCGCTTCACAAGCCTTGCAAATCAACCTGCAATTCTTCCGTGATGCCATCCCGCCCAACTGGGCATTCCTGCAACACGCCTACATCGTTGGGCTGGCCCCCTACGTCCTGACCATGCTCATTCTGACCGGTATCATCGGCAAAACCACCCCACCTGCTGCCGATGGGCAACCTTACGAGAAATAGGAGACGCGCCATGTCTGAAAAACCGATTGTCCTCGAAGCGCGCGGCGTTACCAAAAGGTTCCCCGGTGTGCTGGCAAACGACAAGGTAGATTTCGACCTGCGGCAGGGTGAAGTACACGCTTTGCTTGGAGAAAACGGGGCCGGAAAATCAACCTTAATGAACATCCTCTACGGGTTATATGCCCCCGATTCTGGCGAAGTTCGGGTCAATGGGCAGCCGCTCACCCTCAACTCGCCGCGCGACGCCATCGAACATGGAATCGGCATGGTGCATCAACACTTCATGCTGATTCCGGTCTTCACTGTCACCGAAAACATCATGCTCGGCGCCGAAACCGACCATCGCGCCCAAAAGAGCGACTCGCCGCTGGTTAATCTCGACCGTAAGCAAATCTCGCAAATAGTGAGAGACCTTTCTCGTCAATACGGCCTGGATGTGGACCCCGATGCTGTTGTGGGCGACCTGCCAGTGGGGGTGCAGCAGCGCGTCGAAATCGTCAAGGCCCTCTACCGAAAAGCCAATATCCTGATTTTAGACGAGCCAACCGCCGTCCTCACTCCGCAAGAGGCTGATGAACTGTTCCGAATCATTCGTGAACTCACCGCACGCGGGGTTTCGGTCGTTTTCATCAGCCACAAACTTAAGGAAGTTTTGGCGATTGCCGACCGGATTACCGTCATGCGCACAGGCAAGGTGGTCGGTGCGACCACCCCCCAGGAAAGCGATGAGAATCAACTGGCCTCCATGATGGTTGGGCGCGAAGTGATTCTCTCTGTTGAAAAAGAACCGGCCCAGCCCAAAGAAGACGTTCTCGTGGTAGAAAACCTGCGCGTGCGCGATGTGCGCGACCTCGAAGCGGTGCGCGGCGTCTCTTTCAACGTGCGCGCCGGAGAAATCCTGGGCATTGCAGGCGTGCAAGGCAATGGGCAGACCGAACTGGCCGAAGTCCTCACCGGCCTGCGGCACATCGAAAGCGGCAGCGTGCAATTGGCCGGGCGCAACCTGACCAACCGCCCGCCGCGCGCCTTTACCGAAACTGGCCTGGCGCACATTCCCGAAGACCGCCAGCGGCATGGCCTGGTACTTGGATATAGCATAGCCGATAATATGGTCTTGTGCGATTACTATCGCCCGCCCTTTAGTGTGCGCGGCGTTCTTCAACAAAAAATGCTGGATGAAAACGCGCGCAAACTCATCCGTGATTTCGACATCCGAACTCCCTCGCCTTATGTTGCGGCAGGCAAACTATCGGGCGGCAACCAGCAAAAAGTGATTGTGGCGCGCGAACTCAGCCGCCCCGTCAAACTGGTGATTGCCAACCAGCCCACGCGTGGCCTGGATGTGGGCTCAATCGAGTACATCCATAAAGAAATCGTCTTGATGCGCGACCAGGGCGTGGCGGTTTTGCTCATTTCCGCCGAGCTGGATGAAATCATGTCGCTCGCGGACCGAATCGCCGTCATGTATCATGGCGAGATTGTCACAACCGTCGAGGCCAGGTCAGTCACTCGCGAACAGCTAGGCTTGTGGATGGCGGGCGCTCAGCCTGAGAACCGCTAAATTCACAAGGCGGGGCTGTCCGAAAAGTTAGAAAAGATGGGACAAAAAAGCCGATAGAGTGAAAGAGACAAAAAAACTGGCGGTTTTCAGACCGCCAGTTTTC
>DAOUBQ010000074.1:0-67636 GCA_034432755.1 Anaerolineales bacterium
TTTTTGCAGTGGAGTCAAGGATATTTTCACCCCGCTTTCTGTGCGGCTCATCCTTAAGTCCTTCCATCCTGTTTGTTTTTTAAGACTTTGAAAAGGTCATAGGTACTATCCACACCAGGATTGAAACTTGTATAATCTGATGTGAAAGGAGAACGCGCATGAACGTTTCCGAAGCCATTCGCACCAAGCGCGCCGTGCGCAAGTTTTTGGAGAAGCCGCTATCTGACGAAGTGATTCGAGCGATTCTCAACGCCGGGCGGCGCTCGCAATCTTCCAAGAACAGCCAGGCCTGGCAGTTCGTTGCCATCCGTGACCGGGAGACTCTCAAAACGCTTTCGACCTGCGGGGAGTGGGCCGGCCACCTGGCCGGAGCGGCCCTGGGGGTGGCCATCCTGACCCCTGACCCAGCCGAAAAATTCCAGACGATGTTCGACGCCGGTCAGGCCGCTGCGTTCATGCAGTTGGCGGCCTGGGAATTGGGAATCGGCTCTTGCCCGGCCTCCATTTACGAACCGGAAAAAGCGCGCCAGATTTTAGGATTCCCTGCTGAATGGCACTTGCGAATTGCGCTATCGTTTGGATACCCGGCAGATGAAGCGGTCATCACGGCTGCGCCTAAAAAAGGCGGGCGGCGCGGTCTGGACGAAGTGACACATTGGGATAGGTGGTAGGTTGTAAACCAGGGGTGAGACATGTCGAGTACCACGACGAACATCGTGCGACTGAATGAGGCCAAGCGAATCAAAATGCTCCACAATTTCACCAAAACGCTACACGAACTGGTTAATCTACCGGTCAGTATTTGGGTTCCTGATAAACAACGGCGGCAACTGCGCATTGTGGCTTTCCAGGGCATGCCGTCTGCGCTCAAGGAAAACGCGGTCATCACCATTGCAGAGCCGAGTGTGATTGCGAATACATTTCGCACAATGCAGACGGAAATCGTGCCAGATGTGTTACGCGAACCGCGTTGGAAGCACAAGCAGGAAGCGCTGGAGCAAGGCTGGGTCTCGGCTCTGTGCACGCCGATTGTGGTCAACAGACAGGCCGAAGGCGTGATGACAGTTTACGCCGGGCCAGGGCGGACGGGCAACTTGAACAGCCTGAAAACCCTCACCGATAACTTCGTCAACCAGATTGCCCTGACCATCGAGGTCGAGAACCGTCGGGTCGTGCTGGAAGCGCTGATGCACATCAGCCAGAAGTATGAGACGGTCTCCGACAAACTCAAGGAAATCCTGCAAGGAATTGTGAAAGCCAGCTGCGATGTGTTAGGCGCCGATTGCGCTGTGCTGTATCCCTTCGACCCGGAACGGGAGATGTATTACGACCGGGCGCACGTCGTTTCACATGGGCTGGTCGAGCCGCTGGAGCTGAGCGAAAAGCCGCGCGTTAAGTGGAGCATGGCAGCCCAGGTGATTCAGGAAGGCGAACTGGTCATCCAAGACCTGGCCGCAGAATATCCTGAACGTTTGCATGACCATTTTATCGTCCGAGAAGGGGTGCGGGCGTTCATGGCGATTGCGCCGCGCGCCAACAATGCCTCTCTGGGCCTCTTGTTCATCAACTACCGCGCCCCGCATAAATTCACCGAAGAAGAGCAAAACTCCATTCGCCTGTTTGCCCACCAGGCAGGGATTGCTATTCACAATGCCTTACTGGTCAAGCGCTCGCAAAGACAAAACCAGGCACTCAAGGAACTGCATGAGATTGGGCCTGGTCTCTTATCTATCCCATCTCGTAAAAAGCTCAGGGATGTGCTGGATGAAGTGGCGCAGACGGCGCGCAAGGCCCTAGGAGCCGACCTGGTTGACCTGTATCATTACAACGAGGAAGAAGACCGCTTCCTCTTACCTCCCTCACTGGCCGGGGAAAGAAACAGCCCAAGCCCAAAAGCCATTTACAGGGATGATGTCTTATACCAGTTGTTTGACGCCCGAAAACCACTCTACATCACCGATTCGCAGCGCGACCCGCGCACCAACAGCCCTTTCCACCCAGAACGGCCTGCCGATACCCAAACCCATCAGCGCTTCGTGGTGCGGGAACGCGTCCAATCCACCGCCGCCATTCCACTCATGATAGATGGCAAAACCGTCGGGGCGTTGTTCATCAACTACCGCGTGCCGCAGACCTTCCCCGAACACCAAAAAGAACTCATCGAGATTTTCGCGGCCCAGGCAGCCATCGCAATTGCCAATGTCAGTCTGTATGAAAATTCGCAAAAGCGGGCCGAGGCGCTCAGCCGCTTGAGCAGCGTCTCTGAAAAATTAATCCAATTGAGTGAAGGCAGGACCGAATTGCCCCGCCTGCTGGAACAGATTGCCGAAGGCGCGCGGGAAGTGCTAGAAGCCGACCTGGTGGACCTGTACCAGTACGAGCAAAACCGAAACACCTACCCGATGCCTATCATAGAAGCAGGAGAGCGCTACCAGCCGGTATTGAAAGACAAAGTCTATCGCACCGACATCGCCTGCACGGTGGTGCAGGTAGGCCGTCCCTGGTATGTGGACGATGCCGCCAACGAGCCAGCCCTGACCAAACCCCACGAAGCGCGCCCGGAACAAATCCAAGAGCGATTCGTCGTGCGCGAAAAAATCCAGTCAATGGCAACCATCCCCATGAAAATTGGGAACGAAATCGTGGGGGTCCTGTTCGTCAGTTACCGCCAGAAACAGGGTTTTTCGAAGCCACAGCGTGAGTTGATTGAATTGTTCGCTGCCCAAACGGCCATAGCCATTCGCAACGCGCGCCTGCTCATCCGGCGCAAAGCCCTGCTAGAATCGGGCAACCTGCTGGCCTCACAAGTCAACCGCACCGAAAACGAACTCTTGACCCTGATTTATGAACAAGTCAACCGCTTTATGGACAGCCGCAACCTGACCATCGCGCTCTATGACACCGAACGCGGCGAAATCCGCCCTGGACTAACACTGCGTGATGGAAAAAGACAGGCCGACGCAAACTGGGAAATGGGGCAGCGCTGGCAAGAACATATCAAGTCCATCCTCTACAACCGTCGGGCAGTCTTTTCTTCCAAACGCGCCGAACTCGACTCGGGGCATTTTTCCCCTGAAGAAGCCTTTTTTACATCCTGGATTGGCGCGCCCATGCTGGCCGGCGAA
Source organism: Anaerolineales bacterium (assembly GCA_034432755.1). Classification (GTDB taxonomy): domain Bacteria; phylum Chloroflexota; class Anaerolineae; order Anaerolineales; family Villigracilaceae; genus UBA5195. The sequence continues at coordinate 3,126 of DAOUBQ010000074.1, forward strand.
CGCGTCTTGGGGGCGATTGTAGTCTATCATGAGCGCGAGAACACCTACACCATTGATGACTTGTCTGCCCTGCAAACGATTGCCAGCCAGGCTGCCGCCGCCCTGAACAACACCCGGCTCTACAGCGCGGCCCGCAGCGAGGTGCTGGCTGAGCGGCAACTCGCCACGTTGGGGCGCGCGATGGCCGCCATCGAGCACCGCATCAACAACACGCTCAATATCATCCCACCCAACCTGATGCGTCTGCGCAACCGGCTGAATACGCCCGATGACGAACTCGAAGAAATTCTCGGCATCATCGAGCGCAATACCCGCTACACTTCCATGCTGCTCAAGCGCATCCGCGCGCCGCTGTTGGAGGTCAACCCGGTGGAGGTGGATGTGAACGCCCTGTTGACCGACATCTTCAACAAAGAACGGCACGAGTGGACCGCCGACCGCACCCGCTGGCTGGTGGAAGCCAACATCGAGACCTGTCCCGACCTGCCGGTGGTGAGCCTGCCAGCGGGGCAGATTTCGGAAGTCTTCCAGAACCTGATTCAGAACGCCTACCGCGAACTGGACAAGGCGCATCGCACCCGCCAGGCCAACAAAAACCAAACCCAATCAGAAGGCGCCTTCGGCGGGGCAAAAATCGTCGTCTCAACCGCGCTCGAAGAGGGGAAAATCAAGGTGCGGGTCAAGGACAACGTCCCCGGCGGGATTCCGACAAAAATCCAGCCGCGCCTGTTCACCAGGCCGGTTTCCTCCCCTATTCAGGGCGAAGGCTCCGGGCTAGGGTTGTGGCTCAGCAAAATAATTATGGAGAGCATCGGCGGTGATATCCGCATCGAATATACCGGCATGCTCGGCACGACCATGCTGGTTGAAATTCCGCTGCCGAGCCGCGCAGAGGAGCGAATATGATTCGCATCTTGGTTATTGATGATGAACCGCGCTGGACAGATGAAGCCCTGCAAGCCTATCAAGTGGGCGCCCTATATACACCCAAATCACTCAATCCCAGGCACTTCGTGGCACAAATTCGGGAAGTCATGCCTGCCAGCGGCTAAAATCGAGCAACGAATAGAATGGAGGGGCTTTTGGATCAACAAAAACATCATATCCTCATCGTTGACGACAACCCGGACTGGCAGTTGACGTTCAGGGGGGTCTTGAAATCTGCCGGGTTCGAGGTGACAACCGCTGCTTCGCGCGAAGAAGCCATCCAAAAACTGGCTGCCGAACGATTCGACCTGGCCCTGCTCGACATCCGCCTGGATGAGAGCAACGAAAACGATAGTTCCGGCCTGGCACTGGCCGAGCAAATCAGCCAGCGGTGGGACTGGATGAAGGTCATCATTGCCACCGGCTATACCAGCGACGAATTCATCCGCAAAGCCCTGACCCCCAAAGGCCGCAAGCGGCTAGCCGTCGGGTTCGTTCAAAAGCAGGACGTGGGCAACCTGGCGAGAATAATTGCAAAGGCACTGGCGCAATGAACCAACCCATGCGAGGCCGAATCCTTGTGGTAGATGACCTGCCCGATGTGCGCAATACGGTCATCGGCATCCTGCAAGATGAAGGTTACCTAACCCGCGCTGCCCGGTCGCGCCAGGAAGCCCTGTCTATCCTGGAAAACGAACGATTCCATGTGGCCGTATTGGATGTACGGCTGGACGAAAGCGACGAAGACAACCAGGAGGGCATGGAACTGCTGGCCGAAATCAACCAATCCTACCCAGCCATCACAGTCATCATGTTAACCGGCTACGCCGATGTCGACATGGTGCGAAAAGCGCTGCAGCCCATCAACGGCAAGCAGCCCGCTTACAGCGTGGTACTGAAAAACGAGATGATGGGCCTGCCCAAAACCGTGCGCGGCGCATTTCAGCAATCCCTGCGGCTCAACCTCCAACTGGTCATCGAAGACCCACAGGCTGCCATCGAACAACTCGCCGGGCAGGTTCGCTTCCCAGATGGAAAAGCCCCGCCCCCCGAAGATGCCGCTCTCCAAATCCGCGAAATTTTTTGCACACTGTTCTTCGAGTGCGAAAAAATCAACCTGCGGCAAATGCCGCAGGGTTTCAGCGGCGCAGCGGTATTTCAGGTAACGCCCACCTATCAGGGCAAGGGCGAGGGCCAGGGCGTAGTCGTCAAAGTTGGCAACCGGGGAGAAATCAGCGCGGAAATCAGCAACTACGACAAATACGTCAAAGGAATTGTAGGCAACCACCGCATCCCCGAAGCCATGCGCAGCGCCCAAACCCGGCATCTTGGCGGAATCCTGTATTCCTTCATCGGCCTGGGCGGCCAGACCGAAAACTTCACCGGCTATTACCACCAGACGAACTTGTTAGATGACCTGCTGCCCGTCCTAAACAACCTGTACCACGAGACGCTCTTCCCGCTCAAAGACAAAACCGGGCGCATGAAAGAAAATTGCGACTTGCGCGCCTTTTACATGCAGCACCTTCACCTGAACGAGGAAAAACTCCAGCGCATCGCTTCTGGAATCCACGAGGGGCAGGCAATCTTTTCCGAACGTGCCGATGGCACCTGGCAGTTTGGAACGGAAAGACTGCCCAATCCGCTGCACTACGCCAGGGGCGCGAGATTCCAGGTTGATAGCTTTTTCACCACCATTCACGGCGACCTGAACGGGCAAAATATCCTGCTCGACCCCAACCGCGCCACCTGGCTGATAGATTTCCTGACCACGACCGATGATGGACACATCTTGCAAGATTACGCCGCGCTGGAAACCGACCTGCGCTTTCGATTGATACCCAGGTCAGGAGTCACCCTGGATTCATTGCTAAAGTGGGCGCGCGTCTGCTTCGAGGGCAGCCTGCTAACCGCCCCACTTTCCGAAAGTGCTTACGACCATCCAGGCCTGTTCAAGGGTCATCGTATCATGCTGCGCATCCGCGCGCTGGCCGCCCAGACCACCGGATACCGCGAGCGCGCTTACCTGATTGCGTTGTTCTTCAACGCCTTGCGCGCCGCCACGTACCGCGAGGCAAGCGACTTCACCCGTAATCACGCGCTCTATTGCGCCGCCAAAATCGCCGACCGGCTGGTCAATTCCTGACGCCCAAAAGCCCGATGAAGCCAAAAGAACGACAAAAGCCCCGCGCGTAGCGGGGCTTTCTTATTACAAAATCGAACCTAAATCAGACCGATTTTCTTGAGCGATTGCTCCAGGGCATCCACCGTCACCGGCTTGACCAGGAAATCGCGGGCGCCCGCCTGCATGGCATTCGCGCGGGTTTGCGGCTGGTCATCTGAAGTACAAACAATCACCGGCACGTTAGTCAGGCGGGGTTCGCGGTTAGCGAAACTCAAGATGTCGAAACCGGTGACGCCAGGCATGTTGATATCTAAAAAAATCACATTCGGCGTTTCGGTCCGCAGGATTGCCATTGCCGGGCCAGGGCCATACGCCGGGCGGGCCTGCACGCCAAGCGCCTTCAACACCCGCACCAGAGAATCTGCTGTGGAGCGGTTATCATCAATCACAAGGGCGTTAACCATTCTCTACCTCCGCAATGAGTGTTCCCATGATGCTCGTATCATACCCTGGCAGCGATTTTACAGCATTTTGGAATAATTGCGATTGCATTAACTCAAACAAAGGCCGCAACAATTCGCTTTCGGCATACATTTGTGGAATCACCAGGTCATAGCGTTCATGAAAAAGTGGCACAAAGTCCAGTTTCAGGGCTTGCGCCGCCGCCGGAATGCCCAGCCCACAATCGGCGCGGCCCGAAGCCACCGCCGCCGCCACGCCCAGGTGAGTATACTCTTCCTCGTCGTATCCGTGAACCTGATTGGGCGTAATCCTTAACAAGTTCAAATGATAATCGAGCAACACTCTCGTCCCCGCCCCGCGCTGCCGGTTGATGAAGGTCACATCCTCCCGAATCAAATCCTGCAAAGAACGGACTCCCTTTGGGTTGCCTCGCCGCACAATCAGCCCCTGCTCCCTGCGAACAAACCCCACCAACCGCACCGGAACGCCTGGCAGGTATTGTTTCAGATACTTGAGATTGTATTCGCCGCTTTCCGGGTCGAGCAAGTGCGAGCCAGCCAGGTGCGCCTCGCCTCGTTTGAGCGCCACCAACCCACCCTGCGAGCCAACATTGGCCGAAACCAGCCGGCGGTCGTAATCAGAAAGATACTGCGCCAGCAAATCGAGAAGAACATCGTGCGAGCCAATGCAGAAAATGGTCTGCTCAATATCGCGCAACGGACGCATCAACTGCACGCGAACGGGTTCTCCCGCCTCCACGCCCTGCACGCCGCGCGGCAGCACCACCAGGCCATCGGCGCGCACCAGCGAGGTAATCACCCCTGCCCCGCGCGAAAGCGGCGCAGCCAGAGTCTTTTCACCCACTTTTCCAACCACCACCCGCACATAATCATCATCCCCCGGCGGCGAGACGGTTTTGCGGGTGATTTGGGCCGAAATCGCGAGCGGTTCGGCGGGGCGGCGCCCCAACCAGCGGGCAATCAGTTCCTCAACGAAAATATCCACCGTCAGCGCGGCAGAGACCGGGTAGCCGGGGACACCGATGATGGGAATCATTTCATTACGAGCGTCGGCCTCGATACGCCGTTTCGCGGCTACTCGACCTCCGGTATTGACCATCCCCAAAATGACCGGATGCCCCGGGCGGACGGCCACGCCATGCACCAGCAACTCACCCAGCGATTCAACCACGCGCGAGGAGAAATCCTCGCTCCCGGCAGAGGAACCGGCGTTGAGCAGCACCAGGTCGCAGGTTTGGGCGGCATCGCTTACGCGCGCGCGAATGGCTTCAAAATCGTCTTTTGTAATCGGAAAACGCACCGGCTCTGCGCCCATCGCTTTAATTTGAGCCGCCATCACCAGCGAGTTGTATTCCAAAATGTCGCCGGGCTTAAGTTCCGCGCCGATTGGCACGAGTTCCGTACCGGTTGGCAAGAGAGCCACGCGCGGACGGCGCGCCACCGTCACCGAAACATGCCCGGCGGCGGCCATTGCACCCAGGTCGTAGGGTTTCAGGGCGTGCCCGGCCGGCAAAACCAGTTGGGTTGCCACAATATCCTCCCCCAGCGGGCGGACGTGGCTCCAGGGCGTCACCGAGGCGCGAATCCGAATCGCCGCCGGTTGGCGCGGGTTGGGGGCAATCTGGCCCTGTTCATCAAGCGGTTCAACGTTTTCAATGGGAATGACCGCATTGGCCCAATCGGGCAGGGGGTCGCCGGTATCCAGGTAGGCGGCTTGCGGCCCGAAGCGCAGCGTCAGCGGGTTCGAGGGCATGGCCCCCGCTGTGGCTTCGGCGCGGACGGCGAAACCATCCATCGCGCTGGCGTGGTAATGCGGCGAAGATTGAAGCGCCCAAACCGGCTCGGCCAACACGCGACCCAGGGCGTTTTCATCGAGCAGGATGGTTTCCGTGCCAAGCACTTGCCACAAACCGGCTTCGCGCAGGGCGGTTTCGAGACGTTTTTTGGCCTCGGAAAGAGGAATATCATGGAGATAGACAGACATAAGCAATTTACATCAGAAACACTTGCACCACTTCCCCGGCGCTAATTCCATTGGCGTCGGGGTGAATTTTGACCAGGCCATCGGCGGCGGCCAGGGTAAAGATGAGATTGGATTTGCCAAAGATGGGTTCGGCCAGCCACTCTTCGGCTTCGCTGCCGCTCCGCTCAGAGCGTGTTAACCGAACCGGCCACCAGTCCTCGCGCCCGGCCTGCGAGGCCAGGTTGACCGTCAGCCGGGCAGAAATGCTGGCCCTGGGCCGCTCAAGCGGCAGGCCAAGCAGTTTTTCGATGACCGGCGCCACGAACAGATAGCCATTCACCAGCGCGCTAACCGGGTTGCCGGGCAGGCCAATCACCGCTTTGCCATTGCACGCGCCCAAAATGGTCGGTTTGCCTGGTTTGGTGTTAATTCCATGCACCAGCACGCCCGGTTTGCCCAGCGTATCAATCACCTGGGAGGTCATATCGCGGGTAGAGGCGGAGGAGCCAGCGGTGATAACCACCACGTCGCATTCGGCCAGGGCTTTTTGGGCAGCAGCCTGCAGGGCGGCGAAATCATCCGGCAGGATGCCGTAATAAACCGCCTGCCCGCCAGAACGCTGAATCAGCGCTGCCAGGGTGTGCGCGTTGATGTCGCGTACCTGGCCGGGGGCGGGGGCCTGTTCTGCTGGGATGACTTCATCGCCAGATGAGATGAGTCCGACTTTTACCTTGTTGACTACGCGCAAATTGGTGATTCCGAGCGCCATCAGGCCACCGATTTCGGCGGGCCGCAGCAGGGTTCCGCGCCGAATGACAATTTGCCCGGCTGAAACATCCTCGCCCACCCGAATCAGGTTCTCACCATCGGCCACAGCGCGCAAGAGTTCGATTTCGTCCCCGGCCTGTTGGGTGTATTCCAGCATGACAACTGCGTCGGCCCCAGCGGGGAGCATTCCGCCGGTGTGGATGAGGGCGCATTCGCCAGGGTGAATCGTAAAAGACGGGGCCGCGCCCATCGGGACCTCCCCCGCCAGTTTCAGATACCCCGGCAGAGAGTCGGAGGCGCCGAAGGTATCACGCGCCCGAACGGCATAGCCATCCACCGTTGAACGGGGAAATTCGGGGAGCGGATGCGGAGCGAGTACGTCTTCAGCCGTCACCCGTCCCAGGGCGGTGGATGTTTCGATAACGGTCGCCTGACGCAGTGGGGTCAGTTCGGAGAGCAGTTTCTCGCGGGCAGAATCGGGGGGGAGCAGGGTCAGAAATTCGGGCATGAGTCAGTAATCAGTGAACAGTGAGCAGTGGAGAGTTTTCAGGAGTGAAGTCAAATCATCAGCGCAGCCAGAAGGTGATGGTGATGAGGTAAACGGTGAGTCCAAAGACGAGGGTGGCGGCGATGTTGAGGGCGCTCCAGACGGGTTTTGCGCCCTCGGCGATGTTGCGCAGCATGAGAATCTGCCAGGCGGCAATCGGCAGGGTGAGCAGGGCCGGCCAGGTCAACGCAAAGGGGACGCCCAAAAAGGGCAACACCGCCAGAAAAAAATAAGCAACGATAAGCAGGCCGTTGTGAATGGGAACGGCTCTCTGCCAGGAGAGCCGCATGAGCAAAACACGCCGACCGTATTTGAGATGGTCAGGATATTGCTCAAAAGAAGTTGCTAATTGCCAGGCCAGGGCCAGCAGGAAGAGTGGGAAGGTGAAACCGGTCAGAAAAGGGTGCAGGTCGGGAAAGACCATGAGGAAGGAGATGGCCGGGGTGAGAACGGCCAGCAAAAAGGCGGTGACCACTTCCCCAATGCCGCGCTCAACCAGGTGGACAGGGGGGACGGCCAGAGACAGGCAAAGCAACAGGTATAAGACGAAGAGCAAGGCATCGTTGAGCGGCAAGCGGCCCTGCCGGTAGAGCAGAAAGGCCAGCAAAGCGGCAGCGCCAATAAAGGCGGCGCTGACGGTCAACAGCAGGGGACGCAAGGCTTCGCGCTGCTGGCGGGTTTCGCCAGGGAGAATCGGTTCATTGGGCGGGCGAAAGTATTCAACCAGCAGGCTAGAGGCGGCCAGGAGAAACAGGAGAGAGAGTCCGCCCGCAATTTGAGCAAGTGGATTCAACAGGCCACCGAGGTAGCGGGCAATCCCCAAGCCAAGGCCATAGGTCAGCAGGGCCAACAAGAGGTAGACCGGGCGAGTGAGACGCAGGAGAGCGGTGAGTGAGGGCATAGGTCAGGCTTCGAGCAATTTGCGCAGGTCGCGCAGGTGAATCTGGTTGTGGCGGTAAACCATTTTGACCATTTCGGCCAGGGTAGTGAAGCCGAGGAAGGGATGGCGGCCTTGTTTTTGCAGGTCAGATTCAGTGAACGAAGTAACCAGGGCGGTCATTTCGGCGCGGACGGCGCGGAATTGTTCGAGCAATTCGGCAGGGGTGAGTTGGCGGGTTTTTTCTTGCTGGCTTGCGTTGTAGCGGTCAATGTCGAAGTCTTCCGAGGCGCCAGGGCCGCCGGCGCGGATGGTATCGAACAGGTTCAAAAATCCCTGTTCCGCCGTCACAAAGTGCGCCAAGACGCTGCGTACCGTCCACTGAGCACCTTCAGTATAGACGAGGGTTTGCCACTGTTCAGAAGCGAGAGACTCGAAGAAAGCGGCGGTTTTTTGGCCTTCGGAGGTGAGACGTTCGGCGAGAAATGCGGGGGTATCGGGCATGAGAAGTCTCCAAAACGTGAAGCAAATTGACCTTTGAGTGCTCTGCAAAAAGACCCACCACCACAAAAGACATGAAGTATATACAGGAATTCTGAGCAGTCGCTTTTATAAAAGCGAGTAGCCGCCATCTACGGTGAGGGTATGACCGGTAATATATTCGTTATCGAGCAAAAATTCAAGGGAGCGGGCAATTTCATCGAGATGGGCGGCACGCTGGATGGGCAGGCGCGAGACCAGTCGACTCCACTCTTCGGGCGGGGTATCGTCGGAGGGCAACACCAGCCCCGGCGCAAGGGCATTAACGCGTACTTTTGGCGCAAAGGCGCGCGCCATAATGCGGGTGAGCGATTCTAGCCCGGCTTTGCTGACGGTGTAGGCGGCAAAGCGCGCCCAGGCCTTTTCGGCGGCGATGTCGCTGACGTTAACGATGAGCCCGCCCGCTTCCATGCGCTGGTATGCACGCTGGGCGCACAAAAAGGGCGCCCGCAGGTTCAGGCCGAGCATTTCATCCCAGGCAGCCGTGCTTGTGGAGCGGATGTCACCGGCGCGCATGAGAGCTGCCGAGTTGACCAGCACGCGCAGGCCAGAGAGTTGGTTGGCCGGGTCGGCCAGGATGAAATCGAGCGATTGGAAGAGGCTGTCCACCTGGGCTGCATTGGTCAGGTCGGCACAGACGGGGAAAACCGAAACGCCCAGGGCGCGGAGTTCGAGGGCGGTCTGTTCGGCGCGAAATTGCGAGGCGTGATAATGCAGCAAAATGGCGTATCCGCGCCGGGCAAGGGCAAGCGCAAAGACGCGGCCCAGGCGATGGGCGGCGCCGGTGACAAGCGCGAGGGGGAATTGGCTATCCATGCCTCTATTTTAGTGTATTTTGGGCGGAGTCTAAAGGCATGGGAATGTACCAAGTATTTCAATAGACCGTATCGGCAATAAAAAATTGGACGCAAACGAGAACGGACAAGAGCGGAAAAGGCTCTTAAAATCCGCGTACTCAGCGTTAATCCGGCGACCCCTGGAGATGAATCGCCGGGCGATCAGTACAAAGTCCGCTTAAGCGGGCTGAACAGCCATTTTCAGACGGCTTTGGATGAATAGCCTGGGCATTTATGTCCGGACGGAATGTCGAAAGAAGATTTTTCGGATAGGCTCTTAATCTGTCCGATATAGAATGCCGTGGCAGGAGTCCAAAACAGACCTAAAAACGCGAAATAGTGTTTAATTATATAAACAGGGAAACCTGACATCCCAATTCAAGCATTCAAGAGGAGATGTAAAATGAACTGGCTGAAGAAAGACTTTAATACCATGACGTGGGTGCTTATTCCGGTTGCCATTGCCATCAATGTTGCCATCGGCCAAATTGTGGTCCTGCTCCGGCTGCCGGTCTATTTGGATAGCATCGGCACCGTGCTGGTCGGCGCGATTTGCGGCCCGGTGGCCGGTCTGCTGACGGGAATGCTCTCCAATATCATCTGGGGCCTGGCAGTTGACCCAAACGCGCTGCCCTGGTTCCCGGTGGCGGGGGTCATCGGCCTGGTGGCAGGTCTGTGCGCCAACGCCGGCCTGTTCAAAAACTGGTGGAAAGTGGTCATCACCGGTTTCCTGATTGCGCTTGGGGCGGTGCTTTCCGGCACACCGATTGCAGTCTACCTGTATGGTGGCATCACGGCCAGCGGGTCATCGTTTATCACAGCCTTCCTCATCCAAACCGGGCGCGATATCGTCTCGGCGGTTTTAAGCACCAACTTCATTGTCGAGCCTATTGACAAGATTTCCACCGCCCTGCTGGCCTTTGCCATCATTCAGGGACTTTCGCAGCGATTCGTGGCGCGCTTCCCGCGCCCTGAAAACGTGGCCGTCGAGAAAGGCCAGGGACGCACCCAGCTCTTCATCGCCGTGGGCGTGGTCATTGTGCTGGTCCTGCTGGCGGCATTCGTGGTCGTCAACATCCTGGGCTGACCCGAAATAAAATCATAACTATCTTTCCGCCCTCGCCCCCAACCCCTCTCCCAATGAGAGAGGGGAGAAAACAGCCGCATTTAAAAAAACCGTCCCGGAGGTTCTTTCGCAACAAGGAAAGCAACCTTCGGGACGGCTGGTTTAACAAATAGGGTAAAATCCACCCATGCACGAACGCCTCTCGCTCTACATTCACCGCGCAAGCCGGCTGCACCGGCTGAACCCGCTCACCAAACTGACGCTGACCTTCGCCCTCATCCTGGTCGCCTTCACCAGCCCCTGGTACTGGACTGCAACGGGATTGATTGTCGCCGTCGTCGTCCCCCTCAGTTTCGTGGGCAAAGTCCAGCGCGAATATTCCTGGACCGCCCTGCGCCTGCTCGCGCCGGTGACGGGCTTCATCTTCGTCATGCAATCTTTTTTCCTGCCGGGCGGCGAAACCGAATTGTTTCGATTCGCCTTCCTGCGGCTGACGAGTGAAACGCTGGCCCAGGCCTATCTCACCGCCATCCGCATTTTCGTGATGGTGTCCTCGTTCCTCCTCTTCCTGCTCACCACCCACCCCAGCGAATTGATGGGCGACCTGACGCGGCGCGGACTGCCCGGCCAGTTTGCCTACGTCATCGTCAGCACCCTGCAAATCATCCCCCAAATGCAAGCCAAAGCCCAAACCATCATCGCCGCCCAGCGCTCGCGCGGGCTGGATACCGAAGGGACGTTCCTGAAGCGGGTCGGCGCGCTGGCGCCGCTGGTTGGGCCGCTGGTGTTCGGGTCGCTGGTAGAGGTGGAGGAGCGCGCCATCGCCATCGAAGCGCGCGGATTCACCTCGGCGCGCCCCAAGACCTTCCTGCGCGAACTGCCCGATACCCGTGCCGATAAATTCATCCGCTGGACGCTGGTCGTTCTCGTCCTGTTTACCTTCGCAGCGCGGCTCTTGCGCTGGGGATAGTTGAAGCAATGGCTCTCGTCACCCTCGAAAACGTCACCTACCAGTACCCGCTCACCGAAACGCCGGTGCTAAAAAACGTCAGCCTGGATATCAACGAAGGCGAGTTTGTGGCCGTCATCGGCCCAAACGGCGCGGGCAAATCAACGCTGTGCTACACCATTTCGGGCTTCATCCCGCACTTTTTCAAGGGTGAACTGGGCGGTTCGGTGAAAGTGGCGGGTGTTGAAGGGCGCGAATCCGGCCTGAGCGAATGGGTCACCAACGTCGGGCTGGTCTTCCAGAACCCGTTCAACCAGATTTCAGGAGCAAAATACACTGTCTACGAAGAAATTGCTTTCGGACTGGAGAATCTGGGGCTTCCGCGCGGCGAAATGAAAGCCCGGGTGGAAGAAACCCTGGCAATGACCGGCATTCATCACCTGGCCGAGCGCTCGCCCTATTCACTCTCCGGCGGTCAGCAACAGCGCGTGGCGCTGGCCTCCATCCTGGTCATGCAGCCCAGGGTATTGGTGTTGGACGAGCCGACCAGCCAGCTGGACCCGATTGGCACGCGCGAAGTCTTCGGCGTCATCCGCGAGATGAGCAAGCGAGGCATGACCGTTATCCTGGTGGAACACAAAGTGGAGTGGATAGCGGAATTTGCCGACCGGGTGGTGGCCCTGCACGATGGGGAAATCCTGCTCGAAGGCACTCCCGGCGACGTGCTGACCCACCCCAGCCTGCCTGCCAAGAACTTTGGGCTTTCGCGCTACACCCAGACCGCCCGCTCCGCCGCCGAAAACGGACTGTGGCCGAAAGGCCGCCGCCTGCCCGTGACGCTGAACGAGGCGGTTGAGGGATTCTCGAAAGCAGACAGACCCTGAAAAATTTCTGATTCAAAAAATCCCCTCTCCGGGCAGAGATGGGATTTTTTAATTTCACTGAAAAAATCTTTTCTTCCCACGAAGAACACTCAGGCCATGACGTTTTTTGAGGTTCTCTTGCGCCGAATTTCAAGATTCTTCATTCCGCCGTTCGGAATTCCCTTGTGTACTTCGTGTCCTTTGTGGTGATGGGCTTTTTGCAGTGAACTCATTTTTTATCTTCCAACTTTGCTATTCTCATAGCCTGGTGAATATCGGCAATCAACATGTAGCGCCTCAAAAATTCCATGTTTTTTACAAGATTGTTGCCACACTATCCAACCTTCCAACCCTTTGCGCGCATCTCCAAATTAGGATATATTCTGCCCCATGCAAAACAGACTCGTCCTCGTTACCGGCGCGACCGGTTATGTCGGCAGCCGCCTGGTTCTGCGCTTGCTGGATTGCGGCTGCACCGTCCGCGTATTGGTGCGCGACCCCGCGCGGCTGGAGGGGCGTCCCTGGCTGGGAAAGGTGCAAGTGTTCCAGGGCGATGCCACCCGGCGCGAGACGCTGCTCCCGGCGCTGGAGGGCGTTTCAGCGGCGTACTATCTCATTCACGGGCGGCAAGGCGGCAGAGTAGATGCCGAGCGTGACATGGTCGCGGCGCGCCACTTCGCCGCAGCCGCTGAGCAGGCGAATATCGAGCGAATTATCTACCTGGGGGAATTGGTGGACCCCACGGCGCGGCTCTCGCCGTATCTCCGTTCGCGCCACGAAACCGGTTACGTCCTGCGCCAGGGACGCGTACCGGTGACGGAATTCCGGGCCGGGATGATTATCGGCTCCGGGTCGGTCTTGTTCGAGATGGTGCGCTATCTCTCAGAACGCGAACCGGTTCTGATCTGCCCGCGCTGGTTTTTCTCGAAAGCCCAGCCCATTGCCATCCGCAACGTGCTGGATTACCTGGCCGGGGCGCTGGAACAACCCGAGAGCGTGGCCAAACTGATTGAAATCGGCGGCCCAACGCGCCTAACCTACGCCGATATGCTGATGGAATACGCCAGGGTGCGCAACTTAAAGCGCATTCTCATCCCCACACCAATTTACGCGCCACACCTTTCGGCGTATTGGGTGCATCTGGTCACGCCGGTCACCTACAACGCGGTGCTGCCGCTCATCGAGGGCCTGCACGCCGATTCGCTGGTGAATGACGACCTGGCGCGGCTGTTGTTCCCTTACATCAAGCTGCTCGATTTCGAGACCGCCGTGCGTTACGCGCTCAAAAAAATCGAAGCGGGCGACATCGAATCGTCGTGGTCCGACGCGCTGGTGACGAGCGCGGGCGATACCCAGCCGTATCGGTTTGCCATTCAGGAGGGGATGTTCATCGAGAAGCGCCAGCGGGTAGTGGAACTGCCTCCGCAGGCCGTCTTCTGCTCCTTTACCGGAATCGGCGGGCAGCGCGGCTGGCTGTATATGGATTGGGCCTGGGGGCTGCGCGGCTGGCTCGATAAAATTGTCGGCGGGGTGGGCCTGCGGCGCGGGCGGCGGCACCCCGATGAGATTTGGGTCGGGGAATCGCTCGATTTTTGGCGCGTTGAGCAGATGGTTGCGCCGCAACCTCCCGAAAATAAGGGGATGATGCGACTGCGCGCCGAGATGAAGCTACCCGGCAAGGCCTGGCTAGAATTTCAGGCCGAACCGCTGGAAGGGGGCAAAACCCGCCTGACAACGACCGCCTATTTTGACCCGCACGGTTTGTTTGGATTCCTCTATTGGTATGCCATGTGGCCCTTCCATAAGTTCATTTTCGATGGGTTGACCGATAAAATTGCCGAAAGAGCGAAGGGAATCAGTAATCAGTAATCAGTGAGCAGTGAACAGTAATCAGTGAGCAGTAAGCAGTGAACAGTAATCAGTGAGCAGTAAGCAGTGAACAGTAATCAGTGAGCAGTGAGCAGTGAACAGTAATCAGTGAACAGTAATCAGTGAGCAGTAAGCAGTGAACAGTAATCAGTGAGCAGTGAGCAGTGAGCAGTGAGCAGTGAACAGTAAGCAGTGAACAGTAATCAGTGAGCAGTGAACAGTAATCAGTGAGCAGTGAGCAGTGAACAGTAAGCAGTGAACAGTAATCAGTGAGCAGTGAGCAGTGAGCAGTGAGCAGTGAGCAGTAAGCAGTGAGCAGTGAGCAGTGAGCAGTGAGCAGTTCCTGGTAATCGGTATGGGGTAGCGCTTTGAATCAATCGCCCAATCAAAAAATCCTGGTGACGGGGGCCACCGGCTACCTTGCTGGCCGCCTGATACCCTTGCTGTTAGAGCAAGGCTACCCGGTTCGCGGCTTGGCGCGTCAACCCGAACGGTTGCAGGCGCGCAAGTGGCACGGGCAGGTGGAAGTGACCGCCGGAGATGTGACCCGTCCCGAAACGCTACCCGCCGCCCTGCAAAATGTCCGCGCTGCGTATTATCTCGTTCACAGCATGTCTGCGGGGCATGGCTACGACCGCCTGGACCTGCAAGCAGCGCGAAACTTTGGGCAGGCAGCCAAACAAGCGGGCCTCGAACACATTATCTACGTCGGCGGGCTGGCAGACCCCCATGACCCTGGCCTGGCGCTGCACCTGAAATCACGCATTGAGACGGGAGATGCCCTGCGCGAGGCGGGCGTGCCAGTCACTGAGTTCCGGGCGGGGGTGATTGTGGGGCCAGGGTCGGTCTCGTTTGAGATGATTCGTTTCATTGCCGAGCAGTTCCCGCTGATGGTTGGCCCGGTATGGCTGCGGCATCGCTCACAGCCGATTGCCACGCCCGATATCCTGGCCTACCTGGTGGCCGCGCTCGAAACGCCGGAATGCCGGGGGCAAATTATCGAGTTGGGGTGTGAACGGGAGCGGACCTATATCGAAATTATGACGGAATATGCCCAGATTCGCGGGCTGAAGCGATTCCCGTTGCTGCTGCCGCTCATCCCCCCGGCCTTGATGGCTTTTTTTATTGACAAACTGACGCCCGTCGAGTATGCCTACGCCCTGCCGCTGGTGGAAGGACTCCAGAACGATAGCATTGTCCTGGAGCGGACTCCCCTGAGACTGTTTCCCGATATCCAACCGCTTGATTACGCGGAAGCCGTCCGCCGCGCCCTGGCAGAGACCCACCCCGATACGGTGGAGCGAACCTGGCTGGATGATGCCCCCAACCGGGCGCAAATGCTGTGCCAGGGGATGTTTATTGACTATCGGCGCATTCCCACAACCCGCGCCGTTCCACCCACTCCGCCGCCCGTTGCGCGCTTTGGAATTCATTTTCGGCAGGTCGAACGACAGACCAAAAGCCTGCTGCTCCTGAAAGCCAACCCCTTCCCCTCAGGCCAATGCTGGCTGGAATGGGATTGGGCCGCACAAGACAGGCTGGAACAGACTTTGTTTTTTATTCCAAACGGGCTCACCGGAGCGCTGTTTGGCTATTGGGGCCTGGCTCGCCTGGGTGATTGGCTTGCAGATGAGGCGCAGTCCGCAGGAGATTAATCTCCGGGCTGCGCATACAAAGTTCGCTTGTGTCCTTTGTAGTGAAAAAGGCTTTTTCCGTGGAGTCATTTTTAACTGTCAGTAGGGGGAGAAGAGAGAGAGAGTATTGCAGTTGTAGGTTGCCGGTTATACGTGGTGAACACCTTTTCCTCGTTTTACGATAAATCAAAACAAAAGTCAATCCCAAGATGATTGCACACAATGCACGAATAATTGACATTTTTGCGCTTTTTAATTATAATCATTCTATATTTAGAATAATTACAAATTATGAACATGAAAGACGCCCTGATATCCGTCCTCAAACAATCGGGCCTGCGCCTAACGCCGCAGCGCCTTGCCATTTGTCAAATGCTAGCAGAGACAGACGAACACCCCACCGCAACCCAAATTTACCAGGCGCTCAAACCAAACTATCCCTCGCTTTCGCTGGCGACGGTCTATAACACGCTGGAGGCGCTGGTGGGACTGGGCGTGGTGAATGCCCTCGGCCATGCCGGGGATGACCAAGTTCATTACGACGCCGATACCGCCCCACACGTCAACCTGGCGTGCATTTCGTGCCACAAAATTGTGGACGTTCCCTCTGAGCATGTCCACCAACTGCAAGGGGAAATTACCAGCGCCAGCGGCTTTCGCTTGCTGGGCGCACGCGTGCTTTATTATGGGGTTTGCCCGGAGTGTCAGGCAAAACAGGCGGCAGCCCCCAATCAACTACCCACCATGAATGAACAATAATCGGTGACCAGAACAATGATGAAACAGATTTCTCTCGCTCCTGAAGGTACGCGCTGTACCGATGTATTGACCGATACGCTGCAGGGCTATCAGGGCATTGAACAAGTCGAGTTCGACCTGGAAAGTGGCCAGATGAAAGCAGTATATGACCCACGCATTCTTTCCAGTGAGCGTGCTCTGCACCTGGTACGTCAAGCCGGGCAGATGGCGGCCACCCGCGTTGCCCAATGTGCAGCCAAACAACAGTTCGGCGTGGCGGCCTGTGCAGGCTGCGCTGGGGCAATGGGGCAGGCTTTGCTCCAAAGCTATCAGACCGCGGCTCAATTGCCCGCGGCCACCATTCAAAACGGACAGATTATCGCCCGTCTCGCTCCGCCTGTGCTGGAGGGCGAAACCGCCCAGGTCGCGGCAGAAGGCCTGTTGCAGCCGACCAAAGCGCAGGAGCAGAAATCCCTGTTGCCCGCCGACAAAATGGAAATGGCCTTCACCCTGGTCAATGCTGTCACCGGGCTGGCAGCCTGGCTGGGCGCTATGAATGGTCTGAATCCCACCGCAGTATGGGTTCTTTACGCCATTTCTTACATCGCCGGCGGATACTTTGGCCTGCTGGCCAGCATCGAAGCGCTTAAAGAAAAGACGCTCAACGTAGATTTGCTCATGATCCTGGCTGCCCTCGGCGCGGCGCTGGTTGGCTCCCCGGCCGAAGGCGCCATGTTGCTCTTCCTGTTCTCACTTTCCAACACGCTGCAATCCTACGCCATGGATCGCAGCCGCAAAGCAATTGAAAAACTGCTCGACTTGCGGCCGCCAGTAGCCACGGTGCGGCGTGGTTCGCGCCTGGTGACCTTGCCCGTCGAGCAGCTGACGCTGGGCGATGTTGTTCTGGTACGCCCCGGCGAGCGCTTTCCCATTGACGGCGAAGTGCTGGAAGGCGAATCGGACGTGGACCAGGCCACCATCACCGGCGAATCGCTGCCGGTTCACAAAGCCCCCGGCGATAGCGTCTTTGCCTCCACGTTGAACGGCTCCGGCGCCCTCGAAATCCGCGTCACGCGCCTGGCGCAAGATACCACCCTGGCGCGCATTGTGCAAATGGTGGAAGCCGCTCAGGCCACCAAAGCCAACACCCAGCGCGCCCTCGACCAGTTTGAGCAAAAATATGCCATCTTTGTGTTAGGCGCAGCGTTGCTACTCATCGTCGTTCCCTGGCTGGTGCTGGGACATCCCTTCCAGCCGACCTTCTACCGCGCCATGACCTGGCTGGTGGTGGCCTCGCCCTGTGCGCTGGTCATCTCCACGCCGGCCAGCATCCTTTCCGCCATTGCTAACGCAGCGCGGCATGGCGTTCTCTTCAAAGGCGGCGTGCATCTGGAAAAGACTGCCACGCTCAAAGTCGTAGCGTTCGATAAAACCGGCACACTGACCAGCGGTCAGCCCGAAGTGACGCAGATGTATGCCCTGAACGGGGATGAAAACGAGTTGCTGCGCCTGGCTGGCGCGGTGGAAGCCCGCTCTGAACATCCGCTGGCCAGAGCAATTGTCCACGCGGCGCACCGCATGTACCCCAACCTGCCGGGCGCCAGCGAATTTCGCGCCATCCCTGGCCAGGGCGTGGAAGCGCGCCTGGAAGAGACCATGTACTGGATGGGCAACGAGCGCCTGTTCAGCGAGCGCGGCATTCCCCTGCCTGCATCTTTGTTGGAGCGCGCCCGCCAGATGGAAGAAGAAGGGCAGACCGCCATGTACCTGTACAATCACAGTGCCGGGCAGTTCGTGGGGCTAATGGCCGTGGCCGATTCGCTGCGACCCGACGCCGTGGAGATGATTCGCGGCCTGAAAGCCGCCGGAATCGAGCGCGTGGTCATGCTCACCGGAGATAACCCGCGCGTGGCCGCCAAAATCGCGGCCAAAGCCGGTGTGGATGAATATCATGCCGGTCTGCTGCCCCAAGATAAAGTCACTGTGCTGAAAGAATTACGCCGCAAATACGGCCCGGTCGCCATGGTGGGCGATGGCGTCAACGACGCCCCCTCGCTCGCCACAGCAGATATTGGGATTGCCATGGGCGGCGGTGGCACCGACGTCGCCATCGAAACCGCCGATGTCGTCCTGATGTCGGACGATCTGCGTAAAATCCCCTTTGCTGTTGGCCTGGCACGCCGCGCCCAAACCGTCGTCTGGCAAAACCTGACCTTCGCCCTGGCGGTCATCGTCCTGCTGGTGGCCTCGGCCTTTGGGCTTTCGCTGCCTCTGCCGTTGGGTGTAGTTGGTCACGAAGGCAGCACCGTGCTGGTCGTCCTCAACGGCTTGCGCCTGCTGGCGTATAGAGGATAACGCAACTTCAAGGTCACAATAACATCCAAATAATGACTGTGCGTACCGCCCACCTCGCTCCGTAGAGAGTTGATTGCGCCCGTAACTTTTCACTCTGTTCGGCAGGCTAAGCCTCCTACAAGGGCAAGCGCCCTGACAAAGCACATAGAAGCGCTTTGGGCTGCCAGAAATCGGCTTCCAACCGACTTCTGTAATCTGCAGAAGGGATTGCTCCCACCAAAACTGAAATATCAAAATCAAAAACCCAAGGAGAAAAGGAAAAAACGTATGGACACCCCCGAAACCCAAATCACCCCCATGCCGCGCATTGGTGACCCTGCCCCGGCCTTCACCGCCGTCACCACCCAAGGGACGATTAACTTCCCGGCAGATTACAGCGGCAGTTGGGTCATTCTGTTCAGCCACCCAGCCGATTTCACGCCGGTTTGCACTTCAGAATTCATGACTTTTGCCACCCTTGAAGAAAAGTTCGCCCAGGCCAACTGCAAACTGGTCGGCCTTTCGGTGGACGGGCTGTATAGCCACATTGCCTGGCTGCGCAACATCAAAGAAAAAATTGAATACAAGGGCATGAAAAACGTCGAGGTCAAGTTCCCGCTCATTGAGGACATTACGATGGAAGTCGCCCGCAAATATGGCATGATTCAGCCTGGTGAGAGTTCCACCAAAGCTGTGCGGGCGGTTTTCTTCATTGACCCGAAGGCAATCATCCGCGCCATCATCTACTACCCGCTCAGCCTGGGACGTAACTTCGACGAACTCTATCGCGCCCTGATTGCCATGCAGGCCGCCGACGCGTTCTCGATTGCCACCCCCGCCGATTGGCAGCCCGGCGACGATGTGATTGTGCCACCGGCCGGCTCGTGCGGGGTTGCCAAAGACCGCATGGACGGCAAGGAAGAAAACGTCACCTGCCACGACTGGTACTTCTGCACCCGGCCTATTTCTAAAGAGCAAGTCTTTGAGACCGTACTGAAGAAGTAAGCAATAACACGGTAAAAACGAAAAATCCCGAATGGCATTGCAGGCTTCGGGATTTTTTATTAATCAGGTGACTATCACCTCGCAAGCCAGTGAACTAAACATCCACCCCCAGCCACAGGCGAATTACATAGCCAATTCCAAAACT
Source organism: Anaerolineales bacterium (assembly GCA_034432755.1). GTDB lineage: Bacteria > Chloroflexota > Anaerolineae > Anaerolineales > Villigracilaceae > UBA5195. The sequence goes on from DAOUBQ010000074.1 coordinate 22,794, forward strand.
AAAGGCGGCTACGCTCAGGCTCAGCCCAGCCATCTCGGTGAAACGGCGGCGGAAGTTTTCACCTTTGGCAACCGAGATGTAGTAGTTGAACACGGCGATAATCAGGACGGCTGTGGTGAGCGAAATCGCCAGGCATAGATATTCGTTATCGAGCAGCAGGTAGGGCAAAATCAGCAGGGTGACGGTCAGGACGTAGGCAATGCCCGTATAAACGGCGGCGCGGACGGGATGTTTGTCGGTCTCCTCCGAACGGGTGGAAAGATATTCCGAAGCAGCCATCGAGAGCGAGGCGGCAATGCCGGTAATCAGCCCGGAGAGAGCAATGAGTTGCACGTTTTGGAGGGCCAGCGTCAGCCCGGCCAGGGCCCCGGTCAACTCCACCAACGCATCGTTTAGTCCGAGAACGACCGAGCCGGCATAGCGCAATCGCTCTTCGTCGAGCATGCCCAACAATTTTTCTTCATGTTCTTCTTCGTCATCACGAACTTTCCTGGCTTCTGGAATACTTTGTGCAATTTCTTCATACACAACCTGGGCTGCTTCCTCCCCTTGCTCCATTAACTTAATGCCGAAAGTAAAGCCCAAGACGCGCGCAACGAGAACATAAAACCAGACTGCCAGCCAATTTGGAGCGACATCTTGGTTGGTATATTTTTTCCAGGTTTTATAATGCCCAAGTTCGTCGGCCGCCAGTTTTTCAATCACAGCTCGATTTTTTTCTTCGGACAGGCTGGCCGCAATTCGCTTATAGATGTGATGACCATTGATTTCGCTGCGCTGGGCAGTGAGAATCTTTTGGCGCAGCGATGCGGTGAGTTCCATGAAAACCTCCGTCATAGTTCAAGATTTGTATTAAAGAGTTGATTGCCAAAAGACCCATCCCCCCAAAAGACACGAAGGACTTCCGAAAGGCGAAATTTTGTTTTGGCTTTGCAAAAAATATTAATCGAACCGCGAATTACACGGATTTTTTAAGAAAAATACGTGAGATTCCGTGTAATCCGCGTAATCCGTGTCCAAATGGAATGCTGGTTAGATGACTCCCAGTTTCTTGCCAACTTTCTGGAATGCCTGCAACCCCTTGTGCAGGTCATCGGTCGAATGCGCCGCCGAAATCATGACGCGGATGCGGGCTTTGCCCTGCGGCACGGTTGGATAGCCGATTGCCATCGCAAAGACGCCCGCCTCGAACAGTTCGCGGCTGAACTGCTGAGCCAGGGGCGCTTCGCCGAGCATCACCGGGGTAATGGGCGTCTCGCTCACGCCGGTATCGAAACCGAGGGTCTTCATCTCCGCCTTGAAGTAGCGGGCATTGCTCCACAGGGTATCCACCAATTGGGTCGAGTCTTCGAGCAGGTCAAGCGCCGCCAGGCAAGCCGCCGCATCTGGCACGGTAACCGCCGAGGAGAACAGGAAGGGCCGCCCGCGCTGGCGCAGCCACTCGATGATGACCGCGTTGCCAGCCACCACGCCACCCACCACGCCAAAAGCCTTGGAGAGCGTGCCAACTTCTACATCCACCTTGCCGTGCAGCCCAAAGTGGTCCACAATGCCGCGCCCACCTTTGCCCAGCACGCCTTCGCCGTGCGCGTCATCTACCATCAGCAGGATGTCGTACTTTTTGGCGACCTCGTAAATATCAGGCAAGGGGGCAATGTCGCCATCCATGCTGAAAACGCCGTCGGTCACAATCAGGGCCCGTCGGAAGTTGGGCAGGTTGGCCTTCACTTGTTCTTCGAGCGATTGAGGGTTATTGTGTTCATAGGCAATGATTTTTGCACCTGAAAGCCGGCAGCCATCAATAATGCTGGCGTGATTCAGCCGGTCTGAGAAAATCACATCTTCCTTGCCCACCAGGGCCGGAATGGTGGCGAGATTGGCAGTAAACCCGCTCTGAAAGGTGATGGCCGCTTCAACGCCTTTGAAGGCCGCCAGGCGCTTTTCCAGTTCGACATGCAGAGTCATCGTCCCGGCAATCGAGCGTACCGCTGCCGGGCCAACGCCCATTTCAAGGGTCGCTTTTTGGGCGGCGGCCACAATGTGGGGGTGGTTCGCCAAACCGAGGTAGTTGTTGGAGCAGAAATTTAACACCTTCTTGCCATCCACCACCAGCCAGGCCCCTTGCGGCGAACCGATGGTGCGGATGGTGTTATACAACCCGGCCTGCTTCAGGCCGTCGAGCTCTTGGGAAATCCAGTCGGTTTTAGACATGCAATTCTCCTGGAAAAGTGAAAGTGGAAAATGAAAACAGGCTTGCTGATGGACAGTTGGCTTCAATGGGTGGAGCAGGCGGCGATTTTGCGCCGTGAAAAGTGTCTGGTCGCGAGAAACTCAACTGGTGTATTGATTATAGCGAGTTAATCAAAAACGGTCGTCACGTTTTTGGCATGACAACCGTTTGTTTCAAAGGAGAGAAACCTGATGCTGGCAGGTCTAAATATGAATTGCCTGGCCCTCGGCCCCGTGCGCAGCTTCCATCAGCGCCTCTGAAATAGTGGGGTGAGCGTGAACATTGCGGGCAATCTCCGCTGGGGTCAGTTCCATCATCTGCGCCAGGGTTAATTCGGGCAGCAGTTCGGTCACTTCGGGGCCAATCATCGAAGCGCCAAGCAGTTCGCCATATTTTTCATCCACCACCAGTTTAACCCAGCCGGTGTAATCGCCCAGGCCAAGCGCTTTGCCGTTGGCCTGGAAGGGGAAGCGGCCTATTTTGACGCTGTAGCCGCGTTCCTTGGCCTGGGCCTCAGTCAGCCCAAAGGAGGCAATTTGCGGCTGGCAGTAGGTGGCGCGCGGCATCATCTCATAGTTGAGCGGGTGAATTTCATGCCCGGCAATGGCCTCAGCGGCCAAAATACCCATGGCCGAGCCAACGTGCGCCAGCATCAGTTTGCCGGTCACATCGCCAATAGCGTAAATATTTGGCACATTGGTCTGCATTCGTTCGTTGATTTCAACAAAGCCGCGCTCCGAAATTTTAACGCCCAGTTCTTCCAGCCCCAGCCCTTTAGAATTGGGACGGAAACCGATGGCGACCAGGGCCTGCTCGGCTTCGAGTTCCTTTGTCTCACCGTTGAAAGAGACCGTTACCCGCACCCCGCTCTCGGTGGCTTCTACCGCCTCGACCTTGTGGCCAGATAAGACCTTGATTCCGCGCTTCTTAAAGGCTTTCTCCAATTCAGCCGAAACTTCCTCGTCTTCAAGCGGCACAATGCGCGGCAGCATCTCAACGATGGTCACATCCACTCCGTAAGCGCTCCAAACGGTCGAAAATTCCACGCCAATTGCGCCAGAGCCAATGACGACCACGCTCTTGGGCAGCTTCTCCTGCAAAATCGCCTCCCAGTAGGTGACAATTTTCTCGCCGTCCACTTTCCAGGCAGCCGGCACCGCCGAGGAAGCCCCGGTTGCCACAATGATGTTTTTGGCGGTGAGTTCTGTCAGTTTGCCATCCTTATCGGTCACAGAAACCGCATTCGGCCCGATCAGCTTGGCAGTCCCCATGAAGACGGTGATGTTGTTCTTCTTCATCAAGAATCCAATGCCCTTGACCAATCTATCCGAAACCTGGCGCGAACGCTTGACCGCCACGCTGAAATCGAGATTCAGGTTCTCGAACGAAAAGCCAAACTCCTTGCCACGCTCGCGCAGGATGTGGGCCACTTCGGCATTGCGCAGCAGCGCTTTGGAGGGGATACAGCCCACGTTCAGGCATACACCGCCCATCCATTGCTTATCAATAATGGCGGTTTTCATTCCAAGTTGCGAAGCGCGGATGGCAGCCACATAGCCGCCCGGCCCTGCGCCAATGACCACGACATCGAATTGTTCTGACATAGTTTCTCCTTTGTGAATCGGGGTGATGCCCGATGATAAATTTGAGACGAGCTCTCCAATTTTACTATGCCCGCGCCAGGCGGGGCTTTTTTTAGATGCGCAAAAGCCAGGAAAGCCGCAGCCATTCGTTATGGAATGGTAATGCGTTTGCACCATTTTTAACACACTTTTTCAAAAATTAAAAAGGTATAAGATTTTCATAAGCGAGGCTTCTATTACTTCCACAAGCAAACACCCGTTCCACTTTCATCCGTCCGAAAAGGATAAAATCTCATGAAAAGAAAGATGTTCTCAGTCCTCTTCATCCTCTCCCTGGTGATGACGCTGTTCTCGACTGCAGCCACCGCCCGGAGAATCTCTTTCGATTCGATTTACCAGGTACCTGGCAAAGGCTATGTCGCGCTGTTCGATATCAAAGGCGAATGGCAGCAAGATGAACTGTGGGGATTCGTTTCCCTGCCCCGCAATCGCCAAATCAACATGGACTGCAATTTTCGTGACGATGGCAAAGTCAGTTGCGTCATCGCCGACGGAATCAGCCAGTATGCCGGGCGAATGGTGAAGTTGGTCGTTTATGGCTATCCCTTCGATGTCGTCATCCCGCCTGATGTCAGGCGCAGTGCGTCTTTTGAATCCATCCGGCACGTTTCGGGCAAGGGCTATGTTGCCCTCTTCCGAGTTTGGGGGACATGGAACAAAGATGACCTGTGGGGATTCGTTGTCCTGCCTCACAACCAACAAATCAACATGAGTTGTAATTTCATTGACGATGACAACCTGGTTTCCTGCACCATTGCCGATGGTATCAGCCAGTGGGCCAAAAAGACGCTAAAAATCGTCTTATACGGCTACACCTTCCCGGTGACGATCCCAGGCAAGATGCCCTGAAATCAAGGCGGGTTAAGAGCCAGCCCCAGTATCTTGCTCGCTTATGCACCAAATAAAAAGCGCCCAATGAGCGCTTTTTATTTGGATAATATCTTCGCCATTTTCAGTTCAGGCAGTTTAAAAAACCGGAGATAAACAGCGATGAACGTTTTTTCGCTTTGAATCAAATCTACAAAGAAGGAAAGGCGCTAATTTTACGGGCATTTTCCTTCGCACCTTTTGTGTACATGGGATGTAGAGTCAGATTTGAAAAACGCTTGCTTTTCAAACGGACAATCATTAAAATCAGTAATAAAGGGAGTAAAGAAGAATATTTCGACACGTTCAGGTCATTTTATTAACAAAACCAAACCGCTTCTTCATGCTAAAATAAATCTTATGACACTGCAAAAAATTGGCCGTTATGAAATCAAGTCTGAGTTGGGACGCGGCGGCATGGCCACCGTATACAAAGCCTACGACCCGCTCTTCGAGCGCGAAGTAGCCTTGAAAGTCTTGCCGCGCGAGATGCTGCACGACCCGCAGTTTCGGGTGCGTTTCGAACGAGAAGCCAAAACCATCGCCGCGCTGGAACACCCGGCCATTGTGCCGGTTTATGATGTCGGGGAAGAAGACGGCCAGCCATACTTCGTCATGCGGTACATGACCGGCGGCTCATTGCAGGAACGGATTGCCCAAGGGCCTATCTCGCTCTCCGAAGCGGCTCGTATTTTTACCAAATTGGCGCCCGCCCTCGATGAAGCCCACACCAAAGGCATCATCCACCGTGACCTAAAGCCGGGCAACATCTTGTTCGACCGAATCGGCGAACCCTACGTTTCCGATTTCGGGATTGCCAAAATCACCCAGGCGCAAGGCGCCACAGTGACAGGTGGCGCGATTATCGGCACCCCCGCCTACATGAGTCCCGAACAAGCCCAGGGCGAGCAGGTAGACGGGCGCAGCGATATCTACGCGCTCGGTGTGATTCTCTATGAAATGCTCTCTGGCGTCCAGCCGTACCAGGCTACGACCCCGATGGCGGTGGTCGTCAAGCACATCACAGAACCTATTCCCCACATTCTCGACAGCAACCCCAACCTGCCCGTTGACATTGAACCGATTATCGAAAAGGCCATGGCGAAAAGCCGGGACGAACGATTTGGCACTGCCACAGAACTGGCGGATGCCGTTGCAGAGGTCGCGCACGGCGCAAGCGGCCAGGATGCCATCAAGACCGCTTCGATGCGCGCCACGCAGGTCGCTGCCGCCAAAACGCGCATGGTCGCTGCCAAAACCAAAGTGAGCGAGAAAACCGCCCAGCCCAAAAGCGGCCCCTCGGCCTGGTGGTTGATTGCGCCCGTTCTCCTGGTTCTCGCTCTGGCCGGGTTGGGCAGGGGGGGATTCATGCTCTTTTCCGCGCTTTCACCAACTGCTACGCTCCAGATCACCAATACTCTCGCTCCGCTTATCCCGCCCACAAACGCCCTTCTGCCGACCGAGTCACCCACCGAAGCGCCCACCCAAACGTCGGTTCCGCCCACCGAAGCACCTACCTTTACCCCTGAGCCATCCACCCCAACCCCTTCATCCTCCCGTCCCATCATCGGCGGCGCAGACCAGGTGGCCTTCATTGCAAACAACGAAATCTGGCTCATGAACATGGACGGCTCGGAACTGACCCAACTGACCAACGACAACCGCCTGCCCAAAACCGACTTGCAATGGATACCCGGCACGCGCACCCTGGTCTTCATTAGCCTGACGAATGTCAAAACAGTGGACGCCGATACCAAACAGGTTGATACCATCCTCTCCTTCCCCGCTGCCCGCTTCCTCGATACCTTCCAGATCTCGCCCGATGGCAAACAGGTTGCCATTTCCCTCAACCGTGAAATGTACATTGTGCCGTTCGACCTGGAAAAATTCAAAACCGTGCGCGGCAGAGACCAATTGCGCGCCATGAAGGGCTGCTTAAGTTACACCGGCGAAACGCAGGCCGCCGTGCCGCTCGAAGAGTTTCGCTGGAGCGCCGATAGTAAAATTGCAGCCTGGTCACTGTCTGTCGTCGGATTGAGCGGAAAAGCCGAAGACATCATCCGCCTGGTGAATATCAGCACCTGTGACCCGCAAAGGTTGGTCAAGATAGACGAATTCCCTGGAACACGCTTCACCCCCGAAGGCTTCCTGGCCGATGGCAACATCCCCGATTTTGACTGGGATGGCGAAACCCTGTTCGTGCTAAACACCTCCCATCGTAACAATGGCTGGGGCTATATGTACATCTACAACCGCGAAATTCGCCAGGGTACGCAGGAAAACCCAGCCCTGGCCCGGTCACGCTGCTGTTACCGCGATGCACGCTGGAGCCCGGACCGCAGCTACCTCTTTTTTGCCTTCCAAAGCAAAGACATCCTTGAGGCCCCCGTGCAATTGTATTACATCCCTGCCAACGCCCTGCGCACCGGAATCGAATTCGAGCCTATCCCCATTCCCGATAATTTATTCCGGCCCAAAGACTCCCCGCAGTTTGCCCTGCATCCTGCGCAATAAGACGGGTTTAAATCCGTCTTACAATATTTTTCACCAGCCCCGGCCCGGCATACACCAGACCCGTATAGACCTGGATGAGCGTTGCTCCCAGGTCTAATTTTCTTTTGGCGTCATCGGGGGTCATAATTCCGCCCACAGCAATGACCGGAACTTGTCCATTCACCCGCGCGACGACTTTTTCCAGCACGCAATCAGACAAGGCTGTCAGCGGCCTTCCGCTCAAGCCGCCTGATTCTGCCCTGAGCGGGGAACGGATTCCCTCACGACTGAGAGTCGTGTTCGTAGCGATGATGCCATCCATGCCGGCCTCCAAAATCGCCCCCACCGCGTCATCCAGCTCTTCATCCGACAAATCAGGGGCAATTTTTACTAACACCGGACGGTTGACTTTTGCCATCCGACGTTCATCTGCAATCGCGCCGAGCAATCCCTCTAACATCTCGCGCCCCTGCAAACGGCGCAGCCCAACCGTGTTGGGCGAAGAAATGTTGATTGCCAGGTAATCGGCCAGCGGCGCGAAGGCGCGCATCAGCGTAATATAGTCCTGGGCGGCGTTTTCGAGCAGCGTATCCTTATTTTTTCCCAAATTCAGCCCCAATACGACGCCCCCAGGCCGCTTACCGATGACTGATAGCTGCTTACTGGGATACTGCATCCCCCGCCCCGGAAACCCCATCCGATTAATCACCCCTTGCTCCTCGATCAGCCGGAACACCCTCGGTTTGGGGTTGCCCGGCTGCGGGCGCGGCGTGACCGTTCCCAGTTCGAGATGCCCAAACCCCAGCGTGGATAGACCATAGACGGCAACCCCGTCCTTATCGTAGCCGGCAGCCAGGCCAACCGGGTTTCTGAAGTTCAGCCCAAAAGCGTGAACCGGCCTGGGGGGTGCCGAAAACATCCTTGCGAGCAGCCAGCGGCTCGGCGGCACGAGTCCCGCCAGGCGCACCAGTTGCAGGGTCAGGTGGTGGGCTGTTTCAGGGTCGAGTTTGAACAAAAAGGAACGGAAAAGGGGATACATTAGCGCCTGCCACGTTTGAGAAGGAACACTACCAGGAAGATGGCAGTCGCTGTCAACACAATGGCCGAGCCAGAGACGATGTTCAGGTAATAACTGAGATACAACCCGGCCAGCGAGGAGAACGCGCCAATAGCCGCCGAGATGAACATCATCGGCGCCAAGCGGCGCGCCAGCAGGTAAGCCGTTGCGGCGGGCGTGACCAGCATGGCGGCCACCAGCCCGATTCCAACCGTCTGCAGCGAGATAACAACCGTCACCGCCAGCAGAATGAGCATGATGTTGCGCAGCAGTTCGGCGGGCAGGCGCAAGGTGGCAGCCAGGATAGGGTCAAATGAAATAATCAGGAAGGGCCGATAGAGCAGGAACACCGTTACCAAAATGGCGAGTCCCAGCCCAAAGGTCATCCACAAGTCGGACGGGGAAACGCCCAACACGTTACCAAACAGGATATGACTCAAATCGACAGCATAAGTGCGGATGGAGGAAATCAACGCCACGCCAAGCGCCAGCGCCGCTGCAAACAGGATTCCGATGGCGGTGTCTTCCTGAATGGCGCCCTGACGCGAGAAAAAGCCAATCAGCAAGGCAACAACGATGGCAGCGACCAGCGCGCCGACCAGCAAGTTGCCGCCAAGCAGGTAGGCCACTGCCACGCCGGGCAAGATGGCGTGCGCCAGCGCGTCTCCCAAAAAGGCCATGCCGCGCAAGACGACATAGGCCCCCATGACGGCGCACAGAATACCAACGATGACGGCGGCGGCCATGCCACGCTGCATGAAAGCGTAAGATAAGGGTTGGAGAAAAAATTCCATTATGGACAGCATTCATCCACCAGCAACGCGCCGGTTTCTGTGACCAACAACGCGCTGCCGAAGGCTTTAGAAAGATTTTCCTGTTTCAGGACCTCGCGCGGTTCGCCATAGGCAACCAGGCCCTTATTGAGCAGCAAGACCCGGTCGAAACGGCTGGCGGCCAGGTTTAAGTCGTGGGTGGAAATTATCGTGGTCACCTGCCGCTCGCGCAGGGTATCGAGCAGGCGCAGGGTTGTTTCCTGGGTGGTGACATCTACCCCGGTAAACGGCTCATCCATCAACAGGATGTGCGGGTTTTGGGCGAGGGCGCGCGCCAAAAAGACGCGCTGCTGTTGACCGCCTGAGAGGTCGCTAATGGAGCGCTCTGCCAAATCTGCGATTCCCATCTCTTCCAGGCTGCGCTGCACGATTTTATGGTCATTTTTTGATGGGCGGCGCAGCCAGCCCTGGGCGCCATAGCGGCCCATCATCACCACATCGCGCACCGTAACCGGAAAACGCCAGTCCACTTCCTCGCGCTGCGGAACATAAGCCACGCAATCCTGATGTGCGCCGAGCAACAGGCCATGAATCAAAATCTGGCCCTGCTGAAGCGGCAAAATTCCGACCAGCGCCTTAAACAAGGTTGACTTTCCTGCGCCATTGGGACCAACCACAGCCACCCGCGCGCCATGCGGAACGTTAAACGAAACATGGCTCAAAATAATTTTTTCGCCATAGGCGATCGAGATGTTTTGGATATCAAGCCGGTGAGGGGTGTCAGTCATATCAAGCAAACGTCGTTGTGTGATACACCACCGAACCAACCACGAGCAAAACAATCACGCCGCCGGTGATGGCGGCAATCGGTTTTTCGGTTTTGGTCTCACCGTTTGCCAGTTTCTTTTTCTGATCGGCGTTCAACTTTGCACCCACCGCTCCGGCGACGGGGACAGCAGCACAAAACATGCACATCGTTCTCTCCTTTTTGTTTATTGGCATTCCTGGCACAATCCAAACAATTGCAACCAGTGTTCTTGAACAGTGTAGCCAGTTTTTTGGGCGATGGCGCGGAATAAATAATCGAGGTCATCGCCCTCAAAAAAAGTCACACGCCCGCATTTTTGGCATAAAAGCAAGTGTTGGTGTCCCTGGCTGGCGGCGATGAAGGCCTGGCAGCCGCCCGGTTGGTGGACGCGCTGAATAAGGTGTAATTCTTCCAGTTTTTCCAGCGTTCGGTAGACGGTTACCAATCCCAGTTCAGGGTGGGCGGCACGGGCCAAGTCGAACACTTCGATGGGGGTCAGAGCGCGAGAGGTGGCAGCCACTGTCTCCACCACCGCCCGGCGCGATTCGGTCAGGCGGTATCCATGTACTTGCAAAGCGTTCAACCAGGTTTCAGTAGACATAAGCCCTCTTTTTATGAAAATCGTTTTCATTATAGGGGGAAACCCAAAACGGGTCAAGATAAGTTTTTGAAATTGGGAAAAATTCCTTGACGCATCCAACCCGGCGTGATAAAATTTAGCTTATTATTAATTTTTCAAGAAAGGAGCGCACGACCGATGACACAGTTCGACACCTGCATCAAGAATTCCGTCCGCGCCACTGTTTTGGGCGGTGGTGTGGCTGTTGATTATCAGAGTGCGCCTGTTTCCAGGTAGATTACGCGAAGTTATCCGTAAACACCGGCCACGGCGTACCCGCCCGTGGCCTTTTTATTTCTAAAAAGCGGCCAGGGGCAAAAAACCTGTGGCCGTTTTTTTATTTTTCAAGGAGCAATCATGAACATCGCAACTTCTTTATATACCGGCAAACTCGTCCGCCTGACGCGGATTGAGTTGGAAAAAGACCCCCAAACGCTGGCGGAGTGGTCGAAGGATGCCACGCTGGCGCGGATGCTCAACGAGACGCCGGCCCGCCCGCTGGCAAGTGAACAAATCAGAAAGCGGCTAGAAAGAATGGAGAAGGAAATAGACGAGAAACACGAGATGTTCTATTTCCACATCCGCCCGCTGGAGGAGGAACGACTGGTCGGCTGGGGCAAAATCTACTGGATTTTGTGGCCCTCGCAGATTGCAAATTTCGAGATGGCGATTAGCCCTTCGGAACAGAACAAAGGCTACGGCGCGGATGCGTTCCGACTCTTTTTGCGGCTGGCCTTTGACGAGTTGAACCTGAATCGTTTAACGGTCATCCTGCCTGAGTACAACCTCCAGGGCATTCACTTTGTGAAAAAATTCGATTTCAGCCAGGAAGTGCGCCGCCGCGAGACGATTTTCCGCGATGGCCGCCGCTGGGACAGCCTGCACTTCGGCCTGTTACGGTCAGAATGGAGCGTGAAGCATGATTAACGATATTTTCCGCGGCAAGCTGGTGCGCTTGAGCGCCGAAAACCCCGAAACCTACGCCGAGCATTTCTCGCGCTGGTGGCATGATAGCGAATATGGCCGCCTGCTCGACCTGGCGCCCGGCATGTTGTTCTCGCCGAAACGAGTCAAGGAGTGGCTCGAAAAAGAACTGGAGAAAGACCCGCCCGAAATGTGGATGTTTGGCATTCGCGCGCTGGAGGACGACAAACTGATTGGGTTTGTTGATTTGAACAGCGCAACCCCACACGGCGATACCTTTGTGGGAATTGGCATTGGCGAGCGGGAATACTGGGGCAAAGGCTATGGCACCGAGGCGATGAAACTGGTTTTGCGCTTCGCCTTTACAGAATTGGGCCTGCACCGGGTCTCGCTGGATGTGTTCGAGTACAACCCGCGCGGAGTCAAGTCGTATGAAAAAGCCGGGTTCCGCATGGAAGGCCGGGTGCGCGAGATGATTTTGCGCGATGGCCAGCGTTCGGACGTATTTTTTATGGGCGTGCTGCGTGAAGATTGGCTGAAGCAGTTCGGCGCGGAGTATGGCCTGTAGAGACGACCCGTCAAGGGTTTCAATCGTCACGATTTGCATGATAACCTGACCAGGTAGTATGATTTTTTGCGCAGGGCGGGTGGCCTCTCCCCTGCAAACGAGGAAAAATGGAAACAACCACTGTCGAAAAGAAACAATCCCTGCTGACCCCGCTGCTACTTTTGTTCATGCTCGCCATGATTCTCGCCAACCTGGGCGGGAATATGTACGGGCCGCTCGAATCGCTCTACCTGAAAGAACTGGGCGCAAGCATCGCGCAGATTGGGTTGTTTTTCACCCTGGCAAGCATGGCGCCGCTGGTACTCCAAATCTTGGGCGGGTGGATGTCTGACTCGCTCGGACGCCTGCGGGCAATTGCCATCGGCAGCGTGTTCGGGACGGTGGCGCAGGTCATCCTGCTGCTTTCCACTTCGTGGGGCTGGGTGTTGCTCTCCAGCGTAGTCGGCGCGGTGGCGCGTTCGCTGGTTGGGCCGAGTTTCGACGCCTTTATCGCCGAAAATTCGTCTGAACACAACCGAGCGCGAGTCTTTGGCGTCACGCAGACCCTGTTCGGCGTTGTTTCCGTGCTTGGCCCGCCGCTTGGCGGCTGGCTGGTGCAGAACTTCAGTTTCAAGACCATGCTGGTTGTCTCTGCCGCCCTCTATATTGCGGCGACCATCATCCGGTTAGGAATGGCCCGCCGCGCTGCGCAGAAAGACAGCCACGCGCAGGCCCGTCCGCCGCTCACCTTTGACGGGTTGAAATCCAACCTGGGCGCGATGACCGGCCTGCTCTTCTCAGGCGGCGTGCTAACCTGGATTTTGCTGACCGACGGCGTGCGCGACATCTCGTTTGCCATCTCGTTCAACTTCATGGGTTTGTACATGGAGCAGGTGGCGGCGATGAACTTCGAGCAAATCGGCTGGAGCAGCGGCATCTTTGGCCTGTTCATGATGTTGTTCATGATTCCCGGCGGCTGGCTCTCAGATAAGACCAGCGAACGGGTTGCCATCGCGCTCGGCTTCCTATTGATGGCGATTGCGATTGGGATGATTGCCGTCGTGCCGCCCGCCAGCCCCTTTTGGCTGTATGGCAGCGGATGGGCGCTGGCCGGAACCGGCGTGGCGCTGGTCTCCCCGGCCTACCAGTCGCTCATCAGCAAAGCCGTCCCGGCCCACTTGCGCGGAACCGCCTTTGGGCTGTTCAGCACCAGCCTGGGATTGGTCTCGCTCCCGGCTCCGCTGATTGGCGGCTTCCTGTGGGAGAACATCAGCCCGCAGTTTCCGTTCGGAATCACGGCTGCCGTCTCGTTGTTATGTATCGTTCCGGTGTGGCTCAAGTTCAAGATAGATCACCCACCCCGAAACGGGACGCCTGACCAGACTGGGCAGGCGTCAGAATGAAACCGTTTGTTTTTCAAAGAAATTCGGAGGCCCTCATGGCTCTCTATCATCACTCACCGAGAAGTTACTTGCCCAGCAGATACATCTTTCGCGGCGCGACGCTCAGCGACCTGGCCTCGATTGTGCACCTGCTGAACCAGCGACAATTGACCGAAACCGCCTTCCGTGCCGATGGATTCCGGCAAGAATGGCAGGCTCGCCGCTTCAACCCGGCCCTGGATGTGCGCCTGGTGTTCGACCCGCGCGAGGTGCTGGTCGGCTACCTGCAATTCTGGATGGACGACAATCATCCGATGTTGTGGGGATGTGTACACCCTGCCTTCGAGGGCCTGGGCATCGGCAGCGCCCTGCTGCGTTGGGGCGAGGCGCGCGTGCGCATGGCGCTGGACCAGTTTCCGGCCAACCTGTGGGCCGCGCCGCATTTCAGCAGCCTGCCGGTGCCGCGCGCGCACGAGCTGGCCGAATCGCTCGGCTGGCAGAAAATCCGCCCGCAGAAAGCGGAAATCAAAAAAGTGACCGGCGCGCTGCACCTGCCGGAAACCGCCGACCTTCAGTACGACGTGTACGAAAAGGCGATTGAACAATTGACTTGAAACCCAGAGAGGGAAATATCATGACCCTCAACATGACCTACAAACCAATAGACCAACTGCCCGCCGGATTCACCCTGCGCCCCGGCACGCTGGAGGACTAACCCAGAGCCATGGCTTTCTCAAAGTCTGGTTTCAGGCTAAAAAACAAACAAGATAGACAGGATTTCGGGATAAGCCGCGCGCAAAGCAGGGCGAAAACATCCTGTTTATCCTGTTTATCCTGTCTATCCTGTTAAACAAAGCGGCATAAGCGATAATGAGAAAGCCATGAACCCAGAGCAGGCAACTATTGACAAATTTTTTCTTGTAGGCTATATTGTTATAACATTATAACATTTAGAGAGTACAGGACGATGTTCAAGAAAAAACTGCGCGCGGCAGCGGCTCAATTTGGCGTTGGAACGAACGTGCAAGAAAATTTGCAAACATGCCTGCGGCTGATTGACCAGGCTGCTGAAGCACGCCCAGATGTAATTGTCTTGCCAGAATTTGTTAATCACATTGCCTGGTATAACGATGGAGAGCATTGCTGGCGGGTTGCCGTTTCGCTTGAAGATGATTTTGTCGGTGCAATTGCGCAAAAAGCGCATCAGCATGGCTGCTACATCAAAATCAACGTTACGCTCAAGCGTGAAAATGGCAAAGTGACCGGCACCAATCTGCTCTTCGACCGTGAGGGGAACCTGGCCGGCTGGAACGACAAGCAAATTTTGATGGGCAACGAAAACAATTTTTTAGAGAAAGCCTGCCAGGTTGCGCCGATCATCGAAACCGATTTTGGACGGGTGGGGATGTATGCCTGCATGGATGGTGTTATTCCTGAAGTGGCGCGCGCGCTGGCCGTGCGCGGGGCGCATATTTTGCTCAACAGTCTCAATTCGTTTGCCCACGATGAAGCTGCCCTGCACATTCCGGTCCGAGCAGCCGAAAACAAAGTCTTTGTTGTGGCAGCCAACAAAGTGGGAGCGCTGGTGCCGCCTCACCTGCGCGAGGCGGTGGCAGCCCGCCTGAAAATCTCGCCCGATTTTTTAGAAGGCGCAGGTGAAAGTCAAATCGTAGCGCCCGATGGCACGGTGCTTGCCAAAGCCCCGCCCCGCGGCGAAGCGGTCATTTGGGCTGAATTTGACCCGCACCAGGCCGAAGACAAACGCCGCCCCGACGGAACGGACCTTTTCGCCAGTCGCCAGCCTGGGTTGTATGCCCCTCTGGGCCAAACCTCCAGCCCCTTGCCCCTGTCGCCCGCCGCAACCGAAGTCACGGCGGCCGTCATACAAATCAATTCAGAGGGGATGCATGCCCTGCAACAAGCCGTCGAATGGGTGAAGCAAGCCGAAGCGCGTGGCGCCCGTCTCATCGTTTTGCCTGAATTATTTCACATCACCCATCTACCAGAAGCAGAAGCAAAATCGCGCCAGATGATTGAAACGCTGCAAAGCATCTTGCAACAAGCCCTGATTGCCACCTCCATTGTGGAAGATGACACGCACACAGGCATTTTATTCGATAGACGGGAAATTGTCTTGCGCCAGCCACAGTTACACCCTTCGGGGCGCCACGCTTGGTCGAAACTGGGACGGTCGGTGAACACTTTCGATGCCCCATGGGGTCGTGTGGCGCTGGTGGTAGGGGGAGATGCCATCTTCCCAGAAACGTTTCGCCTGGCAGCCTTGCAAGGAACCCAGGTGGTGGCCTCACCCACCTGCATTCTCGAAGCATGGGAAACGAGGCTCGGTCTGCCTGAACGCGCCGCCGAAAACCGCCTGAACGTACTGGCCGCCAGCCGCGCGCATTCGGGCATTTATGCCATTACCGAAGATTTCACCCTGTGGACAACGTGGAAAACCCGCCCCTTCGATGGCAACATCAACATGCCGCTCGTCACCCACGCTGACGGGCCAGGGCTAACACTGGCCTCCATTTACCCGGCGGCTGCCGATAACAAAATGGTTTCACACCGCACCGACGTTTTACATGGCCGCCCCTGGCATTTGGCAAGCCCTCTCCTCAGTGAACATGGATAGCCGCGTGGCTATTCTGATACGATTTTCCTACCCAAGGAGCCCCCATGAGCGGAGATACCACCCAACACCTGGCCGATGTTCTCGATTCGCACGCTCCCACCGATAACAGCAAAGTGTTTGAGAACTTGCTGCAAGTGCGCGAGCAGGCCTGGGACATCGTGCGCACTGGCTTGAGCCTGCGCGAAGACCTGAAATGTCAAGATATTCAGCACATCCCCGATTTGCAAGGCAACATCGTCGGCAATATTCACACCTACACAGGCGACTCAAGCCCGGTCGATTGGATTATCCGCTCGTGGATTGGGCGGCCCGAAACGGGGTTCACCAACATTCACCTGACCTGCTGGCTCAACGCTGAAATAGACGTTCCACACCTGGGCATGGCACTCGGCACCGCGCCAGACGTCTTTTGCTATGTAGATTTTCTGCCCCGCTACGATGCGCCGGTCAACTTCGACCATCTCAATCAGTATCACGAGCAAATGAACGAAACCTGGATTGCCCTGCGCCGTCACCCCGCCTACAAAACCTTTACGCCCGTACATTTGTACACCCGCAGCACGCTTTCACCGATTGCCATCTGCGGCTTACTTCCATTTGATGATTTTCAGGAAGCCGTTGCGCCAGTCATGTTGGAATACGTCCGTAAATGGGTTCAAATGGTGCAACACGCTCAGCCCATTGCCCCCGAAAAACGTACCGCCCTCAAAACGCGCGATGAAACACTGCGCCGCACCATTGTAGAAAAAGACCCGGCAAATATCCTCGCCGACCGGATGCTGGGGGTGGCCATGCGTGAACGGCTGGTGCGCATTTTACATGCCGCCGAGCGGGAGTGAAAATTACTGCGTTGACTCACCATGAAGCCAATCACCCCCGAACTCCCCATTCTGATTGCCGGGGCCGGGCCTGTGGGACTTTCACTGGCTCTGGCGCTTGGGCGCGCCCGGCTGCCGGTCATCGTTTTTGAGCAAGATGCCGAACTGAACACACAAATTCGGGCCAGCACCTTTCATCCCAAAACCCTGGAATTGTTCGCTCGCTGGGGCGTGGCCGATGAAATCATTCGGCATGGCTACAAAGTGGACCGCCTGCAATATTGGGAGCGCAACCCGCGCCGCCTGATTGCCGAATTTGATTACGCCGCAATTGCCGCCGATACCCCCTATCCATTCCGTCTGCAATGCCCGCAACACATTGCCACCCGCATCCTCAAACCAGCAGTGGAGGCGACGCCCAGCGCTGATGTGCGCATGGCACATAAACTGATTGCCTTTCGAGACGAAGGCACGCACGTCATCGCGCACTTTGAAACGCCACAGGGAATGGTGGAACAACCAGGCGCATACCTGGTAGGCACAGATGGCACCCACAGCCAAACGCGCAAGCAACTGAAAATCGGATTTCAGGGCAAAACCTATGAAGACCGCTTTTTACTGATTGGCAGCGACCTGAACACAGGCGACCTATTGCCCGGCGCCGCACAGGTTTGCTACATCTTTGACCCCCACGAATGGGTGATTATCCTCAACCTGCCCGATATTGTACGGGTAGTCTTTCGGATGGACCCGCAAGAAGATGAAAGCATTGCCACGCAAGAACCAAACCTGCGCGCCCGCATGGCCGGTTTCTTTGGGAAAGTGCCGGCCTACCAAATCAAGACCATGCAACTCTACCGGGTTCATCAGCGCGTGGCCGACACCTTTCGGCAAGGCAGGGTCTTGCTGGCAGGCGATGCCGCACACAACAACAATCCATCCGGCGGAATGGGAATGAACAGCGGTATTCACGATGCTGCCAACCTGGCCGAAAAATTGATACGCATTCAAGCCGGGGAATCGGATGAAATTTTGGACGATTACACCCGTGAACGCCGCCAATATGCCATCGAATCGGTGCAATTGTATTCAGACCAGCAGTACCAAAACCTGGCAATGCACAGCCAAACCGACCGACAGACGCGCAATCGCTGGCTAGAAGAAACCGCACGCCACCCGGCCCGCGCGCGTGCCTATCTGCTGCGCGCCAGCATGTTAGAGGAGCGAATAAGCCAATGAACACGCATGGGCATTTTATTCATGGTCAAGAAGTGCCTGCGGCGCTCGGCGCAACCTTCGCCAGCTATGCGCCCATGAGCGCTGAAGTGCTGGGATACGCCGCACGCGGCACGCAGGAAGATGCCGATGCCGCCGTGCGCTCGGCCCGCAAGGGATTTGAGCATTGGTCTGGCCTGCCGCCGGCCGAACGCGAACGCATTTTGCTGCGCTGCGCCAACTCGGTTGAAGCACACGCCGAAGAGTTGCTCAATTTATTGATAGACGAAAGCGGCTCCACCATCACCAAAGCGCGCTACGAAGTGGGATACACCGCCTCCGTGTTGCGCGCCGCCGCAGGAGAAGTACGCCGCTTGTATGCTGATACGCTGCCCAACGAAAAACCACACCGCCTTTCAATGGTGCTGCGCGAACCATTGGGCGTTGTGCTGATCATTTCGCCCTTCAACGCCCCGCTTGTTTTGCTGGCAAAAATGATTTCCTTCCCCCTGGGCGCAGGCAACGCCGTCATTGCCAAACCTTCAGAAGAAACACCCCTGATTGGTCTCAAACTGGCAAAAGTGATGTATGAAGCCGGTCTGCCCGCCGGGGTATTCAACGTTATCACCGGTTTTGGCGCAGAATGCGGCGAACCGCTCGCAAAACACCCGCTGGTAAACGGCATTGCGCTCACCGGCTCCACCGGCACCGGCATAAAAATCGGTCAGATCGCCATCTCCAGCATGAAACGCCTGCAACTTGAGTTGGGGGGTAAAAATCCCCTGCTGGTGCTGCGAGATTTCGACTTGAACGAAGCGGCAGAAATTGCAGCCGTAGGCGCTTTCAGTCACGCCGGGCAAATTTGCATGTCGAGCGCGCGCATTTTGGTAGAAGCGCCGCGTGGACGCGCCTTTGCTGAAGCACTGGCAAACAAAGCCGCCAGCCTGCACCTCGGCGATTTGCGCGATGCGCGCACCGCCTATGGGCCACTGATCAACCAGCGCGCGCTGGAAAAAGTACAAAGCCATGTGCAATCGGCTCGCCAGGCAGGAGCAGAAATTTTAACCGGCGGCACGGTGCGGCATGGCCTGATTTTTGAGCCGACTGTCATTTACAACCCGCCACACACTGGCCCGTGTTGGGAAGAAGAAACTTTTGGGCCTGTGGCAACCATCACCGAAGCAGCCAACCTGGATGAAATGATTGCGCTGGCAAACGAAAGCGACTACGGCCTGAGCGCAGGCATACTCACCCGCGACATGGTGCGCGGCCTGAACGCAGCCCGCCAAATTCGCTGCGGCTCCGTGCATATCGGCGCCCACTCCTTTCAATCTGACCCAATGGCCCCCATCGGAGGCTATGGCATGTCAGGTTTGGGACGCAGCGGCGGAAAGTATTCAATAGAGCATTTTACCGAGCTCAAATGGGTCAGCCTGGAATTAGGAGAAACCCCACGACCGTTTTAGAGAAAGGTCAGTGTCAAAACTCGCGCAACAACCTGCCAAAGCCGTAAACCTTCTCGGTAATTCCATTATCGCGCAAGGCCATCCACCACGTGGCGGCGTTAATCGCAATCACCGGCTTGCCCAACCAGCGCTCGGCTTCATCGGCCAGGCCCACCATGCTCAAGTTCGTGCCAACCTGCACCAGCGCATCGGCATCATGGTTCACTTCCAGCAAAGCCTGGCGCAGCGTATCTTCGGGAACGTGCGCAATCGAAATCGCTGTCGGACAGCGCAACCCCTTGATGGCAGTCACTTCAAAGCCCAAATCACTGAAGAAGCGCACCACATTTTTATCGCCAACGGGCTGATAGGGCGTCACAACCCCAATTTTCTTAACGTTAAACAGTTTGAGTGCGCGCTCACAGGCTTCGGCCCCCGTTGCCACCGGCAATCCACCTGCCCAATCTGAAATCATTTTGGTAAAGCGGCGGTTTCCCTCCACGCCCTCCCAAAACGTTTCGGCGCTCATGCCCATTACCATGTAGTCGGGTTCAGCGGTCAACACCCGCTCCACTGCATACTGAATCTCCACCCTAATTTGCCGAAGCAAATTCTCAAAAGCCGCATCGCTGCTCAAATTCTGGTCGCGAATGTGAATGCGCGAGATGTGCGGCGTGACCCCTGGCACGGTCATGCGGTAAAAGTCGGGTTCAACAATGGTATTCGTGCTGGGGATGATGACCCCGAATTTCTTGCGGTAACCCAGTGCATCTGTCATCTTGAGATTCTCCTTGTTAGAAGATTAAACGTGACCACCAGCGGCTGAACAAAAAGCCCGGCGGTATAAGACCCTACCAATGAGTTAAAAAATTCCAACTTGACGAAACAAACCAAATGTTATAACATTATAACATCTATGAGAGAGATGTCAACCATTCAAAAAGGCTATGCTGATACCCCCAACGGGCAAATTCACTACCGCCAAATACGCCAGGCGGGAGGCATACCGCTGGTGTTATTGCATCAAACAGCCAGTTCAAGCAGCATGTTTGAAGCGCTCATGACCACTCTCGCCGATAAATTCCACACCATCGCGCCCGATACGCCCGGTTTTGGCAACTCTTTCACGCCACCGCCCAACTTCGACCTTGAATTTCTGGCTTCTGCGCTTCATACGGCGTTACGCGCGCTAGGGGTCACTTCTTGCTTCTTGTTTGGGCATCACACCGGCGCAGCTCTGGCCGTGCAAATGGCATCAAAACACCCCCAAATGGTCCGTAAACTCATCCTCTCTGGCCCGCCCCTGCTCAACGAAGGCCAAAAAGAGCGACTAAAAGCCAGCCTGCGGCCTTTTGCGCTGCGCGAAGATGGCACGCACCTCACCCAAACCTGGCAGCGCATCCGCGAACGCGCCCCTTCACTGCCGCTAGAAATCGTACAGCGTGAAACACTGCTTAACCAATGGGCCGGCTCGGCAGCCCAACAAGCCTACCAGGCGGTCTTCGACCAACCGCTCGGTGAGCAACTCTCCACACTAAACATCCCTGCACTGGTCATGGCGGGAGAACAAGACACCTTGCGCGCCAGCCTGGAACCCTCCTACGCCTTACTCAAACAAGGCGCCCTCCAGATTCTCCCCGGTGAGGGACCTTATTTGTGTGACCAAAACCCCCAAGCCGTAGCACAGGCCATCGAGTCCTTTCTGACTGTGCCGTAGAAATCCGTTTAAAACCAAAGGAGTGAGAGATGTTGACCATTTTATATGCGTGTCTGGTAGCCGTTTTTCTTGGTTTAACCTGGAAATCAGCAGAACTTTACCGGCAGCGAACAATCTCCTACACCCTGTTGCTGTTGATTGTGCTGGCGGGCCTGGTTTACGACGTCCTGGTTATCTTCTTGGGGCGCTTCATCGGCACTGGCGACCTGCTCAAAACGCTCAACGCCGGACGTTTTCTTGTCCATGGCATAGTAACGCCCTCCATGATGATTTTTGGCTTTGGCATATTGCGCCATGCGGGGGTAGGTTGGGCGCAAAGCCGCGGCGCGCACATTGGCCTTTGCCTCTTTACCACCGCAATGATTGCACTGGGCATTTACGAAGACGGGTTGGCGCTTAACCTGCAGGCCAAAACCGCCCTGGATACCCTGCGCTATGTGAACGAGGGCGGCTTAAAAGGGCCGCCCATCCCCTCCATGCTGACGATTATCTTCCTGATTATGGCGGGGGTTGTACTGTGGCGTCAAACCGGCTGCTGGTGGCTGGCGGGCGGCGCAATGGCCATGTTCATCGCCGCAGCAATTGCCATGGGCGACCGGTTTTACTTTGGCAACCTCGGTGAAACGCTGTTAGGGCTCGCCAACCTGTTAACGGCCAAACGGTTTCTATCATAAGCAAGGAGTTTGATGACATGGAAACATACACCCTCGGGCTGGCCCTGGAAGATTTCTTGCCAGTCATCCTCTCTTCTGCCGGAATGTACTTCATCAGCCGCATGGTCAGCAACACCCAGCCCGGGCTGGGAGGCATGGCCACCCTCGGCTGGATTTTGGTAACCATTGGAGGCTTGCTCAAAGCCATTTGGAAGCTGGTGATGGCACTCACCCAAACACAAGTGAACCTGGTGTGGTTCGATAAAGGCATGTTCATCTGGATGTCGGCAGGCTTTACCTTGCTCGCCTTTGCGCTTTGGATGATGGCTGAAACGCGCAGCGGCAAACAACCCCGCCACATTTGGGCGGGGCCAGCCATGGTTTTAGGATTGAGCCTGCTCGCCATTTTGTTTACCGGGTTTCCTGACCCATCGGTAAACACCTGGCGCTTCATTTTGCTCGGAGTCATGACCATCGGCAACGTGGCAGTGGTGTTTCTGCTCATTCAGCAGGCGCGCGCCAGCGGAAAAAACGGCCTGGCCATCTTGTTGCTGATTCACATCAGCCTGATTTTTGTGTTGAGCGGGCTGGCGCGCATCCCCCATCAGACCATTCCGTTACAATGGACGGAACAACTGCTCAACACCTTTTCGCAAGGCGCATTTGCCTACGCAACCTGGAAACTGACCAGCGCACTCGCCAGCCTGCCCCTGCCAGCGCGCGGAGCGGTTCATGTCTGACCTGCACAGCAATTATCAGGGCGTCTTTGATGGGCGGCTGGGCTTTGGGCAATCTCCAGCCTTACTTTTGGTAGATTTTTTACGGGCTTACACCACGCCCGGCTCGCCGCTCTACGCCCCTGCCGTCATCAGCGCCGTCCAAGAGACTGCCGCCCTGCTCAATTTGGCGCGTCAACGGCAAATTCCGGTCATTTTTACCCAGGTGTTATACAACCCCAACCTCAAAGATGGCGGCCTGTTTGTGCAAAAAGTGCCTGCCCTGCAAAAAATGGTGGCGGGCGAACCCCTGGCCGAAATTGTGCCAGAATTAAAGCCTACTTCAGCCGATATTTTGCTCGTCAAACAATACGCTTCCGCCTTCTTTGGCACTTCACTCGCCGCCACGCTCACCAGCCTGAAGGTAGATACGCTCTTACTAACCGGCTGCTCCACATCCGGCTGCATCCGCGCCACGGCGGTGGATGGTTTGCAGCACGGCTTGCGCGTCATCGTCCCGCGCGAATGCGTCGGCGACCGACACCCCGCCCCACACGAGGCCAACCTCTTCGATATCAACGCCAAATACGGCGATGTTGTCTTCAAAACCGAAGTGATGAACTATCTGGAAGGAATTCAACCCCGCTCATGAAAGCTCTGCATGGCATCCGCATTCTCGACCTGACCCACATGCTCAGCGGACCCTACGCCGGCATGATACTGGCCGATTTAGGCGCCGAATCTATCAAAGTAGAGCCGCCCGTTACCGGCGAAGGCACGCGCCGCCTGCTTGAAAAAGACCCCCACCACAGCCTGAACGGTTTTGGCGCCTATTACCTCACCCTCAACCGCAACAAAAAGAGCATCACCCTCGACCTGAAAAGCGAACAAGGCCTGCAAATTTTCTACCGCCTGGCGCAAACAGCCGATGTAGTCTTGAGCAACTTCAGCGCGGGGGTCACCACACGGCTCAAAATTGATTATGAGCATCTCTCGGCAGTCAACCCGCGCATCATCACTTGCAGCATCACCGGCTTTGGCGAAAACGGCCCAGCCAAAGACCGCACATCCTTTGACATGGTTGCGCAGGCCATGGGCGGCGGCATGAGCATCACCGGTCAACCGGGCGGCCCGCCCACCCGGTCAGGCATTCCCATCGGCGACTTGGGCGGCGGGTTGATGGGCGTCATCGGCGTGCTGGCGGCCTTGCAAGCCCGCCACAGCACTGGGCGCGGTCAGCATGTAGATATTTCCATGCTCGATGCCCAAATCAGCCTGCTCAATTACATGGCAACCATGTACTTCCTGTCTGGTCAAATTCCCGATAAACTCGGCAACGGTCACTTCGTCCATGTTCCCTACGATACCTTCCAGTGCGCCGATGGCTACATCATCATCGCCGTCATCACCGATAACTTTTGGGACGCGCTGATGGAGGTCGTTAACGCCCCGGACTTAAATACCGCAGAAAATCGCGGACAGCCCGGACGGTGGAAGAATAAAACCCACATTAACCAACGGCTAAACGAGATACTCGTCACCAACACGCAAGCCCACTGGCTCGAAAGGTTGCAAGCCCGGCGTATTCCGTGCGCCCCCGTGAACAACCTGGCGCAAGCCCTGGCCGATGAGCAGGTACTGGCGCGCAACATGGTTGTAGAGGTTGCGCACCCGCTGGGCGGCACAGCCCGCATGCCCGGCAACCCGGTGAAACTCTCTGAAACACACCAAGATACCTTCACCCCCCCGCCCCTGCTTGGGCAGCACAACCACGAAATCTACGGCAGCCTGCTGGGGCTGACCAGCGAAGAACTCGCCGAATTGCAAGGCAAAGGAATCATTTAATCCGCCCCCATGTTCATCCAACCCAACCGCCTCAAACAAAGCCTGCAAGCCGGGCAACCCGCTTTTGGGGTCATTTCCACCTCAGATGACCCGCAATTGACCGAACTCTTCGGGCTGGCAGGCTTCGATTACTACGTCCTGGATGCCGAACACGGCCTCCTTGACCCCCATCAGATCGTCAACGTCATACGCGCCTGCGAACGCGCCAACATGACGCCCCTGATACGAATTGGTCCCAAAGACCCCAAACTCGTCCTGCAATACCTCGATGCCGGCATGATGGGTGTCATCATGCCCGACCTGCGCACCCCAGCCGAAGTGCGCAGACTGGTTGAGGCCGTAAAATACCCTCCGCTGGGCAAGCGCGGCGTAGGCGTTTCGCGGGCTTCCAGCTACATGGCTTACAGCGGGGCGGCCCCAGGTTACATCGAATTTTCCAACCAGCAAACCCTGGTCATTCCACAATTCGAGGATGCTTCCTTATTACCAAACTTTGCAGAGATATTTGCCCAGCCGCTCGTGGACGGGGTGTTAATTGGCCCGCGCGACCTTTCACTCAACATGGGCTTTGCCGATGGCCCCAGTCACCCTGAAGTACAGCACACCATAGACCTGGTCATCCAACAATGTCAGAACCACCACCTGGCCGCCGGTATCACTGCGGCCAATCACGCCGAAGCCCAAACCCAAATTGCGCGCGGCGCAACCCTGATTTTGGGCATTGCCCAGGTCTTGATTCTCAACGGCGCGAAAACATTGCTCACCCCCTGAAAGAGTCACCTCCGATGTCCATTGCCCTGCTGCAACTTCATTCACAACCAACGCGCGTTTTTTTCGGAACACTGACCAACGGCGAAGCAATTCACGAAGCGCTCACGCACCTGGCGCAAACATATCAGATTCAAACCGCCACATTTCACTTGCTCGGCGGCTTGAGCGAAGTGGAATTGAGCGAGTATGACTTTTTGCGGCAGATTCGCAAACCCCCGCTTGTCTTTCGGCGTCCGCTCGAAATCATTGCCGGGCATGGGACGATTTGCCAGCACAACGAACAACCACACGTCCATTTACACCTTACTTTATCCTATCGTGATGAGACCGCGCCCAACAGCATAGCCCTGCTTGGCGGCCATGCCGCCCGCGCCCTTGCCTTTGCAGTTGAATTCACCCTCACCGCTTACGACGAAGTCAGCTTGCGCCGCGCACTGCACCCGGCCACCGGCCTGTGGCTGTGGGACGTCCCCCCGCTAGAACAAACCTCGTCTTGACAAATGGCCTTGAAACAAGTATTATTGTTATAATGTTATAACATTTTGAAGGTGAGTATTTCTTCATGGCCATCACAATTGACCGCGCATCTCCACTGCCTTTGCGCTACCAACTCAAACAACACCTGCTCGAAAAAATCGAATCTGGTGAATGGCAGCCCAATGACCTCATCCCCTCTGAACAAGAACTGCAAGATTTGTTCAGAATCAGCCGCATCACCGTTCGGCAAGCGCTGGGTGACCTGGTCAATGAAGGCCTGCTCATCCGCGAACGCGGACGCGGCACCTTTGTGGCCCCGCCCAAAATGACGCACAGCCCCGAAGCGCGGCACAGCCTGACCGAATTTATGCTAGAAAAAGGCATTCGCCCTGGCTGGCAAGTGCTAGAGCAAAACTTCACCAGCGCCAACCGCGAAACAGCCGCCCAGCTCAACCTGCCCACCAACAGCCGCGTCTATCGCATTCATCGGTTGCGCCTGGCAAATGACGAACCGATTGGGCATCATGTCGCCTTCTTAACAGAATCGCTGGCGGGGCAAATCCGTCAGGAATTGCTCACCGAGGGCGGTTCACTCAACTACATCAGTCACCTGCCCCAAATTCAAAATAGCCGCGCCACGCGCACCATTGAAGCAGTGGCCGCAACCGAACTGGACTCACGCTTACTGCACATGAGCCCCGGCGCGCCGGTCTTGATGATTCAGCGCGTTGTCAAGAGCGCCAGCGGAGAAGCGCTCGAATTTCTGCAAGCCCGCTATCGCGGTGACCGATTCAAATATCAGCTCGGCGATTGAATCAACCCCAGCCAACAGGAGAACTACTCATGACCCTCAAAAACTACGGCGACCCGGCCTCCACCCTCCCCTACCAATGCTTTATGGGGCGCTGGGAAGGGCTGTGCAAAACCTTCAGTCCCAAAGGGGAGTTTATTGAATCCGCCGCAGTTCACATGGACGTGTATTGGAACGAGGTTGGCAAATCGTGGCACCTCATGGAAGACTTTGAGAACCTGTATGAAGTAGGGAAAACCGTCTTCCACTCCGATATTTATGTGGAAGGAAAATTCTGCTGGGCAACCAGCGACCAACTAAGCCTGCACGGCACCGAGCTCGCCCCTTACAACTACGTGTTTACCATAGATAGCCAAATCTCGCGCACCATCGTCCACAACAACCATTACTTTCTCGACCCCAACAACCGCCGCATCATCACCCACAAACTGCGAGATGGCAAAACACACATTTTTCAAATTCAAGACTTCGTCCGCATCCTGCAACCCTGAAACGAGGCGCCCATGATTATTCAATCGGCCCCGCCCGGTCAGCCCCATTTTGCCATCGAACAACCCGACCACACCCGCACCTGCGGGCAATTGGCGCGCGCCTTTGGCAACCAAAATTTTGCTCCGCCCCACCCGCGCGAACTACTGATTTTCACGGTGGAACATCACGATGAAGGCTGGTCGCCCATAGACGCCTTGCGCGAACCCTCCCCGCTCACCGGCCTGCCTCACCATCTCACCCAAACCCCCATTCCATACCTGATTCGCACCAGCAAAGGCTCACCCGATTTCAACGAACAGCGCCACCCTTACTGTGGTTTACTTTCTTCAATGCACACCGTTGGGCTATTCAATGGGCGCTACGGGCTTTCAGATTTCATCTTCATCAATAAAATTGCCCCCGAACACAAAGCCGCCACCGATGCACTGCTGACCGAAGAATTACAACGCCAGGAACGCCTGAAAGCCACACTCACCGCCGACCCGGCCACCCGCCCCTGGGTGCAAGAACAAGCGCTCTTTACCAACTACAAACTGCTGCAATTCTTCGATACCCTCGCGCTTTACTTTCACACAACCCATGCCGAAGCCCGCACCCCAGCCCGCTTCCTCAACGTGCCAGACGGCAAGGGAAACGACCATACCCTCACCATTCAACCGCGCAGCGATGGAACGTATTGCCTCACACCCTGGGTGTTCGCCGAAGACCATCTGAATATCTTCGTAGAGGGGCGCTACATCACCCCACAACCGCCCGAAGCCGATTTCCGCGTCATTTTCGAGCAAACCCCCAAAGAAAAACAGGTCTACCAACTCATCTGCCAATAACCTGCCATGACCACACCCTCCATTACCTTTCAACAAGGCCTCGGACGCTGGGCCGGTAACGCCGAAGTGTTCGACACCGCCGGGCATTTTTTAGGCAACGGCGCCGATTACCGTAACGTGCAATCGCTGGACGGCAAACGCGTGCGGATTGATGTCTCCTTCGTAGGCCCGTTCAAACACAGCGGCCATTACTTTATTCAAGAACAATCCGACCACCGTATCTACGAGGGCCCGGCCAACATCGGCTACGCCGAAACCCTCAGCGAAACGCTGGTAGATGCCAATGCCTACTGGCCCGCGCTTGGGTTAAGCCAGCGATTTTTCTTGATGGTGGTGAATGGAAAGATGCAGCTCTCTCTGGCGCAAATGTCGCGCGGCGAACACCTCATGTATGTGGTGGTCGGGCAAAACGACCGCGTGCCGGCCGAAGCACCCAACCCACAGCCAACCCTGGTAAGCGGCACACACTACGACCTGCAAACAGACCCAACCAGCGGGCGCGGCGAAATCCTGCTCCACCGCCCAGGCACCTGGACAGGCCGCCTGACCGCCCTCGACGAACAACGCCAGCCGCTTGGCACGTTTGAATACCACGAACACCTGCAAACCATCAGCCCAAACACCTTCACGCTCACCGTGCAAGCCAGCGCCTTTGACCACGCTACCCGGCAAGCCACACTACGCACCAATCACTGGCAAGCCTGGACCGACGCTGAAAGCGGCCTGGCCGGCACTTACTCGCTCAGCGGCGGGCGCGCCCTGAGCGGACAGTTTTACCACCACTCCGTCCATCTGCGCTGTTGGCGGCGCGAAGTGGTCACACTGGATGGCCGACTCAAAGCCACCGTGCAACACTGGTATCGCGGTGGACAAAGAATCGGCTCGCAATTTGGTGTGTTAACCTTTACCCCATGAACGCGCAACCCTCCTTTCTGGGCAATTGGCTGGTGAGCGAATATGTATATACCCCTTGCGGTGAATGGGTTGGCCTGGTTCGGCAAAGGCGCAGCCTGCAACGCCAAGGAGAACACAT
Source organism: Anaerolineales bacterium (assembly GCA_034432755.1). GTDB lineage: Bacteria > Chloroflexota > Anaerolineae > Anaerolineales > Villigracilaceae > UBA5195. Next base: position 51,592 of record DAOUBQ010000074.1, read on the forward strand.
CCGTGTCCTGCAAGTTTGTGAACCGCTCGAAACCCCGCCTCACCTTTCCCCTCGCGCCAGAGAGACCGCCGAAGTGATAAACCGCCGCACAGGAACCTTTCTTTTCGATTTAGAACTAAACGGACAATCACGCCGCTACCTGGGACCCGATGTATTAGGCGGCGGCTTTGCCTGGAAAGAAGGCGTACTCACCGCGCGCGGAATCTGGCCGCGCTTTGGCTGCAACTTCACCTCCTACTCCTTCTTGCTCCACCCCCAAAGGCAACTTACCGGCGGAAAGTTCTTTCAGGCCAACTACGAAATTGCCACCCTGGTAGGCGTGGCCGTTCCCGAAACGCAAGAGTGGCCGCAACTCACTGCCGCGCCCACCGTAACCGGCAGCGGCACGCAATGGACAGTTTCTGCCACCGGCGAGATGCTCACCTCCACTCCGCTTCACAGCGCCGAACTCGAACAGCGTAAAGCCCAACTCACTTTCCAGCAGCAATCGTATGGCGCGCTGCGCGAAATCGAAGCCGTCAGCGCCCCCGGTGAAACGGTCTCCATCCTCGAAATCAGCGATGCCGAAAGCGGCGCACAAGCCTTCCTCTGGAAAATCTTTCAGGGCGAATGCCTGCAACGGGTGGAAATTGGTCTACTCCAAGCCGATTCAGACAACGCCAGGTCCAAAAACTGACATGGTACGCGCCCTGTTTCACGCCATCCAACTGCCACAGGCCAACCCGCCTTGGAACAGCCTGCACCTTAAAATCTACTACCCTGCTGCGTCCACCGGCAGCCAGGCCGAACGCATGACCGGCACGTTTCTCGCCGAGCGCACCCGCGCTCCATTTGGCGTGCTGATATTCTTCAACGGCATCAACGTCAACATCGAAAGTTATCACTGGCTGGCAATCAAACTGACCGAATCTGGCTGGGTGACGGTGTTATACACACACATTGCCGAAACCCTGCCCGGCAACATCGGCATCTCCCCCGGCCTCGACCTGACACGCATTCGGCCTGAAACCTACGGCCACGGTCCCACCTGCCCGGCCATTGCGCCCATTCTCAACCTGCTTGCTCAAACCCAACAGCAAGAAACACACCCGCTTTATGGCGCACTCAACTTAAATCACATCGTCTTAGGCGGTCATTCGGCAGGCGGCACAGTGGCCCTGCAAAATGCCCAACACTTCCCACAAGTCCAATCGGCCTTTGCTTACGCCGGGCATACGGTGGCATCCAGCCTGTTAGGGTTTCCCGAACGAACCGCGCTGCCCATTGGGCCCAAGCCCGTCCTGCTCTTGCAAGGCGACCAAGACGGCGTCATCGCCGCCAGCCGTGAGCGCTACACAACCAGCGGAGACGATTTCGACCCTGTGGCCCACACCTTTGCCCAAGCCGTCAGCCCGCTGCCAGGTTCCCCCTCTTATCATGTCATCCTACGCGGCGCAAATCATTTCTCCATAGCCCACCCGCTCGATCGCAGCACCGCGCGCGCGTTTTTAGACCTGCCAACAACACGCCCCGCCGCTCAAATCCGCGCGCAAATTTTCCGGCTCATCCTGGCCTTCCTGGGCGGCCAACCGCTCCAAGGCAAGCACATCGTCATCCGGCGCAAATAAGTGAGGCATAAGCCTTCCCAGTTCACAAAAGGAGTAAAACCTATGCTCAAAAACTTTTGGTGGCCTCTTGAATTTTCGCACATCGTTAAAGATAAACCCCTGCGCGTCACCGCGCTGGAGCAGGAGTTTGTCCTATACCGCACGCCCGATGGAAAGGCACATGTCTTGAGCGATTTGTGCGTGCATCGCGGCGGGGCGCTCTCCGATGGCTGGATGAACGGCGAATGCATCGTTTGCCCCTATCACGGCTGGGAATACAAGCCCGACGGCGCCTGCACGAAAATCCCAGCCCATCCCGATATGGCGCCGCCCAAAAAAGCGCGCGTCGATTCTTACCCCACCATCGAACGCTACGGCTACATTTGGGCCTTCTTGGGTGACTTGCCAGAAGCAGAACGCCCCCCCTTCCCTGAATTGCCCTATTTCGACAACCCGCAATTTCGCGTCATTCGCGGCACGTTTGAGTGGCCGGTCTACTACGAGCGCGCGCTCGAAAACTCCCTCGATGCCGCACACGCGCCCTTCGTGCATGGCGGCGCCTTTGGCAACCGCGAAGAACCCGATATCCCCGATTACGAAGTCACCACATACCCCCTGGGCGCCGAAATGACCGTCACCCTCAAACCGCCCAAGCGCAACATCAAAGGGCTATGGAATCGGCTCTACAAAGAAGACCGCCCCGGCGTAAAAACCCGCGCCGCTTTCTGGATGCCCTGCATGACTCTGCTAGAAGTGAACCTGCCAATGGGCCTGATGGTCTTATTCAACTTCCACCTGCCTGTAGACGAATACAAAACCATCACCAAATGGACACAAATGCGCACCTTCTTTAAGGGAAGTTGGGCCGATGGCGATGCGCTCAAGCGCGTCTTAAAAATTTTCAATCAAGATTACCCCGTTGTGCTTTCGCAACGCCCCGAATTGCTGCCCTACGACATCGGCGCAGAACTCTCGGTCAAATCGGATGGCATTCAAATTGCCTATCGCCGTATGCGCCAAAAATATATTGACATGGGCTGGCAAATTGACTTGCACCGCATTCAACAAGAATATGGACGTCAGCGCGCCGTTGTCATCCCCTCACCTGCCCGCCGCGAAGTCCCCGAACTCGCACGCGCCTGGGTTCTCAAAGAAGTCCCAACCGTACAAGTTGGCAAGACCAACGATTAAACCTTATGGAGAATTTTATGTCGCTGCCGCAAAGCCTCTCCCTAACGACTTTGGAGAAAATCCAAACCCGCTTTCAAATGACAGAAATCGGCGCGCCGTTTCGCACCCTCACCTCGCCCATCAGTCCGGCCCCGGTTGGTTCAGTGCGGCTCTTCGGTGGAGAAAAAGTAGCCAAAATGGTTTACATTGGGTTGGTGGTGCCGCCCATCGGGCTAGATTCGCACATGATTTTTGCGTTCACCCCACCCCCTAGCCCCATCCCCCACTTCACACTCGATTCAGTGTTGGCCGGGCCGCATTTTGCCTTTCACCTCGATTTGATTCCCCGCGCCGACCTGGGCGCCAACCTGGCCTACATGAACGCCATCTTCGACCCGCTCACCCCCCTCTTTGAGACCGCCAAACAAATCGAGGGACTCTCACCGGCCCAACTCGGACCCAAACAATACGCCCTCATGTCGCCTTGGATGCTGGCCTACCGCGCCACTGAAGCAGCCTTTGAGCAAATTCAAACCCCTATCAATGGCTACCTGGAGCGCTGGTTCGACCTGGTAGAACACGGCCTGCCAGCCGAGGCCATCCCTACCACCGATTTTGCCTCGCGCGACCGGCTGAACCGTGCCGCCATCTTCGACCCCACCGTAGATAAGGTCTGGGCGCAAGTTACGCGGCTGGTCGGCGAGGCGGCCAGCCAGGAAATGCGCACGATTTTGAAACATCAAGAACTGGAGCAAGCCTGAATGAGCAACCAACCATCCAACTGGCAAAAGAAAATCGAAGGGGAATGGCATGGTTTGCCTTCCATTTTTGATGCCCAGGGCAATCACTGCGGCTACAACAAAGTCTACCGCGCCTCTGTGTTCAAAGATGGCAAAACCACCTACACCATGAACACCAAAATTCAAGATGGATTCAACGAATTGCTGCCGCGCCTCGAAGTTTCAGATACTTTCTCGTTTGGCGTAATAGATAGCGACCAGGACCGTATTTACCTCGGCCCCGATTTCATCGGCGCGGGACACCCCTACGGCACGCTGGTAGATGCGCACTACTACTCCCCCGGCTGGACGGGCGACCTGCGCACCATGGTTCACATCCTGCCCGATGGCCAAACACAGGTCTATTCCTCACTGATTTTCGACGGACCCACCCTCTTCACCGTCTTCAATGGCATTTACAAAGTGGCCTTCGATTATCACGAAAACCCTGAAACCCGCGCACGCATAGACGCACATTGCGAAGCCGAGCGCCTTCACGGGCGCAAGCCGCACATTTTGCCCCAAAAGAAAGCCGGTGTTTGGCAGGGCGAAATGCTCGTTTACAACGGTCAGCAGCAACCGCTTGGAATCAACGCCGTGCGCATCGCCTATCAGCCTCTCGACCTGCTGCGCGCCGAAATGACCGTCAACCTCAGCGGCGTGTTTTCTAAACAATACACCTTTCGCCGTTACCGCAATGGCTGCCGCCACTTCTTTGAAGGCCCCGACCTGTTTGGCAATTCGATGGGCTACGGGCGGGCGCTTTACACCTCACAGCATTTTTACGGTGAAGCGCTCAAAATTAAGGGCCGCGAGTTTCTGATTGACGATGACTTTTCGATGAGCGTCGTCTGGCAATTCTATCAATCGGACAGACTGCAATACACCACCTTTGGCGTTTTGGATTGGCAACCCGCCTGAACAACCCATGTTCACACCAGGAGCAACCCTATGAACAATGACGCCCCCAAGACCATTGTCATCACCGGCTCCACGCAAGGCATTGGGTTTGGCCTGGCGCAAGAGCTGCTCAAGCGCGGTCAAAAAGTCGTCATCAGCGGGCGCAGCCCGACTACGCTTCAACAGGCTTTGCAGGCACTGGGCGCGTTTTCGCCCAACGTGGCCGGCGCTCTGTGCGATGTCACCCGCCCGCAAGAGCATGAACAACTATTTGAATTTGCCCAAACAACCTTTGGCCGGGTAGATATTTGGGTGAACAATGCAGGCGTAGCGCATCCACAAGAAAAGGTGTGGCAGCTCGCGCCCGAAACGCTCCAAACGGTCATCACAACCAACGTACTGGGAACGCTCTACGGCACTCGCGCTGCCGCGCGCGCCATGCTCGCAAACGGCGGCGGGTGGATTTACAACCTGGAAGGCTTCGGCGCCAATGGCCGCCCGCGCCCCGGCATTTCGGTCTACGGCATGACCAAAGCTGCGGTTGCCTTCTTGAACAAATCGTTAATCCAAGAGTTGCAAGGCACGCCGGTTAAAGTGGCTGCCATTCAACCCGGCATGGTCATCACCCATCTGGTTACCGCGCAATACCCCAACCCCGCCGACCTGGAACGCGTCAGACCCATCTTCAACATCATTGCCAGCCGGGTCAGCGAGGTGACCCCCTGGCTGGCCGAAAGCATCCTCTCTAATCAAAAACACGGCGCGCTATTGCAATTTCTGCCCGCCTGGAAACTTACCCTGCGATTTTTAACAGCCCCCTTCTCACAACGCAATGTGTTCGACGAACAGTCCAAGACCAATTCATAAATTCTGCCAACCATGACATTTAACCCATCCGATTTCAAACGCGCCCTATCGCAATTTGCCTCCGGTGTCACCGTCGTCACCACAAGGCACGGCCAATCGCCGATTGGCGTCACCGCCAGCTCATTCACCAGCCTGAGCCTGGAACCGCCGCTGGTACTGGTTTCGCTTAACAAAAAACTGTTCACGCACAATGTCATCGCTGAAAGCGGCGTGTTTGCCATCAATGTACTTTCAGCGCAGCAATTGGAAATTGGCATGCGCTTTGCAGGACTCAAACCAGAAATTACAGACCGCTTCGCCGGACTAAAAACACAAACCGCCGTCACCGGCTGCCCGCTCCTACCCGATTCGCTGGCCTGGGTAGATTGCACCGTTTGGGCCATGTACGATGGTGGCGACCACACCATCTTCGTTGGCGAGGTCAAAGACCTGTCGGTTTCCGATTTAGATATGCCACTCTTGTATCACAACCGCCTGTGGCGGCGCAGCGAAGCGCTCCACGTGCCAACCGTGCCACTCGAAGCCACCCTGGTTGAAGTTGGCTTGCGCGATGGCATTCAGCGTGAGGAAAAATTCATTCCCACCGAAATGAAAATAGAGATGGCCCACCGCCTGGCCGAGGCTGGTCTCAAACAAATTCAGGTCACCTCCTTCGTCAACCCCAAAATTGTGCCACAAATGGCCGATGCCGAAGAAGTGTTTGCCCGCCTGCCGCACACGCAGAGCGTCACCTTTAGCGCGCTGGTGCTTAACCTGAAAGGCCTGCAGCGAGCCATTGCCGCTGGGGTAAAGCAGGTAGAAATGGGCGTGCCAGCCAGCGAAACCCTGGCGCGCAAAAATGCCAACACCACCATCGAAGAAGGCCTGAACGAAACCGCCCAAATGATTCAACTTGCCAAACAGCATGGCATGCGCGTTCGGGCTGGCGTACAAGCAGCTTTTGGGTGCGCCTACGAAGGCAAAATTGACCCGGCCCGCGTGATTGCCATGGCGCGCCGCTTCCTGGCAATGGGAATTGACGAACTCGCCCTGGCCGATTCTGCCGGGCTGGGCAACCCGCAACTGGTGCGCCGCCTCGTGCAAGAAACCCTGCCCCTGGCCGGCAGCGTGCCGGTTGTTTTACACCTGCACGATACGCGCGGACAGGGGCTGGCAAACCTGCTTTCCGCCCTCAAATCGGGCGTAACCATGTTCGACACTTCCTTTGGCGGGCTGGGCGGCTGCCCGTTCATTCGCTCGGCCAAGGGCAACGTTCCCACCGAAGATACGGCCAACATGTTGCACGAAATGGGCATTGAGACCGGCGTTGACCTACCCAAAATCGCCGCTGTTTCACGCCAAATGGAAAACTTTCTGGGCAAAGAACTACCTGCCAAAATGCACAAACTCCTCTAACCATGAAACTCACCATTTCTGAAAAAATCATCTCCCAGCATGCCGGCCACACCACGCGCGCCGGAGCAATTGCCATCACCCGCATTGATGGCGTCATGGCAACCGACGCCACCGCACCCTTTGCCATCCAGGCCTTTCGGCAAATGGGCGGCAAGCGGCTGTGGGATAGCACGCGCGTTTCACTGGTGATAGACCATGCCTCGCCCGCCCCCAACGAAACCGTGGCGAACTTACACAAACTCATGCGCGAATTCGCTGCCGAAATGGGCTGCCGCCTCTATGATGTGGGCGAAGGAATTTGTCATCAACTGATGGTTGAAAACGAACACGTGCGCCCCGGCGACCTGTTCCTGGGCGCCGATTCACATACCCCCACCTATGGCGCGCTCAACGCCTTCGGCACGGGTGTTGGCTCCACCGACTTGGCCGGAGCAATGCTGACCGGTAAAACCTGGCTCAAAGTGCCAAAAACCATTCAAATCACCCTCAACGGTCCTCTCCAAAAAGGCGTCAGCGCCAAAGACGTGGTCCTGTTCCTCGTCAAACAACTTGGCTCAGATGGCGCAAATTACCAGGCCATAGAGTTCACCGGCGAAACCGTGCGCAACATGACCCTCGCCAGCCGCATGGCACTTGCCAACATGAGCTCCGAAATGGGCGCCAAAACCGGCCTGGTAGACCCCTCTGGCCTCGACCTGTGGTATCCCTTTGACCCCGTCTACCCCGATGAAGGCGCGGAGTATGCCCGCAAACAGACATTCGATGTCTCACACCTGCGTCCTCAAATTGCCAAACCACACTCGCCAGAAAACGTTGTGCCAATTGACGAAGTGCTTGGCACAAAAATTCACTACGCCTTCATCGGTTCTTGCACCAACACCCGCCTCGAAGACCTGCACGCTGCCGCCCAGGTACTCAAAGGCAAAAAACTGACCGACACACGGCTGGTCATTGCCCCCGCCTCGCGGCGCATCTTTAACCAGGCTCTGCAAGATGGCACGATTCAGATTTTATCGGAAGCCGGCGCCACCTTCATCACCTCTGGCTGTGGTCCCTGCGTAGGTTCACACCTCGGCGTGCCAGGCGATGGCGAGGTCGTTCTTTCCTCCACCAATCGCAACTTCCCAGGCCGCATGGGCAACCGCAAAGCGCAGGTGTACCTGGCCTCCCCGGCAGTAGTGGCCGCCTCGGCCCTGGCCGGTGAAATCGCTGAACCCCAAGAGTAACCCGCAGCAGGCTGGAGATTACCTCGTATGACCTCCCTTCCGATCGCTCACGTCTATTGGATAGACAACATTGATACCGACCGCATCATCCCCGGCAAATATACCAAAACCTTAGATACCTCCACCCTGGCCGCGCACGTCTTAGAAGACCTCGACCCACAGTTTGCCAAAAACGTGCGCCCTGGCGACCTTCTGGTGGCCGGTCACAACTTTGGCTGTGGCTCTTCGCGTGAGCAAGCGCCCATCGCCCTGCAAGCGGCAGGAATTTCGGCGGTCATTGCCCGCAGTTTCGCGCGCATTTTCTACCGCAACGCCATCAACATCGGCCTGCCCGTCCTCGAAGCAGAACATCACAACATCCACCCCGGAGATTCAGTCACCATAGACCTGGAGCAGGGGCTGGTCACCAACCACACCCGCAACGAAACCTACCGGGCAACCCAAATGCCGCAGCAAATGATGAACATCTTGCACGCAGGTGGGCTGGTGAATTACCTGCTCAAACACGGAGATTATCTATGACCCTGCGCACCCTCGCCTCGTTAAGAGTGCTTGAATTGACCCACGCCGTGTTAGGGCCAGCCTGCGGCCTGGTACTGGCCGACTTGGGAGCGCAAGTCATTCGCATCGAACCCCCCTCCGGCGACCCAACACGCGCCCTCAAAGGCTTTGGCACAGGATACTACCCATTCTTCAACCGCAACAAACAGAGCCTGGCGCTCAACATCAAAACCGAAGCCGGCCGGCAGGTTCTCTTTCGACTGCTAGAGAAAACCGATGTCCTCATCGAAAATTTCGCGCCCGGCACAATGGAACGGCTGGGGCTGGGGTTCGAAAACCTCGCCCCTCGCTACCCGCGCCTGATTTATTGTTCACTCAAAGGCTTTTTGCCTGGCCCTTACGAAAACCGCCTGGCGCTCGATGAAGTAGTTCAAATGATGAGCGGCCTGGCCTACATGACCGGACCAGTGGGTCAGCCCTTGCGAGCAGGCGCCTCGGTGATTGACGTGATGACCGGCATGATGGGCGCACTGGCCGTGCTGGCCGCCTTGCGCGAGCGCGATTCTAACGGGCGAGGCCAACTAGTCCAAACATCCCTGTTTGAAACCGCCGCCTTTCTCATGGGTCATCACATGGCGTATGCCGCCCTCACCGGGCAGCCCGTACCGCCCATGCCAGCCCGCATCAGCGCCTGGGCCATTTATCACACCTTCACCACCGCAGAAAACGAACAGGTTTTCATTGGCGTCACCAGTGATAAGCAATGGGAGCGCTTCTGCGAAGTCTTTCATCGGCCCGACTGGCGCACCGATGAACGCCTGGCAACCAACAATGGGCGCATCGAACAACGTGAGTGGTTGCTGCCCCAAGTGGCCGAGATGATACGCCAGCATTCCACCGCCCACATCCTGGCAAAATGCCAGGCAGCCGAGCTGCCCTTCTCACCAGTGGCCCGCCCCGAAAACCTGTTCAACGACCCCCAATTAAGCCAGAGCGGCAGTCTGTTGCAAACCACCCTGCCCAATGGTGAGACCGCCCCATTGCCCCGGCTGCCCATTCTGCTGGGCAGCGAAGGTGTCACCCTGCACCTTCACCCGCCCCACATTGGGCAACACTCACGCGAGATACTGCGCCAGGCTGGCCTGGAAAACCAGCACATTGAAGACCTGATTTGCCAGAATATCGTAGCCGCCCAAGATTAATTTGCTAGCAAGGAGAAACCCGCATGTATGACTTGCTCATCAAAAACGTTCGCCCGGTTCGCCCCTGCCAAAACGAAGTGACACCCGCCGATATTGCCATTCAGAATGGCAAAATTACCCGCCTGGCGCCAGAGATTCCAGCCTCCGAAGCGCGCCAGGTGTACGATGGGCGCAGCTGGCTGGCTTTTCCAGGGCTGGTAGATGCCCACATGCACATCGGAATCTATTCCCCGCTCGAAGTGGATGCCATCACCGAATCGAAAGCCGCCGCCATGGGCGGAGTCACCACCGCAATCACCTACTTTCGCACAGGCGAATACTACCTCAACAAAGGCGGCCCCTATCACACCTTTTACCCCGAAGTGTTAAACCTCTCTGCCGGGCATTATTGGGTAGATTACGCCTATCACCTGGCGCCCATCAATCGCATTCACATCGAAGAAATGCCCATGCTCTTAAACCAGTTTGGCGTTTGTTCATTCAAAATTTTCATGTTCTATGGCGGACACGGCCTGCACGGCAAATCGAACCAGCAGCACAACTTTCTCAAACTCCAGCCCGATGAAAATTATGATTTTGCGCACTTTGAATTTATCATGCGCAAATTAAGCGAAATGCTGACATCCTACCCGCAACACGCGCCTTACCTGAGCCTCAGCCTGCATTGCGAAATCGCCGATATTCTCAACGCCTACACCACCCTCATTCAGCGCGAAGGCCACCTGAAAGGATTGGCCGCCTACCACGCCGCGCGCCCGCCGCACAGCGAAGGCCTGGCCGTCTTCATCGCCTCTTACCTGGCGCACGAAACCGAATGCGCCAACATCAACCTGCTGCACCTCACCTCGCGCAAAGCCATGCAAGCCGCCCTCATGATGCGCGACCTGCTGCCTCACATTCACTTTCGGCGCGAAGTGACCATTGGTCACCTGTTGCTCGATATTGAAGAACCCAACGGCGTGCTTGCCAAAGTGAACCCACCCATTCGCCCGCGCGAAGATGTGGAATTTTTATGGCAGAGCCTGCTCCACGGCGATGTAGATTGGGTGGTCAGCGACCACGCCTGTTGCTCCGCCGAAATGAAATACAACGCCCAACACCCCACCGACATCTGGATGGCGAAATCAGGCTTTGGCGGCACAGAATATCTACTCTCTGGCCTGTACAGCGAAGGGCGCAAACGCGGTCTCTCGCTCAACCGCATGGCCGAACTGGTCTGCTACAACCCCGCCCAGCGCTACGGTCTTTTAAGCAAAGGCGACCTGGCTGAAGGCAAAGATGCCGACGTGGTCTTATTCGACCCCAACGAAACCTTTACCGTGCGCGCTGCCGATTCCTTTTCTGGGCAAGGGTACACCCCCTTTGAGGGCCATGAATTGACCGGGCGGGTCAAAACCACCTTCCTGCGCGGTCAGAAAATTTACGAAAACGGCCAAATCATCGGACCGGCGCAAGGACAATATCTCCGCCGGCCAGCCTTGGCTTCATAAGGAACTCCGCTCATGCCTCCATCTCTCACTGCCGAATTTCTGTTCGATGACCTGACGTCAGACGAGCGCGCTCGCGCCCAACGGGTGGAAGAAATTTTGCCCGAACTGCGCGCTCACGCCGAGCAAGCCGATGCCAGCGGGCAATTCTACACCCCACACCGCCAAACCCTGGCGCAAGCCGGCTTGCTGGGGCTGGTCATCCCCACAGCCTACGGCGGGTTGGGCGGCACCCTGCGCGACCTGGCCGCCGCCACCTTTGCCATGGGAACAGCCTGCCCCTCCACGGCGCTGGCTTACTTTTTTCACTGCTCCACCTCCTCGCGCGGCCTGTTGGCGCTGGAGGCCATTGAAGAGGGCAAATTCAACGCCCAAGAAATCCCCACCGTGCGCGCCTTTGCCGAAAACGTACTGCACCGCATGGGAACGAAAAACCAACTTTTGGGCAACTTTGCCAGCGAAACCGCCAAATCTTCACAAAGTGCGGTCTTCATTGCCACCGAAGCCGAAAAAGTGGAAGGCGGCTGGCGGCTGAACGGCGTTAAATCGTTTGGCTGCAACACCGGCGTGGCCGATGCCTACCTGGTGGCCGCCAAGATGAAAGGCTATGAAACCGCCGAAGGCCTGGCAATGTTCTTCGTGCCGCGCGATGCCGAAGGCGTGAAAGAACGCCCGCAATGGGACGCGCTGGGCATGAGAGCCACCGCCTCACACGGAATTATCTTAGAAAACGTCTTCGTGCCTGAAAACGAAGCCCTGGCCCTGCCCGGCGCTTTTGTCAAACTCATGCAAACCAGTCGCGGCTCACTCATGGGCAACCAGCCCGCCATCTCGGCCATTTATCTGGGCGCGGCCAAAGCCGCTTACGATTACGCCTTGCAAAAAACCATCAGCATGAAATTTGAAGACACAGGCCGCCCAATTGCCACCAGCCCCTTTCACCAAGAATTAATTGGCAAAATGACAGTGGAACTGGAAACAGCGCGCCTGTGGCTGCGGCGGCAACTTGACCTGGAAACCGCCGAACCCCCCACCACCTCTAAAACCGAAGTGGTTCAACACTGGCGCATGGCAAAAGGCACCGTTTCAGAATCTTGCTTTGAGGTGGCCCAACTGGCACTCAAGATGACCGGCACCAGCGGCACGGCCAATCGCGGCCTGATTGCTCGCATGTTACGCGATATTGCCATGTCACTCGTCATGGCTTTCCCCGCCGAACGTGGACGCCTCGAAGCCGCCAAAAGCATCACCGACGGCGCAGAAAGCAAATCGTTTACCGTGAAGGCAGATTAAAAACCGAACAAAAAGGAGTTGTAGATGGCCTTCCCCGAAATTCCCCTCCCCCCGCTCGCTGAAATTGAACAGCGCTTCCAACTCTTCGATTACATCGCCGGAGAGCGCCTCGCCCCCGCTCTCGAACTGACCGAATCGGTCTGCAATCCGCACACCGGTCAGACGATTGCCCCACAGCGCGCCACCCGCCCAGAGAACCTGGAACACGCCTTGCAAACCGCTCATCAACTGCACCAATCGGGCCAATGGGCGCACACGCCACCCGAAGAACGCGCCGAAGTGCTAGAACGCGCCGCCCATCACCTGATGAGCCTCGTGCCGCTGATTGCTGGCGTGGAATCGTATCACACCGGCATTGTCTTTAGCACCACCCGCTTTATCAACGCCATCGTCTGGCTGGCGTTTAAGGCCGCCGCAGGCGTACTGCGCAGCGGACAAACCCTCGCCAATATGCCGGGGCCGCACGGCGAGGTAGAAATTTGGCGCAAACCACTGGGGGTGGCCGTTGCCATTGTGCCGTGGAACTCTCCCGCCGCGCTGGCCGCGCACAAAGTTGCCAACGCCCTGGCGGCGGGCTGCCCGGTGATACTCAAACCAAGTGAGTGGGCGCCCTACTCCTGTCTGTTCCTGGCCGAGGGACTGGAAGCAGCCGGCCTGCCTGCCGGACTATTCCAAATCGTCAACGGCGGGTCACAAGTCGGTCATCACCTGGTCAGCGATGGGCGTGTGCGCGCCGTTTCCTTCACCGGCGGGCTGCAAGGCGGGCGCGCCGTAGCCGCGGCCTGCGCCCATGAATTCAAATCCGTCCAACTCGAACTGGGTGGCAACAATGCAATGATCGTCTTACCCGATGCCGATGTAGAAAAAGCCGCCGAAGGGGTATTGGCCGGCCTGACCACCCTCAACGGCCAATGGTGCCGCGCGCTGGGGCGGCTGATTGTGCATGAATCACTCTATGAACCCCTCTTGCAGTCCGTATTAGAAAAATTCAAAACGCTGACCGCTGGCAACCCGCTCTCGCTTGAATCACAATTTGGCCCGCTCGCCAACGCCCCCCATCACCAGCGGATTGTGAACGCCATCGAAACCTTGCGCGCCAAAGGCGGAACCATCCACCAAGCAACTCCCGTCCCCCATACGGGCTATTACCTGCCCCCCACGTTGGTAAGCGGTGTTTCGCCTGAAGAAACATTAGAAGAAATTTTTGGCCCGGTTGCTGCGGTTCACCCCTTCAAAAACGAGGCCGAAGCCTTGTTTCTTGCCAATCAGCCGCCGTATGGGCTGGGCGGCTACGTCTTTTCGCAAGATGAAGAACACGCCTTGCGTCTGGCTCGGCAGATGAACACCGGCGGTGTTAAAATCAACGGCGTTAGCCTGCTCGAACTCAACGTGGATGCGCCGCGCCCCGCCTGGGGATTAAGCGGTTTTGGCGAAGAAGGCACGCTCGAAACCTTCGATGTCTTTTGCGGCAAATCTATCGTTGGCGTGGCAGCCCGATAAATTACACCTTCTCAAGGAGAGCAACGATTTATGACCACTGTACGTACCGATGTGATTAAACTAGGCGATACCTTCGCCACCCTGCTGGGTGATGATGTTCAGGTAGGACAAGCCGCCCCTGCGTTTAACGTCTCAGCAGCCGACTGGAGCACGGTGCAGCCTTTGCAAGAATCCAAAGGCAAAGTCATCATCCTGTCTGCCGTTCCCTCGCTCGATACCAGCGTATGCGACCGCGAAACCCGCCGTTTTAACCAAGAAGCCGCCCAATTGAGCGAAGAGATTGTCATCTATACCATCAGCACTGATTTCCCAATGGCCCAAAAACGCTGGTGCGGCGCAGCCGGGGTAGATAAAGTCAAAGTTGTTTCAGATGTACTTGAAACCGACTTCGGCCTGAAATATGGCCTGCTCATCAAGGAACGCCGCTACCTGCGGCGGGCCGTCTTCATCGTCGGGCGCGACGGCAAACTGACCTACGTCAACTACCTGCCTTCGCTGGGAGACGAGCCAAATTATGACGAAGTCATCGCCGAAGCCAAGAAAGCCTTAAGTCTGTAACCCAATCACCACAAAACCAACCGGCAGCCCCGTTCAGCGTATTCATCCGCCAAAGAGCAGGGCTGCCGGCATGATTCATAACCCGCTGGCGCTAAAACAAAAACGGGATAAACAACTTGCTCTTCTTCTTATACTCGGCAAATTCAGGATAGCGTGACAGTGATTTATCTTTGTTACGCATCAAGCCAAACCAAAAGCCAAACACAAAGCCTCCTAAAATGACCAGCGGCAGCCAGTGCATCGCCAGCAAAGCAAAACTCAAATAAATAAGTAATTCGCCAAAGTAATTGATGTTGCGTGAGCGCGCAAACATCCCATCAGTAATTAAGTGGCCGGCGTGGTATTTCAACTGAACGTACTTTTGCATATCCGCTGTGAAGTGCAAGAACACACCCAAAATGTTCATACTCACCGCCAGGCCAATCAGCCAGGCCGGCGCGTTTATATCCAGCCAGGTAATCAGCAGCGCCGAAACCCAATAAGCGCTTAACCCCAACAGGATGACAAGCGCATAAGCCGGGCCTTTGTCAATTTCCCATTGCTTATCGGGAAAAATGCGGCTTTTCAACACCCATAGCAAGCCGTAGGTGCCATGCAAAGCCAGGTAAACCCAGGCCGTCACATTCTCCCAGCGTCCAAACCAACCCATCATCGCCAAGATGGCCAGAAAAGTGATGCCTTTATGAGAATCAATGAAATACTTTTGTTTGAACATGTTGTCTACTTCCTTTCGGCATTTGCGAAGAATGAACCTGTTTGCGCAAAAAGTCGGTGACTTCCACCGGCCCCAGGCGCACAACCGTAGTGCGCACACCCATCGCTTGCAATTCAAGCCCCAGGGTTTGAGTAAACCCATCCACGGCGGCTTTGGCAGCCGCATACGCGGCATCACCCGGGCTGACGAACCACCTGCCAGCTGATGAACTGATGTTGATAATATGACCCCGGCCTGCCGCAAGCATCGCTGGCAAAACAACCTTCCCCGTATAAACCATGCCGTGATAGCCAACCGCCATTTTTTCTCCATCCCCTCAACCGACATCTCGGCAACCGGCATCCAGCGTACAAAAGCAGCGTTGTTAATAAGCACATCAATACGCCCGGTTTCAGACTGAACGTCGGCAACCCAGCTATCCACCTGGCTGCGAACTGAGACATCCTGCCGAAAGTGAATTTTCCCACTCAAGGGGCTTTCGGCCAGTTCATTTTGCGCAGCGGCAATATGTTCGGGGCTGATGTCGCAAGCGTAAACATTCCCACCCTGGTCTGCCAGGGCCTGGGCAGTAGCCTAGCCAATTCCCTGCGCCCCGCCCGTCACCAGGCAGGTTTTTCCAAGCAACAACGGTGCATCCATCTTTCTCTCCTTATCGGGTAAAATGACCGTCCAAAACACCGCAGGCGATTCGCAACAGCCATGCTATGGCTTTCTCGTGTTTGCTTGCGGCACCTGGTTTAACAGGGTCGGCAGGATAAAAGGATGAGTGAGCTGCAAAACGCCCTATTGAACCGCAAAGACGCCAGGCACGCGGAGGAAAAATAAGGGCGAATCTTTCGTCTTTGCAGTGAAATCATGATTTTTGC
>DAOUBQ010000075.1:0-12061 GCA_034432755.1 Anaerolineales bacterium
GGCGGGGCGCAGCGTTTCCTCGGCACAGCGCTCAACATGAAACCCATCCTGAAGATACACGAGGGCAAAATTCAGGCCGAGGAACGAGTGCGCACCAAGGGCAAAGCGTTGGAACGCCTGGTGGAAATCGTGAGCGAGGAATGCCGCGGGACAGCCCCAGTCCGCCTGGCGGCGCTTCATGCCAATTCCCTCGCAGAAGCCCAAAGCGTTCTGGACAAAGCCTCGGCCCTGCTCAACCCGATAGAGACCTTCACCTGTGAACTCAGCCCGGTCATCGGCACACACGTTGGGCCAGGAACAATCGCCCTGGCATACCAGGCCGGAATTTAACCGCGAACGGGTATAATCTAGCCATGGCTTCGCAGCCTCTCCCCCTCGTCATTGGCATTGCGGGTGGTTCTGGTTCTGGCAAAACGACCGTCGCCCAGGAAATCCTGAACCGGGTGGGGCCTTCGCGCATCGCCTACCTGCCGCACGATGCTTACTACCGCGACCTGAGCGGCCTACCGCCCGTTCAGCGCGCCGAGGTCAATTTTGACCACCCCAACTCGCTGGAAAACGAACTACTCATCCAACACGTCTTGCAACTCAAGGGCTACCAACCGGTCGAACTGCCCGTCTACGACTTTTCAATTCACACCCGCACCGAGAAAACCATCACCATCAAGCCCCAGCGAGTTATCATGGTGGAGGGGATTCTCATCTACGCCGAGCCAGAACTGCGCAAACTGTTCGACATCCGCATCTTCGTGGATACCGATTCTGACCTGCGCTTCATCCGCCGCTTGCAGCGCGACTTAAGCGAGCGCGGGCGCACGACCGAATCGGTCATCCACCAATATCTCAAGACCGTGCGCCCCATGCACCTCGAATTTGTGGAACCATCCAAACGTTACGCCGATGTCATCATCCCAGAGGGCGGTTTCAACACCGCTGCCCTCGATATGGTCGTGGCGCGCATCGAGGAGATGCTGCGCTGAGCCAGACTCCAACAGCTCCAGGTGTTGGGCTTAATCACTACTTCAAAACGAGTCGAAAACCTGGAGATTTTCGGCCCCATACAGGAGACAGACATGAAACAATGGAACACCCCGCCCGCTATGCAAATCAACCCCAAAAAGAAATACACCGCGACCATCTCAACCGACAAGGGAGATATGGTGCTGGAACTGTTCGCCGATAAAGCCCCCGTCACAGTCAACAACTTCGTATTCCTGGCCCGCGAAGGATTCTACGATGGCACAATTTTCCATCGCGTCATTGCCGATTTCATGGCCCAGGGTGGTGACCCAACCGGCAGCGGGCGCGGCGGCCCCGGCTACCGCTTCCAGGATGAATTCCACCCCTCGCTGCGGCACAACAAACCCGGTATCCTTTCGATGGCGAACGCCGGGCCCAGCACCAACGGCTCGCAGTTCTTCATCACCCACGTTCCCACCCCCTGGCTCGATAACAAGCACAGTGTCTTTGGCCAAATCACCTCCGGCATGGAGGTGCTGATGTCCATTCCTCCGCGCGACCCAATGCGCCCCGAGTACCCCGGCGTCAAAATCAACGCCGTCACCATCACCGAAAGCGAATAAGCCGCCATGACCCCTGAGCGCCGCGCCACCCTTTTACGGATATTAGCCCTGGTTGGTGTTGCGGCGCTCATCGTTTTATTGTTCGTTTACCGCGACCAGGTCATCAAACTGCAACAATACGGCTACATCGGAATTTTCCTGATTTCAATTGCCGCCAACGCCACCATCATCATCCCGCTGCCCGGGGTTGCCATTACCACCGCAATGGGGGCGATTTTCCACCCGCTAGGCGTGGCCATCGCCGCCGGGCTGGGCGCCTCGCTCGGCGAACTTTCCGGCTACCTGGCCGGGTTCAGCGGACAGGGCCTCGCCGAAAAAACCGCCGTTTATGACAAACTGACCCGCTGGATGAAAGACCATCCACGCTTGAACATGCTTGTCATCCTCGGGCTGGCCTTCATCCCCAACCCGCTGTTTGACATTGCCGGTTTCGCCGCTGGTACGTTAAAAATCCCGCTCTGGCAGTTTGTACTCCCCTGCGCTGTTGGCAAAATCTTGAAAATGCTGCTTTTTGCCTATGCCGGGGCATTTTCTTTCGATTGGCTGATGAAATAAACCGGGAGACATCATGGAAAAAATAGATTCCTACCTTACCGAACACCTCGACGAAAGCATTGGCGAACTTTGCACATTGGTGGCCCAGCCCTCCGTTGGCGCGCAAAACTGGGGACTGGAAGAATGCGCCGCGCTGGTAGCCGAAATGCTCAAAAAACGCGGCTTCAGCGCCGAAATCCTGCCCACCGGCGGCGCGCCGGTCGTCTTTGGCGAGCGCCAGGGCAAAAACACCGCCAAAACCCTGCTATTCTATTGTCATTACGATGTCCAGCCCGCCGAACCGCTCGAACTCTGGGAAACGCCACCCTTCGAGCCATCCCTGCGCGAGGGCAAACTCTATGGGCGCGGCGTCAGCGACGACAAAAGCCACATCACCGCACGCCTGTTCGCCCTCGACGCCCTGCTCGCCACCGAGGGTGAACTGCCCTGCAATGTCAAATTCATCATCGAGGGCGAAGAAGAAACCGGTTCGGTTCACCTCCCGGCCTTCATCACCGCCAACAAAGAAAAACTGGCCGCCGATGCCTGCATTTGGGAATTTGGCGGCGTGGACCACCGCGAAGTACCCATGCAATACCTCGGCCTGCGCGGAATTTGCTACGTTCAACTTTCCGTGGAGACGGCGGCCATAGACGTGCATAGCGGAGTCGGCGGGAGCATCTTCCCCAACGCCGCCTGGCGGCTGGTTTGGGCGCTCAACACCCTCAAAGGGCCCGATGAGAAAATCCGCATCCCCGGCTGGTACGATGACATCCTCCCCCCCACCCCCCGCGACCGGCAGTTGTTCGACCTCCAGCCCGATGCCGCCCCCGAATACAAGAAAATGTACGGCGTCAAGGAGTTCCTGAAGGGCCTGACCGGCGGCACCGACCTGTACATGGCCGAAGTCTTCGAGCCAACCTGCACCATCTGCGGGCTAACGAGCGGCTACCAGGGGCCAGGCTCCAAGACCGTTTTACCCGCCAAAGCCTCGGCCAAAGTAGATTTCCGCCTCGTCCCCGGCCAAACCATCGAAAAATGCCTGACCCTGTTGCGCCAGCACCTCGACCGCGAAGGCTTCCCCGATGTCCAAATCACATTCATGGGCGGCGGCCCGGCGGCCAAAACCAACCCCGATGACCCCTTCATCAAACTGGTCGTAGACACCGCCGAAGAAGTATACGAACACCCCATGCAACTGATTCCGATGGTCGGCGGCAGCGGGCCAAACTACCCATTTGTCCATGAACTTAAACTCCCCGTCGCCACCGCTGGCCTGGGCTACCCCGATACCCGCGCCCACGCCCCCAACGAAAACATCCGCCTCGACCTTTACCTGAAACACGCCCGCCACATGGCGCGCGTCCTGAAAGAATTTGCAAAATAAACTTCCTGTTCGCGCCGCAACCACCCTGCGGCGCGAACCTTTTGAACAACACGCTTACAAGTAACGTTCTCATGACCGAGCAACCCACCAACGCACCAGAAAAAAACCACCCAACGACCGCCATGGTCAAAACAACGCCGCCCGCCGAACAGCCCGCCAGTTGGCGCATCAACCTGCTGCGGGGTCTCATCCTGGTGGCAGTCGTCCTCATCAGCCTGCTGCTCATCAACCAGCGCAAAACAATCCAGGGGCTGGCAGGCGTCGGCTATCCGGGCATCTTCGTAACAGCCATGATTTCCAGTGCAACGGTGCTGGTCCCTGGCCCCGGGCTGGCAATTGTCTTCACCATGGGCGGAATCCTGCATCCGCTGGGCGTAGCCCTGGCAGCCGGGAGCGGCGCAGCGGTGGGGGAAATCTCCGCTTACCTGGCCGGAATCAGCGGGCGGGCGGTTATCGAACGGATAGATATTTACCGACGCATCCGACCCCAAATCGTCAAATACGGCCTCTTTGCCATCTTCCTGCTCGGCGTCATCCCCAATCCCACCTTCGACCTGGCCGGCATTGCCGCCGGGGCCCTCAAAATGACCTTCTGGAAGTTTTTCCTGGCCGTCTGGGCTGCCCAGGTCATCAAAATGCTCTTTATCGCCTTTGCCGGGTCTTTTTCACTGAACTGGTTGATAGGCTAGTATAATTAAAGCACCGTAAATTTCAAAAGGAGGCTCCCATGCTTGTTGGCGAACGAATGTCCAAACCCGTCATTACGATTTCTCCCGAAATGCCCATTCCCGATGCGCTTAACCTGATAAAAAAAGAACACATCCGCCGCGCCCCGGTTGTCAAAGATGGCAAACTGGTCGGCATCGTCTGTGACGTTGACCTGCTGAATGCATCCCCCTCACCCGTCACCACCCTCAGCATTTGGGAGATGAACTACCTCCTCAGCAAAATCACCGTCTCTGAAGTGATGAGCAAAAACGTGCTGACCGTCACCGAAGACACCCCCATCGAGCAGGCTGCCCGCATCATGGCCGATAACAAAATTGGCGGCCTGCCCGTCATGCGCGATGGCTACGTAGTCGGCATCATCACCGAAACCGACCTGTTCAAAATCTTCCTTGAACTGCTCGGCGCGCGTGAAAATGGTGTGCGCGTCACCGCCCTCATTGAAGATAAACCCGGCCAGCTGGCGCACTTCACCGAGGCCATCGCCGAAAAACACGGCAACTTCGTGGCCTTTGGCGTCATCACCGGCGAAACCCCAGCCGATAAGCTGCTCACCTGCAAAATTCAGGGGCTAACCCCCGAAGAAGTGCGGCAAACCCTTCAGCCACTCGTCAAAGAATTTATTGACATCCGCGCCTAAACAAGCGCGTCCCGAAGGCAAAGAACCTTCGGGACGTTTTTTATTTCTTGAATGTCTTGCGCCCGGGCTTGCCGCCGTTATCAGGCGGGGGCGTTCGCCCGCGCTTTTTCTCCGTCTCGCGGAGCGGATTCGGCCCCGCTGGCAACTTTCTGACCGTTTTCGAGCGCGCCGCCAGCCTGGGCAGTTCCCCCTTCAAAGCCGAAACTTCTTCCGTTGAAAGAAACCGCCACTCCCCCGGTTTCAACGTCCCCAGCCGCAGCGTGCCAATCCGCACACGCAAGATTCTGACGACAGGCAGCCCCAGTTTCGCCCCAATCTCGCGGATTTGGCGTTTGCGGCCCTCTTTCATAATCACCCGCAGCCACATGCCCTTCCCCGATTCAGACGCTACCAGCACGGTGGCCGGCTGGGTTTTGTAGCCATCCTCCAACACCACCCCGCGCCGCCAGGTAGCCAGCTGCTCCTGGTCAGGGTGACGCGCCACCAGCACGCGGTACTCCTTCTCGTGACCGTGCGATGGGTGCGACAGTTTTTGGGCCAGGTCGCCGTCGTTGGTCATCAGCACCAGCCCCTCGCTATCGAAATCCAGCCGTCCCACCGGGTAGAGCCGTTCTGCAACCGGCACCAGGTCGCGCACCGTTTTGCGCGTATCACCCGGCTCCGGCTCCACCGTTGTCAGCACAAAGCGCGGCTTGTGCAGAGCAATATACACCTTCTGTTCGGGGGCCTTCACCGCCCGCCCATCCACCGTGATTTTAGCAATCGCCGGGTCTGCCTTCTGCCCAATCACCGCCACCTGGCCATCAACGCGCACGCGCCCGGCCAGGATAAGTTCTTCACAATCGCGCCGCGAGCCAAGCCCGGCGGCAGCCATAATTTTCTGTAAGCGTTCTTCCATAACGAAGATTATAATCGGAGAATATGAAAACCGCCTTACTCGTTATTGACATCCAGAAAGACTACTTCCCCAGCGGTAAAATGCCGCTGGAAAACCCCGAAACCGCAGCCAAAAACGCCTACACCCTGCTACAATGCTTCCGCGAACACGGCGGATTGCACGTCCACATCCAGCACGTCTCCACCCGCCCCGGTGCAACCTTTTTGTTGCCCGGCGACCGGGGAACCGACATCCACGACCTGGCGGCTCACTTCGAGGGCGAACCGCTCGTCCAAAAACACTATCCCAATGCCTTTCGTGAGACCCATCTACTTGACCTGCTACGCGGCTGGGGCGTGGAGCGGGTTATCATCTGCGGCATGATGACCCACCTGTGCGTAGACGCCACCGCTCGCGCTGCCGCCGACCTGGGCTTCAAGGTCATCCTTGCGGCAGATGCCTGCGCCACCCGCGCCCTGACTTTTGGCAATCGCACCGTCCCTGCCGAGCAGGTCCAAGCCGCTTTCCTGGCCGCACTGCAATCCTATGGACAGGTGCTGACGGTCGAGCAAATCATCACGCAATTGGCGGCGGAGGAAATCGGCAGGCAGGCAGGTAGACAGGTAAACAAGTAGACAGGAAAGCAGGGAAATTATGAATATCCTCGTTTACGGCGCCGGCGGGGTTGGCGGCTATTTCGGCGGGCGGCTAGCCCAATCCGGCCAAAACGTCACCTTCATCGCGCGCGGAGCGCACCTGGCAGCCCTGCGAGAACGCGGCCTGCGGGTCGAATCAATCGCCGGCGATTTCGCCATCCGCCCCGTCCAGGCCACCGACGACCCCAACCAGGCCGACACGCCCGATGTCGTCCTGGTTACCGTCAAAACCTGGGATATACCGGCGGCAGCCAAAGCGCTCCAACCGGTGATTGCCCCGCGCACGTTCATCGTCCCCCTGCAAAACGGCGTCACCGCCCCTGAAGAACTCGCCGCCGTCCTGGGGCAAGAGCGCGTCTTGGGCGGCCTGTGCCGCATCTCAGCCCTGGTTGGCGAGCCGGGCCTCATACGACACGTTGGCGTGGAACCCTACATCGCCTTTGCCGAACTCGACGGGAAGAAAACGGAACGGGTAGAACAACTGCGCAGCGCTTTTTCGGCCTGTGAAGGCCTGCAGGTCGAAATCCCGGCAGACATCCAGGCCGCGCTATGGAGTAAATTCCTGTTTATCGCCAGCATCTCCGGGCTGGGAGCAGTCACCCGCCAGCCGGTGGGCGTTTTCCGCGCCGTGCCAGAAAGCCGCGCCATGCTGGTGGCCGCACTCGAAGAAACCGCCGCAGTTGCCCGGGCGCACGGCATCAATCTCCCCAATGATGCCGTCCAAAAAACCCTGGCGTTCATAGACAGCACACCACCCACCGTTCTCGCATCCATGCAGCGCGACGTTATGCAAGGAAAACCCTCTGAACTAGAAAGCCAGAATGGCGCGATTGTACGCCTGGGCCGCGAACTGGGCGTTCCAACCCCAACCCACGCCTTCATCTACGCATCCCTGCTGCCCGGAGAGTTACAGGCACGTCAGCAACTTGCTATCTGAAATCTGAGTCCACTGCAAAAAGACCCCTCACCCCCAGCCCTCTCCCGAAGGGAGAGGGTTAGGGTGAGGGTAGGCAGTTACGAAATTCTTTGAATTACTGTTGAAATTGTGATAAATTTAGTGGTATAATCACCTTACAAAATTGTAAGAATGACCAAAATAATCAGGGGCAAAACAACAATCAACATACTCCACCGTGCGCCCCGTTGATGAATAACGGGACTTTTTATTTTATAAAGATGACCCCATCGCCTTTCAGGGAGGCAACCATGAAGAATACGGGCAAACCCACAACCATTGCGCGCGTCAGCCATCTTTTGATTGCATTGACCGTTGGATTGATGTTTCTATTCACTCCCCCTGCGGTGGTATCGGCGGGCGGCCTGCCCGCGCCCGCCGCCGACACCACCGGCTTACCGGCCCTGCCGCGCACGCTGTGGAATGATACCGCCGAACCGGCCAACCCCAACTTCCAGGACGTGGGCGGCCCAATTCAATTGGGTGTGCGTTTTACCTCCACCGATAACGGCTACATCACCGGAATCCGCTTTTTCAAAGGCTCACAGAACACTGGCCCACACACCGGTCAACTTTACGACCTGGCAGGCAACCTGCTGGCTTCAGCCATCTTCACCGATGAAACCGCCACCGGCTGGCAAACCGTGTACTTCAGCAACCCCGCCTTCATCACCGCCGGACAGACGTATGTGGCCTCGTACCATACATCCTCCGGCTTTTATGCCCGCACCGCCAACTACTTCACCTCTGCGCGCGTGAACCTGCCCCTCACCGCCCCTGCCGATGACGGTGGCGCAAACATTAACGGCGTCTACGCCTATTCGCCCACACCCACCTACCCGGACCAGGCCTACGAGCAAAGCAACTACTGGGTTGATGTCCTCTTCGAGACGCCCGAAATGCCCGCCAGCGGCACGTTGGGCGTGTATGTTGGCGCACGCGTCACCTACCGCTTTCCAACGGCCATGAACCCGGCCACCATTAACACAACGACCTTCATCGTGCGTAACCCGGCCAACGAAATTGTCCCCGCCACAGTCGTTTACGATTCTGCCGCTCAGCAGGCCATCCTCACCCCCGCCAGCCAACTCAACAACCAGACCACCTACACCGTGACGATTCTCGGCGGAGCCGGCGGCGTGCGCGATTCGCTCGGCAACCCGCTGCCCGCTGACATCACCTGGAACTTCACCACCGAAGCCGCCTACGCTGATTCTGGCCCCGGCGGACCCATTCTGGTCATCGGCAGCACCTACGACGGCTTCAGCCAATACTATCCCGAAATCCTGCGCGCCGAAGGGTTAAACGCCTTCCGCTTCACCGACCTCAGCCACGTCAGCGCCGCCACCCTCAACAACTACGATGTGGTGATTCTGGCCCACGCCACCCTTTCGAATACGCAGGCTGCGATGTTCACCAACTGGGTGACGAATGGCGGCAACCTGATTGCCATGCGCCCCGACCCGCGCCTGGCCTCCCTGCTCGGAATCACCCCCGCCGGAAGCCCCCCGCTCAGCGAAGGCTACATCCTGGTCAACGGAAGCGGCCCTGGCGCGGGAATCGTCAACCAGACGATTCAATATCACGGCGCGGCAGACCGTTACCTGTTAAGCGGCGCCTCCAATCTCGCCACGCTCTACGCCGATGCCTTCACCGCCACCGTCAACCCGGCGGTCACGCTGATAAACGTCGGCGCCAACGGCGGACAGGCCGCCATGTTCGCCTACGACCTGGCCCACTCGGTCGTCCTCACCCGCCAGGGCAACCCGCGCTGGTCGGGCGATGACCGGGATGGCATCATCCCCACCCGTTCGGCAGACCTGTTCTACGGCAACAAGCTGGGCGACCCGCAGCCCGATTGGGTCAACCTCGATAAAGTTGCCATCCCTCAGGCCGATGAACAGCAGCGATTACTGGCGAACATGATTCTCAGCATGAATCTCGATAAAAAACCCCTGCCGCGCTTCTGGTACTTCCCGCGCGATGAAAAAGCAGTGGTGGTGATGACCTCCGATGACCACGGCGATAACGTGGTCTACAACAGCTTGTACGATGACCGCCTCGACCAGTTGAATTCTTACGACCCGCCTGGCTGCTCGGTGGACGATTGGGAATGCGTGCGTCAGACCATTTACCTGCTTTTCACCCCACTCGGCTTCCATACCACCCCGGCCGACAATGCCAAAATTCAGGCCTATGTTGCCCAGGGGCATGAAATCGCCGTACATATCGGCACGCAATGCGCTGATTACACCAACGCCATGCTCAATACCTCCTTCAACACCCAAATGGCGAATTTTCACGCTACGCTGCCCTTCTTGCCCAACCCGCAAACTGAGCGCACGCACTGTGTGGCCTGGAGCAACTACGTCGAACATCTCAAAATCCGCCGCAGTCATGGCATTCGGCTCGATACCAACTTTTACTATTACCCGGCCTCTTGGGTCAACAACCGCCCCGGCCTGTTCACCGGCTCGGGTCTGATAATGAAATTCGCCGACCTGGACGGCAGCCTGATTGACGTGTACCAGGCCGTGACGCACATGACCGACGAAGCCGGGCAAACCTACCCCTACACCATTGATACCCTGCTCGATAACGCGCTTGGCCCCACCGGCTATTACGGAGCCTTCGTCACCAACATTCACTCCGATTCGGGCGCATTTTCTGATTCCAACATTGCCATCATCGAATCGTCCCTGGCGCGCGACGTGCCAATCGTCTCGGCCCTGCAAATGCTCACCTGGCTCGATGGCCGCAACGGTTCCAGTTTTAGCGCTTTCGACTGGCAAGATGATGTCCTCTCCTTCCGCGTCAACGCCGCCGCTGGTTCGCGCGGATTGCGCGGAATGCTGCCGTTCAACGGGCCGAATCATGAACTGACCTCCATCACCCGAGACGGCGTGCAAATTGCCTATCGCACCGAGGTCATTAAAGGCGTGGAATATGCCTTCTTCGACGCCCCCAGCGGCAACTACCAGGCCTTCTACGCGCCGGATACCACCCCGCCCGTCATCACCAATGTCCAGGCCACCATCAATGGGGATGGCACCGTCACCATTACCTGGGATACCGATGAATTTGCCGATTCGCGCGTTGATTACAGCACCAACCCCCTGGCGCTCACCAGCAACGCACAAGATTCGGCCTTGACCCTGGCGCACTCCATCACCTTAACTGGCCTGACCCCCAACACCACCTATCACTACCGCGTCACATCTGCCGATGCCTGGGGCAACATCGCCACCGAACCGCCCGAACCCGACCTGCCGCTCTCGTTCACCACCCCCTACAACCCCTTCACCGACACCACCGTAATTGACTTCGAGAGCGGAACTCTGGCCTCCTGCTATGTGGGCGCGGCAGGCAACGGAGAACTATTGCTCGGCCCCACCCTGGGCGAGGAATTTTCAGGCACAGGCCTGCCCGCCGGGTGGACGCCCTACGCCTGGGCAGGTCATGCCGCCGTTGTAACCGCAGGACGCCTGACGCTCGATGACGCCGCAGTATCCTCAAATACCCTGTTTGGGCCGGGTCACTCGCTCGAATTTACGGCCACCTTCGGCGCAGATGACTATCAGATGGCCGGGTTCGTGGGCAACGCCGCCTGGAACGAGTATTGGGCCGCGTTTGGCACAGTCGGCAGCACCAATCAGGTCTACATCACCCTCAGCGGCGGCACCAACATCCCAATTGGGGCGTTTGTCGGCGCGCCGCACCGCTACCGCATTGACCGCGTGGGCGATGTCTTCACGTTCTATGTGGATGATGTGCTGGTCGGCTCTCCGGCCGGGTACACCCCACCCGGCATAGGAAACGCGCGGATTGGCATGATAGATGACGAATATGACGGCAACCCGCTGCGAATCGACTGGGTGCGGGTTGCACCTTACGCCACCCCATGCGTCTTCACCTCGCGCATCTTCGATGCCGGCCTGCCCGCCGATTGGCTGCTGCTCACCTGGGTTGGAACAACTCCCACCGGAACAACGGTCAACTTCGAGACCCGCACCGGCAATACCCCCCTGCCCGATGGCTCGTGGTCAGCCTGGGAGCCCATCAGCGGGACGGATATGGTCAGCCCGGATGGACGCTATGCCCAATATCGCGCCACGCTCACCACAAGCAACCCCTTCTTTCTCACGCCGACCGTCGAATCGGTCAGCCTGACGTACTCGGCTATCAACCAGCCGCCAACGGTTACCATTGACCAGTTCATCACCCAAACCGACCCAACCAACGCCACACCCATTCGCTTTACCGCAGTCTTCAGCGAACCGGTCAGCGGATTCGACGGCAGTGACGTGATTCTCTCCGGCACAGCGGGCGCAGCCACAGCCGTTGTAACCGGAAGCGGGGCAACCTACATCGTGGAAGTCAGCGGTATGACCAACGATGGCACAGTCATTACCCAAATTCCGGCCAGCGCTGTTCTAGATGGCGGCGGGCTAGGCAACCTTGCCAGCGCCAGCGTGGATAACGAAGTGACTTACGATACCACTGCTCCAACCGTCACAGTGGAACAAGCCCTCGGCCAACCCGACCCGGCCAACACCGCGCCGATTCTCTTCACGGTGACGTTTAGCGAGCCGGTGACGGGATTCGACGCCTTCGATGTGGTTCTCTCCGGCACGGCGGGCGCAACAACCGTCAATATCACTGGTTCGGGAGCGGTTTACACCCTCGAAGTGAGCGGCATGGCA
>DAOUBQ010000076.1:0-66517 GCA_034432755.1 Anaerolineales bacterium
CGGAGAAACGGAGGGTGGAAGCGGAGTCGACGGCGGATGAATCGGAGAAACGGAGGGTGGAAGCGGAGTCGACAACGGATGAATCGGAGAAACGGAGGTTGAGCCAGCCCTCCCCGGCGCGCAGGATTTCGACCGTGTAGGTCTGGCCGTCGAGCGTGACGACATTCGTTTTGCCGGTCTGCGCCAGGTCAAGGATGTAGGTTTGGGAGTTATGGTTGAGTTGAATTTTCATGGATTTATTCCAGGCCAATCTCTTTCCCTAATCGTACAATCTTCTCCGCTGCCGCTAGCTGCTCTTCGATGGCTGATGAACCAAAACCCATGCGCTCTTCGAGAACATATTGCAAATATTCTGCGATTTGGGGCGCGTCTGCGCCTTCCAGAGCCATGTGGAATATCCTGGGGAGGTAGGCATTGTATTCATCCTGCGCTTCAGGGATTTGAGATACTCCCAGTGGGTCCCAATCGTTCAAAAGCACCGTATAGATTCCTTCATACAACGTTTGTTGTTGGGGTGATAACCTGGTTCCCATCGTGCCTCAATTCCTGAACCCATTCCCGCTTTTCCACGGGCTGAATGGGTCAGGCTCATAGCGCTTGGCGATTTCTGATTTTGGATTTTGGATTATCCTATCGGCCAGGGCAGCGGCAATCAGGGCTTCGAGGGGAATTTCCGCTGGCTGCCAATTGAATTCGGTTTCCACCCAGCGGGTATGAATTTTGCCTTCGGCAAACTCTGGGCGGGCCAGGATGGCCTGTAAAAAGTCCAGGTTGCTGGTCACGCCGTGCAAAACGGTCTCTTTCAACGCGGCGCGCATCCGCCGAATAGCCGCCGGGCGGTCTTCGGCGTGGACGATTATCTTCGCCAGCAGCGGGTCATAGAAGCGGGTCACTTCCGAGCCAGTTACAATGCCGGAGTCCACGCGAATGCCGGGGCCGCGCGGTTCAATAAATTGCAAAACCTTGCCGGTAGAAGGCAAAAAACCGCCCGCCGCGTCTTCGGCATACAGACGGCATTCAATGGCGTGTCCGCGCTGGGTCAGGTCCGCCTGCCGGTAGGGGAATGGCTCGCCTGCCGCGACGCGAATCTGCCATTGCGCCAAATCCAGCCCGGTGACGGCCTCGGTGACGGGATGTTCCACTTGCAGGCGGGTGTTCATCTCAAGAAAATAGAAATTCGACGAACGCGGGTCAGAAATAAACTCCACCGTCCCGGCATTGGAATAGCCAACCGCGCGGGCCGCCGCCACAGCCGCCTGGCCCATCCGCTCGCGGATTTCCGGCGTCAACAGCGGTGAGGGGCTTTCTTCGATGATTTTCTGATGACGGCGCTGAACGGAACACTCACGCTCAAACAGATGAACCAGGTGGCCATGCGTATCCCCAAAAACCTGAATTTCGATGTGATGAGCGTTTTCAATATATTTTTCGAGGAGCAAACGGTCATCGCCAAAGGCATTTTGGGATTCGCGCCGGGCAGCCTCCAACGCTTCGGGCATTTCCCGCGCGGAACGCACCACCCTCATCCCTTTTCCGCCGCCCCCGGCAGCCGCCTTCACGAAAACAGGATACCCGATTCGTTCTGCCGCTTCGAGAAACTCGGTTTCACCCGTTAAATTCTCCGCCCCGGGAACAGTCGGCACGCCCGCCGCTCTCATCGTCCGTTTGGCTTGAGCCTTATCGCCCATCGCGCGGATGGCGGAAGCGGGCGGCCCGATGAAGGTCAATCCAGCCGTAGCAACTGCCTCAGCGAAGTCGGCGTTTTCGGACAGGAAGCCGTAGCCAGGGTGGATGGCTTCCGCGCCGGTCGCTTTCGCAGCCTGGATGACCTTTGGGATGTTGAGATACGACTCTCGCGGCTCAGAATCCCCAATTTCCACCGCTTCATCGGCCAACCGGACGTGCGGCGCATCTCTATCTACTTCCGAATACACCGCAGCGGTTTGAATGCCCAGTTCGCGGCAGGCACGCATGATGCGCAGGGCAATTTCGCCCCGGTTGGCAATTAAGATTTTGCCAAACATCATAGCTCCAATCCTAACAGAGGAATTTCCATCTCTTGCGGGGTCAGCCCCCCGTGATGGCCGTAGTATTTTTGCTCAAATTTGTCCTTTTCGTACCACCAAACCGATTCGTAGCGGTACGGCAGAATCACCAGGTTGCCCATTCGGGCGCGCAGTCTATCCGAAATTTCGGGGCCAAAGTATCCAGCAGACATCAGGTCTTCGGTTCTGACCACGTCCGCTTTGCCTTCCAATCCCCTGGCAAGCGTATCGTGGGCTTCATCGAGTAGTTCGCCTTGGATATACAGGAACATATCGCGGCATGAGCCGCCAGGGACAAGGAAATCACCCTTGCGGTTGGTTTTCAGGAATTTTCGGATTTGCGGGAAAGCGCGGTTCAGGTAAAGGGTGGTGGCCGGGTCCACTTCCGATTGACCGTGGTCGGCGGTGAGCAGGAGCAGGGTGCGGCCTTTGGCGAGCGGCGCGCAGAAGAAGAACCGCTCCAGGGCGTAAAGGAACAGGTCAATTTCGGCTTCCACCTGGCGCGAGGCCGGGCCGTAATCGTGGCTGACCGAGTCGATTTTGTCGTAATAGAAAAAGAAATAATTCTTGCCGCGCGCTTCGTGCAGCGAGAGCGAGAGGTTGACGAACATCTCCGCCGGAGATTTAAAGGCGCGCGCTGCTGCGCCCTCGAAGAGAATATTTGAGTAGGTGGACGGGGTATATTCTCGGTGCTGAAAAACGGTTGAGCGAACGCCCTGCGCCTGGAGTTTTTGATACAGGGTGCCGGTGGGGTAGAGTTTTTGGGGGTCAATGCCGGTCGCTTTGAGTTGGTCGCGCTCCACCGCGCCGGAAAATGAGAAC
This sequence comes from Anaerolineales bacterium, assembly GCA_034432755.1. GTDB lineage: Bacteria > Chloroflexota > Anaerolineae > Anaerolineales > Villigracilaceae > UBA5195. Next base: position 2,868 of record DAOUBQ010000076.1, read on the forward strand.
AGGAGCGGCACAATCATGGCATCGAGCAGCGGCTCGTAATAATTCCACTCAAACACGCCGCTTTGCCCCACATTCAACCCGGTGTGAATGCAGGTAACATGCCCAGAGGTGGTGGAGGGGAATTGCGAAGTCCACCTGGCGGCCAGACCATGCCGGGCGAAGCGGTCGAGAGTCGGGTGCGCCGCGAATTTCTCGAAATGCCGCCAGCCAAAACCGTCAATAAAGCCCAAAATGACATTATCGTACTCACCCTGGAACGGTTCAAGACTGCGCTGTCCATCGAACAGGCCAGTGATGACTGCGGGCAGGCCAGCAAACCCGCCCAAGCCATAGATTGGTTTGACGAATTCGGGGTGCATAGGCAGATTATATCGTAGGACAAAGGCATTCAGGCGGTTAGCAGGCTGAAGCCTACGATACAACAAAAAAGACGGGAAAAAAACCCGTCTGCAATCCTGAACTTCAAAATCTTCCGATTTTGGTCAAAGCCTTGATGCGCTACTTCCCAAACCACATGCGCCCCAGCAACCCGTCCTTGCGAATGAATTGGTGGTAGAGCGCCGCGCCAACGTGGAGGGCAATCAGCCCCAGCAGCAGACGCGCCACCAGCCCATGCCCAATGCGCGGCGGGTAGGCCATGAAATCCGCTGGGAGCGAGATTTCAGCGCCGCCCAAGAGGGGGAAAATGCCCGCTTGCGAGGCAATGCCCAGGCCGCTGATGCCCATTCCAAGCGCGCCCAGGTATAAGAGCCAGTGGGTCGCTACGCCGATTTTATCCAGGATAGGATGTCCTGCTGTCGCTGGGGCGGGTTTCTTTGAGACAAATCGCACCACCAGCCGGATGACCGTCAGGGTGAGGATGGTCAACCCCATTGTCATGTGGGTTGCCAGCATAGGCGCTTTTTCGGGGGAGTTGGGCATCTCACCCAAAACGCCCAGCCCGGCGAACAGGGTCAGGATAATTAGCAAGGCCGAAAGCCAGTGCAAAACAACCAGCGCAGGAGCATACCGCTTGGGTGTCGTCATATTTTTCTCCTTGTCATTTGAGCACTCACCTTTCCATAGCACGGTAAATTCATATCAATTTCATCAATAAAATCCATTATACACTGCCGAAACGAAGCCTGGTTGCATCTGTTAATTCTTTTCGTAAAACCGAACCATCGAACACCGAACGTTTTTTACAATTTTAACCAAATCGCCCACATGGCAGTATAATCCAGCGAAATTTTGGGCATATTTGGCAAGGAGATGTTACTTATGGAAATCCTCTTGAGCGTTATCACCATTCTTGTGCTGGCAATCATTTTGCTGGCATTTTTTGAATTTCGGGTTCGCCAGCCCGATGTAATAGCCCTGTACGAATCGAATGGCAAAATCGGCCTGCGCGATGGATTATTCTACCCGCGCCACTTCAGCCTGCTGCTCAAACGCGCGCCGCATCCCATCCAGTTGAACATTGAAGCGGTTGCCGCCGGGAATTTAGGCGTCATCGTCAAACTGGTCGGCTCGGTCGCCCCGGCGTTCGATAATCTCGGCGCGCTGGTGCGCATTGGCGGCTGGAACAGCGAGGCGGTAGCCCGCGCCGCCGAACAGGCCAGCATTCGCCTGGAGGGGCTGGTGAAGGAATACGCTCAACAATCTGAAATTCAGTCGCTCTCTTCAAAAGGCCTGTCTGAATACCTCGAAGCGCAAGCCGCTGGGTTTAAGGAACGCTTTGGCGTTGAGCTCATTTCGCTAGCGGTGGTCTCACTCGACCCGGCAGATTCGGACATTGCCGAGGCCCTTCGTCAGCAAGAAGAAGCCCGCTTGATGGAACAGACCGAGAAACTCAATCACCAGGCCCGCATTGCGGCAGCCAAATCGAAATACCAGGCCGATGAAGAAATCGCCGCCATGGAGCATGACCTGGAGTTGAAGAAACTCGCGCTCAAGCAAGAACGTCTGGCCCAAGAAGATGCCATCGCCCAAAAACGCCTCGAAGACGAACTGGCCCGCAGCCGGATGAGGCTGGCCTTTGAGAAAGAAGAACTGGACATTCTCAAAGAGAATCCCGAACTGCTGATTCTCACCCCGCAGGCTGCCCGCCTGGCCGAAGCCAGCCAAGGACTGAAAAATGCCCGAACCATCATCTCGCTCTCGCCGCAAGATTTTGCCGGGACGGAATTGGGTGAGTTATTTCAGAAGATGTTGCAGAAGGCTGTTGCCAAAAGAAAAGATTAAACACAAAAGTCTCAAAGGTCACCAACGAAAAGCCTTAAAACCTTTACGACCTTCATGCTCAAAAATTAGACGATGCCCCTCCCCGACCCCCTCGCCCCCTTCCGCCTGAAACCCATTCGGGCTGCCCGCGTCTCCGAAATCAGCGAAGCGACCGCCGCCGCGCCGGTTGCGCCCGAGGAGCGCGTCAACTTTCACATCGGCAACCCGCTCCAAGACGAACGTCTGGCCTCCCTTTTCCTGCGGATTGCGCTGGGGGTTGATTTTCGCCGCCAAGATTTAGCCGATGTCGATTCTCTGCTTGAACACCTGGCCCTGCACCCCGAAGAACGCCCCGCGCTGGAGTTTATCAGGCAACTGATTCAAAAGAGCAGCCCCTACGCCCCGCGTGGCGGATATAACCGCAAAAACCCACACCCACTCGTTGAAACCTTTGCCCGCTGGCTCGAAAACCAACCCGACCCCCTGTGCTATAACCTCAACGACCCTGCCGGCAAGCGCGAAATCATCCTCTCTTCAGGCGGCATTCTCGAAACCCTGCGGGTCTTGCTCACGGCGCTCTCCAACTACCTGCAAGTGACCCCCGCGCAGATTTTCACCCACTGCCTGCCCCTGCCGCCTGCCTGGCGCGAGATTCCCCGTTTGCAGTTCGAAACCCTGCCCGAAGACGAAAGCGCTGCGTATGCCGCGCTCGAAAGCGCCCTTTCTGCCGCGCCCAATCGGCCAACCTTTGTACTGCTGGGTGCTCCGCTGACCGAAGACAGCCGCCGCAAACTGCGCCTGTTGAGCATTCACCATCCACTCTTCTTTATCGAAGCCAACAACACCCTCAACCAGCGCTCACTGGCGCGCGAGGCCAAACTCGTCCAGCGCGTCATCCGTTTGCTCACCCCGGCCATCTTCCACCCACGCTTCGATTCGCTCTCGACCGTTTTCGTGGTTGGCAACGCCGATTTGCTGGCCGTCATCGAAACTGTCCATTTTGCGTTGAAAGGCACACCCTCAGCCTCCGAAATCGAATGGTTACACTTTTTGCTAGAAAACAGCCTCGCCAAAAGGGAAACATCCGCCTCTCCAACCTTGCTCGAACCCGACTGGCCCGACACCCCACAAAATGACCTTTCTGCCGCTGAGGCGCTAACCAGCCTGGCCCTGCGGGTGGGCAAGCGGCTCAATGGCCTGGCGCAAGCCAAAGCCCAAACCGTCACCCGCGTGACCGAATCGATCGAAAAAAAAGGCCAACACCTCTCGCACATCCTGCACAACCGTTCCAACGCCTTCCAAATTGATGAGTTCGCCCATACCGATAGCCTGACCCTGCTTCACGAACTCACCGCCAACCTGCACAACCCCGCCTGGCGCAAACGGCTTCAGCACAGTTTCCTGGCCGTCTTCACCCTTCATCAACCACAATACCAACCCGAAGCCTGCCTGGTAACGAGCGGCTCCTCGCGCACCGCCCTGGGCCTGCTTGGCTTTCACTGCGGAATCACCGATGTCGTCTTCCCCGATTTAAGTTGGTCCTACGAACAATGCTTTCCCAACGCCCACGCCGTGCCGCTCACCGAGGACCTGGCGCTCGACGTGGATGCCATGATTGCCAAACTGACCGACCTGTGCCAAACCGACCCGCATTGGCCCAAGCACGGCGCCATTGCCCTCAACAACCCCCACAATGCCACCGGGCGCATTTTTGCCGAAGACGACATTCGCCGCCTGATGACCTGGTGCCTGCAACGCGGCATATATGTGGTGGATGACCTGGCCTATCAGAACGTGGCCCCGGTGGATGACCTGCCGCTCATCAAAACCGCCCGCCAGGTGGCCGATGACCTGGTGCGTGACGGCCTGATTGACGAACGCCAGGCCGAGCGCGTAATTAGCGTGCATTCCATGTCGAAAACCGATTGTCTGGCCGGAGCGCGCCTGTCGGTCGTAGAAATCCGTCCGCCAGAACTACGCGAACGTTTCCGCGCCATCAACGACCTGATTCAACCCAATTTGGCCGCCATCTTCATCGTCTATCTCTTCTATCGCGGCCCACTCGAAGCGGCGCGCGCCTACTGGCGGCTGCGCAACGCCATCTTCAAAGAACGTACCCAGGCACTGCTCTCGGCGGCGGCCAACCTGCCCACCGAGCGCAACCCCTTCGGGCTGACCATCCTGCCCCCCACCGGCAGCATGTACCCGCTTTTACAGGTAAAACGCCTGCCCAACGGCCTCTCACTCGACTGGCTGGCCTCCGCCCTGGCCCGGCGCGGAATTGGCCTGCTGCCACTGGCAAGTTTTGCCCGCACCGAAGCCGGGTTCGACACCGGCCGCAGCACCTTCCGCCTCACTCTGGGCGGTGTAGACGGGGCCGAAACCATACAGCACAAAGCCCGCCGCCTGCTGATAGACCTCAACCGCCTCATCGAAGAAGAAGACGCCCGCTATAACCGCAAAGAATTGAAGTTCACCCTCACCCCTAACCCCTCTCCCGCAGGGAGAGCGGGAACGGCTGCCCCAACTTTGCCTTTCTCCCCTTTCCCAGCGGGAGAGGAGCCGGGGATAAAAGCCTGGGACTCCCTCGCCGCCCAAATCAGCCGCCACTTCGAAAACCGCGAGGCCTGGAAACCGCTCAATTCCCTACCCGATATAGATCCAGCCCACCTGCGGAAGGAATTCCTGAAAACCTACCTGCCCGAACGCCTCGACCTGTTCCGCCAACGCCTGCGCGAGCGCGCCCTCATCAGTGACGAGCTCATGCGCAAAGCCGCTGCCGATGGCAATTGGCTGGCCGCCCGGCTGGAGCGCGAGTTCATGAAAGACGCACTCGCCCGCCGCCAAAACGCTTTCCGCCTGCGCACCTACGACCGCACCGTCCACCCCACCCAAAAATACTCCCTCACTGCCGAGATGGTCATCGAATCGATCCAGCGCGCCATAATCAACAAACAACCGCCCGCGCCGGGGCTGGCAGAAAAAGCCGCACACGAGCTGCTGCGCGAGTTTTTAGGACTCAACATCAGCATCAACTCTGAACGCGAAGCCGACGAAATTCTGGTTGATTTCGACGCCCTGACAGCCAGCGAAGCCTATATCGAACTGTTCAGCGAAACACAAATACCAACCTTCCTCTCCTTCTGGAGTGATTGGGACGGCTCGAACCGCCCCTCCGGGCAAGGGCACCGCCTGGCCGCCGCCGCCGTCATGGAAAACGTGCGCCGCCTGGCCGGCATCCTCAACCTGCTGCGCTGCGCCAACCCACACCTGCCCATTGCCCCCGATTTGCTGGCCGAATTAGAACGCCTGCCAGAGCGCAGCACGCGCTTTACCCAACTCCTCAACCAAATCACACAACTGACCCATCAACTGGAGCAGCGCTATCGCGGCTTCTTGCCCTATTCACTCAACACCAGCCCGCTCGAACGCCTGGCAACCCGCCTGCACCTGCGCCGCGACCCGGCAGAAGTTCTGTGGCAGCACAACGACCGCTACGAAAAGAAAATGCTCGAGCTGCGCGCCCAGCGCCGCGCCATGCTCGAAACCTGGTTCGCACTCAACAAAAAACTGCGCAAGCAACTACACGCCCTGATTCCCGAAATCCTCGCGCACCGCGAATCGGAACCGCTCCTGCGCGCTGCCGCAGGCTATCACGACATCTTACAACGCTTCGTCATCACCCCGCGCATTCATCAGGGCATGATTACCTCGCGTGAGCAATTTGCCATCGAAACGACCGCCTTCAACATGCAAGAAATTAACGCCATCACAGGCAAATACGGCAACCCCGGCCTGACGCTGGCCCTGCAAATCAGCATGTCCACCCGCCCCGAAGCCCTGGTAGCCCTCGACCGCAAAATGTCGGCCCAGCTAGAACGCTTCCGGCGCGAATACCCCGAATCGGACCTGCCCAACATCTGGCTCATTCCACTCTTTGAGGACATCCAAGCCGTCACCGACATCCCCAACTACCTCGACCGAATTTGGGATTACGCCACCCAAAGCCGTCACACCGACCAAACCCCGCAAAGCCGCCTGTCCGAAGTCCTGGCCGAAATCTTCATCGCCGGTTCCGACTTGAGTCAACAAATCAGCCAGGCCAACGGCGCATTTCAATACGTCCAGGCCAAATATCGAATCCAAACCTGGCTGGCCGAACACGGCCTGACCGAATCAATCCGCCTGAAACTGGGCAGCGGCGAACCCATGCAGCGCCAGGGCGGATACTACTCAGACGTCGCCGGGCAACCCGCATTTCTTGACCTCGACCAACCGGCCCAGCGCAAACGCCTCTCCAAAAACCTGCCGCCCGCCGCCCAACGCAGCACCGCCTACGCCGTCACCCCTTTACAAGGCGTCTTTGTAGGCGGCGACTTGCGCACCCTGCAAAGCAACATCGCCGAACACATGCGCTTCTTGCCTGTACGCAACCTGGCAAACCTGCTCTACCACCTGCGTCAATCACAGCATATCCACCGTCAAAACTTACTGCGGGCAGCCGAAACCCTCACCGAAAGCCGCCTGGGTGTTAAAGGCCGCGGCGCACAAGAGATGGAACGCCTCACCATCGGCTTAAATGAGCCACTCTACGAAGGCTTCCTCAACGAACTCACCGAACACTTCCGCCACATCCTATATGGCCGCCCCGAAGATGTCTTTGGCCTGCACATCATCTCCTACTTCATCGGGCGCTCCCTCCCACAACTACGCGACCGGCCCACCTCTCGGCGGAGGACAGCTTCGGGCGCCGACCGCGGCCAGCAAATCGTCGCCAGCGTAGCCGAAATGATCCCGCTTTCCAAACAGGGCAGTATGCTGCGCGCCATCTCGCACAACCAGGCCCAAACAGCCATCCTGGGCATCAACCAATTGACCACCGGCCTGTTCCGCGCCCTCGAATATTACGCCCAAAAAGCCTTTCCCGAATCAGAACGCGAAGGACTGATGTCCGAACGCATCTTGCCGCGCCTGCCCGTGTATGACATCCTCAACACCCTGCGCCTCTACCAGGACTGGCGCGGAGAAATCACCCGCCGCATAGAAAACGCCTTCCCCGCCGGGCATGCCTCCTTCGTCGCCCTGCGCGAAGACCACGACGCCATGCTGCGCTTTTTGCCACTCTTTCAGCAAGAACTTCTGCGACGGCATGGCCTGAACGTGGGCGATTTCTTCCAAAACGGCTCCTTCCTGCCCGACCTGCTGCCCGCCCTGCGCCCCGACCTGGCCGTATTGCTGCAAGCCGACCTGTTCAACACCGACTTTGAACGCATGGTCGCAAAAACAAGCGCAAAATTCAGCCCGGCCTGGCAAGCCGAAACCCGCCGCCTGCTGCGCCTGCCCGACCAGGTACGTTACTGGCGCTCCACCATTTGGGACCTGATAGGCGACTCGATTGAGCAACGCGTTCAGAGCTTCACCGAACTGGCCGCGGCCCTGCACGCCTTCTCCGCCACCCTCCCCAGCCCCTCCCTACGCCCCACCCCCAGCGGCGGACGCCTGCCCTCGGCCCTGGCCGGATTCCTGCGCTCCTCACGCGTAGATGACGAAATGCGGCAGTTCCTGGTCGGTGCCATGGAGCAATTAAGTCACATCACCGAAAGCAGCCTCGAAGTCCCAGTCAGCATCATCCGCGCCATCAAAGACGTAGAACGCATTGCCCAAATTGAAGAAGCCGCCTTGCCGCCCGAAAAGCAAGCCGTCTTGCGATTATGCGTGCTGCAAATTGCCCGCCTAACAGGAGAAAATGGCTAACCCCCCACCAGGAGCCCCACCATGCAACTGACCGGCATCTACGCCCCCATCGTCACCCCCTTCGACGACCACGAAAACATCAACTACCCCGTTCTCGCCCAACTGATAGACTTTCTGCTTACCAACGGCATCAGCGGCCTAGTACCCGGCGGCACCACCGGCGAAGTCTACGCCCTGAGCGATACTGAACGCCTCGAACTCTTCCAATTTGTCCGCCATCAGGCCGGCCACAAAACCACCCTCATCGCCGGCGTCAACGCTGGCGCCACCCGCGATGTCATCCGCTTCGCCCAGGCCGCCGAGCAAATCGGCTACCATGCCCTGATGGTGGCCGTCCCGCCCTACTCGCGCCCCAGCCAACGTGAGCTACTGGCCCACTACCGCGCCGTCGCCGCCAGCACCTGCCTGCCCATCATCCTCTACAACTTCCCCTGGCGGGCCGGAACAGAAATCGGCTACCAGGTGTTAGACGGCCTGCTCGACCTGCCGCACATCATCGGCATCAAAGAAGCCTCCAGCGACATGAGCCGCGTCTACGAATTCCGCCTGCGCTATGGCGAGCGCCTCCAGATGATTTGCGGCTCCGACGACCAAGCCCTCGACTACTTCCTGTGGGGCAGCACCGCCTGGATCGGCGGCGGCGCCTCCTGCGCCCCACGCCAACATGCCGCCGTGCTGCAAGCCGCCCTGCAAAACGACTTCCTCACCGCCCGCGCCGCCATGCACCGGCTCATGCCGCTCCTGCGCGCTCTCGAAAGCGGAAGTTACACCCAAAAGGTCAAGCGCGGCTGTGAACTACTTGGCATCCCAGTCGGCAACCCGCGCCGCCCGCTCCTGCCGCTCGATGAAACCGAGCAAGCAGAATTTGACCAAATCTTCCAAACCCTATCGTAACGCGAATCGCCAACCGGTTGCACCTTTTTTGGAAAAAAGCGATGAAGCGCATCCCGTTTCTGGACTCACACACCGGCGGAGAACCAACCCGCTTAATTGAATCCCTGCCTTTCCCGCTCAAGCCTGCCCCCATTTCGGAACAACTCACCCAACTAAAACGCAACTTCGACCACTTCCGCCGGGCCATCCTCAACGAACCGCGCGGCTCCGAGGTACTGGTGGGCGCTTACCTCCTGCCACCCGCCCACCCATCCTGCCAGTTGGGGGTCATCTTCTTCAACAACGTCGGCTACCTCGGCATGTGCGGGCATGGCACCATCGGCCTGATGGCCTCACTCTCTTACCGCGGCAAAATTGCGCCGGGCACATACCGCATCGAAACCCCAGTCGGCATAGTCGAAGCCACGCTGCACCCCCTCGCCCCCAAAAGGGAAGAGGAGCCTTCGCCTCTCCCTTCGAGAGAGAGGCGAGAGGTGAAAGAATACCCCAACCGCGTCTCCATCCGCAACGTGCCAGCCTACCGCTTGCACAAACACATTGCAATCGAGGTTGATGGGCGCGTGATTCACGGCGACGTGGCCTGGGGCGGCAACTGGTTCTTCCTGTGTCACGACCACGGCCTCGAAATCTCGCCCCGCAACCTGCAACAATTAACCGAGTTCGCCAGCCGCGTGCGCAAAGCCTATACCCGCATGGGCCTCACCGCCCCCAACGGTCATGAAATTGACCATGTAGAACTATTTGCCCCCTCTGAACAAGCCGACAGCCGCAGTTTTGTCCTTTGCCCCGGCAAAGCCTACGACCGCTCGCCGTGTGGCACCGGCACCAGCGCCAAACTGGCGTGCCTGGCCGCAGATGGCAAACTGACCGAGGGCCAGGTCTGGCGGCAGCAATCTGTGATTGGCAGCATCTTCGAGGGTACGATTCAGTTCGAGGGCGAGAAAATCATCCCCACCATCACCGGCGAAGCCTGGGTGATGGCCGAGGGCAGCCTGCTCATGGACGAGCGCGACCCATTTGGAAAGGGAATACCATGAGCACACCCGCCGACATTTTGATCATCGGCGGCGGGCCCATTGGACTGCACTGCGCCTACTCCTTGCTCCAATTGGGCCGGGGCGTAACCCTGCTCGACCAGGCCCAGGCCGCAAGGGGCAGCGGTGCCGGCAATGCCGGGCATATCGTGCCGAGCCACATCGTCCCGCTGGCCGCACCGGGGGTCATCGCCACCGCACTACAGTGGATGCTCAACCCGCCGCGCAGTCCCTTTGGCCTGAAAATCAGCCTGAACCCGGCCTACCTTGCCTGGCTGATCCATTTTGCCGCCGCCTGCACCGAAACCAACGTAACCCGCGCCATCCCCCCACTCAAAGCATTGGGGCTGTTAAGCGCAAACTTGTTCGCCGAAATCATCGCCGACGAACATTTTGATTGCAGTTACCGTCAAAACGGGCTGCTCTTTCTCTACCAAACCCAATCGGCCTTTGAAGCAGGCAAGCACGAAGCAGACCTCCTGCACCGGCACGGCCTGCCCGCCGAAGTGCTAGACCAGGCCGCTGTTCACACGCGCGAACCCGCCGCGCGTGAACACGTCATCGGCGGGGTAGATTTCAGCGGCGACGCCTCTCTCGACCCAGCAGAATATCTGCGGCTGTTGAAAGAGAGCGTTCTTCAGATGGGCGCCGAAGTGAGAGAGCATACCCCCGTGAGCGGTTTCGAGACCCAAAACGGGAAAATCACCCGCGTTATCACCCCCGCCGGAGCATTCCAGCCCTCGCAGGTTGTTCTGGCTGCTGGGGCTTGGTCGTCACAGCTGGGACGCAAACTGGGATTAAATCTGCCCATCCAACCAGCACGCGGCTACAGTCTGACTGTCTCCAGCCCAAAAATCAAGCCGCGCGGAGCTTTGCTGCTGGGCGAGCGCAAAGTGGCCGTTACGCCTTTCGAGGACAAACTGCGCATTACCGGGCGGCTAGAAATCGGCGAAATGTCTACCACGCCCAACCCGCTCTGGCTTGAGCGCATCGAATCGGCGGCGCGGGAATATCTTCGGCTGGATGAAAAATTGGAAATCGAAGAAACCTGGGCCGGGCTGCGTCCCACCACGCCCGATGGGCTGCCCATCATTGGCTTTTCAGCCCGGCACGAAAATCTGATACTTGCTACGGGTCACGCCATGCTCGGTCTCTCACTCGCGCCAGGCACGGGGCAAATTGTGGCAGGGCTGGCGAATGGCGTGCAGCCAGAATTTGACATCCGCCCGTTTGGGCTGCGCTGGCCCCTCTAAAACCCGAACAGGAACGTCAAATCGTTAACATTCGTTCCGCTGGGGCCGGGCTGGAGCAGGTCGCCGAGCGGGGCAAAGAAGTGGTAAGAGTCGTTGCGTTCAAGGAATGCGCCTGGGTCGAGATTCAGCGCCCGGGCGCGTTTTGCCGTTTCGCCGGTGACGACCGCCCCGGCGGCATCGGTGGGGCCGTCTTCGCCATCGGTGGCGAGGCTGACGAGCATCAGATTGGGCAGGCCATCCAGTTCAGGCACAGCAGCCAGGGCCAGTTCCTGGTTGCGCCCGCCGTGTCCTTTTCCGCGCAAGGTAACCGTGGTTTCGCCGCCCGCAACCAGGCAAAAGGGGCGTGGAATTCCTTCCCCCCCCGCCCCTCTCCCAAAGGGAAAGGGGAAAACAACGTTGCACAGCGTTTTCGCCACCTGGCGGGCTTCACCTTGCCACGAATCGCCTAAAAATTGCGCGTGGAAGCCTTCGGCTTCTGCCTGGCGGAGGGCGGCCTGCGCGGCCAGGGCATTGCTGCCAACGATGACATTTTCCACGCGCGCGAACAATGCCTCGCCGGGTTTGGGGGTTTCGGGGGCGTGTTCCAGCGTATGCAATATGGCGGCTGAGATGTTTTCGATTAAACCGTATTTTTCCAACACGCTAAGCGCATCGGCCCGGCTGGATGGGTCGGGGGCGGTGGGGCCGGAGGCTATCGCTTCGAGCGGGTTGCCAACCACGTCTGAGAGAATCAGGCTGACGACCCGCGCCGGGGAGGCGGCCCGCGCCAGCCCGCCGCCTTTCACCTGGTCGAGATGACGGCGCAGGGTGTTAATTTCGTCAATGCGCGCGCCACAGGCCAGTAGTTGGCGGGTGAGCAACTGTATATCGTCCAGGGTCAGGCCGGGGTGGGGGGCCGTCATCAGGGCCGAGCCGCCGCCGGAGATGAGGCAGAGCAGCAGGTCGTTGGCCCGCAGACCGGAGACAAATTGCAGAGCCGCCCGCCCCGCCCGAAGTGAGTGAGCGTTTGGGATGGGATGCCCGCCGATTATAACGGTGGCAGGTTGCAGCCCGGTGGTTTGCGCGTGTTTGGTGATGACCAGGGCTGCGGTCACGTCTATTCGCTCGAACACGGCGCGGGTCATCGGAATTGCCGCTTTTCCCACCGCCAAGAGGAAGATGCGATGGGCAGGCGGCAAGGGATGCACAGAAAGATATTTCTTTACGACCTGCCTCGGTTCAACCGCCTGAAGCGCAGCAGCCAAAATGCGCGTTACGCTTGCGCCGTGCGGGTGCTGGCGCAGGGTGACGGTGAGGAAATGTTCGGGGAGCATGGGTTTATGCTATCATCAGGTAAAAATGCGCGCAAGGAGGCCGCCATGCCCAAACCAAAAGTGTTCGTCACCCGCGTCATCCGCGACAAGGGATTAAATTTAGTGAAAGAATTTTGCGAGGCCGAAATTTGGCCCGAAGACTTGCCGCCAGACCGTGAAACCTTGCTGAAAAAGGTGCGCGGTGTGGAGGGCATTTTGTGCCTGCTAACCGACCGCATTGATGGCGAAGTGCTGGATGCCGCCGGACCGAGGCTGAAGGTGGTGAGCAATCATGCGGTTGGGTTCGATAACATCGTTGTTCCCGAGGCCACCGTGCGCGGGGTTCCGGTCGGGAATACGCCGGGTATCCTGACCGACGCAACCGCCGATTTTGCCTTTGCGCTGCTGCTGGCCGCCGCGCGGCGCGTGAGCGAGGCCGAGCGTTCCCTGCGGGCCGGGAAGTGGGTGACGTGGGGGCCATCCACCCTGCTAGGGGTAGATTTGGCCGGCAAAACGCTGGGGTTGGTGGGCTTTGGGCGCATTGGGCAGGCGGTTGCCAAACGCGCGAGCGGGTTTGACCTGCGCGTTTTGTATTATGACCCCTCGGCTGCCCCGGCCTGGAATGCCTCGCCCGTTGGCACGCTCGATGAATTGCTGCGCGAAGCCGATTTTGTCTCCATTCACACCCCATTAACCGAGTCAACCCGCCGCATGGTGAACGCCGATTTTCTCTCGAAGATGAAGCCAACCGCCGTGCTGGTCAACACTGCGCGCGGGGGTGTGCTGGACCAGGATGCACTCTATGAAGCACTGAAAGACAAACGAATTTTTGCCGCCGCGCTGGATGTGACCGACCCAGAGCCGCTGCCGCTCGATTGCCCACTGCTGACGCTGGAAAACTGCCTGGTGACTCCGCACATTGCCAGCGCTTCAACCTCCTCGCGCGATATGATGGCAACTCTGGCAGCCCAAAACCTGATTGCCGGGCTGAAGGGCGAGCGCTTGCCGCACTGCGTTAACCCGGAAGTATACGAGCGGTAATTATTCGGTTTTCTCGACCACAATCGTCGCTTCGGTGACGAGCGCAGCCAGCGCGCCGACCGCCGCCAGGGTGGGCGCCAGCACAGCCCCGACCACGCCGATGGTGAGCGGAAATTCAACCAGCACTTTGCCCGCTTTGTCCTTGATAATCACCCGGCGAATGTTGCCCTGGCGCAGCAGTTCCTTGACTTTGGCAAGCAGCTGCTCGCCGTTGACCGAAAATTCTTCGGTGCGAAATTGTTCAGACATCATGCCTCCATGTTCACTTTACCCGTTCCAAAATATACCTGACCACCTTCCCAGCCACATCAAAGCGCGTGGCACGCTCAAAGCCCTCGAAATCGGGCTGTCGGTTGACTTCCAGAATCATCGGTTCACGGTCCTTCATCCGAATATCAACGGCGGTAATTTCACGCCGCAGGGCGCGCGCGGCTTGCTCGGAGAGCGCCTGGAAGCCGGAGAAGTCAGCCAGCGGGTGCGAATAGAATTTTCCGCCAAGCGAATGGTTGGTGCGGAAATCGCCTTTGGGCGGGCGGCGGCTGACCATCACCGGCAGGGCCTGGTAGCCAATGACAAGGACACGGTAATCTTCGCTGGCGGGCAGGTATTCTTGCAACATTAACTCGCCGTAGGTATAGTGCCACAGACGGCGGTGGAGTTGTTCAGCGCTGTGAACCAGGTAGGTATGCTCGCCGCGCGCGCCATGCACGCCTTTTAACACGCAAGGGTAGTGTAATTGCTCGGCCAGCGCTTCTACCTGCCGGGGGTTGAACAATTGCCAGGTACGTGGGCAGGGCAGGCCATGTTCAGTGAGTACCAAATAGTCGTGCATTTTGCTGACGGCGTAGCCTTCGTCGGTCAGGCTTTCGTCAATCACCACTTTGCCTGCGTCACGAAACAGACGGGCGACCGTGAGCGCTTCAGAGATGTAGGGGTAAAAGGTGCGCACCACCAGCCCATCGCAGGTCTCCAGTAAATTCTCATCAAACACGCGCAGGTTGGCTTTCTGTCCAACGATGTCGAAACTGACATCGTGAATGTTGCAAACGATTAAGTTCAGTCCTTGCTGCCGGGCGGCTTGCTGTACCCGGCGAGTGGTGTACACTTCTTCCCATCCCAACCAGGCGACCTTCATCTACACCTCCTGAAATTTTGGAGAAATTGGGAGCGCAGAAGCAATCTCCTGCGCTCCAGAAGTCAGCAACACAGCGTCTGATTTTAGATTACATTGAGAAGCGGCTGATGACGACCGCCGGAGTGGGGAGGTTGAGTTTGTCACCGGTCTTCAGTTCGGCAGGGGCTTTGCCCGCTTCTTTGGGCGCGGATTGGTAGATGGCAATTGGCGTGCCTTCAACAGCAGATTTCAACTCGATGTATGCTTGCCCGGTCAGGTAGCCTTCGGAATCGACTGCGCAGGAGGTGACCCAGCCAATTACCTTGCCGCGCTTATCCAGCACCGGGTCGCCATTGTGGGCCATGCGCACGCCTTTTTCGGCAAAGCGGAAGCGCGCCACCACGCCCTTGCGGGTCTGCTCGCTGGCGAGCAGGGCCTCACGCCCAATGAACCAGGGCTTGTAGAATTTGACGTAGCCGATGAAGCCGCTTTCGCCAATGCCCAAATCGGGCTGACCGAATTTGCCAGAGCCATCGCCCATTTCATGCCCGTAGAGCGGCAGGCCGGCTTCGGTGCGCAGGGAATCGCGCGCGCCCAACCCAACCGGCTTGATGCCAAATTTTTCTCCAACGCGCAGCAAGGCCTGCCAGAACTCGGCAGCGCGTTCGGGGTGAATAAAGAGTTCGTAGGCCACCTTTTCGCCGGTATAGCCGGTACGTGAGACAATCAGGTCGAAAGGCTCGTGAATGCCATTTTCTCGTGTCCCCAGGCGGGCATCGCACAGGTGGGTGCGTTTGAGGGCGGCGATTCGGCTGTGGGTTTCAGCATCTGCGCCGAGCGCCAGCAAGATGTCGGTGCTGCGCGGGCCTTGTAAGGCAATGTCCACACGCATCTCGCCGCCAGCCTGCGGGTCGCGCAGATTGCGCAGCAGGGCGTTGTAGCCAAAAGCGCGCGCCCAGGGCCGGGCAGCATCCACTTTCACCTTGCCATCGCGCACGGCTTCAAGCCAGGCGCGGTCTTTGTCATCGTTAGCGGCATTCACCACCATCAGGTATTTATCGCGCGCGCGGCGGTAGACCAGCGTGTCATCCAGCACTTTTGCATCGGGGGTCATAAAGTGGGTGTAAACCGAAGCGCCGGGGTTGAGTTTGCCAATGTCGTTGGCGCAAACGCTATCGAGGAACGCAGCGGCATCTTCGCCTTCAATGGAATAGACGCCCATGTGAGAGACATCGAACAGCCCTGCCGCCTGGCGGGTGGCGATGTGTTCTTCTAACACTGAGGAGTACCAAACCGGCATTTCCCAACCCGCAAAGGGGATGATTTTCGCGCCCAATTGTTTGTGGAGTTCGTACAACGGGGTGCGGCGCAGCGCGCCGGGTTCTTCGGTTTTCCAGGTGAAATCGGGGAGCGGGTTGCCGCTGCCTGCCTGTATTCCGATGTAGAAGGGCTTGTGCGGGGCGATGGGGTTGCCCTCGCTCTGAACTGGCGCTTCTTTTGATTCTTCCACAATCACCAGGCCGGGGATGTGGCGGGGGGTGTAATCGGGTGCGCCATCCAGGTTCAAGGAGGTGTACCCGTCTGAATGTCCACGCAGCCAGGCGGCGGTCAGCCCGGCGTGTTGGGGCGGCACGCTCAGGCGAAAATGCGTCAGGGTCACGCAAGTCAGTGTGCCTTTCACTTCTCCGCGCGGGGTGAAGAGTTGAGTCGGCTGGCTTTCTCCTGGCCGCAAGGCGGAGATGTCGCTGGTGAGGACGTAGTTGAGGAACTGGCGGACACGGAAGCCATGAATCTCGAACACGCCGCTAGATGGGTCGTCAATGTAGAAGAAATGGGGATAGCCATGCCTGGTAGGCTCGAAATCAACCCCAGCAGAATCGGCCAGGGCGCGCACTTTCAGGCGGGCTTCTTCCAGCACGTTAAAATCCACTTTGGCGCGGCGTTTCACGCGCTTGGGGTTAGGCGTATCAATGCGGTGCGGGGCCGCAGCCAGCAGCACGTCGGCAATGATGTCGGCCAGTTGGCGGCTTTTCTCTTCGTCGAAGCCGCGCTGGGTAATCCAGGGGGTGCCGAGCCGAACGCCAGAGGGGTCGTTGGGAATGGCATCGCCAGGAATAGTATTGCGGTTGGCGACGATGCCCACCAGGTCGAGGATGCGCACCGCCCGGTCGCCAGAAAGGGCAGTGCCATCGGGGGCCTGGATGGGGCGGCAATCAATATTGAGCAAATGTGAGTTGGTGCCGCCATAGGCAATGCGCAGACCGCGCTCAGTCAGCCGGTCGGCCATGGCTTTGGCGTTCTTGAGCGTTTGCTCTTGCAATATGCGGAACTGAGGGGTGCGCGCCAATTTGAAGGTGAGCGCAAGGGCGGCAAAAATGTTCACATGCGGCCCGCCTTGTTCGCCAGGGAAGACGGCTTTGTCAATCAGTTTCGCCAGGTCGGCGCGGGTAGTGAGGATGATGGCGCCGCGCGGCCCATGCAGCGTCTTGTGGGTGGTGGAGGTGATGACATCGGCATAGCCAACCGGCGAGGGGACCACCCCCGCAGCCACCAACCCGCCAATGTGGGCAATATCGGCCAGTAAATAGGCGCCCACCGAGTCGGCAATTTCGCGGTACTTCTTCCAATCGGGAATCCAGGGATATGAGGAATACCCGGCGATAATCATTTTCGGTTTGTGTTCCTTTGCCAGGGCCAGCATGGAATCGTAGTCAATTTTTTCCGTCAGGGGGTCTATGGTGTAAGAAACGATATTGAAATACTTGCCCGAACGGTTAACTGGCGAACCGTGCGAGAGATGCCCGCCATGAAACAGGCTCATGCCCATCACCGTATCGCCGGGCTTCACCAGAGCGTGATAAACCGCGTTATTGGCCGGGCCACCCGAAAGCGCCTGCACGTTGACGAAAATTTCATCGGGGCCAATGCCGTTGGCCGCAAAGGCCTCGGCGCAGCGGCGGCGCGCCAGGGCTTCAACCGTATCGGCATATTCAACGCCTTTGTAATAGCGTGGGTCGGCGTAGCGGCGGTAATGCGCCAATTGACTGGCATAATCGAGAATTTCGGCCTCGCTTTGGGTGCGGGTCGATTCGTTGGGATAGCCCTCAGCATAGATATTTTGGAACGCAGACCCCATTGCCTCGCGCACGGCTAACGGGGCCTGGCTTTCAGAGGGAATCAAAATCAACTTGCGGGCCTGGCGTTCTGACTCAATCTGTGTCAGTTCATATACTTCTGGGTCAAGGTCGGCCAGAGAGCCGCGAAACAGGTAATCGGACATGCGAATCTCCTTGAGGGGATGGTGGGTTTTATTACGAATCGTCTCAGTGGGTTCTTAGAAATGGCGTGCAGGAACTTTGGGACGTTGATGAACAGTGAGCAGATGAATTGTAGAACAGTTTAACGGGGAGGGCAAGAGCCAAACGCGATGCAGATTTGCTTGAACTTGGAGTGACTTTGTTCTATAATAAGGTTATCGCCTTGCAATTTTGTAAGGTGAGTGCAAAGCCTGAGGGGGCGGCTTTGTTGATTCCAGACCTTATCACCAGGGAGGAAGAGTATGAAAAAGCAACCATTTTTTCCGCACGACCCCAAATTTTCATTCGTCCTAATATTCATCCTGTTGTTTTCCAGTCTGCCATTGGACAATGCCAACGCACAGCCTGTAACCGCTTCTGGAAACGGCCTATACGCCGAATATTTTGACCTGGAAGGCAATCCCTACCTGTTTGGGGGCCAGCCGCTGGTGGTGAACGGCGAAGGCCCGCTCGACCATGGCTGGCATATCCCTTGTGGGATGGATAACCTGGAAACCTATTATCAGGGCGTTTGCGCCCGCTGGGCCGGGGTCATTGGCGCAAACGGGTCCCCCTTCCAGGAAATCCTGACCGGTTATCTCGAAGCGCCGCAAACCGGCCTGTATATTTTCTATGGCGATATTGACGATTTCATCGAAATTACCTTGCTAGGCCAAACCTACACGTTTAATCTGCCATTTGGCGGCCCGTATGCCCTGCCCCCGCTCAACCTGACCGCCGGAGAATTCTACCCCGTCCGCATCAAGTTTATGAACCGAGGCGGCGTTGGCAGGCTCAACCTGTTTTGGAGGCTGCCCAATGAAACTCAAGGCCTTGTGCCGCGCGCATATCTCTATACCAGCATTCCGAACCAGCCGCCAGTGGCCGAGGCAGGCGGCCCTTATGCCGGGTTGGAGGGCAGCCCGGTTACGCTCGATGCCTCCGCTTCCTCAGACTCCGATAACAACATCGCCGAATATGCCTGGGACCTGGATAACAACGGGAGTTACGAAACCATTGGCCTCAATCCACAGGTCAACTTCAGTGATAACGGCAACTTTCAGGTTGGGCTGCGCGTGACCGATGCGTATGGCGAGCGCAGCACCGACACCGCCGAAATTGCAATTGCCAATGTTTCACCGGTCATAACCGCCCTCAATGTTCCCGCAACCGTCAATCACGGTTCCCCATTTAACGTCCAGGCTGATTTCGATGACCCCGGCCTGCAAGATTCATTCACCGCCACCTGGGATTGGGGAAACGGCCAAACCTCCGCTGGCACGGTCTCAAATCGCAGCATAACTGGCTCTTATACATATCCCACAACCGGTACGTTTACGCTTACTCTCACAGTGACCGATAAAGATAGTGGCGCGGGCAGCCGCGCGGTGTCTATCAACGTGGTGGAGGCCGTTCTCTATGCAGATGCTGGCCCCGACCGCGCAGCGCTGGAGGGGGAAGTGATTACTCTCGATGCTTCTGCCTCATCCGACCCAACGGGCGGTACGCTGACCTTTGCCTGGGACTTCGATAACGATGGCCTGTACGACGATGCCAGCGGCGTTGCACCCTCGGTCAGTTGGGCCGATGACGGGGTGTATCCCATCGGATTGCTTGTCGGCAGTTCAAGCGGCGCCACCGCCACCGATACCGCGCTGGTAACGGTCAGCAACGTCGCTCCACTTATACAGTTGGGGGAGGCAAAGGTTAACTCCGCTGGAAAGTTTTCCGCTTTGGGAAGTTTCACCGACCCCGGCGCAGATACCTGGATCGGAACAGTAAACTACGGCGACGGGAGCGCAACCCAGCCGCTCACCTTGCAAGCCGATAAAACCTTCAGCCTCCAGCATACCTATTCTGCTTATGGAACTTTTATAGCGCAGGTCTGCATTGCTGACGATGACGGCGGACAGGGATGCGCGCAAGCAGCCCTCGAATATCTCGCCAATCGCCCTCCCGTTGCCAATGCGGGCGGCCCTTATTGGGTGCGCGAGGGGCGAACCATTCGTCTGAATGCCTCCAATTCCTATGACCCCGACGGTGACCGTCATCTTGTATATGAATGGGACTTGGACGGGGATGGCGATTTCAGCGATGGCTCTGGTAAACGGGTGGCTTTTTATGGCGAGGATGATGCCATTCAAACCATCTGGCTCAGGGTGACCGATAGCAAAGGCGCGAGCAGCGTTGCCAGCACAACCGTCACCATCGCCAACACGCCCCCCTACATCGTCAACCACTATATCAACCGGATTACTCGCGTGGGCGCGCCCATCTACCCCTGGGTCGAATTCCGTGACCAGGGGCTGTTCGACACCTTCAGTGCAATGTGGAATTGGGGAGATAGTACATCAACCGAAGCGGAGATGATAGATTATTCTTCCTTTGGCGAACATATCTACACCCGGCCAGGCCGCTACAAAATCACCGTAGCCATTTATGACGATAACGGCGGGAGCGTAACCCTGACCCGCTGGGTGATGGTATATGAAGTCTGGAGCAGATAGCCAGCGCAGCAAAAGCCCGGTCTAGTTTGGGCGGAGCTTTTACGTTTTTGAAATTGTAAAGTTGACGCGTATTTTCGGGTGTGGTATTATCGCCACACAATTCAATAGCCCCTAAACGGCACTCTTATCCAGAGAGGCGGAGGGAACGGCCCTGTGAAGCCTCGACAACCGGTCGGCGTGAGCCGAACACGGTGCCAATTCCGACAGACGGATGTTCTGGGAGATGAGAGGGCAGCCGCGCTTCTTGCAAATTGCCCTTTCAGTCTGCGCGAAGGGGCAATTTCATTTCTAAATAAGGAGAAAACCGTCAATGAGCAATACCTTCATGAACTCGCCTAAACTCTTGTTCACGTCCGAATCCGTGACGGAGGGGCATCCCGACAAAATGTGCGACCAGATTTCAGACGCCGTGTTGGATGCCTGCCTGGAGCAAGACCCCTACTCGCGCGTAGCCTGCGAAACCGCCGTCAAAACTGGCTATGTGATGCTGCTGGGCGAAATCACCACCCAAGCTTTCGTCAACTTCGATGAACTGGTGCGCAAAGTGGTGACTGAAATCGGTTACGACCGCGCCAAAAAAGGCTTCGATGGCAACACCTGCGGTGTGCTTTCAGCCATTGCCAGCCAAAGCCCCGATATTGCCATGGGCGTAGACCATGCCCTCGAAGACAAAACCGGCCAGATGAAAGACCAAGACATCGAACATGTTGGCGCGGGCGACCAGGGCATGATGTTTGGCTTTGCCTGCAACGAAACCCCCACCCTGCTTCCAATGCCCATCTACCTGGCCCACAAACTCAGCCGCCGCCTGAGCGAAGTCCGCAAAGATGGAACGCTCGAATGGCTGCGCCCCGATGGCAAGAGCCAGGTGACAGTGGAATACTCCTATGGAAAACCCAAACGCATTGATACCGTACTGATTTCTACCCAGCACGCGCCCGAAATCTCGCAAGAGGACATCCGCCAGGCCGTTATCGAACACGTCATCAACCCTGTTCTGCCCGCCGAAATGGTGGATGCCGACCTGAAGATATACGTCAACCCAACCGGGCGTTTCGTCGTCGGCGGCCCAATGGGCGATGCAGGACTAACGGGGCGTAAAATTATCGTGGATACCTATGGCGGCATGGGGCGGCACGGCGGCGGCGCGTTCTCAGGCAAAGACCCCACAAAGGTCGACCGCTCCGCCGCGTATGCCGCGCGCTGGGCAGCCAAGAACGTGGTGGCTGCCGGGCTGGCCGACCGCTGCGAAATCCAGGTGGCTTATGCCATTGGCGTAGCGCACCCGCTCTCGGTCAATGTAGAGACCTTTGGCACGGGCAAAATCAGCGACGAAAAGATTGGCGAGATCATCACCCAGCATTTTGACCTGCGTCCCGGCGCAATCATCCGCGATTTGAACCTGCGCCGCCCCATTTACCGCAAGACAGCCGCCTACGGTCACTTTGGCCGTGACGATGTGCAGTTCCCCTGGGAAGAAACCAACCGCGCCGATGCTTTGCGCAAGGCGGCTGGGCTGTAAAACGCTACGCTTGCCCGTTTTGCCCCACAACTGCCAGGAAACGGTTCAAGAAGTCCTCGAAAGCAAACAGCGACCGCCTTTCAACGGTCGCTGTTTCTTTTTTCCTGGCAAATGTGCAGTGAGAGAATGCCTTTATTGCCCGGCGGCCTGCAGCGCGGCATCAATTTCCTGTTGGAAAACCTCGAACGGCATTGCACCCGGAATCAATCGCCCATTCACAATAAAGGAGGGCGTTGAAATACCACCGGCTGAATATTGATTGGCCGCAACCAATTCAGCATAGTTTGATGTTCCGGTAATATCTTTTGCGGCGTTTTGCTGGTCTTCAAGCAGCCTGGCTTTGTACTTACCATTCGTAAAACAATCCTTAAAGTTATTCATGTTCAGGCCCAATTTTTCCGCAAAAGCAGTTAGACGGGCATCACTCAGCGAGCCGCGATTTTCACCCGACACATTCGCAAAAATCACATCGTGCATTTCCCAAAACTTGCCCTGGTCGCCTGCGCAGTAAGCGGCTTCAGCCGCACGCGCCGATTCAGGGCCAATGAACTGCCCAACTGAACGGTATTCAAAATACACTTTGCCGGTGACAACATACTGCTCAACAATAGAAGGCTCTGTCATGGTTGAGAAACGGGCACAGTAAGGGCATTGGAAGTCAGAATATTCAATGATTTTGACCGGGGCATTCGGGTCACCCATTGCATTAAAATTGGCCTGGGGGCGGGATTTCAGTTCGGGCATGACAATTTCGCCCACCGGCTGGTTGGCCGAGAGAATGAAAAACAAAGCAATGGCAACCACCACCAGCAGGCCGCCCCCTATTAGCATCATTCTCTGCATTTTCTTCTGTCGCTCGCGACGCTCGCGCAATTCCTGGCGTTTGCCCATCTTCTCTATCCTTTCATTTTGAAACAAGGTAGCGAAATTTTCCCATGCCCAATGCATTTTGTCCAGTGGCCAAAATAAGAGTTCGATTAAAAAGATGGTATCTTGATGGTTATGTAAACGTGGGCCAATATGTAGTTAAAAAAATGAATCGTAAAGGTCGCCCAGAGCGCGAAGAAAACCTTAAAAACCTGGCGTTCTTCGCGCCCTGGGCAACGTGGCAGCGCGCCATCCATGGGGGCTACGGAATAAAAAAATCACAGCGTCACCTCTGGCGCGCTTGCATTCAAGGCGATATCCATCTCGTGCTACAAATCGCACTAAAATTTGCGCCCAACCCGTTCAACAGGCTGAAACCAGCCTCAGGCCGGCAGCGAAACCTGCGGCAAATGCTGCATGGCCTCTGTCACGGCCTCGGCGGGGTACTCGTAATCTTCCAGGCCATTGTGCAGATATTTTTCGTAGGCAACCATGTCAAAATGCCCGTGTCCTGAAAGGTTGAACAAAATAACGCGCTTTTCGCCCTTCGCTTTAGCCTCCAGCGCCTCATCAATAGCGGCGCGGATGGCGTGCGCACTCTCCGGGGCCGGGATGATGCCCTCCGCTTTAGTGAACTGCACCGCCGCCTCGAAAGTGGCGCGCTGCTTGACTGCCACCGCCTCCACCAAACCGGCATCGTACAAAGCTGACAGGGTGGGGGCCATGCCATGGTAGCGCAACCCGCCAGCGTGAATGCCCGGCGGCATGAAGGTGTGGCCGAGAGTGTGCATCTTGACGATAGGCGCCATTTGGGCGGTGTCGCCGTAATCGAAGGTGTAGACGCCTTTCGTCAGCGAGGGAGTCGCGGTGGGTTCAACCGCCAGCAGACGGGTACGCTGTCCATTTTTGAGATTCTCGCGCAAGAAGGGGAAGGCGATGCCCGCGAAATTCGAGCCGCCACCCACGCAGCCGATGACCACATCGGGATATTCCCCGGCCATGTCCATCTGCTTGAGCGCCTCCTCGCCAATCACCGTCTGATGCAGCAAGACGTGGTTCAGCACCGAACCCAGCCCATATTTCTTCTTGCCGCCCGATGTGGCCGCCACCTCGACTGCTTCCGATATGGCAATGCCAAGTGAGCCGGAGTTTTCAGGGTCTTGTTCGAGCAGGGAACGCCCGTAATTGGTCTGGTTGGTGGGGCTGGCATACACCTTTGCACCAAAGGTCTCCATGAAAATGCGACGGTAGGGTTTCTGGTTATAGGAAACTTTGACCATGTACACTTCCAGGTCGAGGCCGAAGTAGTTGCAGGCCATTGCCAGTGAAGTGCCCCACTGCCCGGCGCCGGTTTCGGTGGTCATGGCGTGCGTGCCGCCAATTTTGTTGTAGAAGGCCTGGGCAACGGCAGTGTTGGGCTTGTGACTACCTACTGGCGAGGAGCCTTCATACTTAAAGTAGATGTGGGCGGGCGTGCCAAGCGCCTTTTCAAGCCGAGCAGCGCGAATCAGGGGGGTGGGCCGCCAAAGTTTGTAAATCTCACGCACTTCTTCGGGGATTTCAATGTAACGCTCCGTGCTAATTTCCTGCAAAATCAAATCCATCGGAAAGAGAACCGAAAGAAAATCGGGCGTAACGGGTTCGAGCGTGCCAGGGTGCAGCACGGGCGCGGGCGGCACAGGGTTATCGGCGTTGACGTTGTACCAAAACTTCGGCAGGTCAGCTTGTGACAGGTTGAAACGGGTCTGTTCGGACATGATGATTTCTCCTTGCGTAGGTTGTGGCGCGGAAGGCGCATCGCGCCATTTTGGAATGACAGTTTCAGGCGAGCGAATCGCCCGTCTAAATCACTTATCCTGGGGGAAGGTGTAACGCGCCCTCACGGGACAAAGATTGGGCCGGGGACATCCCCGCTTAACGGTTTTTCAGCGAGGCGTTGGGCGTAGACCTGCTCCGCCGATAGCACGGCGAGAACCTCCCCGGCCACGACTCCCTGCTCTTGAGCGGGAATCTCCCTCGCGCCTTCCCCATCAAAAGATTTTTGGGTTTTTGGGTTCATTCGTTCCTCCTTGAAAATAAAAAACGCGTTCATCCCATTGCCGGGACGAACGCGAAGTCCGTGGTGCCACCCGAATTAGGCCGCCGTTTCTCCCGCTGTGCGGGACTTACAAAAAACCCCGCGGTGTTGCGGGGAAAAAACCAGCCTCACTCGTTCCGGGTACGCTCTCATGGAGAGTTATACCCTGGCTCTGTAACGGGAGCCTTCCGGCGCAGGTTACTTCCATCCGTTGACCATCCGTTGATTCGTTTGGTATCCGTTGTCCGGTTCGCCTGGCAACTCCGAGGTCCATTCAGCGCAGTCGTTTCGGGCAGGACTTTCACCACTTGCCGCCTGCTCTCTGAACCGTCGTACTGCGCGTACTCGTCCTCATCACAGTTTTTACGATATTGGGCGTGATTATATGCCCACGGCGCAATTTGTCAAGGAACGACGATTGCAAATCAATCCCGATTCCCCCTCGTTCTGTCGCGCTCCATTCTATCCGCTGTTATAATTACTTTTATGATTGAGATGAAAGTCCCCGGACGCGGTGATTTGAATATTGAAGCCCTGGTGATGGATGTGAACGGCACGCTGGCCCTGGACGGGGTGCTGCTCGAGGGCGTAGCCAAACGGATTGGGGCGCTGCGCGACCGACTGGAAATCCACCTATTAACTGCCGATACGCACGGGCGGCAGGCTGTCATTGACCAGTTGCTCAACCTGCAAGCAGTGCGCATCCGGAGCGGGCGCGAGGCCGAACAAAAGGCCGAATATGTGCGCAGCCTGGGGGCCGACCGGGTTGTTGCCATTGGGCAAGGAGCGAACGATGCCCTGATGTTGCGCGAAGCCGCCCTGGGAATTTGCGTCATGTCCATGGAGGGATTGGCAACCGAAGCCCTATCGGCTGCCGACCTGTTAATGCCCGATATTTTGAGCGCTCTCGACCTGTTTGAGAAACCTTTGCGATTGATTGCGAGCCTGCGCAAATGAACCTTCCTGAAGATAAACGCCTGCCCAATGGCAAAGAACCTGCCAACGACATCTCGCCCCACCCTGAAACACCTTTAGAATCGCCAGGGCAAC
This sequence comes from Anaerolineales bacterium, assembly GCA_034432755.1. Taxonomy (GTDB): domain Bacteria; phylum Chloroflexota; class Anaerolineae; order Anaerolineales; family Villigracilaceae; genus UBA5195. Next base: position 28,771 of record DAOUBQ010000076.1, read on the forward strand.
CGGTTGGCCCAGAAAAGGGGAGCAACGCGAGCGAAGTTTCATCGGTTGGCGTGCCAGTCGATTCTGCCTTAGATCTTGATTTTTTGCGCATGGAAAACGATGTAGATGCCTTCCGCCGCCAGTTGCAAAACATTGAGTTTACGCCTGCCGCCATGCGCCCGCCTGAAGAACACCCCGTGCGCCCCGAACCACCGCGCCGCCGCCGGCGCAGCAACCGACTGATTCAGCGACCCGAGGCCAGCGAGTTGGGCGACCGGCTTGAATCGATTGCCCATCGCTCGGCTCCCACCATTGATTTTTTCATCTTTGGGTTTCTCTCTGGCTGCATCCTGGCGATTGGCTATCTCGTGAACGCCCCGGCCATCTTGCTGCTGGGCGTTATTGTGGCCCCGCTCATGGCCCCCTGGGTTGGGGCAATGCTGGCGGCTTCTACCGGCGAAACGCGCTTCTTGCGTCAGACTCTGGGCGCGCTTTTGACGGTGGCGCTGATGATTTTTGCAATCAGCACGTTGGGCGGCTTTGCCTCGCGCCTCTTTCAGCCGATGGATTCAACCCAGGCCCTGCTGCACGCCCGCCTGTGGTGGCATGACCTGTTGTTGCTCATGCTCGGCACGACCATGCTGGTCATCTCCTTCATCCAGAGCGAGGACAAACCGATTTTAGCCAGCCTGATGGTGGCTTACGAGTTCTTGCTGCCGGTGAGCGCGGCGGGCTTTGGGCTTGGTTCGGGGGTAGAGGGGCTTTGGCCGCAAGCCGGGTTGGTGTTTCTCATCCATTTATCCATCTCGCTCATTATCAGTCTGATGGTTTTCTTTTACATGGGCTTCCGCCCCGTCGAAACATCGGGGTATATCGTTACGACGGCAGTGGTTGTTATCAGCCTGGCCTTTGTGGGTGGTTTCTTTGGATTAGGAACACTCTTAAGCGCGCGAGGCGAAGAAGTGCAGGCCACACCCACGCCTTCTCTCACCCCCACGCAGACCCTTCTGCCCAGCCCCAGCCTGCCCCCCACCAAATTGGCGACCATCACCCCCCTGCCGCCCACCGAGCCGCCGACTGTGACACCCGCGCCGACCGAAACGTTCGCGCCCGGCCTCAACCCAACCCCCATTCCCACGCCTATCTACGGGCGGGTGCAGGCCAACGCCAATGGCGATGGCGCGGTCATCCGGGCCGAACCAGGAGGCACGGCCATCACCACCGTCCAGAATGGCTACCTGGTGGAATTCCTGCCGGCGGACCCGGTGGTGCTGAATGGCGAGACCTGGGTGAATGTGTTGATTCGCACCCCCTCGCGTGACATCGAGGGTTGGGTGTTACTGCGGCTGATTGTAACGGCCACGCCTTCTGGGTCGCCTTAAGATGTGGCACAAACAACAAATTTTACAGGGAGTTCAAATCAAACATGCCCATCCACTTTGGCACCGACGGCTGGCGCGCCGTCATTTCAGATACCTTTACCTTCAGCAACCTGCGCATGGTGGCTCAGGCCATCGCTGATGCAGCTGCTTCGGAGCATTGGGATACCAAATCCACACCCAATGTTAACCCCAACAAGTTCGTGGTTGGCTATGATACGCGCTTCCTCTCTGACCGTTACGCGGCGGAGGTGGCGCGCGTGCTGGCGGCCAACGGTTTTAACGTGATGCTGGCCCAGGCCGACGCGCCCACCCCGGCCATTTCGTATGCCGTCAAGTATCACAATGCCGCCGGGGGCGTGATGATTACCGCCTCGCACAACGCGCCGCGCTACAACGGAGTCAAACTTAAGGCGGCCTATGGCGGCTCGTCCCTGCCCGAAGATTGCCGCAAAGTCGAAGTCTACATCAACGACAATGAGCAGCGAGCGCGCGGCCCGAACCTGATGGATTTCGACAAGGCCCGCGAGATGGGTCTCATCCAGAAATTCAACCCGCTCCCGGCCTATTTCAATCACCTGCGCCGACTTATTAACACCGACATCATCGCCGACAACCCGCAGCGATTCGTAGTCGACTCAATGTATGGCTCGGGGCGCGGCACGATTCGCGCCTTTTTACAGGGAACCGGCTGTGAGATTACCGAAATTCGCGGCGAGATGAACCCCGGCTTTGGCGGAGTACACCCGGAGCCGATTGGCAAGTATCTCTCCCCGCTGGCAGGCGCAATCGGCGTCGGCCAGGGCAGTTTTGGTCTGGCAACGGACGGCGATGCTGACCGAATCGGCGCGATGGATGAGCGCGGGAATTTCGTTGACCCGCACAAGATTATGGCCTTGGCCCTTAAATACCTGGTCGAACAGCGCGGCTGGACCGGTTCGGTGGTGCGTACCGTCTCGACCACGCGCATGATTGACCGGCTGGCAAATCGCTACGGCCTGACGGTCCATGAAACGCCGGTTGGGTTCAATCACATTGCCGATTACATGATGGCGGAAGAGGTGCTGATTGGCGGCGAAGAATCGGGCGGTATTTCTTTTAAGGGGCATATCCCCGAAGGCGACGGACCGATTATGGGGCTGCTACTGGTTGAAATCATCGCTAAATCGGGCAAAACACTCGGCCAACTGGTGGATGACCTGCTCAACGATGTAGGCCCGGCCTTTTACGAGCGCGCCGATTTGCGCCTTTCACGTCCGGTTGCCAAGAAAGAGATGACCGATTTTCTGGTCAACCAGGCTCCGGCAGAGATTGGCGGCCTGAAGGTGGTTGAAATCAGCAGGCGAGATGGCGTCAAATACATCCTGGCCGATGACTCGTGGCTGCTCATTCGTCCTTCTGGCACCGAGCCAGTGCTGCGCGTTTATGCTGAAGGGCGCAGCCAGCCCATCGTCAAGGAACTCTTGGGGTATGGGCAAAAAGTGGCCGAAAGCGTGGTGTAAGTTCGGATAAAAAGACCGGCTGGTGCCGGTCTTTTTTATCTGTGGAACACCTGGTTGCCTCCCGCCGCTTTGGCTTTCTGAAGCAGGGTTTCGGCTTCTTTGAGCAATTTGTCGGCGGTGGTGGGTTGGTCGCCGGCGATGTGAATCAGGGCAATCGAGACTGTGACCTGGAAGGTGCGCCCATCCACTTCGATGGCGACATCGGTCAGTTTTTTTTGCAGGCGCCAGGCGGCCCGCAGGCTGCTTTCAGGCGTGGTTTCGAGGAGAAGAACGCCAAATTCATCGCCGCCCAGCCGACCAACGATATCAACTTTGCGCAGCACGCCCTGGATGACCTCCGCCACCGAGCGCAAAATAACGTCACCGGTAGCAAAGCCATAGGTTTCGTTGATGGTTCTGAAGTTATCCATGTCGAGCAGCAAGAAGGCCGGAGAGCGTTTGTAGCGTTCTGCCTCGCGTAGTTCTTCTTTCAGGCGTTTGACGAAATGCCGCCGGTTGTAGAGGCCGGTTAAAGTATCCACCAGGGCCAGTTCATAAAGGTCCTGGCGAGCGCGCTCCAGTTCTTTGCGGGCATGCTCCAGTTCGGGCATTGATTTTTCGGGTTTGGGGAGCGAAGCAGGCGCAGGCTCGATCTCGTCGGTTTCGGGCTTAACCGCTTCTAGCCGCGATTTCAGTTGCCGGGTGACGATGCGAGTCTTTTTTTGCTCGGCCTGCTGTTCAGGCTGTAATTCGGTTTTGGGGAGCGCCTGGGCCAGGAGTTTTTCGCGCAAGTCGGCGGTTTTGGCCGCGACAATCACAAACTGGCTGCCCGTTTTTAGCCCGGCAAAGATGATGGTCAGCGGGCCGGCCTGGGTCTGGATGTTGAGTTGGCGGTCTGAAACTTTGCGGTTGATGCGCAGGTCGGTCAGGAAGGCGCGCGCCTGTTCGAGGCTATCGCGTTCCACCAGGCGCAGGAAAGCAGCCTTGCTTGGCCGGTTTGAATCGACAGGGAATACCCCCAAAGTATCCAGCAGAACTTGCTCCACTTCGCCCAGGTCGTTACAGAGGAGGATAAGCCCGGCAGGAGGTTCGCTCATATCATTATTTTATCGCATAAAGAGTTGTAATGTGGAATTTATTCCACGTTTCAACCGCGCCCAGGTTTTTTGGGCCAACAGACCGGCCCGCCAGAAGGCAACGGCAGCCATGCCGTGCGCAAAGACGGCGAACAGGGGCGGCTTCTCACCGGTGTAGTAGGTCCAACATTCACGAGTGGTTCCCCACCGTTCGAGGAAGTATCCCAGGGCAGAGCCGGCAGCAAAGGTGAGCAAAGCCAAACGCAGACTGGTGGGGGTGAGAATCAGCAGCGCGCAAAGGAGCAGGGCCAGGATGGTGTAGGGTTTCTCGAAGGTGGGGGCCACATACCAGGCCATGAGCGCATAGAACCCGCCAAAGGTGAGCCAGTACGGTGCCTGGAATGCGGATTCGGACCATTTAACGGTGAGATGGCTGAGTGCGCGGGTGATGCGGTCAATGCTCAGGCTGGCAATTGGCCAGGCGGGGATAACCCACAGCGGCGGGCGTTCTGCCGTGTAGTAGTGCCAGAGTTCGGTCTGTGTTCCCCAACTTTCAATCACCAGGCCGCCGAGCAGGCCGACGAAGATAATCAGGCTGTCGGTTCGCAGATTGGCGCGGGCCATGATGGTGGCGGACATGAAGGCAAAGATACTGAGTAAGAGCCAATCTACCAGGGTGTACCAGGGGTAGCCGGCCTGGGCATAGCGTTGAATGATTTGCCAGTATTCAACCGCCAGCGGCCACCAGATGTATAGGATGAGCAGGCAGGTGAGCAAAAAGACGCTCAACAGGTAGGAGGAGTGGCGTGTGAAGCCGAGGGCAGCGCGCAATTTGTTCATCAGGTTTCAACAATCTCGCCCATCAGGCCGTCAGGCGTGAGGCGGGTGAGTTTCACCTGGTCCACCACATTCCAGCGCGGTGAGGCAGCATGGGCGCTGACGCGCAGATAGTTGCCGGTCAGGCCTTCCATTTGCCAGCCCCATTCGTCCAGTTCGCTGGTGGCTTCCCACAACACAGGCAGGGTTTGGCCGATGAATTGCTGGCGGTAAGCCTGGCTGAGTTCGCCAAACAGGGTGCGCAGATGTGCGCTGCGGGCTTTTTTGACCTCGCCCGGCAGATGGTTCTTCATGCGCGCGGCGGGCGTGCCAGGACGGGACGAGTAGGTGAAGACATGCCCGCCCGCAAATTCTATTTCACGAATGAAATCGAGTGTTTCGTTAAATTCGGCCTCGGTTTCGCCAGGGAAACCGGCAATCACATCGGTGGTGATGGCAACGTCTGGAATGGCTGCGCGCGCGGCCTGCGCCAATTGGCGGAAGGAGCGCGGGGTGGTTTTACGCAACATGCGTTTCAAAACGGTGGCGCTCCCCGATTGGAGCGGCAGATGGAGGTGAGGCAACAGGCGTGAATTTTCCCAAAGTGCGAAGAAGGGTGGGTCTAAATCCCAGGGTTCAAGAGAAGAAAGCCGCAAACGGGGGGTATCGGTGTCGCTCAGGATGGCGCGGAGGAGGGTGGATAGGTTGTCGCCCAGGTCGTGTCCCCATGAGCCAAGGTGAACGCCGGTGAGAACGACTTCTTGCGTGCCGCCCAAGAGCGCGGCGCGAATGTCGGCGAGGACATCGGGGATGGGCCGCGAGCGGCCCGCCCCACGCGCAACGGTGGTGATGCAGAAGGTGCAGGCGTTATCGCAGCCGTCTTGAACTTTGATGAAGGCGCGGGTGCGCTGCCGCAAGCCGGGCAAGGCTTCGCGGGCGAGGGGTTCGAGGTCGAAGCCTTCTGCCGGAAGGCCCAGCACTTCGGCCACCAGGTGGTCTTTGCGCTCGTTGGGGATGACGCGCCGCACGCCCGGTAATTCGGCGGCCTGAGCAGGCTGCAAACTGGACCAGCAGCCGGTGACGACGACTTCGCCAGCCCCGGCGCGGGCGGCCTGACGGATTTTTTGGCGCGAATCGGCGGCGGCTTCGGTGGTGACAGCGCAAGTGTTGACGACCACCAGGTCGGCTTCGGCGGGTTGGGCCACCAGGCTGTGTCCTTGGGCGCGAAATTGACGCGCCATTTGTTCAATTTCGGCTTGATTGAGGCGGCAGCCAATGGTGTCGAGGTGAATTTTCATGCGAGTACCTGTAATTTTCTCAAATGGGTTGTGGTTTGAGGAAAAAAGTTGTTGCGGTTGACTTTTATGCGGGTGTTAGCAAAGGTTTGCTGGTATAGGAAGTGGACCGAGGGAGTGAAGGTTTCGGTGATATTGCGGGCCAAAGTGGCGAGCAGTAAGGTGAAGGACAGCCGTGAGGTTCGTTTCACGCATGGATTTTACCTGACACAGTGCGGGGATGGCTTTCTCAATTTCAGGCTTTAAAAAACGGTTCTCCTCCAATTTGGGGGGTCTTGCCAGGCAAAACCGATTATCGAACCGCAATGGCCGCAAAGAGCGCCAGGTTTTGAAGATTTTTTTTGTGGTTCTTTGCGGTAAAAATGCGCTTTCGTGAAAATTTGATGGGGGTGAAAGCCAAGTTCAGGCTGAAAAATAAGCAGGGTGGATAGGATTTTCAGAATGAGCCGCATTAAAAGCGGTCCAAGAGCGGCTGGATTTATGGAAAATAACGCGCCAGGATTTCTTGGGCTTGCCTGGCATAGGGGCCATTGGGGTCGAGGTGCGTGGTGTTTTCGAAAGCCTGCCTGGCCTGGGCATGTTGATTGGTCTGAAGATAGAGCAGGGCCAGGTGAAAATGCGGGGCAGGCTGGTTGGGGGCCAGAGCAATGGCGCGTTCATATATGATTTGGGCGGTTTCAATTTGGCCGGAGGCGGCCAAGGCGCGCCCAAGCAGGTCTAACACTATGGGGTTTTCTGGTTCAAGCGCGTAAGCGCGCAGGGCGGCTTCGAGGCCGGCTTCTTCGAGGAAGGCTTGGTATTCAACGCTGAATGTTGCCAGGGCCAGCCAGGTGGAGGGGTCATCGGGGGCAAGTTGGGTGGCGGCCTGGTAATGCGCGAGGGCGGCGGGCAGGTCGCGCCGGGCGACGACTGCCGCCAATGCCAATCGCCAGGCGGGGTTGCGCGGTTCGAGTTGGACGGCGCGCAGGTAATAGGCTTCGGCCTGCGGGTAATCGCGTTTGCGCTCCCGGTATAGTCCTGCCATGGCCTGAATGCCAGCCGAATTAGGGTTGAGAGTGAGGGCTGTTTGGTAATCTTGTTCGACCAGGCTGGTTTCTGCGCCCAGTTGGTAGAGGGCTTCGGCCTGCCAGGCCCAGGCTTCGGCATATTGCGGGTTTTCGCGTGCGGCGGCACGGAAACCATTGAGTGCGAGTGACCACTCATTCAGATTTGCCAGCGCGCGCCCAATCAGAATGTGACGGTAGGCAGGGTCCTCTTGCAAGAGGGCTTGTTCGAGCGATTGGCGCAAGAGGTGAGAAGCCGGGTCTCTCGCCTGCTGGAGGGTGACGAGGGCAGTCTGCGGGTTATCTACGGCTTGCAAAAGAGCCAGGCGGTAGCGGGCAGGGGCATGTTGGGGGGCCAGTTCGAGCAGGCGGGTGAGGAAAGATGCTTCGAGGGGAAAATCTTGTTGATGGGCAGCGTATTGTGCCAGGCGGGTGAACAAGGCCGGAGATGCGAATCCGGCTTGCGATAATGGCCGCCAGGCTTGTGCGTAGGCAGAGTCGAAATCGCCGATATGGGCGTAAATTTCGCCGAGTGCCAGTAATCCTTCGGGGGAGAGGCTGTCCCGTTCCTGGGCGTTCAGTAAAAGCGATAAGGCACGTTGCATTTCGCCACCCTCGAAGGCCGTCAGGCCGGCTCGTTCACGCAAGCCGGGCTGCCAAAACAGCAGGTTGGCGGCGGTTTCATATTGGCGAGAGGCCTGCGCGGGGAATTTTTGCCGCAGGGTTTCGGCCTGGTATCGGTTAAAATATCCAAAACCCAGCGGGGGCAGACCAGCCAAAAGGAGCAGAGCCAGTAAGATGGCCACATTGCGTTTCATAATGATTGTTATTATACGTCGGTCGCATAAGTTTATGATAAGCCGTGCTATAATCTCAAAAAAGCTATGGAACTTATTCATCAACTCATCACATTCCTTGCCAACCCGCCAGGAAATTTCATTTATAACCTGGTTGTTCCAGCCATTTTGGTTGGCGCGCTTCAGAGCGCCATCCGCCAGTGGCGGGTAACGGGGTACCCGCAGGCGCGGCGCATGGTGCTGGGCTTGGGGTTGGCGCTGGGCGGGCAGGTGCTGTTGTTGCTGCTCGGCATCTTGATGTACCAGAAAATTTTGCCAGGCGTGGGCATTCTGCCGGTGATTGACCGGGCGGTGACCCTATTCAGCATGGCCTGGATTGTATGGGTGTGGGCCTTTCCGGAGCCTTCGCACCCGGCAGACCCTGCCATAGCCATCTTGAGTTTGTTGCTGCTGGCGGCTCTGTTATTTGGGGCGGTGGAACGTTCAATAAGCGCTCTTCCGGCGAATACGTTCAACGCTTCCATGCAGTCCATTTTTTGGAGCGTGGGCGGGCTGGCGCTCATGGCGCTAGGCGGGTTGGCGCTCTTGCTCCGTAAGCCGGAGGGCTGGGGAAGCGGCCTGACGGTGATGGTATTGGGGTTGCTTGGGTTTGGGCTGGATTTGTTCTTGACCCCCGCCCAGGGTGACTTTTCTGGAATTGTGCGCTTTTTGCTGCTGGCGGGGTACCCCTTGCTGCTCACGTTGCCCATGCGTTTCCCGATGCCTGTCAACCTGCCCAAAACGCGCACGGTGGCAACTTATCAGGAAAAAGTGACCGAATCGCAAAAGCAGCAGGCCGCCAGTGGGGAACAAATCAGCCAGCCCATTCGAGAGCGCCGCCGCTACAGCACTGACCCCAAAACTCTGCAATCCTTGCTCGCTCTGGCGGCGGAGACCGACCCAACCAACATCAATCAATACCTTGCCCGCTCGGTGGCCCAGGCCATGTTGGCTGATTTGTGTTTTCTGTTGTCTTTAGATGAAAGCAAAACTTCGATTTTTATTGCCGCCGGCTATGATTTGATACGCGAAGAGAGCCTGGATGGCGGCATGGTGAAAAAAGACGACGTGCCAATGCTGGCAAATGCCATCTTGCGCGGCAAACCGCTGCGGCTTCCATCCAGCGCCACCTCGTCCGATTTGAAGGGCCTGGGCGATATGCTGGGGCTTTCTAACGCGGGTAACTTGCTTAACGTGCCGGTTAATTCTGAAAAGGGGCCGCTCGGCAGCATTCTTTTGCTCTCGCCCTACTCCAACCGTGTTTGGAGCGCAGACGACCAGACCTTTTTGGCAAACATTGCCTCATCGTTTATCCCGATTATCGAGCGCGGGCAGCGCATTCATGAAATTGAGCAACAACGAGAGCGCGCTTTACACTCTGCCGAAGATGCCCAGGCACAGTTGGCGCGGTTGCAGGCCACCAATGCCGATTTGAACAATCAGATTGAAACGATGAAAAGTCAAGCCGAACAGGCCGTGCGGCTGGCTTCGGAACGGAACGAGTTTGCCGACCATCTGGCAGAGTTACAAGCCGAGAACATAAAGTTACAAGAGCAAGTCGCCGCGCTTTCGAGCAGCGCGGCGCCGGTCTCCTCTGAAGCCGCCAACGCGCAGTTAGAAAATGAACTGCGCATGACCTTGCGCGAGATGGCGCGCCTGCAAAATGCCCTGGCAGAATCGAACATGAGGATTTTGGAGTTGGAAAATAAGCCTTCTGCCAGCCCCAAACTGACCAACGACCAGGCTGAAGTGATTGCCTCTATTTCTCAAGAGTTGCGCCAGCCGATGTCGTCTATCATCGGCTATGCCGACCTGCTGTTGGGTGAATCGGTTGGCATCTTAGGCGCGCTGCAGCGCAAGTTCATCGAGCGCATCCGCGCTTCTACCGAACGGATTGGCAGCCTGATTGATGACTTGATTCAAATTACCACCCTCGAAACCGGCCTGATGTCGCTCAAGCCCGAAGCGGTGGATATGAACCTGATCATTGATAACGCAATGGCATACACCTCCAGCCAGTTGCGCGAAAAGAACATCACCCTGCGCATTGATATTCCTGAAAACATGCGTCCTATTGAAACAGACCGCGAGGCGCTTCAGCAAATCTTAATTCACTTGCTGCAAAATGCCGGGGCAGCCTCCTCGATGGAAGGGGTGGTTACCCTGCGGGTGCGGGTTCAAAAGGAAAATGAGAACGACTACGCCCTCATTCAAGTCACCGATACGGGCGGGGGCATTCCTTCAGAAGACCTGCCGCGCGTGTTTTCGCGCCTGTACCGCGCTGACAATGTTTTAATCCAGGGCGTGGGCGATACAGGGGTGGGACTGTCCATTGCTAAGGCGCTCGCCGAAGCGCAAGGCGGGCGCATTTGGGTAGATACGCAGCTCGGTTCTGGCTCCACATTTAGCGTGTTGCTGCCGCTCAACAACCCGGCAGATATGGAAGGTTGATATGGGATTGCTTCGACAGGTGGGGTCGGGGCTGTTGTTTGGGCTGGTCTGCCTGGCAATTGTACTGGGAGGCTTTGCGCTTTCTATGGCAGAGGGGGGCATGAGTTTGGCGATTGTCGCCTCCGCCACGTCAGCGCAATCTGTTCCAGCGACACTGGTTCTTGCCCTTTCGCCCACCTTGTCGCTCGAAACGCCTGCCGGTCCGCGCAACCCGCACACCGATACCCCCGCTCCAACGGCAACCGAAACCCTCACCCCGCCCCCGCCACCCACCAACTGTCCTCCACCGGCGGGCTGGGTGTCAATCATTGTGCAGATGTATGACACGCTGCCTGGGTTGGCACAAACCTACCGCACCAGCATTGAGGCCATCCGTCAGGCCAATTGCCTGGTGAGCGACCAACTGGTGGCGGGGTCGTTCCTCTACATTCCGCCCCTGCCAACTGCCACGTTGGTGCCATGCGGCGCACCGGCAAGTTGGGTCAATTATGTCGTCCAGCCAGGCGATACCCTGTTCTCGCTCAGTCAACTGTTCCGGGTGAGCGTGGCAGAGTTGCAGCGCGCAAACTGTCTGGGCGGTTCAACTTTCATTCAGGCCGGAAAAATCCTCAAAGTCCCCAACGTTGCAACCAGTACCCCGCTCCATTCCGCCACACCCTCGGCAACCTTCATCGTTATCAAAGAAGAAACGCCTACGCCAACCCTTACTCTGCCTGCACCCACAACCGAAGTTCCATCCCCAACTCTTGTACCCCCATCGGATACGCCGCCTGCGCCAGAGAACACGCCAACGGCAACTTCCACCACCCCACCGACGACAACCCCAACCCCATAGTGTGAAAACATCCCAAAAGGCCCGGCACATGCCCGGCGTAAGAAGCTCTCTACTGATAGTTCTGGGTCTATTCCTATTGGCCGCCTGTGGGGTAACTCAGACGTCACCGTCAGTTTACGTTCCATATTATTTTGTTACAATTCCGGAAAATGCCACCCTCACTCCCACGCCTTTCCAGCCTTCCATTCTGCTTGCCTCCACACCACAATTCGCGCTTCTCCCCGGTCAGAGTCAGACTGGGATTTTGCCTACCCTGCCGCCACCACAGTCAACAGCCACGCCCCTGCCAACCGCCACCCTCCAGGAGAAAATCCCCGAACTTGCCAGCACGCCGCCGCCCCTGCTCAAAGCACCCAACACGATGACCTTTTTGTTGCTCGGCTCCGACTTGCGCCCCGGCTCATCATACCGCACCGATACGTTGGTAATTGCAATTGTCCGCCCGCACGAGGGGCAGGTTGCGCTGGTCTCCATCCCGCGTGATTTGTGGGTGAACATTCCCGAAGTTGGCATGAACCGCATCAACACCGCTTACCAGAGCGGAGAGATATATCACTACCCCGGCGGCGGGCCAGGCCTGCTCAAAGAGACCATCCGCCAGAATTTAGGACTGCAAATTGACCACATTGCCATGGTTGATTTCGACAGCTTCCGCCGCATTGTAGATACCCTGGGAGGGATTGACGTACCGGTCGCCTGTTCGTACACCGACTGGCGGCTGATTGACCCATCGTATAACCCTTACGACGAAAACAACTGGACGCTCTTCACCACCGGGCAGGGACTAATCCACATGGACGGCGACTACGCCTTGTGGTACGCCCGCTCACGCTCCAAATCGAATGACTTCGACCGGGGCCGCCGCCAGCAAGAAGTCTTACGCGCTATCTACAGCCAGGCCTTGCGCACCGACACCATTTCGCGCATCCCTCAGTTATATAGTGATTTTAGCGCCAGCATCCAAACCGACCTGGGATTGGGTGACCTGCTGCAACTCTCCCCCCTGGCTCTCTCCATCACCAATGCCGATATCCGCAGTTACTACATTGCCGGGGACCTGGTAACCCCCTGGATCACCCCCGGAGGGGCTTATGTCTTACTGCCCAACAGCATTCTGATACAGGACATGCTGCAACGGGCCATGTCACCCTCCCCTCGCCAGCGAGAGCGTCAGACATGGCGGGTCGAAATCCGCAATGGCAGTCCCTTCGATGGCTGGGATGCGCTGGCCGCCGAACGGTTGAACTACGCCGGGTACGAGACCTTTTTCCAAACATCCGACCATCGCGCCTATACCCAAACCCTGCTCTACGACCTGACCCCTGACCAGGACCAGGCCCGCTCTACCAGCCTGCTGGCCGTGCTGGGACTGCCCAATTCTGCTCTGGTGGCGTTGCCATCCCCTGGCGCCCAGGCTGCTTACGTCCTGGTGATTGGAAGTGACTACGACCCTTGTTTCAGGCCACAAGAACTCACGCCATAAGCATGTTGCGCCAGCAGTTGCGCTGCTGGCTTACAGCGGGAATATCAAAAGCATTTCAACACGGTCTTAATATATGGTTTTGCGAAAAAATGTGCTACACTATGCGCATAGTGAACTATCGCCCGACCACAAAGGAGAGCAGAATGGCAACAACTGCATCTGTGAGCGCACATATTACTGCAAACACCACCATTGCTCCCGCCATCAGCGCGTATGAAATCTTCCTCAACGACCAGGGGCGTTCCCCCTACACCGTCAAAGCCTTCCTGTCCGATTTGCGCTTGATGGCTTCCTATTTCCCGCCAGAGCAGACGCTTGGGGCGCTCACGACTGCCGACTTGAACAACTACTTTGAATGGATGCAAAATGAGCGCGGCGTGCCGTGCAGCCCGAAGACGCTCGCGCGGCGCATCACCACCACCAAATCCTTCTTCCGCTGGCTGAACAAAAACGGCGTGCTGGTGTTAGACCCAGCCGAGAAAGTGGTGCAGCGCTCGGTGATGTCACCCCTGCCAACGGTTCTCACTGACGACGAAGTCCAGGCCGTTATGCTGGCCGCCGACCGCTACCGGCGCAAATCCAAACCCGATGCGCGCCCGTATGCCCTGCTCTACCTACTGCTTTCAACTGGAATCAAGAAAAGCGAATGCCTGGGAATTCACCTGAACCACATTGACTTGGCCGCGCCAGATGGCCCCATCCTGTTCGTCAAGTACGCCAGCCCGGTCAATCGCTACAAAGAACGAAAACTTCCCCTGCCCGATGATTGGATCCCCGTTTACGAGGAGTATGCTGCCCAATACAGCCCCGTTGACCGGCTCTTCCCCTGGTCGCCGCGCCGCCTGGAATACCTGCTCGAAGACATCGGCAATGACGCCGGGTTGGAGAAACACCTGTCTTTCGATATGTGCCGCTGGACCTACGCCATTGGCGAATACCAGCGCGGTGTCGAGGCCGACAAAATTCGTCAGAACCTGGGCGTCTCCAAAATTCAGTGGCGCGAATTGAACATGAAACTCAAGCAACTGGCTGGGAATTCATAACTCGTAGGGCGAGATAACATTTCGCCTCTGCTTGTGGCGGGTTTCGCATATTTTGAGATATTTCAGCGAGTACCCAACATAAGCCGGTTAAATCCTGCAAGGTCTCTCGCCTTGCAGGATTTTTTAGTCCAGGCACTGGTTTCAACCAGGAAAATAAGAAGTTCATAAAACCACAACACGACGATGTATTCCAGCCAGGCTGGATGGACTATAATGTTGGTACAAACTCAAAAAAGGAGCAGACTATGATTAGCAAAGTAATGCAAGATGCAATCAACGAACAAATCAACAAAGAGATGTTTTCCTCGTATCTGTATTTATCTATGGCGGCCTACTTTGAAGACATCAACCTGCCCGGCGCAGCCAACTGGATGTACATTCAAGCAGAAGAAGAGAATGAACACGCCATGAAACTCTTCCAGCACCTGGTAGACCGGGGCGGACGGGTTCACCTGAAAGCAATTGCCGCACCCGAAAGCGAGTGGGCCGGGCCGCTGACCGCATTCAAGGCCGTCTATGAGCATGAACAACTGGTGACGAAATCTATCCACGACCTGTACGAAACCGCCCTCAAAGAAAAGGACTATCCGGCCCAGGTCATGCTGCAATGGTTCATCGCTGAGCAGGTGGAAGAAGAAAAGAACGCCGCCGAAGTCGTCGCCAACATGGAGCGCATCGAAGCCCACGACAGCGCAATTCTCATGCTCGACCACCGGCTTGCCAAACGCAGCAAAGACGAAGATTAACCCTCCCGCTCGAAAAAGACCCTGAAGGTTGCCGCCTTTAGGGTCTATTTTTATAACGAGGAATTCATTGCGCTGTCGAAGGCACAATCAGTTTATACCCTCTGCGCAGGCAGCGCCAAACTGATCGGGCAATATGCCAGGCAGGAGTCCCTTATGGAATATACACAACTGGGCCGTACCGGTCTAAAAGTCTCACGGCTGTGCCTAGGGACAATGAACTTCGGCCCGTACTCAACCGAGGCCGAATCTTTCGAAATCATGGACAAAGCCCTCGACCTCGGCCTCAACTTCTTCGACACGGCCAACGTCTACGGCTGGAAACTCGGCGAAGGCGTAACCGAGCAAATCATCGGGCGCTGGTTTGCCCAGGGCGGTGGGCGGCGCGAGAAAACAATTATCGCCACCAAGGTCTATGGCCGCATGGGCGACTGGCCCAACCAGAGTCGCCTTTCGGCGCGCCACATCCGCGAGGCGGTGGAAGGCTCGCTCAAGCGAATGCAAACCGATTACATAGACCTGTACCAATTCCACCACATAGACCGACTCACCCCCTGGGAAGAAATCTGGCAGGCCTGCGAAACGCTGGTGACCCAAGGCAAGGTACTGTACATCGGCTCATCAAATTTCGCTGGCTGGCAGATTGCCAAAGCCAACGAAGCCGCCAAAGCCCGCCATTTTCTAGGACTGGTGAGCGAACAAAGCCTGTACAACCTAAAAGACCGCATGATTGAGTTGGAAGTTATCCCGGCTTGCAAGGACTACGGCCTGGGCCTGATTCCCTGGTCACCGCTGGCAGGCGGGCTGCTGGGCGGCGCGCTGGAAAAACTCGAAAAAGGCCGGCGCACCTCGGCCGACAAACAAAAGCAAATCAACGAACTACGCCCGCAGCTAGAAAAGTGGGAAGACTTCTGTCGTGAACTGGGCGAACAACCCGCCGACGTGGCCCTGGCCTGGCTGCTGGCTAACCCGGCCGTCACCGCGCCCATCATTGGTCCGCGCACTTTAGAGCAATCAACCGCTTCACTGCGCGCACTCGAACTGAAACTCGACGAGGCAGGCCTCAAAAAACTCGATGAAATCTGGCCCGGCCCCGGCGGCGAAGCCCCGGAGGCCTATGCCTGGTGAACGAGATTTATCAATGTGAGAACAGATTGCCTCGTTTCTAAAAACGCCTTTCGCAATGACACGAAGGATGAGGAAGATGATGCCATGAGTCCGAGAAAGCGCCATGCCGATAAGAAAACCAGCGAGCTGCCATATGGTCTAAAAGTCGAAAAACCGCGCTGCGGTCTGTGCGGCAAGACCAAGAATCTGACCAAAACCGAATGCTGCGGCAACTGGATTTGTGACGACGAGCAAAACTACAGGCTGTTTTCGTTCGCGCGCAACAGCTGCTACCGCAACCATGACCGCTATTCCCTGTGCGCCTTCCATTATCACGAAGGTCATTCAGGTGACTGGAAAACCTGCGACAAATGCCGCAAATCTTTTCCGACCGAAATGTATGTCTACCACGGCACAAACGAATACAACTTCGAGAAACTGCCCAACCCGCCTTCCTTCAATCCAACCCACTGTACACATTGCGGGCGGGTGATTTCGCTCTCGCAGGATAGCTACATGCTCAAAGGGCGTGGGCAGTATATCTGCGAGGACTGCTCGGACATAAAAAAATTACTCTCCCAAGATGGCCCATGAAACGACAACTTTTACCGATCTTCCTGATACTCAGCCTCGCCTTCCTGACAAATCTAACCGAGGCAAGCGCAATCGCTCCGCCGCAAGCGCACGCCAACCAGGCGATACTTAACTTCCCCAACACCGTCACCTTCCAGGCCCAACTGACCGCGGAAACCAACATCCAATCGGTCATCCTTGAATACGGCACAACCCAACTGACCTGCGGCGAAGTGATTGCCAAGGCCTTTCCACGCTTCAGCCCTGGCAAAAACATCACCGTCGAATGGACCTGGGATATGCGCCAATCTGGCTCCATCCCACCCGGCGCCAACCTCTGGTGGCGATGGCGAATGACCGATGCCAACGGGCAACAAAGCGTCACCGAGACGAAAAATGTCACCTGGCTCGATTCAACTTACCAATGGAAGACCCTGACCGATGGTGATTTACACATCCACTGGTACCGCAGCGACCAGGCGTTTGCCCGCGAAGTTCTCTCTGCCGCACGAGGCGGGCTGGCCCTCAACCAACAAAGCGCCGGGCTGAAACCCAACGGGGTTATCCACATTTACGTCTACGGCGATTATGACGCCTTGCGCAGCGCCGTCCTATACGCCCCATCCTGGACCGGCGGGCAGGCCTTCCCCGATTTCAACATCGTCATCATCGGCATTTCACCCGATAACCTGGCCTGGGGCAAAGACGCCACCGTCCACGAACTCACCCACGTCCTGGTGGGAAATCTCACCTTCTCCTGTCTGGGTGATGTTCCCACCTGGCTCAACGAGGGACTGGCCGTCTATAGCGAAGGCAGGCTCGATTCGGCCTCCCAACGTCAACTCGACCAGGCCATTCAGCAAGATACCTTGCTGACCGTGCGCTCCATCAGCGGCGGATTTTCCGAAGTGGCCGACAAAGCCAACCTTTCCTACAGCCAGTCCTACAGCATCGTCAAATTCCTGGTCGAGACCTACGGCCAACCCAAGATGAACGAACTGCTGCTGGCCCTGCGCGACGGCACGACGATTGACTCCGCGCTGGTCATGGTCTACGGCTTCGATGTGGAAGGATTGGAGGATGCCTGGCGGGCAGGAATTGGCGCAAAACCACGCGTAGATACTCCGAATCCGACTGCCACGCCCCAGCCAACCTACGTCCCGACCATGGTCCCAATCGGCGGGTTACCAGTGGCGGTCACCCCAATGCCCTTCGCGCTGCCAACTTCTTCAACCGCCAACGGAAACGCGGCCCAACCAACCCTGCCGCCCTCCGATTTGCCTCAAAGCCAGGTTGAGAGACATCCCTGGGTACTGGTTGGACTGGCTTGCCTCTGTCTGCTGTTCGTTTTGGTCATCCTTACAGTGATTGTGTCCCTCATTCGGCGCAGACAAAAGGGAGGCGAACATGCGTAAAATATGGACCATCCTGATTGTCCTGGCATTAACCATTCCCCTACTTGGTATGGCCGGAGCCAGGCCAGTCTATCAATACGGAGTCCCGCTCAACGAGGCATTGGTGCTGGAGGGCGGCGAATCCACCAATCCGCGCAATTATGACCCGGCCACCACCGGCACATCCGGCGACAAACGCATCTTCAGCGGGCTGGTCTCCTTCGACCCGCGCCTGAACCTCGTCCCCGACCTGGCCGAAACCTGGGACATCAGCCCAGACGGCACGGTCTACACCTTCTACCTGCGCAAAAATGCCAAATTCCACAATGGCCGCCCCGTGACCGCGCAGGATGTGGTCTACTCCTGGACGCGCGCCGCCGACCCGAATCTGCAATCCCCGACGGTGATGACCTACTTAGGCGACATCGTTGGCATCCGCAAAGTAGTGGATGGGCAAGCCAAAACCATCAGCGGGTTGCAGGTCATCAATGACCATACGTTACAAGTCACAATTGACGCGCCCAAGCCCTACTTCCTCATGAAACTGACCTACCCGACGGCCTTCATCGTAGACAAAGCCAATGTCGAATCTGGCCCAGAGTGGTATCGTAACCCAAATGCCACCGGCCCCTACAAGTTGAAAGAGTGGCGGCGCAACGAGGTGATGATTTACGAGGCCTTTCCTGATTTCTACCTGGGCGCGCCCTCCATCCGCTATGTGGTTGTCACGCTCTACACGGGCGATAGCGTGCGCCTGTACGAACGCGGCGAAGTGGATATGACGAGCCTGTATACCTACTATGTAGACCGCTTCACCGACCCAACCGAACCACTGCATAACGAACTGGTAACAGGCGTAGACCTGTGTACCAGTTACGTCGTTTTCGATGTCACCCGCCCACCCTTCGACGATGTCAACGTACGAAAAGCCTTCAGCCTGGCCTTCAACCGCCGCCAGTATATTGACGTGGTGCAGCGCGGACGCGCCCTGCCGGCCCTCGGCATCTTCCCGCCCGGCCTGCCCGGTTTCAATATCTCGCTTGATGGGCTGACCTACGACCCCGAAGCCGCCCGCCAGATGCTGGCGCAGTCGAAATACAAAACCGCCGAGGGTCTGCCGCCGATTGTCTTCACCAGCGCCGGGTTCGGCAGTTATATCAGCCCGCGCGTGGCGGCCCTGGCCCAAATGTGGAAGCAGGTGTTGGGAGTCACCATCACGGTCGAAAATATCGAGCCAAACTTTTACTACGACACGCTCTATTCTGGCAAGCACGGCCAGTTATTCAACTACGGCTGGTGCGCCGATTACCCTGACCCAGAGAACTTCGCCGATGTCCTGTTCCACTCCGATTCGACCCAAAACAGCGGCTATTACAGCAACCCCGCTCTCGATGCCCTGCTCGAAGCGGCGCGCACTGAGCGTGACGTGACCAAACGCATCGAGATGTACCAACAAGCCGAGCAGATGATTGTAGACGATGCACCGGTCCTGTTCCTGACGCATAGCCTGTCTTATGAACTGGTCAAACCGTATGTAAAAGGCTACGTTTATACCCCTATCTCCATTCCGATTGAGCGGTATATATGGCTGGAAGGAAAGTAAAAAAGACCTCCGCGTTCTTTTTGAACGCGGAGGTCTTCATCATTGCAAGATTAGATTACAGGCTGGCATTGATGGTGGAGAAGACGTTGCGAACCAGCGGGCCCATAATGGTGAGGGCAGCGATAACGACAACGGCGACCAGAACGAGGATGAGGGCGTATTCGACCATGCCCTGGGCTTTTTCTTTGAGAGAGAACAACATGGTGGTTTTCCTTTCTTTCTTTGAATGAATGAGAAGAGATGTCTTACAAAAAAATGGTGAGATAGAACGGCAGATTACAGGCTGGCGTTGATGGTGGAGAAGACGTTGCGGACCAGCGGGCCCATGATGGTGAGGGCAGCAATCACGACAACGGCGACCAGAACGAGGATGAGCGCGTACTCAACCATACCCTGGCCTTTTTCTTTGAGAGAGAACAACATGGCTTTTTTCTCCTTTCGTTAGAATATTTCTTTGGAACGCCCAAAGACTGAACTTACGACTCCTATTCTAATCACTTTTTCAGAAATTCCAAGCGTTTTTAATTACAGACAACTATCAATAGTCCCATTGGGGGAAGAGAAAACTAACAAAACAGCAAGCCTGTGACGTATATCACGATTTACTCAGCCGTGTCCCCAACCAATCCCAGTTCAGGCGCGATGCGGCGCATGGCGGCAATAACATTGCCGACATGCTCGCCCCACAAATCGACGCCAAATTCCTCGGCAGCCTTTTCCATTGCCGCCCGGTCGGTGCCAGCCGCGAAGGTCTTATCTTTCCACTTCTTTTTGACCGAGGAGGGTTCCAGGTCAGAGAGAGACCTGGATGGTCGCACCAGCGCGACAGCGGTAATCAGCCCAGTGATTTCATCGCAGGCGTTGAGAGCCTTCTCCATCCGGGACTCGCGCGGAATTCCGGTGTTGTCTCCATGGCTAAGGATGGCGCGCACGATGACTTCATCCACCCCCCGTAGACGCAGAATGGGGGCGCCCTCGGCTGGATGCTGCTCGGCGGTGGGATGAATCTCCCAGTCGAAATCGTGCAGCAGGCCGGTTATGCCCCACAGTTCAACATCCTCGCCGAATTTCTCAGCGTAAAACCGCATGGCCGCCTCAACGCACAGCATGTGCCTGACCAGGTTCTCATTTTTGACGTATTCCCGCACCAGCGAGAGGGCTTCTTCACGAGTTAACATTGCGTCACGCTCCAATCCAAACGACAATCTGCGTAAATTATCCCCCCGTCTGACGGACTTTGTCAACCCAGGCAGGAAAATCACTTTCGTCTCTCCAGGTAGTGCTACAATTGAGTAAGGAGGCTCCTATGCAAATCAAATGCCAATTCTGCTCCATGCCCTTTGCCCTGACCAATGAACAGGTCGCCGAGGCCGTCGAAATCATCAAAAAGGATGCCCATGCGCATTACGATGCCCACTGCCCCAAGTGCCGCCGTTCCACGAAACTGGCAAAAAAGGTTTTTCAACTCAACCCTGTCGTCCGAAAATTACTGGAATCGTAAAACTCCACATGGGTGTTCATGTATAACTATTGAATGAGCCAACGACGAATCTGCCAACCATCCAATCCCAAAATCCCCCAATGATAAAAGCCATCTACTTTGACCTTGGCGGGGTCATCGTCCGCACCGAGGATAAGACCCCGCGTACCCAACTGGCTGCTGAATTCGGCCTGACTTATGATGAGATAGACAAAATCATTTTTGGCGGTGGACGATACGGAACCGCCGCCCGCGCCTCGATTGGTGCCCTGACCGAGGAAGCCCACTGGGTCAGCGTTACCCGCCGCCTGGGCCTGCCATTAAGTGAACGCCCGCGCATCCAGCAACAGTTTTTTGCCGGAGATAAAATTGACTGGGACCTGGTTGAATTCTTGCGCAAATCTCGCCAAACATACAAAGTCGGTCTCATCTCCAATGCTTGGGAGGGCTTGCGCAACTGGATTCGCAAGGAAAAATTCGACGACGCCTTCGACCACCTGACCATCTCCGCCGAGGTGCGCATTGCCAAGCCCATGTCTGGCATCTACCACCACGCCCTCGGGGCGCTCGGTGTCCGGCCTGAGGAAGCCATCTTTGTTGATGACTTCAGCGAAAACATCGAGGCCTGCCGCAAACTGGGCATGAAAGGCGTCTTTTTCCGCTCGGCGGAACAGGCCCTGGCAGATGTAAAAAGCCTGTTAGCCGGTTGACGTTGACCTGGCGATGAACTCCCCTATCACCTGCCTTAACGCTGCCTGAACAACCTCCCAGCCCTGGCTCGAATCGACCACCCTCCAGCGCCCTGGCTCCTGCCTGACCATTTCTAAATAACCGACGCGAACGCGTTTGTGGAAGTCGACCGTGTAGGCGTCGAGCCGGTTCCACTCCTGCTGTTTGGCTTTGCGCTGCAGGCCGATTTCCACCTCCAGGTCGAGCAGAATCGTCAGGCTGGGGGTCAGGCCGCCGGTGGCGTAGCGCACCAGTTGACGCACCTGCTCCAGCGGCTGGCCGTGTCCATAGCCCTGGTAAGCAATCGTCGAATCAAAATAGCGGTCCGAAAGTACAATTTCGCCCCTCTCCAGACGTGGCTTGATAACTTCTTCCACAATTTGGGCGCGGGCGGCCTGGTAGAGCAACGTTTCGGTGCGCGGGTGCATTTCCGCATTTTTCAGGTCGTGAATCACTGCGCGAATTTGCTCACCAATGGAAGTGCCGCCCGGTTCGCGGGTCGGGAAAACGGTATAGCCCTGTTCGCGCAGGAATTCAACGAGAGGGGGAATGTGGGAGGTCTTACCGGAGCCTTCGGGGCCTTCAAGGGTAATGAACATGGTTTGTCTCTGGGTTGGTTATGGGGATAGATTCACAGCAACTTCACAGCAGACTCTTATTATACGTTTATCTGCCATTATCACTAACTTTATCTTGCCGATGTAGAATTTTCGCGATAACAACGAAAGGAGGTTGTTATGTCTGCAAAACGAATTTTTTATGCGCTTTTCGTAGTTTTGGTGGCCGGAAGTGCGGCGCTTGGCGGGGCACTGGCGGGCGGAGTGGCAGTTTACCAGGCTGTGCGGCAGGCTGACGCGAATCGCACGCAGGCTTTGGCCGCGCCGGTGGCTGCTCCCGCCCAAACCATCACCATCAACACGACAGATATTCAGACCAGTGTGACCGCAGCCGCTCAAAAAGTGGGCCCGGCGGTGGTCACTGTGGTTGGCACCATCCCCGGCCAAATGACCTTCTTCGGCCCCACCGGTGACCAGACGGTGAGCGGCAGCGGCGTTTTCGTCTCAGCCGAGGGCTATATTTTGACCAACAATCATGTGGTAGAAGGAACCAGGGAAGTGCGCATTATTTTATCCGACGGCACTCAGGAAACAGCCACCATTGTTGGCTCAGACCAATATTCTGACATTGCTGTCTTGAAGACGAATGGCAAAGTTCCAGCGGTGGCTACACTGGGCAACTCGGACAAGCTTGACCCCGGTGAGACGGTGATAGCGATAGGCTCACCACTCGGCGATTTTAAGAATACCGTCACCGTAGGCGTGGTTAGCGCCACCGGACGGGTGATAGACACGGGCAATGGCTACCAAATTGAGAATCTGATTCAGACCGATGCCGCTATCAATCACGGCAACTCTGGTGGTCCGTTGGTTAACCTGAACGGCGAAGTTGTTGGCATTAACACCCTGATTGTGCGCAACACCAGGAATGGAGATGTGGCAGAAGGGCTGGGGTTCTCCATCCCCATTAACACGGCTCAGGCGGTGGCGGCTCAAATCATTGCCAGGGGCTATTTTGCGCGTCCCTACATGGGAATCAGTTTTCAGCCCATTTCTCCTGAAATTGCCCTGCGTTACAGATTGCCTGCTCAATGGGGCGCTTACATTACCAGGGTGGCTGCGGGCAGCCCGGCCAGCCAGGCAGGCTTGCAGCAGGGTGATATTATCGTCCGGCTGGGCGATGTTGAGATTGATGAAACGCATTCTTATCTCAACACGTTGTTTACCTTTGCGCCCGGCCAGCAAATTACGGTTGAATTTATTCGCAATGAGCAAACCCAACAAACGCAAGTTACCCTGGGTGAAACAAGCCACAAATAAGTCACAAACCATAACGAAAAGAGACGAGTAACCCGAACAGCGGTTATTCGTCTCTTTTGTTATGGCTGGGTGGGTTGCTCAATCTCGAAAAATGCGCACATGCCGGCGCGGCTCTTTGCCATACGAATGGCTGACCAGGTCGGCGGCGCGCGCCATTTCATGCTGAATGCGACGGATGGCCGGGCCAGCCGGGGGCATATCCACATAGCGCTCGCCGTTGAGAACGGCAGCAATGGCGGCCTGGGTCTCGTTACGAACAATATCCCCGCCGCCGTTGGGCAGGTTCATCTCGCCAGGCAGGTTGAACAGGTCGGTCAGGAATTGCTCAATCTGGCTGACCGAATTAGCGCGCAAGACGTAAATGGGCATTCCACGCTGTTCGGCTTCGACGATAGTGGCCTGGTGGTCGCGGTAGTAAGAGCGCAACGTAAGCAGGGCATTGGCTTCGTCAATGGTGCGAACGACAATGGCCGGAACGCCCAGGCGCTTGGCGCTCTGCATCAGCCGGTTACGGGCGACGCCATAAGGGTAAACCTTAACCGGCTGGAGCGGGGCGCGCAACGGGGAATTGTTGACTGGTAACTCGTCGCTCGATGGGCGATATTCAATGCTCGATGTTCGTGGTTCGGCCTTCGGTTTTCGAGCATCAGAGACCAAATTCCGATTCTCAATCTTGGGTGCTTTTTCTACCCGAATCTTGCCTTCGGCATCCCGAGTGCGCAACTCGGCGGGTAGCGGGTAGCCGCGCAAAAACGAGTCGACGGCGGCTGTCACGTCCATGTGAATGGCAAACTGGTCGCGGCTCTGGATTTCGATGAGAACATCAAAGGTCGGCGGGGCGCGGCGTTCCAGCACGGTTTTCTGCGTACCACGGCGGCGGGCTTCTTCGTCGGAGAGTGTGACCGCTTCGATGCCGCCCACCAGGTCGGAGAGGGTCGGGTTTTGAAGCAGATTTTCGAGGGCGTTGCCGTGCGCCGTTCCAATCAACTGCACGCCGCGCTCAGCAATGGTGCGGGCGGCCAGAGCTTCCAGTTCGCGCCCAATTTCATCAATGACGATGACTTCGGGGTTGTGGTTTTCAACGGCTTCAATCATCACTTCATGTTGCAGCATTGGCTCACGCACTTGCATTCGGCGCGCGCGGCCCACGGCGGGGTGCGGAACATCGCCATCGCCGCCAATTTCGTTGGAGGTATCTACGATGACCACGCGACGGGTTTCGGCCAAAATGCGGGCGGCCTCGCGCAGCAGGGTGGTTTTGCCCACGCCCGGGCGGCCCAAAATCAGAATGCTCTTGCCGCTCTCGATGATGTCTTGAATGATGTCAATGGTGCCGTAAACGGCGCGCCCCACTCGCAGGGTGAGACCCACCACCACACCGCGCCGGTTGCGAATGGCAGAGATGCGGTGCAAGGTGCGCTCAATACCGGCACGGTTATCGGCATCGAACTCGCCAACGTGCTCATCTACATAATCTATTTCCTCACGGCTGATTTCGCTCTCGCGGAGCGTAATTTCTCCATCTACAAAACGGGCGGTGGGTACACGCCCCAGGTCGAGAATAATTTCGAGCAGTTTGTCGTAATTATTGGCTTTGTGAACAGCCTCAACGATGCTTTGCGGTAAAACGCCCAGCAGGGCATCGAGGTCGTCGGTAATTCGGCGTTGGTGACTCATAGAAATTGTTCCAGGTTATTATATGTTAAAACGGTGAAAACGAACGTTAGGGGCGCAAGGGGAAAAGAGGAGACGCAAATAATCTGGATTCCTTTTCCGGCCCCCTCTCAAATCTGGTTACGGAGAATTCGTTACTGTACTGTGAACATGTATTGCGTACCTGCCTGTCTTTCAGATGACGTGGGCTTATTCACGTTTCAGGTGCAGTGTATGACGTAGCGTGTAAGCCATTTTATATCACGAATTTATCAGAGTGGGATTAACGAAGCGTAATAAATCAGCAGCAGGCCATCAGGCACGCGGCAAGGCAACAGTCAACCCACATCCAAAGTGGTCTTCAGTGCGAAATGGGTTCTTTCAAATGTTTATTCATCCAGCGCGCAATATGCCCCAGCCGCGCAATCCGCCTATCCGTTCGCCCCGTGCGCGAGAGACCATGAAACTCCTCCGGAAAGCGGATGAACTCCGTCTCCACGCCCAGGCGTTTGAGGGCCACAAAGGCCTGCTCGCCCTGTTCAATGGGACAGCGCAGGTCGTTTTCCGAGTGGGTAATCATGGTGGGGGTTTTGGCGTTGCCGATGTATTTCATCGGCGACATATCCCACCACTTCTGAAAGTCCTTGAAGGGCGGCTCGGCCATCACCTCATACTCAAAAGTCCAGTTGTAATCGCTCGACCCCCACTCGCTGACGAAATTGCTAACCACGCGCTGCGCCACCGCCGCCTTAAAGCGCTCGGTGTGGCCGATAATCCACAGCGTCAGATAGCCGCCATAACTGCCGCCGGTCACGCCCATCCGCTTGGGGTCAATATACGGTTGGGCAGCCACAAAATCCGTCCAGGCCATCAAATCGGCATAATCCACCCCGCCCCACGCGCCGTAAATAGAACGAGCGTGCGCCTCGCCGTAGCCTTTCCCGCCGCGCGGGTTGCAAAAATAAACCACATAACCCAGAGAGGCCAGGAAGTAGAACTCGTGCATGAAAAACTTGCCATATTGCGTCAGCGGCCCGCCGTGAATTTCCAAAATGGACGGGTATTTCTTTTTCGGGTCGAACCCAGGCGGGAACATCAGCCAGCCCTGCAGGTCGTTGCCATCTGGCCCCTTGAACCAGACTTCCTCGACCTTCGACAACTCCACAGCCTCAAACAACGCCCGGTTGACGCGCGTCAGATGGCGGGTAGTCTGACCGTTGGTCAATTCTTTTAAGTGGACTTGCCCCGGGTCGTGCATCTGTCCGAAAAAGTAGGCGACCCGTGAATGGCTTTTATCAAACGATGGGGAGCCGACCGCGCCACCCTGACCAATCACATCCGTTATCTCGCCATTTTCCAGGCTGATGCGTTTCAGCGTCACCGAGCCGTGCAGCGAGGCCTGGAAGTAGAGAGCCTTGCCATCCGGCGACCAGATGGGGGCGGCCTGCTCCGGCGTTCCACAGTCGGCAAGGATGTTCGCACCGCACTGAATATCGTATTGCGCCGTCAGGTTTTTGGGCGCTTTTGAGCCATCGGCTGGCACCACCCACAGGTTCAGGTTGCGCCAATCTTCGCCCTCGCCTTCGCGGCCAAAGTAGGCAATCCACTTGCCGTCGGGCGAAAAGGCGGGTTGGGATTTATAGCCGGTTGGGGTTTTGATTTTCCTGACGGGTTCCTCAGAAGCAAGATTCAGCACGAACAAATCTATCCGGTCGGGAGCCTGGTCGGGGTCTTTGGAGCGGTTCGAGAGGAAGGCAATCTGCGTCCCGTCCGGCGAAAAGGCCGGGTCCCACTCGTCCCACACATCGCCCTCGGTCAGTGGTTTGCCCTTGCCCGTGCGCGCATCCACCAGCCACAGGTGAGTGCGCTCGTGGGGCAGGTAGCCGTAGCCATCCAATTTATAGAACAGGCGGGTATATTGCCGCGCGACCACGCCCAGTTTCTTCTTCTGCTCATCCTTTTCGCGCTCTAGCTGCTCCGGGTCGGTTTTTCGCACCAGGCAGAGCAATTTTCTGCCATCTGGCGACCAATCCACCAGCGTAATCTCACCCTCGATGGCGGTGAGAGGGCGCGCCTCGCCGCCATCAAAAGGGATAAGGTAGATTTGGGGCGGCTTTTCCTTGTCGCCCCGGTTCGAGAGAAAGGCAATCTGCCGTCCATCCGGCGACCAGCGCGGCGAGGAGTCATTCTGGTCGCCATAGGTAAATTGTTTCGGTGAACCAGCCTCGCGCGTTGTCG
Source organism: Anaerolineales bacterium (assembly GCA_034432755.1). Taxonomy (GTDB): domain Bacteria; phylum Chloroflexota; class Anaerolineae; order Anaerolineales; family Villigracilaceae; genus UBA5195. The sequence continues at coordinate 55,885 of DAOUBQ010000076.1, forward strand.
AAACGACCCACAAATTGGCGTATTTCTTCTCGGTTTTGCGCTCCACGCGCTGCTGGCGGTAGATGACGTACCTTCCATCGGGCGAAATTCGCGGCTCAGAGAGCAATTCCAACCGATACAGGTCTTCAGCAGTAATCGGGCGTTTGTTGACAGGCATGGCAGATTCCTTATATTGAATATTGAGTTCTCTACCATACATTTTGGGTTTTTTACCGCAAAGATGCCCTTTAAAACTTGGCGTTCTTTGCAGGCTTCGCGGTGAATTTCTGGCGTTTGTATGGTAGCAAAATATTGAGTCTCTATTATTCTAGCGCAAATCTCTGTGAATGGTTTGATTGATGTCATACCCACGGGTGAGAATAGCGCACTCCCGCTTAAGAAAAAGCGCAATTCTCACCCGCGCTGGGTATACTTGTCTGAAGTCCAAACCCGCCCGGTTTGGCCCGAAATCGGGAGCCGCCCCATTTGACGGGAACGATTTGCAGGCCAACTCGTTGTTATCATAAACCTTATCGGTCAACCGGCCAAACGTTCCAAAGGTTTCACCTCTATCAACCTTTGGGATAGTCGAGACAAGGGAGAGAAAATCATGAAAAAATCACTCGTTCTCTGGCTGCTTTTGTTCGTTCTCCTGGCTGGCTGCAACCTGCCACAGTCCCCGCAGAAGGAAGTTCCCCCGCTCGAATTCCCCAACCTGGCACCCACCTATACCTCCCCGCCCATCTTGGCGGCGGATACGCCCGCGCCGGAGGTAATCACCGCTACCCCGGTGACGCCCTCGCCCACCCCGGCCCGCATCGCGCTGCAAAAACTGGCAAAATGGAGCCAGGCGGAGGCCGAGGAAGCCTTTTGGTATCCCGATTCCAGACGCTTTGGCATCGTCAGCCCCGGTCAGTTAACCGTCCACGATACAGTCAGCGCCAAAAAACTTTGGTCGGTGACCCCAGAGGGCCGAGATGGGTTGTTCCAGGCAGTCAGTTTGAGCAGCAACGGCAATTTCATCATCAACTTCAATACCGGCCCGGCCATCTACGTCTACGATGCTAAAAATGGCGAAATTTCAGAAAAGAAGCGCTGGCTTGAGGAGTGCGCAGGCGGCGCGCTGCGCCAGAGCGTTTACCTGAGCGACGGGCTGAAACATCTCTTGACCGCCGCGCAGGACCCGCAAAAAGCCAGCGCGCCCATCACCATTCACCACTGGAAAGTGGCGCCTTACGGCTGCGAACGGGTCGATTCGGTGGCAACGGGACGCTTCAGCGCCTTGCTGCTCAGCCCCGATGAACGCTTTTTGGCCCTCGTCACCTCCAGCGGGCTGACGGGGCAGGTCACAGTCTGGAACGTCTCAGACGGTCAGAAAATCTGTACCCTCCAGGGCGCGGCGGCGGCCTTCCACCGCGATGGGCGGCTGGCGGTGGCCGATATGCAAAAGGAATCCTTGGTTTACTGGCGCGTGGATTCATGCCAGGTCTCCTCCGAACTGCCCTGGGGGGCCTATTCAGAGCCGCAACAGATGGCGTTTACCCCCAACGGCAAATACCTGCTCACCTTTCGGCAGGGCATTCAGGTCTGGGACGCGGCAAACGCCGGGCTGCTGTGGGAGCGTAATATTCCAGAAGCAGCTGCGGGCGGCCTGCTGCGCATTAGCCCAGATGGCCGCTCCCTGCTCACCATCAGCAACCCTGGCGCGCTCAATGCGCAAATTGATTTGTGGGCGATTGGGGACAAATAGCCCGCGAATTCGGGAAGTTTGTTTCTTGACGGTAGAAAATGGACGATGGACAATGGTTTATCGTCCATCGTCTTTACAGGAGCATTTTATGGAGATCCTCAAACCATCCACGCGCGCGTTCATCGCCGAGGCGCGCAAAACGCCGAATTATTCGTTGTTCGACTTCCTGCACGGCTACCTCTACGGGCGTTGGACTCATCTGTATATTGCCATCGGCACTGGGCGTCATCCGCTGGCGAAAAAACTGGCGCCTCTGGCGGCCTGGTTCGAGAAACAGGTGACGCGAAGCAGGAAACAAACCGCCGCAGCAGATTCGGTCACGATGGCCGATACCTATCACGGTAAAGCCCTGCCGCTGGAGACCGCCCGCCAGTTGGTGCTCCTCAACGAGGAAATCAACCTCCCCGACCTGGAGCAGGTCATCCCCTACAAGCGGGCGCGCGCCATTATTCTCAAGAACCCCGACCACATCGTTGCGCTCAATTGCCCCTGCCGGTCGGCCAAACCGAATCCTTGCCTGCCGTTGGATGTCTGTCTCGTAGTCGGTGAGCCATTCGCCAGTTTTGTGATGGAGCATAACCCCAATCAGGCGCGCTGGATTACGAAGCAGGAGGCAGTCGAAATTCTTGAAGCCGAAGACCGGCGCGGGCATGTCCATCATGCTTTTTTCAAGGATGCCATGCTCGGGCGTTTTTACGCCATCTGTAATTGCTGCGCCTGTTGCTGCGGGGCTTTACATGCCCACCAGAGCGGCACGCCAATGTTAGCCTCGTCTGGCTATGTGGCCCAGGTTGATGAGGGGCTTTGCTTGGCCTGCGGCGATTGCGTGAAAAACTGCCAGTTTGGGGCGCTGTCGCTGGGCGGCCTGCACAGCCAGGTCGATTTTGAGAAGTGCATGGGCTGCGGGGTTTGTGTAGAGAAATGTCCGGCAGAGGCAATTTCGCTTAAACGGGAGCCAGGCAAAGGGGAGCCGCTCGAAATTCTCTCGCTCATGGAAAAAGCGGCCGGGTAGGCCGCGTGTTCGTTCCTATTTGAAGGACCCGCGCCCGGGCCGGTCTTTGGCCGATTGCTTGGGCGAGCCTTCATCCGTGTCTTCGCCTGCGCGGCGCAGTTCCATCTGGAGCATTTGCTCAATTTGATGTTTTTCTTCGAGCGAGACGACTGCGCATTCGTGGGCACGGTGCAGCAGATAGGGGTAGGGTTTCGCACCCATCATCTGGCACTGCTGAACCAAGATGGCGTGCAGCCAACCAAGTTTTTCCGAATCCTGCGCCACCCATTGGGGGATTTCGACCCGCACCGGCCAGGGATGGCCCTCACTGCCCACGTTCAGGTAAAAAAAGTGCAGGCTCAATGCGCCGCTGTAATGTTTTTCGTTTTTGGTCTGAATTTTGAAAACTGCCGAGCGTTCGCCGGGCTTGAGCAGCGGGTCTTTTCGCTCGCCAAACAGCCACCGGTCGGTTACGCCGCGCAGGGGGTGATAGTTTCGCAAGTTGTTGGACAAGATAATATCTTGTCCAACTTCAGCGAGTTCAAGCAGGCGGATGACCAGGTCTGCGCCAGGTTTCTCAACATATCCGGCGGTGACGACACCACGCGCTTGCAGGCGTGAAAGTACCCCCAGGTATTTTTGCAAGGCTTCGTGATATTCCTGCCCATCCTCGCCGCCGCTGCTGCCCCATAATTCAATTGGGCCGTCGGTGAAGGTGATGATGGGCTGGCCTTCGCCGTATTCAGCAGCCAGGTCGTAGAGCGTGGAGCGTTCGCGCAAGTCGCGGCGCAGGGCCACCATGCCTTCGGTCAGGGGATTGCCGGATTGGGTGAAAAGTTCTTCATCAAACAAAAGTTGACTGTCGGTAAAAATCTGGGGCGTTTCGCCGCTTGCCAGTTTCAGGGTGATGGCCCCCACGTTGATTAGCCCAAATTGGACGGCGGCGTGCCGGTCGGGGTTGATTTGCGACCCGTCAGCGGCGATTAAAACCGCGTTTAACGGCGAGGCGGGCGGCGGGGTGTGAAAGTCCAATGGCTCATTCAACGGTACCGCGCACCGGATGGCGGGGTCAATTTCTTTAACGGCCTCCACAATTCGCTGTAAAACAACAAGTAAATTGGCATGGTTGCGCAACAACGCGCGCGCGCGGGCGCGGCGTTCGTCGAGCGTTTTTTTGCGCTGCTGGGCAGTGGCGCCGATTTCGCAGATTTTCTGGTAGACCTGCTGGAAGTCTATGGACATGCGAAAATTGTACCGCGATTCCCAGCGGGGAAGGAACTTTTTAGGAGCAGGCGGCGTTATAGGGGGGAAGTTCAACATTCAAAAAGGAGCAACAAAATGCGTAACAGATTTCTTTTCGTTTCCCTGTTCATGATTTTAGCGGTGCTGTTGAGCGCCTGTGGTTCTGCTGTTTTGCCGGGCGCGGCCCAGGCAGCCCCACGCGTCATCTCGGTTAGCGGTTCGGGACAGGTTTCACTCAAGCCGGATTTGGCCTATATTTACATCGGCGTCAGCACGGAAAATGAGAGCGCGGCGGACGCAGTGGCCAAGAACAATGCCGACACCCAGCGTCTGATTGACGCGCTCAAGGCCGCCGGGGTCGCCGATGCCGACATCCGCACCAGTAACTTCTCCATCTGGCAGAACACGCCCTATGGCATGGATGGACAGCCCGGCAAGCCGGTCTACCGCGTGGATAACACCGTCTATGTGACCGTGCGCGACCTGGCGAAATTGGGCGACCTGCTCGATGCCGCCGTGCGCACCGGCGCGAACAACATCAACAGTATCCAGTTCGATGTGGCCGATAAAACCCAGGCCCTAACCGATGCCCGCAAGGCCGCCGTCGAAGCCGCCCGCAAGCAGGCCGCCGAATTGGCCGAGGCTGCCGGCGTGAAGTTGGGCGAGATCCAGAGCATTCAATATTACGACAGCACGCCCATCGTATATGCCGAAGCCAAGGGGCTGGGTGGTGGCGGGGCCGGTGCGGCTGACCTGGCTGTGCCTATCAACCCCGGTCAGATGCAGATTACGGCGACTGTGACCATCAACTTTGAAATCAGATAGCCGGTAATGAGTGACCAGTGAACAGTGACCAGTCGAGAGGCTGGTCACTGTTTGTGTATTTACGGTGGAATACAAAGGTGTAATATAAAAACACATATTTTCGTTTTTTTCTCAAATAAGGTGCTTTATGGTAATAGAGTTTGCGGTACGAAACTATCGTTCTTTCAGTGAGTTGGTGACATTAAGTATGCTCGCAACGCCCCTGCGCGATGACCCGGAGCTAGATGCGCGGAACATTTTCCAGGAGGGGAAACTCTCCTTGCTGCGCAGTGCTGCCATTTACGGTGCGAATGCCAGCGGCAAGAGCAACCTGATTCGGGCTTTGATGACCATGCGCAACCTGGTTCTGAACTCGGCCACAAAGATACAGGCAGGCGAAAAACTTCCCATCGAACGCTTCCGGTTGGATGTTTCCATGCGGCAGCAACCCGCCTATTTCCAGGTTATCTTTTTGTTAGATAGAAAACGCTATCGCTACGGCTTCGAGGCCGATGAAAAGCGGGTTCACAGTGAATGGTTGTACCATGCTGAACAGCGCGAAACGCGCCTGTTCGCGCGCGAGGGGCAGGAGTTCGATGTTTCTGCTGGTTTTCGACGCGAATCTTCCTCTGCGGTGCAACGTCAAACGCGCCCCAACGCACTGTTTCTCTCGGTTTTGGCGCAGTTCAACAACAAGACTGCCACCGAGTTGTTGAATTGGTTTCGTTTGCATTTGAGAGCTATTTCGGGCTTGGATGACGTTGCTTACGCTGGCTATACTATGGAACGATTGGAAAACGAAGAGAACTTCCATCAGCGTGTTCGGGATGTTATTGGCCTTGCTGATACAGGCATTCTGGATTTATCAGTGAAAACCCTTCCTTTTGACCATCCTGATTTGCCCAATGAATTGCGTGACGTGCTTAAAAATGTTGCCGCCAGAGAAAATAAACCCGAAAGCGAATTTACAATCAAAGATGTAGAAGTGAAACATCCGCTTTTTGATAGCGAGAAACAAACTGGTCATGCAATTCTTGTGATGGGGGATGAATCCGAAGGGACACAAAAGTTCTTTGCTTTGCTTGGGCCGTTGTTCAATGTTCTAGAAAAAATGGAAGGACGCTTTTTATAGACGAACTGGAGGCCCGCCTGCACCCGTTGCTGACGCGCGAAGTGGTGCGCCTGTTCAATGCGCCTGAAACCAATCCGCACAACGCGCAGTTGATTTTTGCCACGCACGACGCCGGTCTGTTGGGCGAATGCCTGCTGCGCCGCGACCAGGTCTGGTTTACCCAGAAAAATCGTTATGGGGCCACCGAACTCTACTCATTGGCCGAGATGAAAGAACGCAAAGACGGCTCGTACCTGAAAAACTACCTGGCTGGGCGCTATGGCGGCATTCCGCTGCTCGGCGGTCTGCGTCCCTACATCGAGCAGGAACTCGAACATGGCGCATAACCCCAAGCCGACCGGGCGCAAACTGGCCGATAAGGGCGCGTCCATGCAAAAACGTCCACCCAAACGCGCGAATTGCGTCCGCGCTTCCTGATTGTTTGCGAAGGGAAACAGACCGAGCCAAATTACTTCAAGAGTTTTCGCGTCAATGCGGATGTAGAAGTATTCACCCGGCCGTGAACAATCCCTGCACAACCGTCCATTTACTGGTCATCGAACTCAATCAGCATCTTGCATAAACAGAGAACGACTTTTCTCTTTTGCCCTTTTCTGCTGAAAAGGGTGTTTTTTATGCCAAATCTCACGAGTATAATTTCTGCATCGGTCGTTTCTCACCAACCCATTTTCTGGAGGCACTATGCTCAAAGTCGGCTACATTGGTCTCGGTCTGATGGGCAAATCCATCGCCCGCAACATTCTCAAGGCGGGGTTCCCGCTCGTCGTTCACAATCGCAGCCGGGGCGCAGTGGCCGAGTTGGTCGCCGAAGGCGCGCAAGAGGCCTTTTCTTCGGCGGAAGTGGCAAGCCAGGTGGATGTGGTCTTCACCAATCTGCCCGATTCACCCGATGTGGAGGGCGTGGTACTTGGCCCCAACGGAATCCTGCAAGCGGCCCGGCCGGGGCTGGTGTATGTGGATAACAGCACGGTCAAACCCGCCACCGCCCGCCACCTTGCCAGAGAACTGGCAAAAAAAGGCGCCCTGGCCCTCGATGCGCCCGTTTCCGGCGGCGACATCGGCGCCCGCAACGGCACACTGACCATCATGGTCGGCGGCGAGGCCGCAGCGCTCGAAAAGGTTATGCCTGTCTTTCTGGCGATGGGCAAGACGGTGACCCACGTCGGCGGGCCAGGCGCCGGGCAGGTTGCCAAAGCCGCCAACCAGATTATGGTCGCCGCGCAAATGGTGGCGATGGGTGAACTGCTGGTCTTCTCGCAAAAGGCCGGAGTTAACCCGCAAAAAGTGGTCGAGGCCATTAAAGGCGGCGCGGCCCAGTGCTGGACGTTAGACGTGAAACCGCCGCGCCTGTTTGCAGGAGAACGCAGGCCAGGCTTCAAAGCCTACATGCAGGCCAAAGACCTGAACATTGTGCTGGAAACCGCGCGTGAATACGGCGTTCCGCTGCCCGGCACTGCCGAAAATGCGCAGTTGTTCAACGCCATGCTCCAGATGGGCATGGGCGAACTGGATAACTCGGCTGTGCTGGGCGTCCTCGAAGCACTGGCAGGCATTAAACTGGAGGAAACCCATGATTAAACTGCCGGGTTTGATAGACCCGCACGTCCACGTCCGCGAACCCGGCCAAACTCACAAAGAAGACTGGGATACAGCCACTCAGGCCGCGCTGGCCGGCGGGGTGACCATGATTCTGGCCATGCCCAACACCAGGCCGCCGATTTTCGATGAATCCACCCTGAATCTGTCGCTAGACGCTGCGAACACCAAAGCCCGTTGCGATTATGGGCAATATCTGGGAGCCGGGCCAGGCAACGCCGCCGAGGTTGCCCGCCTGGCCTCGCGCGCCGCCGCGCTCAAAATGTATCTCGATTCGACCTTTGGCGAACTGCGCCTGGACGATATGACCCTCTGGCTGGAGCATTTCCGCCGCTGGCCGGGTCCTGGCCCCATTGTTTTGCACGCCGAAAGCCGCAGCATGGCCGCCGCCTTAGCCTTTGCGCAAATGTTCAACCAGCAGGTTCACATTGCGCATGTTTCTCTGCGCGAGGAAATTCTGCTCATCAAAGCCGCCAAAGAACGCGGCGTAAAAGTGACTTGTGAAGTTTGCCCGCATCATTTGTTTCTAACAAATCCATCACCCCCGCCCCCCTCTCCCGAAAATACCCCCCTTTCGTCCCCCCATTTTCCTAACGGAAAATGGGGGGGTAGAGGGGGGTTGGGTGAGGGCAGGCATGAAGTCCGTCCACGCCTGGCGACCCAAGCCGATGTAGACGCCCTGTGGGACAATCTCGATGTGATTGACTGCTTCGCCACCGACCACGCCCCGCACACCCTGGCCGAAAAAGACGGTGAGAACCCGCCGCCCGGCTTCCCCGGCCTCGAAACGCTCCTGCCATTGTTGCTGACAGCGGCAGCCGATGGACGGTTGACCCTTGACAACGTCATTGAAAAATCGGTCATCAACCCCCGCCGCATCTTCCATCTGCCCGAACAGCCCGAAACCTGGGTCGAAGTGGATGAAACCGCCCAATACGAACTCCGCGCCAGCGAGATGAAATCACGCTGCGGCTGGACGCCCTTTGATGGTTGGAAAGTGAAAGGCCGGGTGCGCAAAGTCATCTTGCGCGGGCGCGAAGTCGCGCGGGACGGGGAAATCCTGGCAGAACCGGGATTTGGCAAAGACGTAAGAGCGCGTTGAATGCACGAAAACCCGATGCGGCAGGCGACATCTTACAAGTTGACAAATTAACAGCGGATGTTAGGCAGTTCGTCCGTGCTGCAACACATCATCCCCGAAGGGGGATTCATATCGCCTGAAACCGCGAGCGATTGCACTTTTCCAAATTGCTCTAGCCATCCAGATAACGCCAGAAATTCACCGCGAAGCCCGCCAAGAACGCAAAGATGCTCTTGAACCCTTGGCGCTCTTCGCGCTCTTGGCGGTCAAAAATTCAAATGCGAGATACCCCCCTGCGTGGACAATCTCTCGCGGTACGCCATTGCTTGATGAATTTGGTCAATCTGAAAAATCTCGCGCTGCCGCGTAAGGTGGGTTAACAGGATAGAAGGATGCTTCCTGAGCGGCTCATCCTGAAATCCTATCCACCCTGTTTGTTTTTTTAATCTCAAAATCGGAGGTTGAGAAACCCATAACCAATCAGCCAATTTATGGAAAAAACTACCCTTTGGGGTGAAAAGTTGGGTTACGAAACCGTCGGCATCAGTCATGAAAAACGGTGTTACATTTACCTCAACACCAGTGACCCGGCCACCAGAGATTTGCAGCGCGAGTACGGATTTCAGTATCAGCCGTACTTCCTGCTGCTAGATGGAGATGGCAAGATTGTAAAGCGTTGGGGAGGGTTTGTTAGCGAGCAAGAATTTGAAGCGGCCTTCGCCGAAGTTTTAAAATAAAATCGTCCCGCAGGGTTTAAACCTTCGGGACGTTCCCTCATCCTTTTCACGCGCCGCCATCCCCATAATACGAGGGGTCGGTGGGTGTTTTGCCGCTGGGGTCATGCACCCAGACCCAATCGCCTTCCTTGGCCCACAGGAACAGCCACTTCGAGTCGCCGACCGAAAGGTTGACGCAGCCGTGAGAGGCTTCATAGCCAAACAGCGTTCCCCAATACGCGCCGTGCAAGGCACGGGCTTTGTCGAAATACATCGTCCAGGGCACATTTTCCAGGTAATAAAAGTCCGAGCGGTCGGCCTCGAACGCGCCCTGCATGGTCTCGATTTCCAACTTCTTGTAGATGGGGAAGAGCCCAGGGCGGGTATAGAACGGCTCTACACCGGTCGTAACCAGGGTGGCAAACACCAGCCGAGACTCTTCGTAAACAGCCAGGGTTTGCTCGGCCAGGTTGACATCAATCCAACGGCCATTGTTTACCCCTGTGGGCTGGATGGGCTTTGGGGTCACAATTCCTACCAGGCGGTCTTCCACCCACTCATCTGGCCCAATCAGGGCCCAATCTACGCCCTCGATGTTCTGCCGTGAATAAACCTGCACCACATCAAAGCGCGCCAGCGTGCGCAATGCCGGTTGGATTCGATTGGGTTGAGCATACACCGGGGCGCCAGAAGGATGAATGACCCACCCGAAGGCATTGCGCGGCGTAACGTGGAATTCGAGTCCCTGGAACGAACTCGCCACCTGAGCCGTGGAACCGTCTCCGGGCATGTAGCTGCCCGAAGGCAGCAAGAAATAGGTTCCCTGACGGTCGGTGTCAATGCGGGATGCATAGATGACATATAAAAGACGCCCCGCAGGCAGGATGCGGCTGGCTCCCTGCCTGGCAATGGCAGATTCCAGGGATGGGTAGAATGCTGTGCCGGTGGCTGAGTCTACTTTGTAGTATCGGTAGGGGAGCGCGTTCAATTCTGGGTCAGGTTTGTAGGCGGGCAAAGGACGCGGAGGATATTCCATCCCCACCTGCGCAAGGCGGGTCAGGGCTTCGGATGGCCCGAGGGGAACGCAATCGCCAGGCGACTGAAAGTAAACGCCTGGCTGGCACAGCACCGCGCCGCTGTTATTTTCGGGCAACAGACTGTTTTCTGCCGAAGCAGGCCATGCCGGGATCAGAGAGAGCATCAAAAACAATACGGTTAAAAGTTTGGAAATTTGTTTCATGGTTTCTCTTTTTAATAACTCACCTTACGCAGATTTGAGTAAACTTGGTGCATGAAAAACGACAAACTTCTTGACCTGTACAGCGACTATTTGATAAGCGCC
>DAOUBQ010000077.1:0-68934 GCA_034432755.1 Anaerolineales bacterium
GGATAGGCGGTTTGAGGGAAACTTGAGGGTTTGGTCCTGCGCAAAGGGCAGTCACAGTTACTCTCTGGTTCGAGGTTTTGTTGTGTTAGAAGCATATATTCGGCCCTCCCCCGGTGCAGGCCGAGACTCGCAAAACTGTTGCTGCGTAGCCCTCTCCCATCGGGACGCGTACCAATCGGGGTAGATGGGTTGGGGTCAGGGAAAATAGCGCAATTTTGCGCCAATCTGAATAGATCTGGAGTTTAGAGTTCAACTTGATTCAAAACCTTTGGTACACGGATTACGCTGAAAGCACGGAGGCTCACCGATTTTTCTTTAACAATTCGCCTCAATCTGCGAAATTCGCGCCATGCCGGTTCTGCCCGGAGGTCAATCTCCGGGCTGCCAGTACAAAGTCCGCTTAAGCGGACGGATTAGCCGGGGTTTAGCCGTCTTCAGACGGCTTTGGATGAATAGCCCGGACATTAATGTTCGGGCGGAATGGCGCAAGAATATTTCTCGGACAGGCTCTAAACTCAAGATAGATGCAACCACCCTGAAATAAAAACAGGGAGGTTTTGAGCCTCCCTGTTTCATTGCCCAGAAAAGGTCTTTGGTTAGTCTAGCAATTTTGCCAGCACGTCGCTGCATTCCATCAGCAGGTATTCCTGTCCGTTCAGTTTGAATTCGGTGCCGGTGTATTTGGCGAACAGGACTTTGTCATTCACCTTCAGTTTTATTTCTTCATCATCGCCAACGGCGACGACCAGGCCGGTTTGGGGCTTTTCTTTGGCTGTATCGGGCAGGTAAAGACCGGTGGAAGTTTTGCTTTCCTGCTCAAGGGGTTGGATGAGCACGCGCGCGCCCATCGGTTGAATTTTAAGATCGCTCATAGGTTCCTCCAAGGTTTAGATTCCGAGATATTTTTCAATTTTGGGGCGGTCAAACCCGACCACAATTTTACCGCCAATGTCTATGACTGGCACGCCCTGCTGCCCAGAGCGGCGAACCATATCGCGGGCGGCGGCCGCATCGCGCGAGACGTCAACATCCTTAAATTTCACGCCTTTCTCGCGGAAATACTTCTTCGCCATGTTACAGTAAGTACAGGTGGGCGTGCTGAACACAATCACGCGGGGTTGAGATTTGGTTTCTGACATTTGGTTCACCTCAATTGTTTTGTTCCAAAGGTTAGATGTTATTCTGTGAAAAAAGTTACACCCAAAAATGTGTATCTTTTTAAGACATTTTGGGTAATTATTCTTGAATCGAACGAAAAACCGCTGTATATTAGTGTAACGCGGAGTTTATTCCGCGCCCATCATTCATAGGAGGAGTTGCGTTTATGCCAGCCAAACCAACCGAATTGGAAGGTGAAGTTTACTATCCGTCGAAGGAGGTCATCGCCCAGGCTATCTTGAAAGATTGGGATGAGTTGGCCGATTTTGCGCATAAAGACCTGGAGGGGTTCTGGGCCAGAGAAGCAGAGGAACTATCCTGGTTCAGGAAGTGGGACAAAGTTCTGGATGATTCACAAGCTCCATTTTTTAAGTGGTTCGTGGGCGGGCAGGTCAACATCGCCTACAACGCGGTGGACCGTCACCTGCTGACTTTTCGCAAGAACAAATTGGCCCTCATCTGGGAGGCGGAGGACGGCAAAAGCGAGCGGACGTTTTCATACTACGCCCTCAACCGCGAAGTGACCCGCATGGCAAACATCATCAAGTCAATGGGCGTTGGCAAGGGTGACCGCGTGACCATCTACATGGGGCGCATTCCCGAAATTGTCTTTGCCATGCTGGCCTGCGCCAAAATTGGCGCGATTCACTCGGTGGTGTTCGGCGGCTTCAGCGTGGATGCGCTTCAGGGGCGAATTGCGGATTCAGAGTCGAAGCTGGTCATTACCTGTGATGGCGCCTATCAAAACGGGAAGCTCGTGGAGCTGAAGCGCATCGTTGATGAGTCGCTCAAGCATTGCCCAACTGTCGAAAATGTGATTGTTGTCAAACGCACTGGTCACGACGTGCCAATGGAATCCATGCGTGACCACTGGTATCACGATATGTGCGCCCTGCCGATTGCCAACGGCAAATGCCCAACCGAGGTGATGGACTCTGAAGACCCACTCTTCATCCTTTACACCAGCGGCTCCACTGGCAAGCCCAAAGCCATCTTGCACACGCACGGCGGCTACATGGTTGGCACATACACCACGCTGAAGTATGTCTTCGACCTCAATGATGAAGACCGCTTTTGGTGTACGGCTGACCCCGGCTGGATTACCGGCCACTCCTACCTGGTGTATGGCCCGCTTGTCAACGGCGCAACGGTTTTTCTGTTCGAGGGCGGCCCCTCTTTCCCTTACCCCAATCGCTGGTGGCAGCTCATTGAGCGTTTTGGCATTACCATCTTCTACACCGCCCCCACCGCCATTCGCGGGCTGATGCGCTTTGGCGAGGCCTGGCCGAATAAACATGACCTGTCCTCCCTGCGCCTGCTCGGCACAGTCGGCGAGCCGATTAATCCCGAAGCCTGGAAGTGGTTCCACCGCGTCATCGGCAAGGAGAAATGCCCCATCATGGATACCTGGTGGCAGACGGAGACTGGCGCGTTCATGATTACGCCCACGCCGGTCGTTCCGCTCAAGCCCGGCTCTGGCACGCGGCCTTTCTTTGGCCAGGTGGCCGAGATTGTGGATGAACAAGGCAACCCTGTGCCAGATGGCGCAGAAGGCTATCTGGTCCTCACCCGTCCCTGGCCCTCCATGCTGCGCACCATCTACAAAGACCCCGAGCGTTACGTCAAGGGCTACTGGAGCAAGTACCCCGGCAAGTATATGACCGGCGACAGCGCCCGGCGCGATAAGGACGGTTATTTCTGGATTATCGGGCGCGTGGACGACGTGATTAAGGTCTCCGGCCACCGGCTTGGCACGGCGGAAATCGAATCGGCGCTGATTACGCACCATGCGGTGGCCGAATCGGCGGCCATTGGCCTGCCGCACGAGGTGAAGGGTCAGGCCATTTTCTGCTTTGTGCAACTCAAACCCGGCTTTGCCCCCACCGAGGAACTGGGCGAGGAACTGCGTCAGCACGTTTCGCGCCACCTCGGCCCGATTGCCCGCCCGGAGGAAGTGCGCTTCATTGACAAGCTACCCAAAACCCGCTCTGGCAAGATTATGCGGCGCGTTCTCAAAGCCCGCGCCCAGGGTCTGCCCGAAGGCGATTTAAGCACGCTCGAAGAATAAGAACCGACAGGGCCATGCCTTGCGCCGGTTTGCAGGTTTTGCGCTTGCCTGAAAAACCTGCAAACCGGTGCGTAATTTCACAGACCACTCTGTCACGCTTTCCTTTTTGTTTCCTGCGCTATTCTCATCGCGATGGGTAAAAAGATAATGAACAACCTTTTTTCTAAACTCCAGTTGCTCGGTTCCGAACTTGTCCTGGGCAGTCTCATCGCCATCCTGAGTGTGTTGACCGCTCTGGCCGGCTATCAGGCTTCCATGGCCGATTCTGAACAAACCACCAAAAACGTTCAGGGCCAGCAACGGCTGACCGATGCCAACGCCGAATACCTGACCGCTAACCAACTCATCGTCTACGACTATACCCTCTACGATGGTTACTTCACTGCGCAGCCTGGCACGGAGCAAGAAGAATACTACCGCAGCAGCTTCTCCGATACTCTGAAAGCCGATATGGCTGCCGGGGTTGACCTTTTTAGCGATTCTTACTACGAAAGCATGTATGCCGAGGCTAACGCCATGTTTCAAGAAGCCGATGATTTATTTGCCAAAGCACAAGAATGGAACAAGCGCGGCGATGCCCTGCAACTGGTGATGCTCATCATGGCACTCGGCCTGGCCTTTGCCGCCTGGGCCTCGCTGCTCAAAGAGGAGAGCTGGATGCGCATCTTGTTCGCTTTTTTCAGCATCGCTATGCTCGTGTATGGTTTGATTACTTACCTGGCCGTGCCTTCGGTGGCTGGTTAACAAATCAAGGCTTGGGAAAATGAAACTCCGGGATGAATATCTCGGAGTTTTTGATTGCGAACCTTTGTAGTCAATTTTCTTTTTCACCTGAATTCGGGATAAGCCTTTTGAACCGTCCCGAAGGCGTTGTACGGGCAACTTCAAGGGTCGAAATCAGCCTTCGGGACGCTGATCCCGAGCCGACGTTTTTTTAAGTTCTCTTGCGCCGAATTTCAAGATTCTTCATTCCGCCGTTCAGAATTTTTTGTGTACTTCGTGTCTTTTGTGGTGATGGGCCTTTTTGCATTGGACTCGTGACTCTCCTGAAACAAATTAGGCGTTAACAACCTGAAAATGAGTACCGGCTGGGGGCTGGTCCCTAAAAAAGCGCCGCAGGCAACCCAAAAATGACCACTTTCATGGAGAAAACCAAATCAGAAAATCACCGTCTCGGCTGTTGCTGACCATCCCCTGAGGTTGGCCGGGATGCAAAAAATCCCTGAACAGGTGCAAGATAGAGAGATACCGAATAACCCTATCGTTTCAGCCGCTCTACAAACTGCTTCCTGAACTTCGCCACTTTGGGGGCCACCACCGCCATGCAGTAGGGCTGGAAAGGGTTGTTGGCGAAATATTCCTGGTGATAGTCCTCCGCCATATAAAACGCATCGAATTTCGTCACTTCGGTCACGATGGGATTGGGCCAGAGTTTGGCATCGGTCAATTCCCGGATGACTTCCTCAGCTGTCCGTTTTTGCTCTTCGTCGAGATAAAAAATCGCCGAGCGGTAGGATGTGCCAATGTCGTTGCCCTGTCGGTTGAGGGTGGTCGGGTCGTGGATGGCGAAGAAGACCCTGAGCAGGTCGCGGTAGGTGATGATGGTCGGGTCGAAGGTCACGCGCACAACTTCGGCATGACCGGTCGTGTCGCTGCACACCTGCTTGTAGGTTGGGTTGGGGACATGCCCGCCGGAGTAGCCAGATTCAACCGATTCGACGCCTTTCAGGTCATCGAAGACTGCTTCGAGACACCAAAAACAGCCACCGGCCAGGATTGCGGTTTGGGTACTCATAAAATCATCCTCCAAGAGAATAAAATAACGTAGGGGCGCGGCCACCGCGCCCCTACCCGATTGGTTACGAAAATCACGCCGCCGGCTCTGGCTCGGATTCTGGTTCGACGGTGGTGAGACGGTTCAGGACGATTTCATCGTCCGCCGCCAGTTCCACCTGGATGGAGTCGCCATCTTTGAACTCACCGGAGAGCAGGTTGTCGGAGAGTTTATCTTCTACTTTTTGCTGGATGACGCGGCGCAGCGGGCGGGCGCCCATTTCAGGGTCGTAGCCTTCCTCGCCCAGTTTTGCCAGGGCTTCGGGCGTGGCCGTCAGGGTGATGTTGTGTTCGGTGAGGCGCGCGGCAACTTTATCGAGTTCCAGTTTAACGATTTTCTGAATGTCTTCCTTGTTCAGGGCGCGGAAGACAATCACACTATCGAGGCGGTTGATGAATTCAGGGCGGAAGGCGCGCTTGAGGGTTTCGGTGAGTTTCTTGCGCATGTCTTCATAGCTCAGGCGTTCTTCGGTGGCTTCATCGCGTTTGAGTGCAAAACCGAGGGCGGCCTGTTTTTTAATCATATCCGCGCCGACGTTGGAGGTCATGACGATAATTGCGTTGCGGAAATCGACCTTGCGGCCTTTGGCGTCCGAAAGGTGGCCTTCTTCCATGATTTGCAGCAACATGTTGTGGACTTCGGGGTGCGCCTTCTCAATTTCGTCGAACACGACAATCGAGTATGGACGACGGCGCAGGGCTTCGGTCAACTGACCGGCGTCTTCGTAGCCGACATAGCCGGGAGGCGCGCCCACCAGACGGCTGGCGGTGTGCCGTTCCATGAACTCAGACATGTCGAGCTGTAAGGCGGCTTCTTCGGAGCCAAACATGAATTTTGCCAGGGTTTTGGTCAGTTCGGTTTTGCCCACGCCGGTTGGGCCGAGGAAAATGAATGAGCCGATGGGACGGCGCGGGTCTTTGAGACCGGCCCGGGCGCGGCGCACCGCGCGCGAGATGGCGATAATTGCCTCGTCTTGGCCGATAATGGACTTCTGGAGTTCTTCTTCCATCCGCAACAAGCGCTGTGATTCTTCTTCGGCAATCTGCATGAGTGGCACGCCGGTCCACATCGAGATAACTTCGGCGATGTCTTCGGCAGTCACCACCGGGCTGTTGGCGCGGTCCCAACCGGTGCGCAGGCGTTCCAACTGGTTTTCGATGGAATTTTCGCGTTCCTGCCACGAGCGCACTTCCTCCGAGTTGCCTTCTTCCTGGGCCAGGGCGCGGTTTTGGCGCACTTCGCGCAGTTGGGTGAACAGGTCTTTGGCCTGCCTGGCTGCCGGAGATTTGTACATGCGCACCCGCGAGGCCGATTCGTCAATCAGGTCAATGGCCTTATCGGGCAGGAATCGCTCGGTGACGTAGCGGCTGGAAAGGTGGGCGGCGGCCTCGAGGGCCTCGTCTGAAATAATCAGCTTGTGGTGTTCTTCGTAAGCGCTGCGAATGCCGCGCAGGATTTCGATGGTTTCCGATTCAGACGGCTCATCAACCTGCACCTGCTGGAATCTGCGCTCCAGGGCGGCATCCGACTCGATGTGTTTGCGATATTCATCGAGTGTGGTTGCGCCGATGACCTGCAATTCGCCGCGCGAGAGGGCCGGTTTCAAGATGTTGGCCGCATCCACGCTCGAACCGGCGGCCCCGGCCCCCACCAGCATGTGGACTTCGTCAATGAAGAGAATCGAGCCAGATTGCTTTAGCTCGTCAATGACGCGCTTCAGGCGTTCCTCAAACTGGCCGCGATACATCGTCCCGGCCACCAGCGAACCAACGTCTAACTGCAACACGCGTTTGTTCATGAGCGGGGCTGGCACGTCGCCATCCACAATCCGCTGGGCCAGGCCTTCCACAATGGCGGTCTTGCCAACGCCCGGCTCGCCAATCAGGGCCGGGTTGTTCTTGGTGCGGCGCGCCAAAATCTGAATGACGCGCTCAATTTCCATTTGGCGGCCTATCACCGGGTCGAGTTTGCCCTGTTCGGCCTTGCTGGTCAGGTCGCTGGCGAGTTGGTCTACCAGCGGGGTTTTAGCGCCTTGCTGCCCGCTCTGCGGCGCGCCCGGTTTGGCGGGTTCGCGCCCGGCAGGAGCAGCGGGCAGGTTGGGCGAGGAGGATTCCTGCAACACGCGCCGGGTCTGGCGGCGGATTTCGTCGGGGGTTGCGCCCAGGCGGCGCAGGGCTTCCATCGCTGTCCCTTCGGTGCGGATGAGTCCCAACAGCAAGTGTTCCGTCCCAATGTAATGATGTCCCATCCGGCGGGCTTCGTCCACTGCGTATTCCAGCACCTGCTGGGTGTCGTTCGATAGATCGATTTTTTCACCGGGCGGGTTTTTTCCCTCGCCGGTTAGCCGAAAGACGATTTCGCGCACGCGGTCTGGCTCGAAGCCCATTTCGCGCAGGACTCGCCCAGCCACGCCGCCTTCTTCTTCGATTAAACCAATTAATAAATGCTCGGTCCCAATCAACGGATGATGAGCGCGTTCTGCCTCGGCATGTGCCAGGCTCAAAACTCTGCGAGCACGTTGGGTAAAGCGTTCCATACCAGCCATAAATTCTCCTTGACCAATTCGACAAGAACGGTCTTGAATGAATTTTACCAAAAAAGGGAGAAGTGAAATTATATGAATATGATTAGAGTTTGTGATGGCAGCAAATATATCTCTATTTGCTGCTGCGCATTTGAAAGAAAGGGTCAGTCATAATGTACACTTTTGCGGCGACCTAATCAACAAGTGGAGGCAAATGACTGACTGCTGCCAGCAAGAAAGACCGACCGATTGCCTTTTTGCAGTGGCGCTATTCTTCTAGAAACCAGGCTGCCGCATAGCCCTCGGCGCCGAGCGGCTCACGCACTTTAAGCCATTCGTTGAAGCGCCCCACCTTGAGTTGGGCTGTAACGACGTCTTCCAGCACGTCGAGCGGGGTGCCAATGGCAAGGATGCGAATGATTTCAGCGCTGGAGGTGGGTTGTTTGCGCAGGCGTAAGCCGCCTCGCCCGGCCAGGCTGGAGACGTGGACGCGATATGGTGCGGGTTCTTCGGTAAAATCGGCCACCGAGAATGAAACGGCTGTGTTTAATTCAGATTTGGCTGGGTCTGGCTCCACCAGCCAGGCGGCTACATGGCCCTCTTGATTTTTGCGGTTGCGCACTTGCAGCCATGCCTTCTGTTGACCAATCTTGGCGCGTTCTTCGGGCTTAACCAGCCGCAAACTGGCCCCGGCAGGCTCAATGGAAACCAGCGCGCCCGCCAGGCTGGGGATTTTTCGCATTCGGACTCCCCCTGGGGCCAGCGACCGAGAGACGGTGACATAGATTTTGGGCTTTTCTTGTTCTGGTGGAGCAGGGGGTGTTTCAATCGGCTGTGGGGGCGCCGGGGCTGGTTCGGGTTGCGGCGTTGGCTCAGGCTGTGGAAGCGGTTCGGGCTGAGGCGGCGTGACCGGCGGCAGGGCGCTATAGAGTTGGTTGAAGGCTTCGTAGCCGTTTTTCATCAGGTTGGCGTAGTAGGTGGCCTGCCCCGAACCGTTGTAGATGGTGGCAAACGCGGTGAAGTCTTTGCGGCGCAGGTGTCCGACCGCTCCGCCGTTGGGCAGGATGTTGTTGATGAAGTCGAAAAAGCCAAGCACCTGGTCACGGTCGCTGCGCGCAAAAGCGGTGAACATGTCTTGCACTGAGGCATAGCCAATGACTAAGGAATTGAAACCCATAATCTGCGGCGCGCCCATGCTGATGGAGTTCTTGGCGGCGGTATCATCGAGATTACAGGCGAACTGGAACACGTCCCATTCTTTGGATTGATTACCGTGGAAATCTATCCATGCGCCAGAGGGGTTGGCGCGGAAGCGGTGGCCTTCCCAGCGTCGGTTGGGGTCGAAGGTGAAGTGCTGGTTGAATTTGGTGACGTTGTTTTTGCCCCAGTAGTTGTAGAACAGGTGATTTTCAAAGCGAATCAAGAGCCGCCCATCGGGGCCAAAGGCTTGCCCGCCTGATTCAATCGCCAGGACTGAAACGGCTACGCCTGGCTCAAGGCCCATTTTGTCTGAAAGGGCGCTTAGATACCCGCCGTAGCGGTTCCAGATGTCGGCTACCAGGCGGTGGGTTGCGCCCTGGCTGGATGAGGGGGTCAGGCGGCGGTTGGCGGGCGCGGGGGTGGAAACGTTCTCCAGTCCATCGCCAACCGAGGGGCGGATGCGGTTGATGATAACGGGAGCTGGCTCTGGCTGGGTTGGAACGGGTTCGGGTTCGGGGCTCGGCTCGGGTGCGGGCGGGGTGAGCGGGGCCGGTGAAGCGGCTGGCGCGGTCTCCACAAACCAGGCGGCGCAATAGCCCTCCACGCCCTGTGGGGTGCGAACACGCAGCCACTGGTCAAAGACGCCCACTTTGGGCCGGGCGGTGGCTTCGGCTTCAATGACTTTCAGGAAGGTATTGGGGTATTCGATTGAGAGGGTGTTGGAGTTGGTGCTGGCGGCTGAGCGGATGCGCAGGCCAGAGACGGCTTCGGCCTTGATGCGCACGTAAAAGCTACCATCAGCGGGTGCGGTGGCAGGCGGAATTTCGGCCCCGGCCCCGGTTTCCAGGCATTCGTACCAGACGACGGCGGTGATGGCTCGTTTGAGTTCTTTGCCCTGGCTATAGCGGCTCATGAGCGAGATGTCTTGGCCTTCTTCGGTGGGGAAGGGCCAGGGGTCGAGGATGAGGAAGTCTTTGCCCACTTTTTGGTAAGCGACGACCCAATGGGTTTGCAGACCGGCTTTTGGGGAACTATCCACTTCGAGGATGACCGGCTGCCCGGCGGCGATGGCATTGGCGATGGCGTCAATGGGGGCGTCGGTGTCGCGGCAGGTGATGAGGTTTTTGAAGCGCACTTTGGGGTAGATGTTGCTGATGGCAGCCCAGACGATGGCGTCTTGCACATAGCCGCCGCGTTGTTTGAGTTTTTCGTTGAGGGTTTGCGGGGTTTCGGGGTAGCCGAAGCCGCTCAAGTAGATTGCAACGCTGGTGAGGGCGCAGCCGAATTCGCCGATGGTGGATGTACTGCTAAAACCGAGCCGGGCGGTTTTCCAGCGCGGGTCTTGTTGGGAGAGTCGGATGAGGTTGAATGCCATACGCGGCCTCCATGTTTGTAGAAATCGGACAAGGTGATTGCATTATGCCACATTTTAGGGGCGTATGGGGCGAGCAGAGGCGTGGGTGGGGAGTAAATCTGACTGCGCAGAAAATTTTCTTGCGACCCACGACGCACAGGCTTTCAGTTATCTTGCGCCGAATTTCAAGATTCTGAATTGCGCCTTTTGGCATTCCTGTTGGGAAGAAGAAGTAGCGTGCGCGGGCGTCTTTGTCTCCGGCGAGGGCGGCTTGCGCCCAGAGATGCTCATTGGATAATTTGGGGCAGGAAAGAGTCGCTGGCAATGTGATGCGGGCTGCGCGTCATCACCAGCCCAATGGCGCGGGCGCGGCGGCTGGCAAGGGTTTGCGCAGCCGAATTGGGAACATTGCCCAGTGGGGCAGCGGCACCCAGCACTTCTTGTGATAAAGCAATTGCGAAAGGCAATTGCAACAGCCCCCTGTGCAACGGTGGTCAAGTTCCCAAGATACTTTTTGGGCGCGGATTATGCCAAAGAATGCAGATTTCAGGCGGGGTGTTCGGCGTTAATTCGTGCGAGTCGGCGTCCATCTCAAGGCGCGCCTTCGCAGTTTAACGGTTGCACCAACAAGAGTGCCGCAAATTTTTCCCAGGCTTTTTGTTTCGGATAAAAGCGCGTGTTATACTCGGCAAATGCAAGAAACTTATAAAATCCGGCGGGGTTATATTTTCAAACCGCTGGTAGGATTGTCGAATTGGCGGAAACTATGCAAGACGAGGAAATTCTCGCCCTGGCAGCCCAGGGAGACCGGGAGGCATTCGGGATGTTGTATGAGCGCTATGTAGACCGTATTTTCAACTACGTCTACTATCGCACGGGCAACATGAGCGATGCTGAAGACCTGACGGCGCGCGTTTTCCAACGGGCCATGAATCATATTGTTAACTACACCGACCGTGGCGTGCCATTTTCAGCCTGGCTGTATCGCATTGCGCACAACCTGGTGGCCAACTGGCACCGCGATCGCACCCGCCGGCAGGAAATCCCGCTCTCCGATGTGTCGTTGGTTGCCAAAAGCGAACACCCCGAGAGCAACCTGGTCCACACCGAGCAGCAAGAAGCCTTGCTTCGCTTGATTCGTTCCCTGCCGGCAGAGCGCCAAACGCTGTTGATTTTGAAATTCGTCGAGCACCTTTCCAATGCCGAAATCGGTCAGATTATGGGACGCAGCGAAGGCGCGGTTAAAAGCTTGTACCACCGCACCCTGTTCTCGTTGCGCGACCAGATTGGCAGCGCGGAGGAATATAGCGACTAATTTCTGAAAAGCAGATTGAGTGGTTCTTAATTTTATCTCAGGAGGTCACGATGTTACGGATTGTTACCGATGGCGCCGCCGATATGCCCCGCACCTGGCAGGAAGAGTACGACATCCAGGTTGTGCCGGTCAATATTCATTTCGGGGATAAAACCTATTTATCGGATATTGACCTGAATAACGAGGAGTTTTATCGGCTGGTTGATGAAAGCAAGAAAATCCCCAAGACCTCCCAACCCTCGCCGCATCAGTTTATGGAAGCCTATAAAAAGCTGGCCGAAATCGGCGATACCATCCTGTCTATTCACGTGACCAGCAAACTCTCCGGCACGTATGCCTCGGCAGTGGCAGCGGGTAAGGAACTGGCCGGGAAGTATCACGTCATCCCCTTCGATTCAATGACTGGCTCCGCCGCGATTGGCATCCTGTGCCGCGAAGCGCGTATTTTGGAACGAGCCGGGAAGAGCATCGAGGAAATTGTCCACCATCTCGAAAATTTACGCTCTCGTTGCGGCGTCATCTTGGCCCTCGATACGCTCGAATACGCACGCATGAGTGGGCGGGTTGGCACGTTACAGGCTGCGCTGGCTTCGATATTGAACGTCAAACCGATTGCGGTGCTTAAAGACGGTATCTTGAACATGGCCGAGAAGGTGCGCACGCGCAAAGCCTCGCTCGACCGGATTTTGGAAATGGTCCGCGAGCATGTCGGCGACCGCGAAGTGATAATGTCTATTGTGCATGCCCGCGACCCGCAGGCCGGAGCGGAACTGATGGAGCGCGCCCGCAAACTGTTCAATACCCGTGACCTGTTCCTGACCGATTTGTCTATCTCTGTGGCCGCCAACCTGGGGCCTGGAACGGTTGGCATCGTCTTTTTCCCTATGGAGTAAATTTATGATGGCAATCCAAAGCGCAGCAGACCAGCTTGCACTGATGGAAGCGCAATTACAAGGCCTGTTGCGTCCCATCCAACCCTCGCAAAAATTCGTCCAGACCGTTCGGCAGCGCATCCGCTTTTCACCACGCGTCAGTTTGGCAGAAAAACCGCCCGAGGTGCGGCGATTCCTGGTCATCCTGGGAGGCGTGCTTTCGGTCAGTCTGTTGCTGATTACCGGAGTACGGGCGATTTTCTACCTGGTCAACCGCTCGCGGACCTGAAATTTCCCCTGTCGAACTCGCTGGGGCTTTTCAATAATCTCATTGAAGCAAACGGCGACCGCCAGATATGCCGGTTGCCGTTTTTGATTCCTGCCAGTTCTAAGTGCGAAATGGCATTTCGCCCCACTGATGAACTGCGGGATGAATGATTATTTCTATCTACTGTACAGTTTGCTCCAGATGGTCGAGTAGGTGGCGCTTTTCCGCCGTATCGAGACCAAAATGACTGTTAAATTGGCTCGACACTTGCGCCTGCGCTGCAAGTGCAGGTGTACGCCCCTATTGGGGCTACTCGACCACCTTGCTACAAAAGTGTCTGGTGACTAGGATTCTTTTTCAGGTTTTTTTCTCCACCCGGTGAGCCATCAGCCATTCTTGCACATCCAGGGGGCCATCGCCCGGTTTGGCGCGAACATAAGTGCCATCCGGCTTCATCAACCGTGACCGAAGCGTGTCTTGAAGATACACATCTAACACTTGGGTTTTCATGTAATGGACATGGGCCGGTTTTTCGAGCGGGAAGACCACTTCCACGCGGTGGTCGAGATTGCGCGGCATGACATCGGCGCTGCCCAGGTAAATTTCCTCTTCGCCGCCGTTGTAGAAATAATAAATCCGGCTGTGCTCCAGGTAACGCCCAACAATGCTCGTCACCCGAATATTTTCGCTCACACCTTTGATGCCCGGCCGCAGACAGCAAATGCCCCGAACAAGCAAGTCTATCTGCACACCGCTTTGCGAGGCCTGATAGAGCAGTTCAATGATAGGCTGGTCAACCACCGCATTGACTTTAAACACCAGGTGCGCCCTTTTCCCGGCCTGGGCATGGCCGATTTCGCGCGCAATCAACGCTTCGAGCCGCTGCCGCAGGTTTACGGGGGCGACCAGCAACTTTTTATAGTCTTGTTTGGTCGAGTAACCAGTGAGGTAATTGAACAGGTCGGTGGCGTCGGCTCCCATGTCTTCATCGCAGGTAAACAAGCCCAGGTCTTCGTACACCCGTGCGGTGGAGGGGTTGTAATTGCCAGTCGCCAGATGCAGGTAGCGGCGGATGCCCTCTCCCTCCCGGCGAATCACCATGGCAATTTTGCTATGCGTCTTCAGCCCAATCAGCCCATAGACAACATGCACCCCCACCTGTTCCAGCCGCCTGGCCCAGCCAATGTTGCTCTCCTCGTCGAAACGGGCTTTCAACTCCACCAGCACGGCCACTTGTTTGCCGCGCTCCGAGGCTTCGAGCAAGGCCTCCACCACCGGAGAATTCGGCCCCACCCGGTAAAGAGTCTGTTTGATGGCAAGCACCTGCGGGTCGCGCGCAGCAGCGTTCAGGAAATCAACCACTGGCGTAAACGAGTCGTAGGGATGATGAAGCAGCAGGTTTTCCTGCCGGATGGCATCGAAAATGTCTGATGGGGATGTCACCTGCCGAAATGCAGGCAGGACAAACGGCTTGTACACTGGATATTTCAGGTCGTGCAATTCGACGCTGTTATAGACCTGCCACAGGCTGACCAATCCCAAAGGATTGTTTTGCACATAAATATCGGTCGGGCGCACTTCCAGGTTCTCGACCAGCAAGGCGCGGATGGTTTCGGGCATTGTTTCGGAAATAGAAACCTGCACCACCGAGCCAAATTTGCGCCGTCGGATGCTGGCCTGCATGGTCTCCAAAAGGTCGTCCGCTTCGAGTTCCTGGATTTCGACGTCGGCGTCGCGGATAATGCGGAAGGGATGGGCGGTCACCACTTCCATACCGGGGAACAGCATCCCCAGGTTGGCGGCTATCACCTGCTCCAGCCAAACAAAGTAGTGTTGGCGCGCTATCGTGCCATCACGCCGTTCGCCGCCTGAGGAGCGTTTGACCGGCACCAGGCGATTGAGCGTATCTGGCACTTTCAGTCGGGCAAATTTCTCATTGCCTTTCGGGTCACGGATGACTATCGCCAGATTCAGGCTCAGGTTGGAAATGTGTGGGAAGGGATGCCCCGGGTCGAGCGCGAGTGGGGTCAGCACCGGGAAGGCTACCTCGCGGAAATAGGCGTCGGCCCGCTCTTTTTGAGCGGCATTCAATTTAGCATAGTCGAGAATATGAATGCCCGCTTTATCCAGATTCGGGAGTAGTTTCTTATTCCAACACTGGTGCGCTTCGTTATACAATTCGGTTGAGACTTTGCGAATAGCCGCCAGCACATCGCGCGGCGTGCGGCCATCAATGGAAAGATCGGGGATGTGCGCTTCCACCTGCCGCCGAATGCCCGAAACCCGCACCATAAAAAACTCATCCATGTTCGAGCCAAAGATGGCAAGGAATTTTACCCGCTCAAGCAAGGGGTTAGTTTCGTCTTGGGCTTCTTCCAGCACGCGGCGCTGGAATTCGAGCATACCCAGTTCACGATTGATGTATAGTTTTGGGTCAGAAAGGGTCAGGGTAGGGTCGTTGGGAGGGAGCGCCATAATCTTCTACCGGTGAAAAATTTATTTCCCCAATCTTATCATCAATCCGGAGAGAGAGCCGCAGCCTGCTCAGTCACTTGCCAGTCGAAGGGTTGTCCGGGGCTGGCGCGCCAGAAGGTCTCCACTTCATCTTTATCTTTGATGTAGGCGGCGATTAATTCGGCGTGACGATGCTCATAATAGCGGCGGACAGATTCAGGGGAGCCTGTCTCGCCCAGTTCATCCAGCGTGAACAGAAAAACCTCAACATCCTGTATCTCTCCCATTGCAGTCTGGTAGTTGTGCATCCGCCTAAAATTGGCCTGCGGGAACTCCGGCACGAGCGGGTGAATGATTTCAACCATATAGCGGAAGCGCTTGAAAGCGATGCGCGTGCGATGTATGGTGGCGGGTTGGGCCGGATTTATCCAGCTATACCGTTGAAGGACGGTTCCGTAGGCTTCATCAACGGCCTGGAGAACCTGGGCATCGAACTCCGGGCCGGGAATTACGTCCGCTCTATCGGCGCGCACTTTCTCCAGCCGCCGGGCGATGCTAGATGGTTTCAGGTCTTCCACGATTTCTTCGGCCTCGCGCAACAGGTGGCGCTCGCGTTTTTGCAAAATTTGCTGGAGGGGCTTCAATTCGGGCAGCGACTCGATGGTTTCGGAGATTTCGGCCAACATAACTTGGGTATCGCGCAAGGCGTCGAACTCGTCCAACTGCCCCTTAAGCGCCTTGCGAATCTTTTGCAGCCGGGGATGCGGCGATACGGCCCGAATCAGGTCCACCAGGGCCAGCAAACGGCGAGCAGCCACGCGCAAGTCGTGAACGGCCTCCTCAGAAAATTCGCGGCGGCAGGTTTTTATCTGTTCGCGGTATTTCTCCCAACGGGTGTCGATTGCTTCGAGAAGCAATGTATTCGCATCCATACATACATCCTGATATAGTAGTTTACATGAAATCAGACCTCAAACAAATACACTGCCAACCCTTTTAGGTTAATGCATAAAAATTAACGCCCGCTTACAGAGGCGTTAACTTTGGGTAAAATTTGACATTCTGAATTTAAGATTCAAACGAAACGCCCAAAATCACCTCGCCCCCCTGCGCCCAAACTGCCGCTCCAGCAGGTCCACCGACAGATGAATCATCGTTGGCCTTCCATGCGGGCAGGTGCGTGGCGAATCGCAGTTCTCTAGGTCAGTCAGCAGAGCGCGCTGCTCGTCGGGAGTAAGCGCCTGCCCGGCCTTCACCGCCAGCCGCTTGCAAACCCGCCCGGCAATTTTGGCTTCAATTTCCGTCTGAAGCGGTGACTCGTCCTCCTCGAAATCCTCCACCAGCGCGCGCAGAGCCGTCGCCGGGTCGGCATGACCGAACAGGGCCGGCATGGCGCGGATTTGAAAACTATTTGGCCCAAACGGCTCCACCTCGAACCCAAAACGGCTTAATACCGATAACTGATTACTGATAACCGCTGCGCTGGAAGGCGGAAGAGTCACCACCACCGGCGTCAACAGCGCCTGAGAGGGAACATTCTGCTGCGCGCGCTGTGCCATCAACTTCTCGAACAAGACCCGCTCGTGGGCCGCGTGCTGGTCAATGAGATACAACCCATCTGGCCCCTCCGCAATCAGATACGTTGCGCCAATTTGGCCGATCAGACGCAATAAAGGCAGATGGACCAACGATGAAGGAGGAATGCTTAATGAAGAATCAGGAATGACCTGCCCAGCCGGAACGGTTTCATCGTTCTGCATTCTGACTTCTGCATTTGAATCATGCCCAATCATCCAATCCAACCCTGCCGCCTGATGACTGTTCACTGATGACTGACCACTGGAATTTCCCCACACATTCTGCATGGGCGGCAGCGACGGTACCGGCGAATACGCCAACAGCGCGCGCCGCACTGAACGCTGCACGAAACTGAACACCCGCTCCTGGCTTCTAAAGCGCACCTCCGCCTTGGCCGGGTGGACGTTGACATCCACCTCCTGCGGGTCAATTTCGAGGAACAGAGTGGTCAAGGGGTAACGTCCCACCATCAGCAGGGTGTGGTAAGCCTGCATGAGAGCCTGAGTCAGCGGCGTATCCGATACCCAGCGGCCGTTGATGAAAAAAGTCATCTCGCGGCGGTTCGAGCGGGTCAGCGCTGCTGGGGAGACATAACCGGTCAACTTAAGACCGTCTTCTTCTGCAATCACCTCCAGCATCTGCTTCGCCACATCCACCCCATACAGGGCCGCCAGAATTGCGCGCCGGTCTCCGTCGCCGCTGGTTTGCAGGGTGGGGGTCTTGCCGTCGGTCAGGTGAAAGCGCGCCTGTGGGTAGGCCAGCGCGTAGCGCGTCACCAGCCCGTCAATGGCGCGCCGTTCGGTCACATCTTGCTTAAGAAATTTCAGGCGGGCCGGGACGTTGTAGAATAAATCTTCGACCCGGATGAGCGTCCCGACCGGCGCGCCGACCGCTTCGACGCTTTTCACCAACCCGCCCTCCACCCGTATTCTGGCTCCCGTATCCGAATCCCTCACCCGGCTGGTAATGGTCAGGCGCGAGACTGAGCCAATCGAGGCCAGCGCCTCGCCCCGGAAACCGAGCGTGGCGATATGAAACAGGTCAGCCGCCGAGGCCAGTTTGCTGGTGGCGTGCCGCTCCACCGCCAGGGGCAGTTCTGAGGCCGGGATACCGCTGCCATCATCGGCCACTTCCACCAGGCGGCGGCCGGCTTCCTGGATGGTGACGTGAATTGACTTTGCGCCCGCATCGAGCGCGTTTTCCACCAGTTCCTTAACGACCGAGGCCGGCCGTTCTACCACCTCCCCAGCGGCAATTTGCGAGGCAACTTCAGGAGCGAGTAATCGGATGGGCATGGGGTGATTATACCCAGCGCGGAAAATTTTTGGACACGGAATACGCGGAAAACACGGGCAAACACCGAGGAAAACAGTGTTATCAGGGCTTTTTCCGCGTCCATGCTTCATGTGAAACCGCAAAGAGCCATCTTCTATACACCGGGCGGGTTATAATTTCAAAATATGCAAAAATTCTTGCTGCTCCTGTGCGTGTTCTGGCTGGCCGCCTGCCAGCCCGCCGCGCCAACGGCCTCCCCCACGCCCCTGCCGCCCACGCCGCGCCCCACGCGCCCGCCCGCCCCCAGCGTGACGCCCATTCCGCCGCCCACCCGCGCCCCCACCTGGACGCCCGAAACGGCCGCCTCGCCTACTGCCGAACTGTTTTTCTACCGCTACACCGTCGAGGCCCTGCGCATACGCCCCTACGGAGGCGGAAAAATCGAACTGACCCAAAAAACCGCCGAAACCCCGCTCTACAACCAGTACATCTTCCGCTACCCCTCCGACGGCCTGACCATCTACGGCTACGCCAATCTCCCGCGCGGCGAGGGGCCGTTTTCGGTCATCATCATGTTGCACGGCGGTGCAGACCCGGCTTCTTATACCATTTTTGAGCAGGATACCGGCTATGCCAACCTCTTGGCCCGGCGCGGCTACATCGTCTTGCACCCCAACTACCGCAATTTTGCGCCCTCCGACCCCGGCGAAAACCTCTTCATGGCGGGTTACGCCATTGACGTGCTGAACCTGGTCGCGCTGGTCAAAAGCGAAGCCGGCCAAACCTGGAGCAACCTGCGCACGGCCAAACCGGGCAAAATCGGGCTGTGGGCCTTCAGCATGGGGGGGGCGGTGGCCTGGCGGGTGCTGGTCGTTAGCCCGCATATCCAGGCGGCTTTTTTCTATGCCCCCATGAGCGGCGACGACCTCTTGAACGCCAAATTCTTCCCCAACGACCCCAATACCCAGGCCACCCTGGCTATGCCGGCCTTCGCTTTCCTCTCCACCTCGCCGCAATATTTTTTCCGCGACATCAACATTCCGATTGACATCCATCACGGTACCGCCGATTCGGTCGTCCCGGTCGAGTGGTCGCGCCAGGCCTGCGAACAGTTGAAATCGCTCGGCAAAACGGTCAACTGCTATTTCTACGAAGGCGCCAACCACTCGTTTTCAAGGCAACAGGGGCAAAAAATCGAATCACGGATGAACAATTTTTTCGATAAGTTTCTCAAATTCGCGCCATCCACCCCAACCCCCACGCCCATCGCCACGCCCTGACGGTATAATCGCCCCATGCAATTTACCACCCTCTTCATTGACCTCGATGACACGCTCTACCCCGCCGGGAACGGATTGTGGCAGGCCATCAAGGAACGCATCCGCCAGTACATGCGCGAGCGGCTTGGCATCCCGGCCCAAGTCGTGCCAGAACTCAGCCACCAGTACTTCCTGCAATACGGCACCACCCTGCGTGGATTGCAGGCCAACTATCCGGTGGATGTGCGCGATTACCTGGCCTACGTCCACGATGTGCCGCTGGCCGATTACATCGCGCCGAACCCGCAATTGGGTTCGATTTTGAACGCTATCCCAGCCCGAAAATTCATCTTCACCAACGCCGATTCAGCCCACGCCCGGCGCGTGCTGCGCCAACTGAACATTGAATCCTGTTTCGACGGCCTGGTGGATGTCATCGCCATGGCCCCCTACTGCAAACCAATGCCCGAATCCTTCGAAATTGCCCAAACCCTGGCCGGAGAACCCGACCCGCGCCGCTGCGTAATGATTGACGACCTGCCGCACACCACCCGCGCCGCCCGCCAGCGTGGATTCCTGGCCCTGCTCTACGGCCAATCGGAACCACACCCTCATGCCGACGCCGTGTTTAGCGACTGGTCGCTTTTGCCCACCCTGCTCAACGGGAGGAACTGATGCACCCCGAAAAAATCTGGATTGTGATTGTGCTGCTCATTGTCATCCTGGTCTTCTCTAACCTGGTGATGTTCGCGCTGGTGCGCGGCTGGGCGCCCCGCAAAGGCGAAAAGAACTTTCTGCAAGGCTTCACCCAACCCTGGAAAACCCAAGATGACAAACTCAAAGAACTCAGCCAACGGGTCAAGGAACTGGATGCAGGTGACAAAAATAGCCAACCCTGAATCTCTTACGCATTTCTTACGCCTTCCTCGCCCGCTTTCATTATTATTTAATCCGCAAATGCTATAGTAAGTGGCAAACTTTGGAGGTATCTGTGAACAAATTCGTCAAATTCATGCTGGTTTCGTTCCTGGCCCTGTTTCTATTGATAGGCGCCTTCTCCGGCGGATTCGTAGTCGGACACTTCACCTCGCTCGGCGCCTTCATCCCGAACTTCTCGCTGCCGGGCGCGCCTGCGGTAGCAGCCACGCCCCAAGCCGCCGTGGAAGCCACGCCCGAAGACCTGCAACAACTCTTTACCCCCTTCTGGGAAACCTGGACCCTCGTCCACGAGCAATATGTGGACCAGCCGGTGGATGACACCGCCCTGATGCGCGGCGCGATTCGCGGGATGCTCCAGGCCCTGGGCGATGACCACACCTCGTACATGGACCCGCAAGAATACGAGGACGCCAACGCCGGATTGGCCGGTAACTACGAGGGAATTGGCGCTTACGTTGACACCACCGGCGATTACCTGACCGTCATCAGCCCCATCAAAGATTCCCCGGCTGAAGCAGCCGGGCTGCGCGCCGGAGATAAAATCATCGCCATTAACGGCGAAGACATGACCGGCATCAACCCCGAACTGGCCCGCCGCAAGGTGCTTGGCCCCGCCGGAACGACCGTTGTCCTGACCATCCAACGCGAGGGCGAAGAAAAGCCTTTTGATGTTTCCATTACCCGCGCCAAGATTGTTGTCAAAAGCGTGGAATACGAGATGAAAGGCGAGATTGCCTATGTTCAGCTCAACACCTTTGGCGAAACCACCAGCCGTGAATTACGCGATGCTCTCAAGGAATTGATGGCTCAAAACCCAAAAGGTCTCATCCTTGACCTGCGCAACAACGGCGGCGGCTACCTGCGCACCTCGGTCGAAGTCCTGTCGCAGTTTGTGAAACAGGGTGAAGTGGCCCTCTATGAGCAATACGGTGACGGCAAGCGTGACACGTTCACAACCACCGGCGGCGGCCTGGCAACCGACATTCCGATGGTGGTGCTGATAAATGAGGGCTCTGCTTCGGCCTCCGAAATCGTGGCCGGGGCCTTGCAAGATTACGGGCGCGCTACCCTGGTTGGGGTCAAGTCCTACGGCAAAGGCTCGGTGCAAAACTGGATTCCGCTCAATGGCAAAGAAGGCGCAGTTCGAATCACCATTGCCAAATGGCTCACGCCCAAAGAACGCACCATCCACAAAATTGGTCTGCAGCCCGATGTGCAGGTCGAATTCACTCAAGCAGACCGCGACGCCAAACGCGACCCGCAACTGGAAAAAGCACTCGAGCTGCTCTCAAAACCCTAAAACGACCCCACCTGCCAGGTTAACGAAAGATTGATGCAACGCCAACGCAAAGTTTACGCAAAACGGGTAAAAGATTAAGATGAATACGTAGAACAGACGGAGGCAAACTATGTTTTTCTTCGACATCAACTACTTGATTTACATGATACCCGCCTTTATCCTGATGGCGATTACCTCATGGTATGTCAAGTCATCCTACAATAAATGGAGCCAGGTGCGCGCCCGCAGCGGCCTGACCGGGGCCGATGCCGCCCGGCGCCTGATTTCGAGCGGCGGCCTGTATGGTGTGCGTCTCGAAGGCATTGCTGGCGAAATGACCGACCACTACGACCCGCAAAACAAAGTACTGCGTCTTTCTTATGATGTCGCCAACCGGCCCTCGGTGGCCTCACTCGCCATCGCCGCGCACGAACTCGGCCATGCCATGCAAGACGCTGAAAACTACTTTCCCCTGCGGCTGCGTGGTGCGCTTGTTCCGGCAGTTAACATCGGCTCAAATCTGGGCTGGATTTTGATTATGGCTGGTTTGCTGCTCAACTTCACTGGCCTGGCCTGGCTGGGCGTGCTTATCTTTTCTGCCGGGGCGGTGTTTGCCCTGGCCACCCTGCCCGTGGAATTCGATGCTTCAGCGCGCGCCAAACGCCTTCTGGCCGATTCGGGCATCATCGTCGGGGAAGAGGAACAGCGCGGCGTGAACGCGGTCTTAAACGCCGCCGCCCTCACCTATGTTGCCGCCCTCGTCACCGCCGTCATGCAGTTGCTCTACTTCGTCAGCCTGGTGGGTGGCCGCTCCCGCGATTAATACAACGCATTTTGAAACCGATAAACAGATAAGCAGATGATGGAACGGATTGCAAGCGGATAAACGGATACTTTCGCCGTTCCTGCTCCCAGAGCAGAGTGCAACTTGAATAAAAAATCCGCGCCCAAGGCGCGGATTTTTTATTCGCCAGAAATATCCAGCACCCTGACCCACACTTCACGGCGGTGGGCGTGGGTGCGATGCTCAAACTGATGCCATTTCATCGCTTTTTCCTCACATACAAGAGTTTTTCAGCCCGCGCCACCACCTGTCCGCCCGAATCCAGCACCTCCACGCTGAAGAGCGGTTCCACCTTGGAACTGGTTTCCGCCGCCCGACGGATTTCTTCGACGCGCTCTAGCGGGATGTGGAAGGTCGCCATCACCGTGCCGCGCCCGGGTTTAACGAACTGAATGCTGGCGGCCTTGTCCCAAACGATGTAACCATCTCCTAGCGCGCGCAACAAAATTAATGCAAACCAGGGGTCGCACATCGCATACAACGAGCCGCCGAAGTGCGTACCGAAAATGTTGCGGTTGAACCAGGTCAGCGGCATTTCGACCCGAATGGTTAAGTCATCCAGGCGGCGCGAGCGAATCCCTGCGCCCAGGAAGGGCGGGTACAGGTTGACGAATCGTTCACGCAGTCGCTGCCAACGGGTTGCCATGGGGTCTCGCAGTCTCCGGCTTGATTATAATCTGCGATACAATAGCGGCATGTCGCCCTCCCTGGTTGAGAAACTCCAATCGCTTGGCGCGCTCAAACCGGCCACAGAAATCCAGCCGCCCCCGCCCAAAGCCCGGCGCGATTCGTCGCTTGAACACACCCTGGGGGGCCGCTGGCTGGAGACGCGGCGCGGCGAAACCTTCGTGGTGGAACAGGTCTATTCAACGAAATACAAGCACGGGCGCGTTCCGATTCAGGTCGAATCGGGCTTGGGCGGGCTGGCGGCCTGGGCAGGCGACGAAACCATCAGCCGTCTCACCCTCTCCCAATTGGCATTTATAGATACCGAAACATCCGGGCTTTCGGGCGGCACGGGGACCTACGCCTTCCTGGTGGGCGCGGGGCGCTTTGTGGATGACGAGTTTCACCTCGCAATGTTTTTCATGTGCGACCCTTCCGAGGAGGCCGCCCTGCTGCAAGCCTTGGCAGACTTCCTCGCCCCGTGTGCCGCGCTGGTCACGTTCAACGGCAAAGCCTTCGACGCCCCGCTGCTACGCACCCGCTACACCCTACAAGGCATGCCCTGTCCCTTCGATGGATACGCCCACATAGACTTGCTGCCGCTGGCGCGCCGCCTGTGGCGCGACCGCCTGCCCAGCCGCGCCCTGAAATATCTTGAAGAACACATCCTGCAAGCCCCGCGCGGAGTGGAGGAAGCGCCTGGCTACGAAATTCCCTGGTTATATTTCGATTACCTGCGCATCGGCGACGCAGCCCCGCTCAAAGGCGTGTTCTACCACAACGCAATGGACGTGGTCGCCATGGCTGCCCTGCTGAATCTGACCGCCGAAATGCTGGAAAACCCCCACCAGAGCCAAATCGAACACGGCCTCGACCTGATTGCCCTGGCAAAACTCTTTGAAGACCTCAACCGTTGGGACGACGCCGCCCTGCTCTACGAGCGCGGATTGAAAACCGAACTGCCCGAACCCGATTTCTGGCAGGCGGTGCGCAGGCTGGCCGTGCTGCAAAAGCGGCGCGGTGATTTACAGACAGCGCTCAAACTGTGGGAGCAGTCCGCCGCCGAGGGGCATGTCTACGCCCATGTTGAGATGGCGAAATATTACGAGCACACCCGCAAAGACCCCACCTCCGCCCTGCGCTGGACGCTGGCGGCAATTGGGCAAATCAAGGACAACCCGTTCCTACCCGCTTACATGAAAAAACACTGGATGGATGAACTCGGCCATCGCCAGGAACGCCTGGAAGCAAAACTGGCAAAGGGGAAGCGATGAAAAAACAACCCTTATGGATAACCGCCTTCCTCTTTCTCGCCAGCCTGGCCTGCCCCCTGCCCCTGGCCTCGGCCCCGGCTGAAACGCCCCCTCCCCTGCCGACCGCCACCGTTTCACCCACGCAGAACCCCACTCTCACGCCCACCGTCGCCGCACCGCTCTATGCGCAATGGCCGGTGCTGACTTCTATAAGCAGCGAGAGCGGGCAATCGCCCAACTACACCATCCAAACCAAAATCCCGGTTATGCAGGGCAACGACCCGCGCGTCACACGTTTCAATGCGGAGGTGCTGGCATTGGTGACGCGGGAAGTGGAACAGTTCAAAGGCGAGCTGGCAGGCCTGCCAGCCGCGCCCATCAGCGCGGGCAGTTCCTTCGAGAACGCGTACACCATCGTCTCGCCGCCTGGCGATGTCTTGAGCCTGAATTTTGGCTTTTACGTCTATTCAGACGGCGCGGCCCACCCGTATAGTTACACCCTGACGTATACCTACGATTTGCAGCGCGGCGAACCCCTTCGGCTAGAGCAGTTGTTTCGGCCTGGCGCCGATTACCTCGGTCCAATTGCCTCTTATTGCCAGGCCGAACTCACCCGGCGCGACATCGGATTCGACACACTGTTCGCAACCGGGGCCGACCCCACGCCCGAAAACTATCACAGTTGGAACATCACCCCTGAAGGCCTGCTCATCCATTTCGACCCCTACCAGGTGGCCGCCTATGCCGCCGGGCCGCAGACCGTCCTCATCCCTTACGCGGAACTGAACGCCATTATCAACCCGGACGGCCCGCTGGCAGGGCTGCGGCAGGGGGAATGAATTGCGCGTTACAACATCCAGGCCAGCACTTTCTGAATCATCGTATCCCAATACGCCCAGTTGTGTTTGCCGGGGCCTTCTTCATAGGTCAGGTCAAGCGGCAGCGCGCGGGCATGGTCACGGAAGCGCAGGTTGGCGGCGTAGAGAAAGTCTTCGGTGCCGCAGCATTGGTACAGGCGCGGCTTAACGTTTCCTTGCGCGGCTTGTTTGGCCAGGGGAAACAAGTCGTTTTGGCTGCCACGAACTTTCGATAAATCGCCAAACACGTTGCGCATGTGCGCCAGCCAGGCCTCGCTGTTCGGGTCCGCCGGGTTGGGGTTGACCTCCTCGCCAATATCAAGCGCGCCCGAAAGGCTGGCAGCAGCAGCAAAGCGCTCAGGGTAGGTCAGCGCGAGTTTGAAAGCGCCGTATCCGCCCATCGAAAGCCCGGCCACAAAGTTATCGGTCCGGTCGGTTGAGAGTGGGAAGACATCGCAGGCAACGGCAGGCACTTCCTCGCTGATGAACTGCCAGTACTTCCCACCATGCGCCATATCCGTGTACCAACTGAGATGAACGGTGGGCATAACGACGGCCAGGTTGTACTGCTCGGCATAGCGCTCGATGGAAGTCCAGCGCTGCCAGGCGGTGTGGTCGTCGGAGTAGCCGTGTAACAGGTAGAGGGTACGATAGGTAGGTTTGGCGGCGTTTTGCGCGTCTTTGAGCGCGCGCTGGGGCAGGATGACGTTCATGGCGCAGCTCATGCCCAGGGTTTCAGAGAAAAACTTTACTTCGGTGAGGATCATTGTGGCTCCAAAAAATGAATTTTGCGCTCAATCATACTTGGCGGTTCGTTTGTTTTCTCTTTGCAAAAAATATTAATCGAACCGCGAAGCATACATTTGGACTTGTGACAAAATTTGCAAAAGGTATGGAACTGCGTACCATCAGCGTTTGTGAAAACGAAAACCAACCCGCTGACGCAGTTCGGGTACGAAGTGGACCAGAACTTTAACAACGATCAATGAACCGACATGCTGATGGATTGGGTGGATGCGCTCAGCAGTAACACCACCGCCCGGAGCGTGGTGCAATTGAGTCTGAACCCGCATTTTTGGCGGCACTACACGGCACAGAACAAAGCGGTGACGGTAAACGCCTTGCCCAATCAGCAACTGGCAAGGCTGGCTTGCCAGACGCTCGGCGCGCCGCTCAAGCGGAAGTTCCATTGGCTGGGTACGGATGTTACCTCGACCCCGCGGCCCTTTCCAGATTCCTTGTCGAATCGAGGCTTTGTCTATCAGGCCAACCCCATCAAAGGCAATAAGCCGATTGCCATCGGACATCCATTCTTATTGAGTATAGCATGGCAGAATCCATCCAATGACAATTTCTGGTAAGATTACGCCCCGATAGGAGATTACGCTATGAACATGGAAAAATTACTGCTGGAGTGGCAATCGGGCCTGGGCGTGCTCTTGCCCAAACTGGCAGTAGCGCTGCTGATTTTCGTAGTCAGTCTGTACCTGGCAAAACTGTCAAGTGGAATGCTGTTGCACGTGCTGGAGCGGCGCAAGGTCAATTCAGGCGCAGAACGGCTGGTTTCAGAGACCGTTCGCTGGATCATTATCGTTTATGGCTCGGTGATGGCCTTGCAGCAATTTGCGGATGTAACGGCTTTCCTGGCCGGGTTGGGGATTTTGGGTTTTACGGTTGGGTTTGCGCTGCAAGATGTGATGAAAAACTTTGCTGCCGGGGTGCTGCTCCTGCTGCAAAAACCGTTTCGGATTGGGGATAATATCTCGGTGGCGGGTTTCGATGGAACGGTGACAGCCATTGACCTGCGTTCGACCGAAATCAGAGCCTTCGACGGGCGGACGGTCATCGTGCCGAACGCCGATGTCTTGAATCAAGCCATCATCAACTTCACCCGCTCGGTCCACCGCCGCATCGAACTGCCGGTGGGTGTGGCCTATCGCTCTGACCTGGAACAGGTGCAAAAACTGGCGATGGATGCGATTGGGCAAGTCCCTGGTTTGTTGGCCGACCCTGCCCCGCAGGTCGTGTTCCGCAATTTCGGCGATTCTTCGATTAATTTTACGGTCTTTTATTGGGTGGATACGGCGCAAATTGGTCTGTTTGCCGCACAGGATGTTGGGCTGAAACTGATTAAACGTGCCTTGCAGGAACAGGGCATCGAGATTCCTTACCCCATCCGCACAGTAATGATGAAACAGGAAAAATAACCGCTATTTTTTGGGCTGTTCCCCCTCGCGCGGCAGGATGACCTTCACCCGGCGCGCCAACTCGCGGCGGGTGAGCAGAACGCGATGCCCACAGGTGCGGCATTCCAGCCCAATATCCGCCCCCAGGCGGGTGACGGTCCATTCGTAGCCGCCGCACGGATGCGGCTTGCGCAGGCGCACCACATCGTTAAGTTGTAAGTTGGGCAGCATACCTGAATTATACCGTAACCGTATGAGGCACAATAGCCCGATTTCTGTTAGAATAAATGTGCTAATGAAAACCATCCGCGCCTCCGAAATTGGTTCATACTTATACTGCCGCCGGGCCTGGTGGTATCGCAAAAACGGACAGGAATCCATTAATCAGGCCGAACTCGCCGCCGGGACTGAACTGCACCGCCAGCACGGGCGCAAGGTGCTGGCCGCCGGTCTCCAGCGCGGGCTGGCCTTTCTGACGCTTTTGGTGGCCTGCGTCATGCTGACCTCCTTTGGATTACTCTATTTCCTGGGAGGCTGATGGTTCTCTTTTACGCCGCCCTCGCCTTGTTGTTGATTGCCGCCATCCTGTTTTGGATTTCGGGCCGGGCGCGCCGCGCCGCCGGGCTGCCAGGCGGACGAATCATCTACACCGACACGCGCAGCTGGGGCAAGGTCGAAAAACCACTCTACGACTCCACGCTGGGGCTGACGGGCAAACCCGATTACCTGGTGGAACAACACGGACAACTGATTCCAGTGGAGGTCAAGAGCGGACCCGCACCCGAAGCGCCATACGACTCTCATATCTACCAGTTGGCTGCCTACTGCCTGCTGGTACAAAAAACGATGGGAAAACGCCCCCCCTATGGCATCCTCCACTACGCCGACCGCGATTTCGCCGTTGATTACACCCACGAGATGGAAGACGCCCTGCTCGACCTGCTGGCCGACATCCGCCGCGATGAACGCCGCGAGGATGTTCCCCGCTCGCACGATAACCCGGTGCGCTGTGCCAAATGCGGATTCCGTCAGGCCTGTGACCAGCGGCTCGTATCCCCAAAAGGGGAATAGAATATAATATCCCCATGACGAGCGTTGTTCCCCCCACCCGGATAATCGTCATCGGCCACCCCAAACTGGCCGAATCGATGAGCGATGCCGCCCAAATTGCCGCATTCCTGGCCGAAAAAGGCCTCGATGTCCCCTACGGGTCGCTCTACGACGAGAACCTGCGCAAGCGCGTCCATGCTGGGGAATTCGACCTGCTGATTGCCGTTGGCGGGGATGGAACGATGCTGCGCGCCGGGCATTTGTGCGCCCCAAACAACATCCCCATCCTGGGGGTTAACCGGGGGCGGCTCGGCTTCCTCTTCCAGGTTGACGAAGGCGGCTGGCAAAGAATGCTGGAGCAACTGCTGGCCGGGGATTACTGGGTGGAACACCGCATGATGCTGCGCGCCGAACACGTCCGGGCTGGAGAACGGCTCGGCTCGTGGCAGGCGCTCAACGACGTGGTTGTCGGGCGCGGCCCGAACATGCGTCCCATTCACGTTACCGCCAGCGTAGATGGGCAGCACCTGACCAAATTTGTGTGCGACGGGCTGATTGCCGCCACCGCCAGCGGCTCCACCGCCTACGCGCTGGCCTGCGGCGGGCCCATCTTGCCGCCCGAATTGCGCAATATTTTGCTCATTCCCATTGCCCCACACCTATCCTTCGACCGGGCCATTGTCCTTTCGGAGGGAGTCACCGTCAGCATGACCATCTTGAGCGATAACGGCATCCTGAGCGTGGACGGGCAAACTCCGATTGGCATGGACGAACACGACCGGGTGGATGTCCACGCCGGGGAAAACACCGTCAAATTCATCCGCTTTGGCGACCCCGGCTACTTTTATCGTAACCTGACCAAACACATGAACCAGAATACACTGATAGGATTGCCCCGATGACCGAATCCGCCGCCACCTACTGCGCCAACCACCCCACCATCGAAACCACCCTGCGCTGCCGCCGCTGCGAGAAATACATCTGCCCCAAATGCGCCATCCGCACCCCCACCGGTTACATCTGCAAGGAATGCTCACGCGCTCAACAAAAAGCCTTCGAGACCGCTGAAGCGATGGATTATATTTTGGGTTTTGCCGCGGCAGTCGTGCTTTCGCTGATCGGCAGTTTCCTCATCAGCCTGGTAGGATATATCGGTTTTTTTGGTTTAATCATCGTCAGCATCGCCGCGCCAACCGCCGGGGTGATAATTGCCGAAGCGCTGCGCCTCGTCACCCGCCGCCGCCGTGCCGCGCTCCTGTTCCGGGTTATCCTGGCCGGCATTATCGTGGGCGCGCTGCCGATGGGACTGCTCCAAATATTCACCTTCAACATCTTTGGCATCCTGTTTCAGGCCATTTATTTGTTCGTCTCGGCCCCAACAGCCTATTACCGCTTATCCGGGATTCAATTACTTAAGTAGCCAAAATCCAAAATCTTATGCTGACCGAACTGCGCATCGAAAATTTCGCCATCATTGACCGGCTCGAACTCGATTTCGGCCCCGGCCTGATTACTTTTACCGGTGAAACCGGCGCGGGCAAGTCCATCATCATGGACGCGCTCGAAATGCTGCTGGGGGGGCGCGCCGAAACAGCCATCGTCCGTGCCGAGGCCGAACGCGCCACAGTGGAGGGCGTGTTTAAACTCTCCGGCGCAACCAAAGAATCGGTCAATGAAATCTTGAAGCGCGAAGACCTGCTGGACGATGAAAACTACGTCACCCTGGCGCGCGAAGTGCGCCGCGAGGGACGTTCCACCGCCCGCGTCAACGGCAGCACGGTTAATGTCGGTTTGCTGCGGGAAGTGGGCGCTTATTTGGTGGATATTCACGGGCAAACCGAACATCTCTCCCTGTTGGATGTGCGCGCTCACCTGGGGCTGCTCGACCGTTATGCAGGAGTCGACTCGCTCCTGGCTTCGTACCGTCAAACCTATCATGCGCTCCAAACTCTGCGGCGCGAACTAGCTGAGCTGCGCGCCACCCAGGCTGATTCCGCCCGCCGTATCGAGATGTACGCCTTTCAGGTGGAAGAAATCGAATCGGCGCGGCTCAAACCCGGCGAGGACGAGGAACTGCGCAAGGAACGCGACCGTCTCGCCAACGCCGAGACCCTGGCCGCCAACGCCCAGGAAGCCATCACCCTGCTCGACGAAGGCACTCCCGAAACTCCGGCCATCACCGACCAGATGGGGCAGGTCGTTTCGGCGCTCGCTGCGCTGGCGCGGGTCGACTCATCCAAGGCGGAACTGGCGGCCCGGGCCGAATCTCTGCTCGAAAACATCGCCGAGGTGGCGCATGAATTACGCGACTATCTCGAAACAGTCGAATACAACCCTAATCGGCTGGAGCAGGTGGAAGAACGCCTCGACCTGATTCACCGCCTGTTGCGCAAGTATGGTGGCACGCCCGAAGCGGTGATTGCCTTTGGCGAAAATGCGCGCAAACAATTAGAAACCATCACGAATGCCGCCGAAAAAATTGCCGAGTTAGAAGCGCGGGAGGCCGTCTTACTCAATGAACTGGCTGCACGCGGCGAAAAACTTTCCGACAAGCGCAAAAAGGCGGCTGAAAAACTCTCTAGAAGCATCGAAACCGAGCTAGATGACCTGAAAATGGCCTCAGCCCACTTTGCCGTTGATTTTCAGACCCGGCCAGAGAATGCCGGTTTACCAGTGGCAGGCGGCAGGGTGGCCTTCGACGCAAACGGCTTCGACCGGGTGGAATTCCTGGTGGCCCCCAACCCTGGCGAAGGCTTGAAACCGCTCGCCAAAATTGCTTCGGGCGGCGAAACCTCGCGCCTGATGTTGGCGCTTAAAAATGTGCTGGCGCAAGCCGACCAGGTCCCCAGCCTGGTGTTTGATGAAATTGACCAGGGGATTGGCGGGCGCGTGGGCGGCGTGGTTGGGCAGAAGTTGTGGCAGTTGGGGAGAAGCCATCAGGTTTTGTGCATTACGCACCTGCCGCAGTTGGCCGTCTATGGCGAACAGCACTTTCAGGTGCAAAAACTGGTCAAGAACGGGCGCACCACCACCCAGGTGCGGCGGTTGGAAGGCGACGAACGCCTGCTCGAACTGGCCGGAATGCTCGGCGAAGTCAGCGAGGGGACGCTGCGCTCGGCTTCGGACCTGCTGCAATCGGCGCGGATGGTCAGCGCGTCGAAATGAGAAAATCCATTTGGTGGGCAATGTAGACCAGTTCGGCGCGCTCGATTTGGGCGCGCCGCTGGTTTAACCATTCTTCCAGCAGGCGCGGGTCGAGTTCGGGGTGATTGGCGAGGGAAGTCTCGAAAAAATGCAAGATGAAATGCAGGAAGTAGGCTTCATCGGCGGGATATTGCCCTTTGACCGGGTACACCACCCAATCAGAAGCCCCGGCGGCGAGAATCTCGGCCCCGGCCTGTTTCAGGTGCTTGAACAGGTGACGCCCCGAACGGCTATCTCCCCCTGTGGGGCGGGTGTCCATCGTCTGATGGTAGAGGCGTTCGATGAGCGAATCAACCGATTGGGGAGTGGATGGGGAATCGGATGGTTCGGAGAGGTGGAAAGATGGTTCGAGGCTGGTGACGCCGTCGAAGTTGATGGTGAGCCAGGCCAGGCCGCCGGGTTTGAGCAGGGAGAACAGTTTGGGCAGGCTTTCTGGCATGGGCAGCAGGTCGAGGAAGGCGTGGGCGATGAGCAGGTCGGCAGAGGAGAAAACCGCTTGAGAAGCGGAGCAACGGATGAAGTCGAAGACATCGGCTTGCGCGAAGTGAATGGAAACGGATGGGAGAAC
Source organism: Anaerolineales bacterium (assembly GCA_034432755.1). Taxonomy (GTDB): domain Bacteria; phylum Chloroflexota; class Anaerolineae; order Anaerolineales; family Villigracilaceae; genus UBA5195. Next base: position 32,006 of record DAOUBQ010000077.1, read on the forward strand.
GGAGTCGACAACGGATGAATCGGAGAAGCGGAGGTCAGAAGCGGAGAAACGGATGGTTTTATTCGGCAGGGTTTCTACCTGGTAGCCGTTTTCACGCGCCCATTGGGGCAGCCATTGTCGGGCGAAGGCAATGTTTTCGGGCATTTCGTCCACAAGGGTGTAGACCACGTTGGGCGGCAGGATGTTCCAGCGCAGGAGGCGGGTGAGCATGGCACCGATGCCCGCGCCGACCTCGATAATGGAAAAAGCAGATTGGGGAACGGATAATCGAGATTTGAGCGCCGCCAGGACATCTTTGTTGAGGGCGCGGTCATCCACCGTTTGTTTGGCGAGCAGGTAGCGGGCGAAGGAGTATTCCATAGGAGGGTGCGTTACAGAGCCATAAAATCAGTTGCGGTCTGCGATTGTTTAGGATATGATACCCTGAGTATGACACAAACCAGGCAAGAAGGAAAGGATACGGCCATGCGCGAAGTGCAGCAGTTTGCCAACCAGGTCATGAAAAACGTCGAAAAGGTCATCATAGGTAAGCGGACGGCGATTGAGTTGATGATGGTGGCGCTGTTGTGCGAGGGACATGTGCTGCTGGAGGATGTTCCTGGTTCGGGTAAGACCATGCTGGCGCGCTCAATGGCAGTCAGCCTGGGGATTGGCTTCAAGCGGGTGCAATGTACGCCCGACCTGTTGCCCAACGACATCACCGGCGTCTCAATTTTCAACCAGAAGAGCGGTGAGTTCGAGTTTCGCCCCGGGCCGATTTTCGTCAACATCCTGTTGGCCGATGAAATCAACCGCGCCACACCGCGCACGCAGTCGGCGCTGTTGGAGGCCATGCAAGAACAGCAGGTGACGGTGGACGGCGCGACGCGCGAATTGCCGCGTCCCTTTCTGGTGCTGGCGACCCAAAACCCGATTGAGTACGAGGGGACGTTTCCCCTGCCTGAAGCGCAACTCGATCGTTTTCTGATGCGGCTCTCGCTCGGTTACCCCAACCCGCAAGATGAACGTCAGATTCTCGTGAATTTATGGCGTGAGCATCCAATTACGAAACTGGAGAAGGTGGTGGATGGCCTGGCGCTGATTGAACTGCAGCAAAAGGTGTGGGAGGTGCATGTGGACGAGACTTTGCAGGCTTATATTGTTGCGCTGGTGGCGTCTACCCGCAATCACCCCGACCTGGCGCTGGGAATTAGTCCGCGCGGCAGTCTGGCCCTGTTCAAGGCGGCCCAGGCCCTGGCGGCGGTGCGCGGGCGCGACCATGTGCTTCCCGACGACATCAAGTACCTGGCCCCGGTTACGCTGGCGCACCGGTTGATTGTCCACCCCGAAGCGGAGTTGCGCGGGCGCACGGCGAAGGTGATTTTGGAAGACGTGTTACAGCACACGCCGCTTGATTTGGGACGGGTGGAGGAAAAATAATCCACAGATTACCCAGAGCCGCCGGGACGGTGTGACAAATATCGCAGCAAAAGGGTTTGCCGTTTGGGTTGGGCGGCGCGCATTGTTGGCCGCATCTGAATCAATGGGATTTCACCGTTCTTATTCTTTCTTGTAAGGCACTGCGTCGCGTTCAACTTGTCGGATGGTCTCTTCGAGCGGAATTCTCATCTCGACGACAATGCCCGGGCCGTCGGGGCGGTTGCGCAGGCGCAAGTCGCCGCCCGCTTTCCAAAGCAGGGTAGCGACCATCGGGAATCCCAATCCCATGCCGGGCAGTTCGCCGGTGAAGTCTTTTTCACCCTGAACATAGGGGAGCCAGGCCCAGCGCAGTTGTTCAGGCGTCAGGCGCAGGCCGTTATCGGCAACCCGGATGTTGATAAAGCCAGGTGTGGTTTGTCCGACGGAAATATCTATTGTAGGGGCATGTTCTGGGTGGAATTTGCGGGCGTTTTCGAGCAGTTCGTGGAGAATCATTTCGAGGGCATCGGGTGTGAGGGCGATGGTTTGCTCGCGTAAATGCTCTGGCAGGGACAGAATCACCCGTTCCAGTTCGAGCAAGCGGCAGGTTTCGGCTAGCATTCCAGGCACAATCTCCAGCCGGGCGGGCTGACCCAGGTTGAGGGCCAGCGGGGCATCAATATAGGTCAGGATTTTACGGATTTCGTTGGCCAGTCGGTCGGCTCCGCCAAGCGCGCTCTGGGCATATTCGCGGATTTCTTCTGGTGACAGCATATCCATTTTGTTTTTGATGATAGAGAGGTTGCTGACCATAATGGACATGGGCGTGCGCAGTTTGTGGGCCACGACGGTGTGAAAACGGCGCATATCCTGATAGATCGTCATGCGCTCGGTGACATCGCGCAGGCGCGCGATGCGCTGGTATTCGTTCCCCATTTCTATTTCACAGGCTTCGAGAATGACCCAGGCGGCGCGGGCAGTGGGGGTTTCAGGCTGCACCAGGAAGCAGGGTTCTGGTTCATCTGACCAATGTTCCCAAACACTCGCTGGTTCAGGCAGGTAGGCGCGCTCGACGACAGCCAGAAAGGGCTGGCCGATAAAGTCTTCATCGAGGTTGAGTAGTTCGATGGCGCGCTCATTGGCATATAGGATGCTTCCAATTCGGTCGAGCAGCAGGTAGCCTTCCTGGGCATAGTCGGCCATCCAGGTAAAGCGGGAAAGGTTCGAGAGCAGCAATTGCTGAGTATTGAGGCGGGTAATCGTTCCTAGCCGCGAGAGCAGTTCCAGTCCGTCGAGCGGTTTTCCGATGAAGTCGTCGGCTCCGGCGCTCAAACCGGCAGCGCGTTCGTCGCGATTTCGCTGGGAAGTAAGCAAAATGATAGGAACATGCCCCAGCAGGCGGTTGGCGCGCAAGCGGCGGCAGGTTTCATACGTCTCCAATTCTGGGGCGATATCCAGCACGATGGCGATAGGCAGGAGTTCCTCGGCCCGGCGCAGACCGGTCGCTGCGCTGTTGGCAAATTCCAAATGGAAGGCCGTGTTGCGCAGCAGTTCATCCATCTCTTGTTGCAAGGAAGGGTTGGCGAGGATGACCAGGATGGTGACTTCGGTTGCGGTGGATTTTTGTGTCATATTCTGATTCTATCTAAAATACGACACCGCCGCATTGCACATCCATGCAAGAACTGCATGTTTCAAGCAGGCGGGGCTTGCTTCGAGGAGAAACGCCTTTGAATGAGCAGGAGCATCAGCAAGACGACCAACATCGAGATAGCCAATCCCGCATTATATCGTTGATATATGATAAAAAGGTCAAAGTCAGCGTCTATCAGGTAAAATCGGATTGTGCCTTTGAACCCCACACCTCCATTTTTTGCGGGCGGGAGATTACGATTACGACGCTTTTTCTCATCCGTCATTTTGTATCTATGTCTCTCGTTTGTGCTGTTCGCTACCCTGCCCCTGGTTGGATTGTTTCTGTTTTCACGTCCATACTTTGTGAAGCAAGCAATGGACCAGAATCAATCCAAGGTGCACCTTCACGCCTATTCTTTAAGTCAATCTGTTGACGAAAATGCCGCGCGTGCCTACGTGCTTTTTAGCCAACCGCGTAGCGGCATTCACTTTCTCGTCGATTATGATGGAAACTACCTGGCGCATCCTGACCAGGCCAGGCAAGGACTCAACATGCGCCTGGATTTTGCCCCCACCAGCGTAGAAGCGATTTTCTCGAAGCAATCTGGCTGGGTTACTGATTCTGCTTCTGGCGTTACCCTGGTCTTTGCGCCTGTCAGCAATCGGAACTGGTTCGATGTCATAGCGTTGGAGCGTTCTGCAATGGACGCGCAGGTTTGGGGGCTGCTCAAGTCGGCTGCCGTTCCGGTCAGTATTGGTTTCTTGTTGGTGGTGGTGTTCGGCAGCCTGGCCGCCTGGTATTTTGTCGGGTCCCCGCTCAACAGGTTGGCGGCGTTTGTCTGGGAGATGGGCGAAGGCAATCTAGATGTCCAAATCCGGCAGGATGGGATAAAGTTTGTGTTTCGCGGCATGGCAGATGCGCTGGAACACGCTCGCTGCGCGATGAAGTCACTGATTCTGAAACAGGAAAAGCGCGTTGACGAACTCGTCCGGGCGATGGAATCTCTGCAAGAGAGTGAAAACCGCTTTCGCGTGTTGTTTGAATCGGCCAATGATGCTATTCTGTTGGCGCGCCTGGAAGATGGTTCTCTCCTCGATGTCAACCACAAATTCGAAGAGCTGTATGGGTTCAGCCGCGCAGAATCTTATTCCCTTAAAATCAAGGATCTCAGCCAGGGAAAGTACCCATACAACCAGCGCGGCGCGCTCCGGTGGATTCGTCGTATCCGTGAACAGGGACCGCAGACGTTCGAGTGGCAGGCCAGGGACAAAGCGGGGCGTATCTTTTGGGTGGAGGTGAGCGCTCGGGTGGTCGAAATCAATGGCCGAGAATGTCTGTTGGCAGCGGTGCGCGACATTCACGAGCGCAAGCACGTGGAGCAAATTCAGGTTGCTGTTTATCGCATCTTCCAATCGGCTCAGGCCAGCCAAACCTTTTTTGAATTGTTCTCGCTGGTCCATGACATCCTCGGACACTTGCTCCCGGCCAAAAACTTACTGGTTGCCATTTATGACCCGGTCGCAGACTTGGTGACCTATCCTTATCATTACGACACGCATGATACCTGGCCATCGGTGCATACCCCAGATGATGGCCTGGTAACCCAGGTGATTCATTCTCGCCAACCGTTGCTCGTCACCCATGAAATGATCGAAGGAACTGAATACGGACACCCAAGTGGTCAAAAAGCCTTTGTAGATTGGCTTGGCGCGCCACTGCAAACTGCCCGAGGTGTGCTGGGCATGGTCGCGTTAAAGAATTACGACCCGGAGAAACGAATCAGTGAACAGGACAAAGAGACCTTCGCTCTGGTCGCCACGCAAATTGCGCTTGCGATTGAACGTAAACGGGCTGAAGGTGCTTTGCGCGAATCGGAAGCCCGCTGGCGAACTTTGATGGAAAACACGCCCCAGTTGATTTTCACCATCAATCGTAGTGGCGAAATCTTATTTGCCAACAGCACCCTGCATGGCCTGGAACCCGAACAAGTGGTGGGGAAATCCATCTTTCCTTATCTTTCTGGGAGGGATGATGCCCAGAAACACAGTCTGCTAATGCGCGTTTTCCGTGAGCGGGAAGTCGCTTCTTTCGAGACTTCGCTCGAAGGCCCCAACCAGCAAATCTTTTGGTTTTCGTGCAACATTTCGCCGGTCGTGGACAACGGTCACGTGGATGTTGCCATTTTCAATGCCACCGAAATTACTGCTCGAAAGGCAGCCGAGAATGAAATCCAAAGCCTGAACGAAGCCCTCGAACAGCGCGTTCGGGAACGTACTGCCGATCTAGAAGCCGCCAACAAAGAGTTAGAAGCCTTTTCATATTCAATTTCTCATGATTTGCGCGCCCCCTTGCGCGCTATTGATGGCTTTGGACGCATCCTTTGGGATAGACTCAACGGCCAGGTTCCCGAAGACACCTTGCGATACCTGGTGGTTATCCGTCAAAACGCCCAACAGATGGGACGCCTGATTGATGATTTGCTCTCTTTTTCTCGCCTGGGCCGTCAGGTTGTCAACCCAACCCTGATTGCCCCGCGCCAACTGATTGAAAGCGCCTTGGAGACTCTCGAACCTGAACGCGCGGGGCGGAAGGTTGATTTAAAACTGGAAGAATTGCCTCTCTGTCAGGGCGACCCGGTTCTGCTCAAACAAGTGTGGGTCAACTTACTCGCCAATGCTCTAAAATTTACGCGCGGCAAAGACCCGGCTTTGGTTGAAATCGGCGCAACACAGACCGATGATGAGATAATTTACTTCGTCAAAGACAACGGGGCCGGCTTTGACATGCGCTATGCCGATAAATTATTCGGCGTGTTCCAGCGTTTGCACCGCGCCGAAGAATTCGAAGGCACAGGCGTTGGGCTGGCTATCGTCCAGCGCATTGTCCGCCGGCATGGAGGCCGCGCCTGGGCCGAGGGCGCGCTTGGAAAAGGCGCAACCTTTTATTTCGCCCTGCCCCAACGGCAAACCAGTCAAATTTGATAAGTTTTCGGATAATCTTGCACTGGAATCTTTAGGGTGAAACCGTTATAATTCTTAATAACGGATGCTAAGCAGTGTTTCCATAGCGCGACATTCATGTCGCTTAAACATGCGAGGGATTGCACTTTTCCAAATTATTCTAGCAATCCAGAGATAGGGTTTCGTACCACGGTCCATCGTTCCCGCATGGGGATACATCTCGCCCCCATATCTTGGATGCCTGCGCCAAAGGCGAGATAAATCTCGCGCTACGCGATTGCTGGATTAATTGCTCAATCTCGCGTCATTGCGTAAGATGAGTTAATAATTCACCCCAAAGGGTGCCCGGGAGGCGGGAATGGCAGAAATGCCCGTCGAAATTTTACTTGTGGAAGATAACCCAAATGATGCGGAGCTTTCCCTTTATGCGTTGCGCAAATTCAAAATCGCCAACCATATTCACCATGCGCGTGATGGCGCTGAAGCTCTGGAATACATTTTCGGCCTCCAAAACGATGCAGCCAATCCTCCCGCGCAACTACCCCGCCTGATATTGCTCGACCTGAAACTCCCTAAAATTGATGGTCAGGAAGTCTTGCGTAAACTAAAGTCGAATGAAAGCACTCGCGCCATTCCAGTAGTCGTCCTCACATCTTCTCGCGAAGAGCGTGATATTCTTGAAACGTATAACCTTGGGGTCAATAGTTACATTGTAAAGCCCATTGATTTCGAACAATTTACCCAGTCAGTGCGTGATGTCGGTTTATATTGGCTCTTGTTGAACCAGGTCCCCATCTCGAACGGCTAGTTTTGTATGTCAAACGGGATACCGTTGAATGTCTTAATTTTGGAAGACCAGCCTTCCGACGCCGAACTTATCTTGTACGAGATGAAGCGTTCGGGGTACGTTTGTGTTAGCCATAGGGTGGATACCCAGGACGAATACCTGCGCGCCATCGAAAAGATACCCGATATTATCCTGGCCGATTACAGCCTGCCGCAATTTACAGCTATGCAGGCCCTTCATTTTCTGCAAGAGCGGGGATACGATATTCCTTTTATCGTCATAACAGGGACAATCAGCGAAGAATCTGCCGTCGAAACCATGAAACAAGGCGCAGCCGATTACCTTCTCAAAGACCGCCTGAGCCGCCTGGGGCAGGCAGTAGAGCGCGCCCTGCAACAAAAAGCTCTGCGTGACCAAAAACGCAAGGCGGATGAAGCACTGCGCCTCTCTGAAGACAAATTCTCCAAAGCCTTTCGTATCTCCCCCGATGCCATCTCCATCACGCGCCTGTCAGATGGCAGCTACATCGAAATCAACGAAGGGTTTACCTACCTGGTTGGCTACCAACCGAATGAATTAACTGGCAGCACCGGCCTTGCATTCAATATCTGGGCGAATATGGATGAGTATCAAAGTTTCATGCTCTCCATGCAACTGCACGGCCAGGCCAACAATATGGAAGGCGTTTTCAAAAACAAACAGGGAAAAGTTTGGATTGGCCTCATCTCTGCCCGCATCATTGAAGTTAATCATGAACCCTGCATTATTTCCATCATCCGTGACATTACCGAGCGTAAGAGCGCCGAAATTGAACTCCAGCGCGCCCACGAACATCTGGCTGAAGCCTACGATGAAACCATCGAAGGCTGGTCGCGCGTCCTCGACCTGCGCGACAAGGAAACCGAAGGCCACACCCAACGCGTAACCGAAATTGCAGTGCGCCTGGCGCGCGCTCTGGGGGTCAACGAAGATGACATCGTGCATTTGCGGCGCGGCGCGCTGCTGCACGACATTGGCAAAATGGGCGTTTCGGACCGTATCTTGCAAAAACCGGGCGCGCTGACCGATGAAGAATGGGAAGAAATGCGCAAGCACCCTGAATATGCTTTGCAAATGCTCTATCCCATCTCCTACCTGCGCCCCGCGCTGGATATTCCCTATTGCCACCACGAACGCTGGGATGGTTCTGGTTACCCGCGCGGTCTCAAAGGGGAGGAAATCCCGCTTGCTGCGCGCATCTTCTCCATTGTTGATGTCTGGGATGCGCTCCTGTCTAACCGTCCCTACCGGCGCGGCTGCACCGAAGAATCGGTCATGGAATACATCCGAAAGTATGCTGGTATTTACTTCGACCCCAAATTGGTCGAGGCCTTCCTGGACCTTTACCACAGGGGAATGTTCCGAGATACAAAAATCGCACAATTATCACGCGGAAACAGCAACTCTGACAGCGTTTTGACCCGTGTCCCGTAAAGCCGCTCTTCTGCTTGCCTGTTTTGCCTGCCTTGCGTTTGGCCTTTTGGGATGGGGGGTCATTTTCCTGGCCCGCAGAAGCGTGGCCGCCTCCCGGCCCACCCCGCTCCCGCTCATTTTTCCCACCCGCCCCCCCGAATCAAGCCCCCCTGAACCCGAATCCCGTTTCGAGACACCTTCCCCGCTGTCGCTCTCGCCCGCATCGGGCGGCGGTAAAATCGCCTATGTTTGTCAGATTTTCCGTGTGCCAGAATCTGACCAAATATGTATAATGGATTCAGACGGAACCAACCAGCGGCGGTTAACAACCTCCGATACAGCCCGGCATTACTACCCCTCCCTTGCGCCGGATGGGCAAAGCGTCTTGTTCTCGTCCAACATGGATGGAACGAACTTTTACATCTACGAACTGAAACTGACCGGCGAACTCACCAACCTATGGCAGCCTGGCGTGGCCCCCGAAGTCTCGCCTGATGGCCGTTTGATTGTTTTTGCCCAAAGCGACGGCAAGAACAATATGATTATGGTGATGAACCGTGATGGCAGCAACCCCCGCCTGCTCACTTCTAACGGTTGGGACCCCACCTGGTCGCCCGACGGACAAAAAATCCTGTTTGCTTCGCAAGTCGGCGGCCTGTCACAACTGATGACCATCAACCTGGATGGAAGCGGCCTCCAGCAGGTTTCTGACCTGCCTCTGTTGCGTGGGCGCAGTGATTGGTCATCGGATGGCCGCCACCTCGTCACCTACTCTGGCCGTTCGTGGGAGCGAGAACTCTTCATCATCCCGCTCGATGGCTCACCCGTTCGCCAACTCACCCCGCCCGGCGGCAACAGCCAGGGCCCAACCTTCTCACCCGACGGGCAGTGGGTCGCGTTTACCGCATATTTCGACCGCTTTCGCAACGTGCATGGCTGCGAGATTTACAAAATGCGAATTGATGGAACCGGGTTAACCCGCCTTACCAATAACGATTATTGTGACTGGCAGCCTCGCTGGGGGCCATAATATGACGCGCATCCTGCTTGCCGAAGATGATGATGCCCTGCGACGGATGATTCGCGCCATCCTGGAATTGGACCAATACGAGGTCTTTGCCTATCCCAACGGCCAACATGCCCTCGAAGCCTTCCAGAAAGTCAACCCTGACCTGGTCGTCTCAGACATCAGTATGCCCATTCTGGATGGTTTTGGGTTGCTCGAAGCAGTGCGCAAATTGCGTTCTGGCTCGGTTGTGCCATTCCTTTTTCTTTCTGCGCTTTCCGAGCATGACGATGTTTACAATGCCAAACGACTGGGCGTTGATGACTATCTCTTTAAGCCGTTCCAGCCTGATGATTTGCTTATCGCAGTTAAAGCCCGCCTTGAGCGCAGGCGCGCGGCGGAATTGTTCGATTCGCATGAGGCGCATCTGCAAACCATTACTCTGCTGGCAAATGTCATAGAAGCTCGTGATGCCTATACGCGTGGGCATGTAGAACGGGTGCAACAATCTGCCATCGAACTCGGGCGCGCGCTCAACTGGTCGCTGGAAGAGATGATTATCTTGGAATTTGGCGCGCTTCTGCACGATGTTGGCAAAATCACCACGCCCGAATCGGTGCTTAATAAACCTGGTAAATTAACCCGCGAAGAAGTCGAAATCATGCGTAACCATACGATTGCCGGGGCGCATATCATCGAAAGCGTCCCTCACTTGCGCCCTGCCAAACCCTACGTCCTGTATCATCACGAACGCTGGGATGGCACAGGCTACCCTCAAGGGCTGATGGGCGAAGACATTCCGCGCGAAGGTCGTCTGATGGCAATTGTTGATGTCTATGACGCTCTGACCTCTGACCGCCCCTACCATACGGGTGTTAAAGCCAAAGAAGCATTGAACTTCTTGCGGAGCGGTTCTGGCCGGCACTTCGACCCGCACATGGTGGATATCTTCATCAAAACCCAGACGGAAAAATCGTAGAGCAAGATACCATCATGCTCTACTCACTACCAGGTGCAACTGGGGCAGGTGGTAATCCCCGCCGATTTCCCAATCCGTTTATACATCGTGACGTTTGTGAACGGTTCGCCCAAAATCCCATCGTGGATGGCCCACGAACGCAGACGGATGCTGTGAGCCGCATTGGGCAACCGAAACGGCGTAGACGCATCGAGTGTGGCGAGCAAGTCGCCGCCTGGCTCGAACCCGGCCTCAATCCGTTCCATCAGGCGGCGGCCCACCTGGTAGGTGAATCCGTACCGCTCGAAGATGACTGCATTGTGGTAGTACAGCGGCTCAACGAAGTACATCTCATGTCCCAGGCTGGCAACGAACTGTTCGAAAGCAATAATGGCTGGGGATAGCAAGCGCAATCCGCGCCGCACCTGTCCAGGCGCCAGGCCAGCTTGCATGGCAGCGGTTTCTGCTTCCAGGTTGCGTTTTAATGTTCCAAAGCGGGTGGAAGAGCCATCGGGCATGATATCAACATTGAAACGCGGCGCATCGGGGTCGTTTAGGATGTAAAGCAGGACATGTACCTGACCATTCATGGTATCCGTCAGATGGCCGTACAGGATGGGGTCGAGGAAATGTGGTTCATGATACAGGCGCATTTCCACATCGGTTGCGCCGGGCTTGAACTTAAACTCCAGTAAGGATTGCAAACGTTGGGAATCAACCGGGGGCAGGTTGAACCGGTTAAGCAATTCCTGTGGGATGACGCGGCTGTAGATTGCGCGTTTTTGGGCTTCGGGCAGCAGGTTGATACTGCCAATGGTGAAAGAAGGCATGGTTTGCTCCATTCGGAGTCTAAAATTTCACCCGGGGTCCTCAATCTCCCGGTTTTGGGCTAATCGCTGTGCATTTCACGCGCCTGTTCACGGGCCTGGTCGCGTTGGGCAATCGAATTGCGCTTGTCGTGCAGTTTTTTGCCTTTGGCCAGGGCAATTTCGAGTTTGGCGCGCCCATTTTTGAGGTAGACCTTGAGCGGTACGATGGTTACGCCTTTTTGGCGGACATCGTTCCACAGCCGGCGAATCTCTTTTTTATGCAGCAACAGGCGGCGGCGGCGTTTCGGGTCATGGTTGAAGCGGTTGGCCTCACGGTAGGGGGCAATGTGCGCCTCCACCAGCCAGGCTTCGCTTCCATCGGTCTCCACGTAGGCTTCTGCCAGGCTGACCTGCCCGGCGCGAATCGATTTGATTTCACTGCCTTGCAGGGCCAGCCCGGCCTCGAAATGCTCCATCAGGAAATATTCGAACCCGGCTTTGCGGTTGGTGGCAACAACTTTGATGTTCTCTGGCATAGTCAATGGATGTTATCACGAGATTCAAAAAATGTAATGCGTAATTTATTCTGCTATCCCCACCTGAGGATGGCAAACCCGGCCAGCCCGCGCAGGATGCCGAACAGGAGCAGCGCCGCGGAAAGCCCAATCCAATCTGCGATGGCAGGGCCGCCCAGCGAACCGAGCAGGGTGCAGGCGTTGAGAACAACGGTGTACCAGGCCAGGTGCGCAGGGCGGTCGTTTTCAGGGATGTTTTCGAGCAGGTAATTGGCATACGTGCCGCCGACCAAGGCCCAGGCCAGGCCGCCCAGCGCCGAAAGGCCGTAGAAATGCCAGATGCTGGAGGAAAGCGCGAGCAGGGTGGGGTAGGCGGCCATTCCCATCACGCCCCAGCCGGTGATGTTTTTGTGTCCGGCGCGGCGCACCAGGCGGTTGAGTTGCGTAGAGCCAATGAGAACCGTCAGGTAGAAAATGGCCGTCCCGATGCCGATATGTTCATCGGTCAATTGCAGAGAGCGCACATAGGCGATGGGAAAGAGCGGGATGGCGAGAAACTGCGACAGGTGGAAGGCGAACATGACCAGCAGTATGGCGCGAAACGGTGTTTTCAGGATGTCGAGGCGCAGGGTATCGCGGAGGGTGGTTTGGGGAGAGGACGCGCGTGAAACGGGCGATTCTGGCGGCGCGGGGGAGGCCGGGGATGCGGATTCTCGTTCGTTTGACGGCGAAACAGGCTCGTGACCGGTTTTTTTCGACAGCGGGCGGACGAACCAGAGATGCAGGCTGCTCATCGCGCCGCCCACAACCCCAATCAAAAAAATAATCTGATAACCCAGCGGGAAAGCGACCCGGTCGAGCAGGTAGCCGCTGACGAGCGAGGTCAGGATGAATGTGACCGAGAGCAGCACATTGCGCGTCCCAGCGACGTGTGCGCGCCACTCAGAGGGAACCGCGGCGGCAAACAGGGCGTTGAAGCCCAGGCCAACCACTGTCAGAGGGATGCCCATCAGGAAGTTGATGACGATGAGCGCCCAGATTTCTCCCTGGTTGTCTGCGCCAAACATGAACGGCAGGAATACCCAGAGAAGGTATCCGGCCCGGTAGGCCACGGCGGTCCAGAAGACGGCTTTTTCGACCGGGCGTCTTTCGAGCCAGCGCCCGGCGGGGATGGCAAGCACCAGGTTGACGGCGGCGGTGAGCGCACTCAGCAGCCCAATTTGCAATCCGCTGGCGCCCAGACGCGCGGCATAGACGGTCAGGAAGTTGACGGCGCTGCCGGCCAACAGGCCATACCAGGCAATGTCGAAGTACAGATGTGTAAAATTCTGGCGGTATTCTGCAGGAACGGAGGGCGGGTTGAACAGGTGGCTGATGTGTTTCACGCGGCTGATTATATCGCCCTGGCGGTGTATCGTGATAGTTTGCCCGAACCAGCCGTATGGCAGGCTTCACTGTGGGGCGCTTTGCAAAAGGCAGCGGTACATGCAGGTCGTATTGAGAATGGTTGGGCTTACGATGGCCCTGCAACTCTTTACAATGGAACAAACTGAACTTTATCCCCTGGTGTGAACAGGAAGGGTGGCTCACGCATGGGGTCGAACAAGGTCAGCAGCGTGCGCCCGACCAGCCGCCAGCCGCCGGGCGACTCTACTGGGTAGATGCCGGTCTGAACCCCGGCCAGGGCCACGCTGCCTGCCGGAACTTTTGGGCGTGGCGTCTCCATGCGTGGGACGCGCAAGGCTTCGGGCAGGCTGCCGAGGTAGGGGAAGCCGGGTGTGAATCCCATCATGTAAACGGTATAGATGGTTTGAGTATGCAAGCGGATGACTTCATCAACGGTCAGGCGGCAATGCGCGGCCACAAAATCCAGGTCTGGGCCATCGTAAATGACCGGTACTTCGACTGTTTTGACGGGGCGGGAGGCGCTTTCGGTGGCAAGGTTGATATGGGATTCCAGCCAGTCGCAGACCTGGGCGTGAGTCAGTGCGAGCGGGTTGTAATGAATGGATAGCGAAGCATAGCCGGGGACGGTTTCGAGCAGGCCGGGAAGCGGGTTGAGGGTTAGGGCTGCTGCCAGAAGATGCACCTGGCGGTTGATGGTTGGTTCGATGGATTCACCGAGACGCAGTAAAATAGCCGAGTCGGAAAGTGGGAGGATTTGCATATCAAGAACTTTCTGCCGAAGGGCCGCAGCAGGAACTGTTTTGGCGGGCCAGTTCCGCATAATGTTTGCGCACGCCTTCATGGCTGTGGGTTGGGGCGAAATGCTTGACAGGTTTCTTGAAAAATTCTATAGTCAAGTCAACCGGTTGTGGAACGTTCAACCAGCGCCGGGCAGGAGGCAGACGAGATGCAGCCATTGCGAGCGTTAATTCTTTCAGGAGGCGGGGGGCGCGGCGCGTTCCATGCGGGCGTCTATAAATATCTCATGCAAGCCAGCAAACCCGGCCTGGATGCCAGCCATGCCGGAGCCTGGGACCCGCAGGTGGTGGTCGGCACTTCGATTGGCGCGGTGAACGGCGCGGCAATTGTGCAAGGCATGACGCCGGAGCAGTTGGAGCAAATTTGGATTGAGTTACAGGAGAAGGACATTGAGGGTCTGCCGCCGGGGATGCGCTCACTGGGACGCTGGCTGGCGCGGCGGATATTTCGGGAAATCATTGGCGCGGACCTGCCGCAGGTGCCGCCGGAACTCTCAGCCACGCGCCCGCCCTCCAAATTTTGGCCGCCCCTGCCGCTGCTGCCCGCCTGTTTGGGAGAGCGTTTGATTGGACGCTGGATTAACTTGTTGGATACCGGCCCCCTGCGCCAGACGTTGATTAAAAAAATGGGTTTAAGTGTTGAAAAACTGGCCGCCAGCCCAAAGACTCTCCTGATAGCCGCCACCAACGTCCAGACTGGAGAGCGGACGATGTTTAGCAACCGTCCTATCGTGCGGCGCGAAACCGGTGCGGTGCGTGAAGACATCTACCCCGGCATCAACGTGGACCGAATCGTCGCCAGTTGTTCGATTCCGCTGGTTTATCCCTGGACGTATGACGCCCCGACCCGCGCTTTTTATTGGGATGGGGCGGTGGTCGCCAACACCCCGCTTGGCTCGGCTTTCGATGCGTTTGGCGATGTTCCGATGGATGCGCCGGTGGAAGTGGTGGTGGTGTTGATGACTCCCTGGTGGAAGGCGGGCGAAACCCCACCCAATGGCGCGCGCCAGATGCCCGAATCGTTTGGCGATGCGATTACCTGGGCGCTCGATTGGGTGCTGTTGGCTTCCTTTCGGGAGCGTTTGCGGCTGATTGAGGCGTATAACCGCTTTGCCGAGCAAGAACGCGCTCGGGGGCAGGGGCCATACCAGTATCGCCAGGTTAAAGTGATGATTGTTGCCCCGCCCGAGTTCCTGCCCGCGGCGCGGATTATTGATTATGACCGGGAGAAGTCCATCGAGTTAATTGAAATGGGATACCAGGCGGCCAAACGAGTTTTTGAGAGTGAGTTTGGTGTTTCATAGGTTGATGAAAAATGGCTCTTCCGTAATGGACGGGAAAGAGCCTTACCACAAAGGACGCATTGTTTATGGAGGCTCCTATATATATAAGGTTTTTTCGGTGAAGTTATGGGTGTTTTTTTCCCTGTAAAATCATCACTTCATACAGGGCCGGGCCGCGCTCGGTGGCATGCAGGCCGCCTATATGCAAGGACATCACCAGTTCGGCCTGGAAGCGGAAGTAGTATGGGTTGGTGAACAAGCGCAATAGGGCGCGCTTCCAGGCCGGGAAACTCGCTAGCAGGCTGAAGGCTTCGATGGGTTGCGGCTGCCGCAGGCTGATGTGAACGCTATCGTTGGCATCTTGCCAGTGGAAATCAACCTCGCGCGGCCAGGCGCGCCCGCCCAGATGTGGGACGAAATCGCAGGCTTTCATCGTTAGTTTTGAGCCGTCGCCGGTGAGAACCTGGTCTCCCTTTGCCAGCAGGAAAACCGGCATTCGCGTATAGCCATACGCTTGCGCGGCGATTTGCTCGACATAAATAAGCGTGTAGTCGGCAATTCGGGCGCGGCCCCAGTACCAGTGGTCCATCACTTCGTTCAGGCCGATGTTGCCCCAGTTATGGTCGTGGTAGCCCACGCCGCTGACCGGATGGATTTCGCCATCGCAGTCAATCGTTCCAGATACTGTGCCGTAGGGGACGGCGGGCAGCCAGGCGAAGTAATGATTGAGGTCGCTAAAGTATGATTTTCCGGCGCCGGGCCGCCAGGGCGGGACCAGGCCGCTGAAGGTCAGGTTGATGGTGATGGGGCCAAAACCGGTTGCCGGGTCGGCTTCCATTTCTATATGCAATTGATAGGTATGTAAGTCGCCCTGAACGCGGTTGGGGCCGATGGTCACGTCGCAGGTCTCGCGCGCGGCTTGGAACTGCGCGGGGGGGAAGAAGGCTGAGCGAGAGATTCGTCCGCTATTCGGGCAGTTGAGGGTGAGCAGGATGACCGGCTTGAGCGGGCCGTTGCGTTCCAGGATGGGTTTGGTGGCGAAGACAATTACGACCGTTGCGCCGTTGTCGAGATGGGCGTCGAAATACCACCACTCGAAAGAGCCGGGGCCGGTCTCGGCGCGCAGGCCGTCTTCCCAGGGTTGAATGGTCTCGGTCAGGCCCTCGCGGGCCAGGAATTCTGGTGTCACGCCAAAAAAGATGGGTTTTGCCATTCAGGCCTCCGTATCCCAGGGGGCAGTTCCCTGCGCTATTCCAGAGAGCGATTTGCGGAGCGGTTGGGTTTGTTCGGGCAGTAAATCGGCGGCGGCGGCCAGCAGGCCGAAGTTGCCCGCCATCATCATATCGCCAAAGGGGACGGCAAAATAGGGACGCAGACGGGAATCTGGATGGAAGAGTGCGCGGCGCGGGCCGGTGACGGCCACGCCCCAGCCGTCTTTTCTCAGTTCGAGCGGCGTTTTGTCGTAAACCAGCGCGCCGTGTCCCATGTCGTCGAATACGTCTTGGTGGGTGAGTGTGCCATTGGCCAGGCGCAGCAGGAGCGATTCGAGTTTGGGCAGGTTGATTTCGCCGGTGTGATGCTCAAAGACGCCCTCGATGCCGGTTTCGCCCAGTCGGAAAGCCAGGCAGTGGAAATTGCCGATATTGGCAATCAGTTTGCGCGGGCGGGCGGCCACCTGCGGGTCGAAGGTGGCGCCCAATATGGCGGCGGGTGCGGTGTCCATCACCAACAGGGGCGCGTCTATTTTTTGCGCTGAATCTGCCACCGCTTGCAGGCGAGTCATGATGGGCGGAATGTCGTCGGCGAGGTAGGCAAATGCGGTCAGTGCGTTTTCCTCGCGGATGCGCTCATCGAGGTAATCGAAGCGGAATTGCCGGTCGGAGATGCCGGGCGGTGAATTGCCATGGTCAAAGACGGCCACACAGACGGCAGCCAGGTCGGTGAGCGAGACGCCGAAGCGGGCAAAGGTTTCTGAGAGCAAGGGAAAGTCGAAGTCTTTGAGGGTGAGAGACTGAACGTTGGAGGGCAAACGAGCAGCCTCGTCTTCAGAAATGAGCCGAATGCCCATCTTTTTGACCTTTTCCAGCTCGTCGTCTATTGTTTTGGCGGCTTCGGGTGTGGCGAAGATGGGCAGCCCCGCCCTGGCATGGTCGCGGGCGGCCCAGGCGGAGGGGCCGCCGCCCATCATCTGACCGGTGAGCAGCAGGGTCTCACCGCGCCGGGTGGCCTCGCGGATGCGGTTGTGAATCATCATGGTTGGGGAGGGAAGCACCAGTTTGAAGCCGTTTTCTAAATCGAGCCGGGAATCGTAGAGTAAGACATCTTGCGTGCCGGTGCCAACATCAACCGTGAGGATTTTCATTGGGGCAGTCCTGTTAAGACGAGGTTGAGATTATCTTACCAGATTGTTGCTGGCATTTCCAAGAGGCAGTTTGTGTAAAGCCCCTACACGGTGGACAGAATGTTTTTCTCCCGCTTTTTGTGCGGCTCATCCTGAAAATCTTGCCTGTCGGGATTGTTTTTAAGCCCGAAATCGGACGTTGAGAGCCCACTGTAGGGGCGCAGGGGGATGGCTGAATGGTTATGCCTGGCTTGTCTTTGGGGAGGGGCTGCCTGTTTTCGCCAACATTTCAGCGGTTTGCTGGTCGGTAATGAGGACATTGATTAATTTTCCGCGCAAGGCGGCCTGAATGGCCTCGAGTTTTTCTGTGCCGCCTGCTACGCCGACGACGCGCGGGATGTTGCGTAGTTGGTGAAGGTCAATGCCGATAATGCGCTCGTTTAATTCGACCTGTATTGGTTGCCCTTGCCCGTCCATAAAGCGGTTGGCAATGTCGCCGACTGCGCCAGCCCGAATCGTTTCTTGAATATCTGCTTCGGTGAGGATGGTTTCGTCACGGGTGGCGATGGTGTAGGAGTTGAGCGACCCAATGCCAACAAAGGCCAGGGTAATCTCTGGCAGGAGTTGCATGGCGGCGCGGACGTGTTCATCCATCAGGTACACGTCGCGCGTGTCACGGCTGCGCACCACGCCTGGCGCGGGCAGCAGCGCCAGTTTGCAGGCGAGCGTGCGCGCCATAGCGCGGCACAATTCGGTGGCGTGCGCTTCGGATTCGGGTTTGCCAATGCCGCCGGTCATCTGAACGATGCGCACATCGGGCAAATGGCGAGGTTCAAGGGCGGCAACCATGCCCCGGATGGTGTATCCCCACGAGACGCCAACCACATCCTCTGGCGAAATCACCCGCAACAGGTAGGCCGCTGCCGCTGCGCCCAGTTCGCGCGCGATGATGGGCGGGGAGGAGGGGGCAGGTATATCTACAATAATGGTTTCTTGCAAGTTGAATTGCTGTTCGAGGGCGTTTTCTAGTGCGGCGTAGGTGCCAGAAGGCGGCACAACCATGATTTTCACAATCCCCATTTCGCGCGCTTGTGCTAACAGCCGAGAGATGGTGGCGCGTGAAATGCGCAAGCGCTGAACAATTTCATCCTGGTTGAGATTGTCTTCATAATATAGTTTGCTGACTTTGGTTAACAGGCGCAGGTCGGGTCGGTTTTTGGAGCGCGGCATGGGCTTCTCGGCAGAAAAGATGAGATGGATTATACCCCTCTCGTTCTAATGCGTAATGAGAATGGGTGAAAGGTTAAACTGGCGACTGAACTGCATTGTGCAGCGATTGGATGCCCTCCGCAATACCGCCGGGGTAATGGAAAATTGCGCTGCCGCTGACGAAGGCGCGCGCTCCAGCCCGGTAGGCTTCTGGCAAATTTTGGCAGGTCATCCCGCCATCTACCTGGAGGATGGCGGAGGAGTGATTCTCGGTAAGGAAACGGGCAGTGCGGCTGATTTTGGCGGCCATTTCAGGGAACCAGCCTTGCCCTGAAAAGCCGGGGTTGTTTCCTAAAATCAAGACAACATCTAACAGATGTACCACCTCGCGCAGACTCTCGACCGGCGTGGCCGGGTTGAGCGCTGTGCCTGCTTTGCAACCCGCCGCGCGGATGGTCTGCAAAGTCCGGTACAGGTGTGGACAGGTCTCGACGTGGACGGTAATGTAGTTCGCGCCACCAGCGATGAAGGCCGGGATGAGCGCATCCGGGTTGGCAATCATCAGGTGGACATCGATTGGCAAATGGGTGTGTTTTTTGACGACGGGGAGAATGAAGGGGCCAAAACTCAGGTTGGGGACGAAGTGACCGTCCATTACATCCACATGAATCCAATCTGCGCCAGCCTGTTCAAGGGCGGCAAGTTGCTCGCCCAGGCAGGAGAAATCAGCCGAGAGGATGGATGGCGCTATTAAGATGCTCATGCGCTGGCTTTCTCCACGGTTTGCGCGATGCGCATTTCCTCCAGGTGGGTTTCATCGGGGGGCAAAACGCCAATTTCCAGTTCGGAAGTGAAGGTTGCTCCGCCAGGCAAGGTGCGGACATGGCCTTTGGCCTTTTCGGCGCTGAAGCCTTCCACTTCGGCGGTGCAGGGTTCCATGCCCAGCGCGTCCTGGTCGGCGGTG
The DNA here is from genome assembly GCA_034432755.1 of Anaerolineales bacterium. GTDB lineage: Bacteria > Chloroflexota > Anaerolineae > Anaerolineales > Villigracilaceae > UBA5195. Next base: position 51,528 of record DAOUBQ010000077.1, read on the forward strand.
CGGCAAATCCAGCGCACGCCATGATTTAATTGTGCAGGGCGATGTCGCAGCAGGTCGGCGCTGCCATTGGGGTGGATGTGCAGGGTGCGCGCCCAACCGTTTTCATCAGCCTGATAATTCAGATAAAGCACCATTTCTGGGTCGTAAACCAGGCCAGGGTCAAAAACGAGATGTTTTTCGGGGTGTTGCTGCAAAATTTTGACGAATTCACGGTAGCCGGGTGCCACTTCCATGAAAGGCGGGATGTTGGCGCGCACGCGCATATTTTCAGGGTCGCACACAACACTCTGAACCAGCCGCCCACCATCTACCGGACGGAAATTGACATGTTCGAGGAACATGAGCGGCATGGGGCTGGCTTTCAGGTTGTGAATGGTCATTGCGACGGTAAAAACCGAAGAGGATTCGTACAGTTTGATCAGCGTCCTGGCTTCGTAGTTGTAGTTGAAGGCAACCGTGTGGTGATAAGAGCCAGTTAACCCGATATATTCACCTTTTTCATCCACGCCCAAGACCAGGGCTGCGCTTTGGTAGGGCGCGTTGGGCAGTTCTCCGTGTATCGGGTGCGTGTCGCTTGGGCCGGGGGCACCCATGGCGGTTGCGCCGCAGTGCAGCAGAAAACCGCCATAGGTGGCGAGGAAGTCGTGGGTGGGGTAGGGCTGGTCGAACATGGATTTCATCGTCAATCGCCGCCCGCGCAGGGTGGCGTCCCAAATTTGCTGACCCTGGTAAGGGAGCAACACCAACTCGCCGAGGGCGTTTTTGAGCCGCAGGGCAGGTACGCCGCTCGGGTAACGGAAGGCGCTGGCGGTCAGTTCGCCGCGCTCGGCAAGCAGGGTTTCGTGGGCGGTGAATGGGTCGGGGGAGAGATGAACGGTCGTTTTCATAATTGATGGACTATAGGCGCAATGACGGGGTAAACCTGCCGGTAGATCTGGTACATGCACTCGTAAGCGGCCTGGCGTGCTGGGTTGGGGGCATAGGTATCCGTTAGTTGCAAGAAGCGGTTGGCGGCTTCGGCTGCGGAGAGGAAAACCCCCGCTCCTACCCCGGCAAGCAACGCTGCGCCAAATCCGGCGGCTTCGGTGATTTTGGGGGTGACGACTGGAATGCCGGTGATGTCGGCTTTGAGTTGCAGCCATAATTTCGATTTGGCGCCGCCGCCGATTGCGCGCAGCACATTAACTTGTACGCCGCCGGTTTGCAGTAAATCCAGATTCAGGCGCAGTTCATAGGTCAGGCCCTCCAGGATGGCTTTTGCCAGGTGGGCGCGGGTGTGGGCAAAGGTGAGGCCAAGAATGGCGGCTTTGGACTGCGTATCGAGGGTGGGGGTGCCGCTGCCGGAGAAATGCGGCAAGACAAGCAGGCCGGTGGGTTCTGCGGGCGCGCCTGTGCTCATCAGGTCGTAGGCGTCTGCGCCGGTTTGGGCGGCTTGGGCCATTTGCGGTTCGCAAAAATTATCGCGCAGCCAGCGCAGGGAAAGGCCGCCGCTGTGGTTGAGGGTCATTGCCAGGAACAGGCCGGGGACGACATGCCGATAGACGGAGATATTGCCCTGGTAGAGTGGTTGGCTGACGTTTGGGGAAGCGAGCGTCACTTCGACCACTTCCGCTGTGCCGCTGGAGACGGAGGCTATGCCTGGCGCGGTGGAACCAACCCCTAGCGCGCCGCAGGCCTGGTCATGTCCTCCAGCGACAATGAGCGGGGGGCGAATCAGCCTGAAATCGGAGGCAAGTTCCGGTTTGAGCGTTCCGGCAGGCGCTCCCGAAGGACGGATTTGCGCCAGCCGGGACGAATCCAGCCCTAAATCAGAGAGAATCTCCTCGTCCCAATTGCCTTGCGCCAGGCCAAGCAGTTGGGTGCGCGAGGCCAGGCAGTCGCTGATAACGGCCTGACCGGTCAGCTTGTGGATGAGGAAATCTTCGACCAGCAGGAATTTATCGGTGGTTTTCCATATCTCCGGCTCATTTTGGCGTATCCATAGCAGTTTGGGCAGGGTGTTGATGGTGTGGATGGGCATGCCCGTGCGCTGGAAGAGAGCCTCGCTGCCAAAACGTTTGCGCAAATAGTCGTTTTGCGCGCTGGTGCGGGTGTCCATGCCCAGAATGGTGGGGCGCAAGGGATGACCAGCGCGGTCAACCGGCGTGACGGCTTCGCCATGTACCGAAAGTCCGATAGCGGTAATTCCTTTGACCCCGGCAGCGGCGATGGCCTCGCGGATGGCTTCCTGCGCCAGCCGCCAGACGGTTTCCATATCCTGCTCGGCCCAGTGCGGACGGGGAAAGTCAACCGCATATTCGCGCGAGGCTTTGGCAAGCAGCGTGCCATCGCTGTCGAACAAGAGGGCTTTGCAGCCAGTGGTGCCGAGGTCGAGGCCAAGAAGTGTTATTGCCATGCCGTCCACCCCAGTTTTTTGGTTTCAGCCGGGCGGGCAATGCGTTTTTCCAGCCGAATGTTGCGCCGTTCGAGCCGCTTAATCAGGCTCATGCGCTGCGCGTCCACGAACACCGCAAACAGAATGACCAGCGCCTTGACCATTTCTTGTAGATAAAGGTCAACGCGCATGAAAATCAGGCCATTTTGTATCATTTGGATAAGCAAAATGCCGATGACCGTGCCGGGAAAGACATTGCCCACGCCGCCGAACAGGCTGGTGCCGCCCAACACCGAGGCGGCAATGGCCTGGAACTCGATTCCGCGTCCGAAGGAGGCAGAAACGCTGCCGACCTGGCTGATGGAGATGACCGATGCCACCGCTGCGCAGAACCCGCTGATGATGTAGACTGCGGCAGTCATGCGGGTGGTGTTGAGACCGGCTTTTTTTGCGGCTTCCATATCGTTGCCCATGGCATAGATTTGACGGCCAAAGGGGGTGTATTTCAGGATGATGACGGCCAGGGTGACCATGAGACTAAACACCAGGACGGGAATTGGCACCAGGTCGAAGACGCGGGTGGCGCCAAAACGCATTTCATTGGGGACGGAAATGTGCCGTGATTGGGTGATGAGCAGGCCCAGCCCGCGCCCGGCAGTGAGCGTGCCAAGCGTGACCATGAAGGGGATAATGCGCACTCGGCTAATTAAAAAGGCGTTTACGCATCCCCATAAGGTTCCGGCCAGAATGCCACACGAAATGGCAGCGGCTATCCCCCAGCCATCTTCGAGCATGAGCGCTACCACGCCTCCGGTGATGTACATGGTGGCGCCCACCGAAAGGTCTATGCCGCCGGTTAAGAGGACGAAGGTCATGCCAATGGCTACCATGCCTACATCGGCAGCGGCCAGGATGATGTTTTCAAAGTTGCGCAGCGAGGCAAAGCGCTCATTAAACAAGCTGAACACGACAAAAATCACCACAAAAAGAACAATAGATATGTTGCGCAAGACAAAAAGTTGCCAGCGGTGATTGGTTTGGATTTTCATTTGCCACCTTCCCGAAACGCAGTTTGTAAAATGCGCTCACGGTCGAATTCTGCTCTGTTGAATTGTCCTAAAATTTCGCCAAAACCCATCACCAGGATGCGGTCACACACGCCAATCAGTTCTTCGATTTCGGAAGAGATGAACAAGACCGCCGCGCCTTGAGAGGCAATTTCGTTGATGATGGAGTAGATTTCATATTTCGCACCCACGTCGACGCCGCGCGTGGGTTCATCTACAATCAAAATCGAGGGTTTGTTCATCAACCATTTGCCCAGCACAACCTTTTGTTGATTGCCGCCGCTGAGTCCTTTGGCCTGGTTTTTGAAGGCGTCGTTCACTTTAATGCGCAAGGACGATACGGTACTCTGAATGGATTCGGCCAGCAGGGATTGCCGAATTACTCCGCCCAAGGGAGCGGCATAGCGCGGCAGGGCGGCCAGCTCCATATTTTCGGCTACGGTGGCGGTCATCAAAAGGCCTTCTTCGCGCCGATTCTCAGTAACGAACGCCATATTTTGCTGAATGCTTTTAAGCGGGGTGCGGTGATTGCGTGGATTGCCTTCGACAAGGATTTCGCCGCTGTCGTGTGTATCCAGACCAAAGAGAATTTGGGCCAATTCGGAACGCCCGGAACCCATCAGTCCAAATACGCCCAGAATTTCGCCTTTGTAAAGCGAGAAGGTGATGTCATGCACAATGCCCGCTTTGGAAAGATGTTGGACTTCCAACGCAATTTCATCAGTCGGTTTGGAGGTGTGTTCTGGGTACAACGTACCAAGATAGCGCCCCACCATCGAGGAAATCATGGTTTGGATATTGAAAGCGCGCCTGGGGCCGGTTTTAACCACTTCGCCATCGCGTAAGACGACAATCTCATCGGCCAGATGCAGCACATCACGCAGGATGTGAGAGATATAGATGATAGTCTTTCCGGCAGATTTGAGCCGCTTGATGATGTCGAACAGCCGGTCGGTTTCGCGGGTGGTGAGAGACGTGGTGGGTTCATCAAAGATGATGATGCGCGCGTCCTGGCTGAGGGCTTTGGCCACTTCCACCAATTGTCGCTCGCCGGGAGAGAGTTTTTCCACTGTCATATCAGGCGAAACGTTCAAATCTACCTGGGCCAGGAACTCCTGCGCCGCGAGACGGATGCGCTTGCGGTCAATCAAGGGCGTTTTTCCCCACTTGGGAAAATCGCTGATGAAGAAATTTTCGGCGATGCTCAAGTTATTGAACAAGTTCAATTCCTGGTGAATGAACGCAACGCCATCTTGGGCGGCTTCCGCCGGGTCACGCGGGGCATATTCCTGTCCATCGAGCAGCATTTTTCCGCTGTCGAACGGCACAACGCCACCCAGGATATTCATCAGTGTTGATTTTCCCGCGCCGTTTTCGCCAATTAACCCCACCACATGCCCACGCTGAATATCTATGCTGACGTTTTTGAGTACTTTGACGCCGAAAAAACTCTTGTTGATGTTGCAGAACTGGAGGATGAAATCGTCCATCGTCTTCACCTTTAGATGTTGTACTGGAGAATGCGGTTGCGGGTTACGTCAATCAAGGCAGCGGTTAAGATAACTGAGCCTTTGACAATTTCAATCCAGAAAAAGGGGACGTTGAGCAAAGAGAGCGCATTGCCCAGCAGAGAAAGGAACAAGACGCCGAAAAAGGTCCATATCACCTTGCCTTTGCCGCCCGATAGGCTGGAGCCGCCGATCACTGCTCCCCCCACGATATCGAGCAGGAAAGGTGCGCCTAGGGTGGGGCGTCCCATTTCCATGCGCGAGGAGTAGATGATAGATGCGAAGGCGGCACAAAACCCGCTGAACATGTAGGTCAGGATGATGACTTTACGCTCCGGAACGCCTGAAACCACCGATGCGCGCAGGTTGGTGCCAATGGAATACAACCAGCGCCCAAACATGGTGCGGCTCAAGACAAATTGCGCCATCACCGCCAGGAGGACTGTCATCACCAGCGGGGTGGAAATCAGTCCCGAATCTGCGCCGATGCTGGTGAAATTTTTAGGCAGGTTGATGATGTTTTCCGATTTGACGAAGTAAATTGCCAACGCGGCAAAGAACATCTGCGTGACCAGCGTGACCATGAAAGCTGGGATGCGCGCGTAGGCAATAATTGCGCCGTTAATGAAGCCGATAAGCAGCCCGATGAATATCATGGTGAGCAGGGCTATTGGCACGCCCAGCGGCGTATGCGCCAGGATGGCGCCTTCCTCGAAGAGCAGTTTACCCCAGATGGGGCTTTGACCAAAGACAGCCGGGTCAACTTTGGCAGCAATCAGTGAAGCGCCAACCACACTGGTAAAAGAGATAATCGCGCCTTGCGATAAATCAATCCCGGCGATAATCAGCACGAAGGTCTGACCGATAGCAACGGCGAAGAGCGGCCAGGTATTAGAAAACAGATTTGACAGGTTGTATGGACTGGCGATGACCGGAATGAAAGGAATCAGTGCAACGAAGAGTGTCACGCAAAGATAGAAGATGAAAAATTCCGAGAGGAGCAGCCGCTGTCCAAACTTTTTGAGCGCGCTGTCCAAAGATTTGGGAGAGAAACGAGGCGTAACGGTCATTCCGTGTCCTTTCCGGGTGAGGGTTGATCTTGGGCATTGTGGAGGCGGGCGGCGGCCCGCCCCCACACAGGAGAAATAAGAAATCTCTATTTGCCGTGGAACAATTTGCAGCCCCACATATCCAGTTCACGCTGGGACATGTTGCCCTGGGTGAGGGCAAAGCCGGGGTCATCTAACCAGGCGTCGGGCTGTTTATCGCCCGATTCGATGGCTTTGACAATCGCGTCGAGCAGGGTTTGGGCTTCAAAGTAGAGGTCTTGCACGCCGGTTGCGTTCACATAAGCGTTGCCGGGCTGCATGAGCGAGCAGGCGGTTTTGTCACCATCCAGGCCGCCCATGATAACGTGGCCTTCCTCGCTAATCTTCTTCCACTTGCCAATCGGCTCCAGCACGCCCTGGATGGTGGGGTAGAGGAAGTCGGACGATGTGAAGATGAAGTCAATATCGGGGTTGGCGGTCATGGCGGCTTGCAGGCCGTCGCGGGCCACATCGGCATTCCACTTGGTGGCTACTTCCACCGGGGTCTCAAACAAGTCGGGGTACTTGTTGATGACGTTGTAGAAGCCCTGTTTGCGGCCAACGGCGTTCGGGTCACCCAGGTCGCCGACCATGATGAGCGGCTTCACCTTGCGTCCGAGTTTTTTGGCTTCCTGCGCCATGTACTCGACAGTGGCTTCGGCGATTTTCTCGTTGTTCGCAACGACGGTCAGGGCATTGCCTTCATCGCTCTGGGGCGGGCGGTTGAAAATGCCAATCGGAATGTTGGCTTTGTTGGCTTCGGCAATCAGTTTCAGGGCTATCGAACCATCCACCGGGATAACGATAATGCCGTCCACTTTTTGCGCAATGCAGTTCTTGACTTGCTCTAATTGCTTGTTGGCATCTTCTTGCGAGTTGACTTCGACGACCTTATATCCTCTTACTTTCAGGGTCTCGGTGATGGCCTTGTGCCCGGCCATCCAAAATTCGGTTTCGAGGTCCTGGAAGGCAAAGCAGATGGTGTACTGTTTTTTGCCGCTTTCGGCAGCAGGTTGGGACTGTTGGGCCGGTTGGGCTGGCTGGGTGGCAGGTGAACAGGCAGCCATCAAAAAGGCAAAGACGAGCAAAACGGAAAAGATACGAACCAGGGGTTTCATGTTCTACTCCTTTTTTTTCTAAAAACAAGATTGGTTTGGTAGAATACAGCTGTTATGGATTTTTCTTCATAACCATCGGGTACAGATTGCCTTGCTCCTTGGCTTGGATGGACAGTCTGTATCCTTTTTCTTTGTTCTTCTCCTTCAAATCTTTTGCCAATCACCTCCTTCGGGGTCTTTTTCGCCGCTTTTGCCGTTTTCAACCAACGTGATGGTACACATCCCAGCCGAAATAAGTCTCGAAGGATTCGGCCAGGATGGTGGCAGAGTGCGAAGCATTCATCGCGCAGTGATGCTCGAAGCCATTCTTGCAGATGTATTTCATCATTGTTTGTAAGCCGCGAACGTGGACTACGGCCCGGGCGCCAAAGGTATCGAGTGGGTCATCGGTGAACATGCCCTCGCCAACATAGGTGCGGATAAGACCCTGGTTATCATCGGTGCTGATGCGCGCAAAGGTCAGCGGCCCAGCGGGAACGCGCCCGGCCACCGCACCGTAGGTGTTTTCGGCGCCGAGGGTGGTCGCCAGGATTTCAGCGTTCTTGATTTCTATGCCCGGCAGAAAACTCTTGGCCCAGTTGCCGCAGTGAAACAGAACGCATTTATCGGGATCGCCGCCGTAGTTGTTGTTCCAATCTACCAGCGCGCTGGGCGAGCCAGAAGCCAGTTGCAGAGCGTACATGGAAGCCACGCCAGTAATATCCACCTCGCAGGCCGAGGGCATTAACTGTTCGCTCATCATGCTCATCAACGTACAGACGTTGATGTGATAATTTTGCTGGAGCGAAGTCCAGCACTGAATGGCGCTGGCGGTCAGGTCGTATTCTTTCATCCAATCGTCAATCACCAGGCCGAGCTTTGCCATGCGAACCAGGGCTGGCGAGGGGACCGAATCGTGTTTGGCATAGCCTTTGATGGCGGCCAGTTTGTCTTTCACGCGCTTATCATCATCTGATAATTTGCTGGCGTTGCCCAAAATTTCGGAGAAATCTACTGTGACGACGCTCATGCCGTAGTTCTGGAGCATTTTTTCACTGAAACGCATGGTGTTAAAGTTCCCCGGACGCGCGCCGATGGCGCCAAAGCGGGCATTCTTCAGCCCTTTGACTACGCGGCAGACGCCGACAAAGCGCGCCAGGTCGGCGTGGAAACTTTCGCTGAGCGGATGAACCGTGTGTAAGTCGGTCAGGGTGTAGGCATAGCCGTATTGGCGCAGGTCGTTACAGACCGAAATTTTTCCACAGAACCCATCGCGGCGGCGTTCCACCGTCAATTGGTTCAGGTCATCAGGATAGGCCTGAATAAGAATGGGGACATTCAGCCCGGAGAGTTTGACGGTATCGGCCACCCCCTTTTCGTCACCAAAATTGGGCAGCACAACCAGAATACCGTCTATTCGGTCAGCATGCTTTTTGAATAGTTCAGCGCAGATTTTGGCGTGTGTCCAGGTTTCCACGCCGCCCAGTTTGGTGGCGTGTCCCTCCAAGATGACCGGCTCAATGTCCATTTGTTTAAATAGGGCTAGGATGTCGGCGCGCGCTTCGGTCACGAGCCGGTCGGGGAAGAAATCGCGGTTGCCGATGAGAACGGCCAGGGTTACTTTCGACATTTCTCTTTCTCCTTTTGTTATTTAATCGTTCGCCAGGGCATCTACTGCCTCGAGCAATTGGGCCTCGCTGTGTTTGCCCTCAAACCACTGCTCTTGCAATTGGCGCAGGCAGTAGACGGTGGATGGCTGAATTTCAACATCGGCGCAAGTGATGGGCGCATCCATTTTCACCGTGCGTAGGACTTTAGCGCCCTTGGCCAGGCCAATTGGCAACAGGCATTCGGCTTTGGCGTTTTTGTAGGTATCAATCAGGCTGTAATAAGTTGTGCCGCCGATGGCATCGAGTGTATCGCCGGGCTGCAAGTCGTGTTTGGCAACCGCAAAGACTTCCGAAACCAGGCGGTTGAGCGGCACCATGTTCGATTGTTTGCGAATGCCCAACATGGCGCAGGTGAGCGGGACTTCGATGCTGCACAGGTGGAAGGGGCGAAAGAGGGTGTAGTAAGGGCCGTTGCCCATATCACGCAGGACCATCGCTTCGCGCAGACGCGGGTGGTCGGTGCGCACCACCAGGAACACGCCGGGGGCTACCCGTCCAATGCCATAATCTACCACGCCCATTCGGTTCAGAATGCCGCCATCTTCTTTGAGGGCAAATGTATGTTGCAGGTGGTCACGGTCGGTGTTTGGGCCGTGCATGCCGCGCACATCAGGGACGAGACCGGTGGCGTTGGAGACGGCAGCCATCTCAATCATCGTTTTAGAGCCATCCACAAATTCAACCAGCATGTTGGGACTCAGGCCGCGTCGGGCGGCTTCTTTTTGGATGGCCGGGTCGGCGGGGGAGGCGTGTCGGTCGAGCGGATTGTTCTTGCCTTTTCCGGCGACGACGACCGTAAAACCCATTGCCATCGCCAGGTCGTAGAGTTCTTTGCAGGCGGCAGGTTCGTCACCAGCGGCCAGGGCATAGAGAACCCCTTTTTGGCGGGCGTACCAATGCAAAATGGGGCCAACGGTGATGTCGGTCTCTACGTTCATCATCGCTAAATCTTGCCCGGCGCGGGCGGCGCGCAGGGCGGCGCGCGCGCCAATTTCGGGGACCCCGGTGGCTTCGAGCATGACCTGAACCGTCTTCATGCCGGTCACAACGCGATAATCACGGGCTGCCACCAATTTGCCGGCGGCAACTGCTTCATCGGCCTGGGCCGAAGTATCTACAATCGCCACATCACCGGGGATTTGGGCAATTTTATAAGCAGAGATGGCGCGTTCGATGTCAATATCGGCTGTCACCACCACCCGCACGCCCTTCATCATCTTTGTTGTCGCTACGACGTCGGTGCCCATCTGCCCGGCACCCACCAGACCAATCTGCACCGGGTTGCCGGCGGCTTCACGTTGTTCGAGTTCTTCGTTGAGTCCAATCATGGTGTTTTATCCTTCTTTACTTGCTTCGTTCCATTGTAACCATCACCTTGAGCGCTTCGCCGCTGGCGGCCTTCTCGAACGCCTGGGCTGCCTGCGCAAGCGGAAAGGTGTGGGTGATGATTTTTTCACTGTCAATCAGCCCGCGCCGGATGGTCTCCAACGCCAGGGCGTGATAGGTGGGGTGATACGAGAATGTGCCAATCACGTGCAGTTCGTCATAGTGAATGCGATTGCCGTTCAGGGTGGTTTGGGGATTGGCTTTGGGCAGGCCGCCGAACAGGACCACCGTGCCGCGCTTGCGGACAAGTTCCACCGCCTGGGCATGCGTGGCAGCCACCGGGTTGGCACAGATGGCCGTCTCAGCGCCGCGCCCGCCTGTGGCTCGGCGTATTTCAGCCACCACGTCCTGGCTGGAGGGGTCAAGAACGAGTTCCGGGCCAAAGCGTTCGGCAATTTGGCGGCGGACGGCACTCGGCTCGGAAAGAATGACACGCGCCCCACGCGCCCGCGCCACGGCCATGTGCAGACAACCAATCGGCCCGGCGCCCATCACCACCACCGTATCGCCCAGGGTGGTGCGTGCTTGCTCATGCGCGGCTAGCACTGAGCTGAGCGGCTCGGCCAGGGCGGCTTGCGGGTAAGTCAGCTCATCGGGGGCGCGATGAACAATTCCGTTGCGCAGCACTTCGCCGTTTAGGGCCAGCACTTCGGCAAAGCCGCCGTTCCAGCCGGGGGTAATGCCAATCAACCGCAGGGTGTCGCACAGGTTGTACAGGCCGTGTTCACAGTAGTAACACGTTCCACAGTGGACATCCGGTGCAACGGCCAGGTGGTCGCCTGCCTGATAGCCGGTCACTTGCGGCCCAACAGCCAGCACCTCGCCGGAGATTTCATGCCCGGCAATCAGGGCTTCACTGCCCTGGGCCGGGCCTTCGCGCCAGCGGCGCAGGTCTGAACCGCATACCCCACAGGCTTTGACGGCCAGGAGCAGGCCATCGGCAGGCATGGAGGGGGCAGGCGTTTCACGCACTTCAATTTGCGTGGGAGCGGTAATATAAGCGGCTTGCATGACTAAAAAATTCCTTTCAGTTTCTTCCCGACTGCGCCGCCGGGGTGGTTTTCACCGAATTGTTCGAGGCTGTAGCCGCGCAGTTGTAGCAAGGCAACGCAGATGACATCACACAAGGCGGAATTGAACAGGGAACTACCGGTCGCCACCATGCCAAAGGGGTCTACGTCTTCTGGGGCTTTGACTTTCAGCACCAGGTCGGCGCTTTGCGCCAGGGTGGATTGGGCGTTTTCGGTGATGGCAATCACCGTCGCGCCGCGTTTTTTGGCCACCCCGGCCAGGTAACACACCTCGGCAGTCTCGCCGCCTTTTGAAAGCCCAATCCAGACATCCCTGTCGCGCACCGCCCCAGCCGCGCCGTGCTGGCTATCGCCGGGGTGCAGGAAGAAAGCCGGCGTGCCAACGCACGAGAGCAGATGGGCAAAACGCAGGGCAACCGCGTGCGAAGTGCCAGAGCCAGAGACGATGATATGCCCCTGGCAGTTCAACAGGATTTCCACAGTCTTCGGTAGAGAGGGGCCAAGTTGTTCGGCCAGGCTGGAGAGCGCGCGCTGTTCCGTTGCAAGAACATTGGCAGCCAGGTCTAAAATTTGTTGTTGAGTCATGGTTCTCCTTGATAAAACGAATGATTTCAAGTCATTGTAGCAACTGTTCGGCTGTCAGAGAGTCGGTAATCAGCACATGCAGCAGGTTGCCGCGCAACGCAGCCTGGATAGCTTGAAATTTCTGCGGCCCGCCGGCCACACCGATCACCCGCTGCGCCTGTTTCAATTGTTGGAGCGTAATGCCAACCACGCGCCGGTCAATTTCTGATTTCACGGGCAAGCCGTTCTCATCGAAAAAGCGCAAGGCAATATCACCCACTGCGCCTCGCTCGCGCAAGAGTGCCAGTTCATCGGCAGAAAGAATAGAACCAATGCGCATGAGAACCGAGTCGGAGGTGGGCGCGCCAATGCCCACAAATGCCAAATCTAACTTCTCGAAAAGCGCAACAGCCCGTTGGACATTGGCATCAGCAAGCAGGACATCGCGCGCTTGGGGCGTAGGGACAATCCCCGGCGCGGGGAGCAAGACTGGCTGCGCATGGAGCGCCCGCGCCAGGCGGTGGCACAATTCGGTGGCATGGACTTCTGCTTCGGGACGTCCTAACCCGCCGATGATTTGCAACACCTTACCGGAAAACCCTGTCAGCGGACGAACCGCAGCCACCATGCTGTTCAGGGTTGCGCCCCACGAAATGCCCAGCGTGTTAAACCCGTTGAGGGAACGTTCCAGATAGCCTGCCGCCGCAATTCCCAAGCCTCGTTGAATGTTTACGGGAGAATCTTCGGTATGGCTTTCGACCACCAGCGCTTCTTGCAAGCCAAATTGCCGTTCCAGCCGGGTTTCCAGATCGGAAAAAAGATGCTTTGGCGTCAACACGGAAATTTGGATGATGCCTGCTTCGCGCGCCTGCTGCAACAATCGGGAAATTTTAGACCGCGAAAGATTGAGCCGAGCAAGGATTTCCTCTTGCGACAACCCATCCTCGTAATACAACTTACTGACCTTAACCAACAAGCGGGTTTCATCGAGAGGGGAGAGTTTCTTCATGAGACTCTTTTTTGAAAAATTTTTCATAAACGAAATTATTTTCATTTCAATAATAGCATTTTTGAGAACGAGAGTCAAGTCATATTCAGAGGGTGACGTTTGTCATAATTTGGCGGGGCTGCCAGAAGGCTGAGCAGACCCGGCTGCTTGGCGCGGTAAAGAGTGGCAAGACTGGTAAAATAGACTTGGCGCCTTCTTTTCCCCGGAGAATCTCAATGATCAGACCGCAACCCAACCGCTGCCATGCCCTGTTGGAATTACACGGGTTCTGGCCGGTTTTGTGCAGGCCGGCTGTTTATCGCACCCATGGCTGTACCGGTCAATCTCTATGGCGCGGGTGGTGATTGGTGATGAAAGAGTGGATTTACTCCCGCAACGCCGTCTATGAAACCCTGCGCGCCCGGCGGCGACAGGTTTTTTCGCTTCTGCTGGCCGAGGGCCTTCAGCCGAACGAGAAACTGGTGCAAATTTTCAACCTGGCCCAGGAGCGCAAGTGCAAAATCGAAAGAGCGCCGCGCGCCCGTCTCGATAAAATCCACCCCAATCACCAGGGCGTGGTGCTAGAAGCCTCGGGCTACCCGTATGCCGACCTGACCGATGTTTTTGAGCAGGCCGAAAAACGCGCCGAGCCGCTTTTTGTGCTGCTGCTCGATACGCTCAACGACCCGCAAAACTTCGGTGCGCTTTTGCGTACGGCAGAAGCGGTTGGCGTGCATGGCGTAGTCATCCCGCTGGCGCGAACGGTGGCAGTGACACCGGCGGTCGTCAACGCTTCTTCGGGAGCCAGCGAACACCTGCTGGTGGCGCAGGCCAACCTGCACCAAGCCCTCGAGGCGCTTAAAAAGGCGGGGGCCTGGGTGGTGGGGTTGGAAGGCGGCGGGGCAGCCACAGATGCGAGTCAGGTGCGGCTGGATGGCGCGCTAGGGCTGGTGGTCGGTTCAGAGGGGGAGGGCATGCGCCCGCTGACGCGTAAATCCTGTGATGTCTTGATGAAATTGCCGATGCGCGGTCACATCCAATCGCTCAACGCGGCGGTGGCCGGGTCGGTGGCGCTGTACCTGGCCTCTATGGCGAGAGAGAAGCGCAAGTAGGCTTTTGTTGATACGTTGCAGAATTGGGCGGCAATTTCTGCCGCGCTGGATGGCAGGATTTTCAGGATGCGTTGCGTGTGCCTGGCGTATTCGTGGTTCAAAGGGTTTTTTTGCGGTAAACTCACCGTTTGGGTTTGCCTTGATTTTTCCAAATTGTAGAGCAAGTGCGGATTTCCGCGCATGGAGGAGCAATGATGGCTCAAGCAATCATCCATTTTCCAAAAGGCTTTCTGTGGGGCTGCGCCACTGCTGCGCACCAGGTAGAAGGCAATAACACCAACAACAACTGGTATTACTGGGAAGAGCAGGGTCATACGCAACACAAATCGGGCCTGGCTTGCGATTGGTGGGGCGGACGCTGGAAGGAAGACATGGACCGCGCCGCCGAAACCGGTCAAAACACACACCGTCTTTCTGTGGAGTGGAGCAGAATCCAGCCAACTCCCGACCGTTGGGATGAAGACGCGCTGGAACGCTACCGCGCCATGCTGCGCGGCATGAATGAGCGCGGAATCATGCCTATGGTTACGCTGCACCACTTTAGCGACCCGCTCTGGCTGTTCGAGCAAGATTCTTGGGAAAATGAAACCGTTGTGCCGCTGTTTGAGACGTACGTCCGCAAAGTGGTGGATGCGCTCAAAGAATACACCAACCTGTGGTGTACCATCAATGAACCGAACGTGTACGCGCTCAATGGCTATGTGGCGGGCAATTTCCCAACCGGCAAATCGGGGCATAAGGGCATGAACCTGGCAATGAAAGTTCTTGCCAATATGCTGCGTGCTCATGCCGCTGCCTACAAGGCCATTCATGAAATTCAGCGCGAGGCGCGCGTGGGCTATGCTCTGCACTACCGCCCAATGGTGGCAGCGCGCCCCTGGATGCCGCTCGATGCGCTGATGCGCGACATCCAGCACAATGGAATCAACATGGCTTTCCCCAGCGCGCTCAGCACGGGTGTGATGAAATCACCGCTTGGGCATGTGCGAATCCCCGAAGTGAAGGGTCTGCAAGATTACCTGGGGTTGAACTACTACTCGGTGGATACCGTCCAATTTGACCTGTTCAACCCCAAAGAACTATTTGCCCGCCGCTACTACCCCGCCGAGAGCGACCTTTCGGCCACCAGGTTCATCGCCAACATTCCTGAAGGGTTGTTCGACAGCCTGAAATGGGCCACAAAGACCTACCCCGACTTACCCATCATCATTACCGAAAACGGGGTAGAAGACCCCGATGACCGCCTGCGTCCGCGCTACCTGGCCCAGCACATTCAGCAGGTATGGCGCGCCGTCAATTTCAACTGGCCGGTCAAAGGCTACTTTCACTGGTCGCTGGTGGATAACTTCGAGTGGGAGCGCGGCTGGACGCAGCGCTTTGGCCTGTGGGGGTTGGATGTGGAAACCCAAGCCCGCATTCGCCGCCCCAGCGTAGATTTATACGCCGAAATTTGCAAAGAAAACGGCCTTTCGAGCGAAATGGTCAAAAAATATGCGCCTGAAGTGCTGGAAAAGATGTTTCCGGGATAGCCGGGCTCTCTCTGGCTTTGCCGGTTTTGCTATTTCTGCAAAGTTACGGTAGTCCGCTTGAGCTGGCTTTGCAGTTTGGGCGGTTTTTGGGGCCAAACACCCCGCCAAAGGAGGCCGTTATGACCCAGCCAGACTCTTTCGACCCTTCCTTGGCTCTGCGCATTCCAGCCATCGAATATCACGATACGGAATACAAAGGTGGGCAGACGGTGCAGATGACCACCGCCTGGTTCTTGTCCCAGTTGCAGTGGCTGAGTGATAATGGCTATCATGCACTCAGCGGCGAGGAAATTTTGCGCTTCGTGAGGGGCGAATACCAGCCACCGAAGCGCTCGTGTTTCTTGCGTTTCGATGTGGGCATGCCCATCTATAAAAATCTTCAAGAAGTGATTGTTCCGGCTCTTGTGCGGTTTTCCTTTCACGCCACATTTTTTGTGCTGACCAGCGCCATCAAAGAGACCAGCAGAACCAACTATGTTTGCTGGAGTCACCTGCGCGAATGGGAGCAGACCGGCCTGGTGGAAATCGGCTCACACGGCGTTTATCACCCTGATTACCGCGCCGCGCCCACCGCCACCCGCGTTTGGGATGCGCGTGAGAGCAAGCGCATCATCGAGACCCAACTCGGCCACCCGATTCCTTTTTTCTGTTTCCCCTACGATTCCGTCTCGAATAAGCCCGGCGCGCTGCTGAAATTATTTGGCTACCAGCTGGGTTTTGCAGGCAACTCGCGCCCCAAAGACCGCAGCGTGCAGTTCAAAGACCCCAATCTGTTTTCGCTGCCGTGCTACTACCCCTACAGTTACAAAACAATCTATCCGTTGATGACCGGAACGGCCAAACTGACCTTCGGCCAGATGATAGAAGCAGCCATAAAATAAACGAACGTCTCAAAGGCTGCCAATCACCTTCGGGACAATTTCCTGGTTATGCTGCAACGGTGTAAGCGAGCAGTATCCAGCCAACGCCTGCAATCTCACCCCAGCCGTTCAACTCGCGGGTGATTTCAACCACCTGGTCTTTGCGCAGCGTTCCGGCCAAGGGGGCATTCAGGGCCGGTTCCCGGCGGATGTTCAGCGACAGGATGTTGACCCGCGCCCGGCGCGCCAGCCGAAAGCCGAGCGCGGTGGTTGGAATCAGGGCCGAGCGTTGGGGGATGGGGGCCTGCGCTTCGCTTGCAGTCTCCGTCCATGCCTTCCAGAAAATATCCAGCGGGAGGGCGCGCGCCGCGCCCTGCGCCGGGGTCGCGCAGCGTGGGTCGTGCAGATAGGCATGGCGGATATCCAGCCCCACTACGATGGCGAAATGCGGCCCGCCGGGGCCGTATTCCATTAAACCTGCCTCAGCCAACGTCTGGTAGCGCAGTGCGGCCAGGACGGGCTTGCTTGCCGCCAGAAAGGCGAACAGGTCTTGCATCCCCAGCCCGGTACGCGATTCGGTTTGAATCCCCAGGCTTGCCAGCGCCGCGCGAATTTGGGGGAGGCTGAAATGAGAATCGGCGGGCAGCGCAAAACGAGAGGAGAATACATCGGGCGTCATCGCCGAATTGGGCAGGTAGGCGCGTATCAACATCACTGCCGCCGCCGCGCCGCTGTCGTTTTGACGGGAATTGGACCCGGCCCCAACCTGTGAAACGAAAGGGACGGGTAGGGTGGTCAATGGCTTGAAGGACGTTTCCAGCGTAACTTCAGATTCCAAACCGGTATCGAGATTGGTGACCTGGTAGCGCATGGGGTTGGCTCCGTGTGAGAGGCGTTTCTTTTACTATAAATGAATTTCAATGTCCTGACAACCGCTTGTGGTACCAATTTACCGCTTCGTGTTAACTTTGTCTTTGCGCAGAGTACACTATAATTTTCCCCCATGCAAACCCATTCTGCCTCGGCGCGCATTTTCCTGCTCGGCGAACCGCGCCTGGAATATGAAACGGAGACCTTGCCCCTGCCGGGGCGCGAATCCCTGCTGCGCCTGCTGGTGCGGCTGGCTTTACAGC
>DAOUBQ010000078.1:0-31110 GCA_034432755.1 Anaerolineales bacterium
TCGCTCAACGCGCGGAGTTTCGCTTCGGGGTCGGCGGTGTACTTCACTTCGAGCGTCAGGTTGGGGCGGTTGAAGCCCGTGACGATGCGCCGGGTGGATGCGGGCAGGCCGAGCAGGCGCACAATGTCATCCTGCACTTTGGGCGTGGCGGTGGCGGTCAGCGCGGCGGTGAGCGGATTGCCCAACCGTTTGCGCGCTTCGGCGATGTGCAGGTAATCGGGGCGGAAGTCGTGACCCCACTCGGAGATGCAGTGCGCTTCGTCCACGGCGAGCAGGCTAAGGGTCAGGTTTTGAAGCGAGCGGAGGAAGGTCACGTTGCGCAGGCGTTCGGGCGCGACGTAGACGAGTTTATATTTCCCCTGCGATAAAAGAGTCAGGCGTTGCTGCTGTTCGGCGAGGGGAATGGCGCTGTTGATGAAGGTGGCGGGGATGCCCTTGCGGTTGAGCGCGTCCACCTGGTCTTTCATCAGCGCGATGAGCGGCGAGATGACGAGGGCGGTAGAGGCGGATGGCATATCCGCCCCTAAAAGCAGTGCGGCGAGTTGGTAAATGAGCGATTTGCCCGCGCCGGTGGGCATGATGGCGAGGGTGTGGTTTTGGTTGAGAAGACTTGTGATGGCTTCTTCCTGTCCCGCGCGGAAGGAGTGGAAGCCGAAGTGGGTGTGGAGCAGGGCGGCGATGGACATGGGCGAAGTATAAAATAACTTGGGCTGCTACACTACAAATCGTGTTGGAGTTTTTGCCTTATCAAAATTGATATTAATTCCAACCAAGAACAAAAAAAGCCAATTTGTGGTTAAAATTACAATCAGTAAAGTTTATTTGGGAAATTTGACCAGGGCTGTGAAGTAAATCTTACCAATTGGCCATATTTTGCAGTTCTTTGAATAAACACATCCTTTCCTCCATAGGGACAAATTTTTATGAACCGTATGTTGCTGTTGGGTTCTCTTTGTGTTTTGTTGCTGGGCATAGGCAATCCGCAAAACAGCGTTACCGCTCGTCAACCAGCCTCGTTGGTTCAACAATCTGTGTCGCAAGGCGTTCTTTGCGTGATGGATGTGCCAGATTCCAGTGCCTTTCCGGTCGTATCGCTCAATATTAAGATATTAGATGGCAATTTGCAACCGGGGGCCAACATCACGAGCAACGACCTTCGGTTTTACGAAAATAATAAGCAGGAAATTCGTCCGATTCCTGGCGTAGATATTCGACCTCTTACCAAATTAGGCGGTATTTCTTATTATATTTTGACAGATACAGGTAACCGGACTGACCAGTGGATGGTCAAGAGCATTTTGCAAAGCTTTTCATCGTACTACATTAATCAAACAGACAATCTCAAAATATTTACCAATCCCGCCAACCAACCTTTCTTATACTACTACAGTAAGAGTGGAACGACCTTGTCTCAGGCGATTTCCAATTTTCCTACGGACAAAGACCAAAAAATTCGACAAATTACCAGCACCTTTCATAAGATTTTAGATGAAATTGAACTTGCACCCTCCGATTGTGCCAAAACTACATTTCTCATCTTGATTCTAGGAGATGAAGCCTTACCGGAAAAAGATTTTCCCCGCCTACAAGAGAGATTGCGGTCGCTGCCTGTCAAACTCATTCTCTTTCATTTACCGAATGTAAAAACCAATGAACTGAAAAATCAGGCGGTATATTCTGATTTTGCGCAGCAAGCCAAAGGTTCGTATTACCGCGTCTTGGTTGACGATGACGTGCGTTTGTCTGTCTCCCCTGCTTTCGAGCAAATTGTAGATTTTCGCCAAATTTATGCCGTGTCTTATCGCAGCAATGTTGGTAGCAGCGGCCTGCATCAAATCGAAGCGGCTTACAAAGGCGTTCCAGTAAAGGTGCAGGGGTTTTCATCCTATAGTGTTCAATTACAGTCAGGCCAGGTAAGTTGGACGGGGGATAAGACAATCACCGTTCACGAAAGTGCCCAAAGCAGTGAGAAATTTCAGGTTGTTGTTTCTTGGCCTGATGGCTATCCCCGCTTGCTGCGTCCCAACGCTGTTTTACATGTGACGGATGAAAATGGCAAAGAAGACGCAATTTCTCTTGCTTTAGAGAAAATAGAAAACAATTACCAGATTGAATGGTCTTTTGGAAACAGAATATCCAAACCGACCAATAAATTTGAGATTCAGTTAGAAGTTTTTGATGAGTTTGGTGAGCCGCTTCGCACGCCCAAGAACACAATTGTTATTAATCGGTTTGTGCCTACCTCTGTGCCCCCATCGTCTTCACAGGCCGGGTGGTACTTCGTGCCGTGGTGGGTTTATGTGCTGGCAGCCGGCATTGCTTTTGTGTCTTTTGCCAGCCTTATTTTATTCCTTGTGTTGTGGAAAAAATTGGGTGATATATCTTTGAATGGAGTGCAAAACCTGGCCGGCATGGCAAAACAGGGCCTTCAGGACTTTTACCAAAAGACTATCGTTGGCGGTGGTAAGAATCGAAAACCGGTTGCCGTTTTGCATATTATGGATGGCCCTAAAAAATTGATTGGTCAGGACCTTAAAATTACCACTGAAAATATCACCTTAGGGCGCGACCCGCGAAAAACCAATTACACATTTTACGATCTGGAAACATCCACCTCGGTCAGTGGCGTTCACGCTATCATCGAGCGCGTGAATGGCAACTGGCGTATCGTGGCGGTTTCTGAGAGTAAAAGCGAAACCTTTGTAAATGGCGAGGCAATTGAGTTTCAGCAACCGGTATCGCTCCGCTCTGGAGATATTATTCGCCTGGGTTATTTGGCACAACAGCCAGTTGAATTTCAGTTTGTGACCGATATGTTTGGGGCAAGTAAACCCGCTGTTAACCAAATCCCAACCCAGTCGCGCTCATCGAATCCCAAAGACCCTGATGCAACCCTAATGGTGGACGCAACCGCTGAACCACCGCAAAACGGAATAGATGAAAAAACAGCGGTATATGCGCCTGAGGAGAAGACCAACATTAGCATGACCCTAAATGAAAAGAAAAATATAACGCCCGATATCGACTCGGTGGATGAGTTTATCGATAAATTGCGAAGCGAAAAGTAAGAGTAATCGTTTTTTCATTCTTGGGCAATGAGATTCACCTCATAACAAACCCTATGAACCTCAAATCAGGCACAACCATAGACCGCTACACGATTGTTGCGCCGCTCTCTCATAGCGGTGGCACTGCTTCGGTTTACCTTGCAACTATCAACAATGACAACAGCCGGCAGGTTGCAATCAAGGTAGCCTTTGCGGATGAGTCAGGCGCTACCCATGAAGATATGTTATTACGCCATGAGGCTGACCTGCTCAAGCAGGTGGCTTGGAGACACCCAGGAATTGTTCGTCTCATCCCAACGCCACTTAGAAAACCAGAGTTTGTTGTGCGTGCTGCTCATATCCCTGAACAGCCCTGGTATATGGCTATGGAATACTTGAAAGGGAAGAGCCTGGCAGAAAATTTAGGAGCAATCCAAAAATTTTCTTTTGCGTGGAAGCTGGAACTTTTTTATCGCCTTCTTACCACAATCATATTTATCCATGACAACCAGCAATATGCCCACCGCGACCTTAAGCCTGGCAATATCGTTTTTCGCACTCCGGTTTCGGCCAACCTGGCGCCAGACCCCGTTTTGGTGGATTTTGCGCTGGCAATTGGCAAGGATGACTTAGGAAAAAATGCAATCATCGATTCTGCCCACACCCCTGAATATGCCTCACGAGAGCGGCTCTTGAAAGCAATGGGAGAGGATGCTTCCATAAGCAATGTGCGGGCCTCTGATATTTGGAGCCTGGGCTTAATTTTTTATGAAATCTTGACTGGTAAGAGTTTGCTGGGTAAAGGGCAAGATGTGCGCGCTACTATTATTCGTGAGCAGCTCAATCCGTACCTGCCCTCATCTATTCCTGAAAACACTGTTCTAAAAAATTTAATTGCGTATATGTTAGATAAGGATCCAGAGAATCGGCCAACCGCCTCAAGAGTTTTGCAAACACTTGAGCGAGTCTTTCACCCCCCGTGGGCTTTTTAACTAACATTGGACATCATCCGTTTTGCGGAGCGCGTATGCCTGATAACCCCAAATTACAAACAACATACGTCTTGGGAAAGCACTCGATTGTTGGCTATGCCAGGCAAAGCTGGGAAGACAGGGTTTTTGTAGATTTTGTTCCCCGATTGTCGGGCGACCCGTTGATTGTAGCAATGGTTGCCGATGGCGTTGGCGGCGGTGAGGCAGGCTCACGCGCTGCCCATTTGGCGATCGACGAAGCCCGGCAGGCAGTCCAGGCCAGCGCGCCTGATAAAAGCATTCCCGAGGTGATTGAAGATGCCTGCTTTCGGGCCAATCGCGTTGTACATCATGCCAATCAGCAAGATGAAGACCGTCAGGGGCAAACCACGCTGGTGATAGCCATTATTCACAACGACAGGCTATACGTTGGGAATATCGGTGACAGCCGCGCTTACTGGGTTACGCCGCAAGGAAAGTTACTGCAACTGACCAAAGATCATACCTTTTACAATATTCATGGAGGTAGTCCCACTGCCCCCAATGCTGGCGCGGTGGTCAACGCCATCGGCCTTAAGCAACATGTTGAAGTGGACCTGGGGATTTACTTGCAGCCTGGCATCTCGAAAGAAAAGGCGTATCAGATTGGCTATGCTGGGATTGCGCTTCGCCCGGGAGATTCGGTCATCTTATGTTCTGATGGCCTCATTAAGACGGACAACACCGGTCAGCGTTTTGTCAGTGACGAAGAAATTGTTCAGGCCCTTCAAACGGAATATCAAGCAGATAAGGCCGCCATCAAAATGGTCAGCGTGGCTGAAGGTCGGCGCCCCAACGATAATGTATCTGCTGTTACCATTCAGTGTTTTTCGAACGAATTGTTGGGGCGGCGCCGCGCGATTCCGCCCTCCCAATCCGCAAATCGTTTGCCGCTTTTAACCGCTGTTGTTGCTCTGTTGACTATTTTTTTGATTGGGGTTGGCGCACTTGCTTTCTTCCTGACCAGACAGGCAGCAACCCCGGCGCCCACCTTGACTTTGGTGCCTGTCACCAGCACTCTAACTGCCACGCATACATTGCCCCCTCCTACGGCAACCCCAACGGAGGTCATTAATCCTGGTCAGGCCAGGGTAGAAGAGATTCGTGGGACAGGCGCCAATGTCCGAATGGGGCAATACCTCTCTCCTGGCGCTTCTATCGTCTCCAGCACGGATGGAATTAAAGTTGTGCTTGGCACGCAGCAAGGCCGGGCCAGTCTGGTTTATTGGCTTGGCGGCAGCGCAGGGATACTTAATTTCGATGCAAATCGCGCCAACCCTGTTTTGGAAAATGGCGCGTTGTGCTTGAACCCGCAAGAGGGCAAAGCAGAAGTTCGCTTCAACCAACCGGCACTGGAAAACGTTGCCATTTGGGTAGAAAGTGGCAGGATGGTTGTAGAATTGCTCAACAATGAGATTTGGGTGTACTGTTTCTCCGGCGACTGCCTGATAGACCCGGGCGGCAATGCAGATTTATTCAAAATTCCAGAAGAAAATAAACGCGCATACTTTCCGCTTGAGAACATCGCCAAGCCAGGCGAGACGATGGCCTATGCTGAGAAATTATCCTGGTACAAGCGTTCCCTCGATTGTCTGACCGGCCTGGTGGCAACGCCCACTCCAGCCAAGTTATTGCCTTTGCGAAGTTTGACTCCTACGCGTAAGTCGGATGCTGAGGTGCCATCCTCGAGCAATACGCCTGTCATTTCGACAACTGTCGCGCCCAAAACCCCCGTGCCAACAACCCCCGTGCCGACAACCCCTGTGCCAACAACCCCAGCGCCAACAACCCCAGCGCCTCCACCAATCACCCCAACCACCGAGACGCCTCCACCGTACCCGTCTGAATAATGAATTTGCTGTGAAACCCTTTTTTACACGCTTATTCCAGCAATCCGCATTTGCAACGCCTGGTCTGAATAATGAATTTGCTGTGAAACCCTTTTTTACCACCGGTTTTATCTCGGTTCAAACTTTTGAAACAAAGACATCATCAGTTCTTGCAGTTTGTTCTTGTTCACCTGCGCCACTTGCGTCATGGCATCACCTGGATTATCTGTTCTGATCAGCCATGCAGATTGATTATCAGCCAGCACGCTAAAAACGCTGCCTTGCGCTTCGGGGTTCATCTGCCAAAAGGCCATCACCAGTATCTTGAGCGTGGGTGATGTAAAGGCATGTGCCAGGTGGCCTGCTTCATCATCTGGCAGGCCTTTCAATTGCAGGAGTTGGGCGGCCTGGGTGAGGTCGTTGGCCGCATTTTGCTGGATTTCGTTCAGGTCGGTTTGCGCAATCTCGAAAACCGCGCTGTCGGAACAATCTGGGGCATTTTTGAGCAGAGATTGAAGCAGCGCTTGGCCCATATCCGACGTGGCGATGGTTTGAAAGCGATGCACCCAGGGATAGGGCAGGTCATGTTCGACATCGAACGCCTCTCCGCGAAAGAAATTATATGATTTCACTTCGTTTCCCACGCGATAGTTCATTACCAGCATTTGCCGGGGGCCGGCGCAGGTCTTTAGCAAACGGCTGATGTTTTCGTCCACTATCATGCTCGAATCCCCAAACTTGATGACTTCGCGCGCCACCAGGCCGCGTCCAACGGTTTCCATCACCAGCAATGCTTGTTCTTGCGGGATATGCCCCCAGGGTTTTTCGCCCATGCCGGGCAGGTCGGGCAGGCTGAGGGTGCGCAACAGGTAAAGAAGTTCTTCCTGGCTGAATAGAATTGCATTTTTCATTCAAACTCTCCGTTCGTAACGCGGGATTCATTTCGCAAACTGATTACGACAGGTAAGGCGATTTTTTGTTTTAAGACAACGGTTGAGTGGGAAACTATAAGAAGTCATTGAAGAAATTGCCAGCATGTTTAAGGACACCTTTGGTAGAAGATGCCGCCCATTCAACCGACTTGCTGGCCCATTCCCATGATGTTTTTCCAATGTCTATGGTAGCTCCAACGGCGTTCCCAGCATATTTGTTGATAACCGCCAACGGCGAATTGGGCGCGCCACCGTTCGATGTGGCGATGGGGGTTTCGCTCCAGGTCTTGACATTAAAGGGTAGGGCGTAACCTTTCAGTTCGTTCGATGTACTGTAAATCCCATGCGCCGTGAGCGGATTGATGCTGCCAGAAATACCAATTTGGGAATAGCGGTCTAAAAGCGCTGCGCCTGCAACTCCTGTACCAGCAAAAGGCCCTAATAAGCGCGCCGCGGCGGCAACGGCAACGCCGTCGCGTCCTTCCAAGTAAGGCACGGGGTCGCCCTGGGCAGCAAAACGTTGATAGGTAATTCCGGCCACTTCGGGGGTGCTATAGGGCGAGCCGAAGGTGGTGATTGATTGGATGTTTATTTTGCCCACCAATTCTTTGTCGGGCGCGATATTTTGGGCAATAATGCCGCCTTGGCTATGCCCTGCCAGGTGGACGGTTGCGCCTTCTGGCAAGTTGAGCAACACTCTTTTCACTTCCCGCTCGTACCCGGTTTCCAAGCCAAACGCTGATTCAATTGCTGACCCCCAATTTTGGCTGACATTTGAATTGAGCGGGTCTGTGCCTTTGATGGTCATCAAATATTCATTTGGCCCGATTTGGTAAACGCAAATTGGCGAGGGGCTTTTGCTCATAATTCGCTCGGCAAGCTCTTGCATGTTATGGGGCGGCTCACCGCTGAGGTTACCCAAATCGCCTAGATTTCCATCTTTTCCCGCCCCAGATTCCTCGCCTATCCCTTTGAAGTACCCAACTGTTTCCTCATCTGCCTGACGAATGATGTTGAGAATTTCAATCAGCGTTTGCTCCGCCGTGAAGAGTGCGTTAGAGACTCGCTTTGTAGCAGGCAGCAGGCTGTCGGTTATCTCATGCTCGAAAGACTGCGCCGATTCTCCGCTCCAAAACGTTTTCAACTCCTCCACTTTTTGAACGGTTTGGGAATGCAAACGGGCAAATTCCTCGCCCTCGGCGCGCAAGGTTTGGGCAATTTGCCGGGCTTCATCATAGTTTAGGCGCAGGATACCGCTGGGCATAGGCTATCTTTTCGTAAGACGAGAAATCAGTAATCTACCAGGCAGGCATTGGTTGCGCATAAAACAGCTGCGTTGGCTTGACGATTGTCCCTCCAGCCGTGCCATGTGTCCCTCCAGGAAATGAATTTTTGTTAGTATAAGGGAAAAGGGAGTGGATGTACAAGTTTTTGGGATGATTTTTTGATTGCAGTTTTGAAAGCAAATTGATTGGATGTGGGCCGTTTTATTATCCGCTGATTGATTTCAGCAAAAAGCGCAGCGACTTCTGCCTGGCGAAGGCATGGGTCGCTGCGCAGTGGTTTTGGCAAGCGTAGCAGCGAGATAGAACCTTGTCCTGCGTTAAAACCCGCTTATTGTCAGCCAGCGGTTGCCGGGCAGGGCAAAGACGCCGGCTACTACCAGCAAAATGGAGACCAGGACGGCAATTAGCCCGTTGCGGTAGCGGGTTTGGTTATCGCGTTGTTTCCACATTGCGGGCAGGTGTGCCACGATAACGGCCACCAGCATCACTGCCAGGTGTTCCCAGCGATGCCGCAGGGCGAATCCACCCTGAATGGCGAGTCCGCTCCAGGCAAAGAAGACCGTACCGAGCAAGAGTTGGGTATCCATCAATCCGCTAAAGGCCGAGGTCAGCCCACGCGCGGCTTTGTCGTAAGGCTGTTTGTTTATGAGTCCCAGCGCAAATTTGATGATGAGGGCCAGGGCGGCCAGCACAATCACCCAGCGCAGGATGGAGTGAAGGGTGAGCAAGAGGGTCATGGCGTTTTCTCAGAGTTGGGCAAAGGTGTCTATTAATTTTTTTACATTTCCGCCCGCTGAGTACAGGATGGGGCAGGTGCAGCCACGCTTGTTGTATTCTTCCACTTTGGCGCGTGCTTCTTCGGGCGTGCCGGAGGCGGTAATCTTGTGGACAAGTTCATCAGGAACGAGGTGCTTGGCCTTGTTGATTTGCTCTTTGGTGGCGGGCCAGCCCAAAATGGACTGAATTTCTTGCACCACCGAATCGGCCACCCCGCTGGCTTTGGCAATGTGTGGCTGCTGGGCCATATACTGGCAGAGTAGCATTTTGGTTGTTTCGATGGCTTTGTCGTGGTCGTCATCCACCGAGCAGACAATCAGCTGCGGGCGGTCGAGGTCCTCCACGCGCCGCCCGGCCTTTTTCGCGCCCTTATCGAGCAGTTCCAGCGCCTTGTCATTGTATTCGGGAGCCACGCAGTAGTTCAGTACTGCGCCGTCGGCAATTTCGCCGGTCAGTTCCATCATCATGTCGCCGGTCGCGCCGACCATAATCGGTACGTTGCGCGGCTCGCGGCGGCCATGCACCACGTCCAGCTCGATGCCGTCAACATGCACAAACTCGCCGTGGAACGTGACGCGCTCCATGTTCAACAGGCGGCGCATCACCTGAACGGTTTCCTTCATGGCCGTCAGCGGTTTCTTGCGCTCGATGCCGACGTTTTTCGCCAGCGGGTCCCACCACGCGCCGATGCCGCAGATGATTCGGCCTGGGGCCAGGTCATCCAGCGTCAGGTAGGTGGCTGCCAGCAGGCCGATGTTGCGCGTCCAGTTGTTGATGACGCCCGAACCGACCTTCAACTTGTCGGTCACGGCGGCGTAGGCGGCCATTGGCACAATCGCATCGCGCACCAGGCGGCTTTCAGCCTGCCACACGGCTTCGAACCCTTTCTCTTCCGCGTAGCGGACGTAGTCCAGTCCATCACGCAGGTCGTGCGAATCTTGCAGGTAAAGAGCAACGCGAGCCATTATCCCATCTCCTTTATCATGGATTCTTCGAGTGATTTGAGTATGCGTAAATCTTCGGGGGTATCGAGGTCGAGGCCGATATGCGAGTTTTGCAAAATTTCCAGGCGTGCCCCGATTTTTTTGGCGGCTTCGCAATGCCGATAGAAGGAACCCGGCCCAAAACTGTACGGAATCATTCCACTGGGGGTCATGAACAGGGCATTGGTGCCGTCCTGGTGGCGGTCGGGCGAGACAACCACGCAGGGAGAGTGCCGCACGCGGGCAAACAACGCGCGCAAATCTTCCTGGGTCAGCAGGGGCAAGTCGGCAGGCAACACCAACACTCCGCGCGTGGCGTAATTCCGCGCCAGCAGGGTGGCGCGGGTCAGGGCAGCGTTCAGGTTGGGGTTGCCGTCCTCTAGTACCGTGCGTGCCCCGAACTCGCGCGCAATGGCCAGGGCCGCCGGGTCGCGGCTGACCACCAGGGTTTGGGCCACTTCGGGTAATTTGCGCAGGGTGTCGAGCGTTTGCTCCAGGAATTTTCGGTTCAGGACGGCGCGCTCATCATCGGTCAGTATACCTGAAAGCCGCGATTTACCCAGCCGCAGTGGTTTGACGGGGACAATGGCCCAAATTGTCATACAAATCTCTCTATAAAGTTTAGCACATCTCGCGCTAGTTTGCGCCGGTCTTCCGGCGATTTCATCAGGGTTTTTGTGGAAAGTGGATGGATTTTTAAGGAAAGAACTTCCTCTGTCAACCCGGCATCCACTTCATCGAGGACGAATCCCGTTAGAACCGATTCTCCGTAATGTTTTGCTACCGCTAAAGCAGAGGGTTCTATCCCCAACTCTTTGAACATCTTGGCCGCTGGGCCTTTGACCGTTTGGCCGCCGAGGATGGGGCTGACGGCAACTCTCACTTTTGGCCCCTCTTCTGTGGAGAGAGGAGAAACAACGCGCAAGATGGGGTCAATACTGACCCAGGGGTTGCTGGGGCAAAAAACAACCGCGTCTGCTGTGCGCAGGGCTTCGAGGACGCCGGGAGCGGGTTTTGCGTTTTCGATTCCGGCGAAGCGAAAGCCTTTGACTTGTGGCTCACAGCGTTGGTGGACGAAGTATTCCTGAAAGGTCAGTTCGCCAAACTCAACCGTATCAACCATTGTGGCGACCGGGTCGTCGCTCATCGGCAGGATGGTATGCCGGATATCCCAGCGTGCGCAAAAGTCACGGGTAATGCTGGAGAGTGGTTCTCCGCTTCTTAAACGGCGGGTTCGTTCCAGATGGGTGGCGAGGTCTTTGTCTCCTAGCCGGAACCAGGTTTCGGCGCCGAGGCGTTCCATTTGCGCGAAGACGTTCCAGGTCTCCTCCATCCGCCCCCAGCCGGTGAGGGGGTTTGCCAGCCCGGCCAGTGTGTAACAGACGGTATCGAGGTCGGGGGAGATGTGCAATCCCCAGTGAACAAAATCATCGCCGGTATTGACGATGATGGTGAGGGCTTCGGGCGGCAAGATTTGCGCCAGGCCTTCGGCCAGTTTTGCTCCGCCTACGCCGCCGGCCAGGGCGACAATGGACAATGGACGGTGGTTGGTGGGCGGTTGTGTGCGATGATTCTGCTTCATGATTGGCGTTGGTGAGTGTTTTGAGAGATTGAGCGTCAGTGGTCTACCGTTATTAGTATCTCATCGAGCGGTTTGAGTGTTTTTTCCACTGGTTCTTCTGCTGGAAAACCGAGAAAAATCATTCCTTGCGGCTGCCAGGTGGGGGGCAGGCGCAGGGTGCGGATGGTTTCCTCTTGGGCGTAGAGCGGCCAGCAAATCCAGATTGTGCTTAATCCGCGCGCGTGGGCGGCCAGCATGAGTTGCAGGCCAGCCATTGCGACGGATTGTACGCTCATTAACGTTTCTTCTTGCGATTGGGTACGCACGGCTTTGGTCTCACGGCAGAGCAGGATGATGTGTGGGGCTTCGGCAATACGCCTGAGCGAGCGTTTGATTCGGGCTTCAATTTCGGGTTCGGGTGCGGCTCCGCGGCGCATATCTGTTTGCATTTTTTGTGTGAGCGTTTGTGCAAGTGCCTGGCGCGCCGTGTCACTTTCGAGCAGGGCAAATCGCCAGGGTTGTAATCCGTGTGCGGAGGGGGCAAACGTTGCGGTTTCGATAATTTCGTGCAGGATGTCGTTGGGGATACGTTGCCCGTTGAATTTTCGGATTGAGCGGCGCGAGCGCAGGAAAGCGTTAAGTGTCGAGGGCGTTTTATGTGGCATTCGAGGTCTTCCTGTTTCATCCATGCGCGTCAATTTTGTTCGGCACGATTTTATAAATCACGCGCACTTCGTTTGGATTGTTGCCTCGCCAGGAATGGCCAGTGTATTTTTGCGCCAGGACTTCGATGTGTTCCTGACCGCCTTGCTCAGTGATTTCGATAACCCGACCGCGAATTTGCAGGTAGCGATAGGGGTTCGATGGGTCCTGGATGACGAAGGCTACCTGGGGACGGGCGCGCATGTTGCGGTCTTTAACGCGCCCTTTGGCCGAGTTAATCAGGATGTGTTCGTCATCATGGTTGAACCAGACGGGCGTGACCTGCGGTGAGCCGTCTTTCATGATGGTTGCCAGGAATAGGAAGGCTCGGGTCTCATCTTTGAACAGGTCGTGATATTGTTCGGGGATGGTTTTCATGGTTGTTCCTTGTTTTACTCGTTGAATCCCAACTCATTCTTGAGTTTCCATTCCTACTTTTTCCCCTTACTGCTGGGTCTCTCTCCCAAGTCACAAGGTCTCTTGTCTGACGACGGCGGTGCAAGGGAAAAGCGAGGGCATGGCGGGATTATAATGCAAATGGTTGCAACAAGGTTTTAATTTCAATAAATTGTCGCTTTGATTTTGCTCTCTATTTTGATATACTGACTCCAGTATTCAATTTAGAGAGGAGAATGAGTGATGCTCGGTTTCAGTTTTGGCCTGCTGGTGGGATTCCTGGCCTGGTTTTTTCTACGTTATGTTTTGACCTCGTTTTACACCGTGGACCAAAACGAGCGTGCCGTCAAGACTATCTTTGGGCGCGCGGAGCGGGTGGGCAAGGCGACTACCGCCAACTCGCCGCTTGGCGAAACGCTGAGCGAGGAACACAAACAACGTTACAACTATCCCCAGGTGCGCGTCATTCAGCCCGGTGGCCCATATTTTAAGTGGCCTTGGGAGAAAATCCACAAAGTCTCCATCGCTACGCAGACGATGAACATGGCGCAAGACCTGGAAGACCCGCGCGCCAATTCGGGTGGTATGCTGTTGGAGGCGGTGACCAAAGACCAGCTCAACACTGGTCTGACCGGGCAGATTCGCTACCGTGTGGCGGAAAATAACTTATATGCTTACCTGTTCGGTGTCAAGCGCCCTATCCTGCACATTATGGGCTATTTCGTTTCGGTGCTGCGTGAGCGGATTGCCGGTTTTGAGGCTCCCAAGTCTAACGAAGAAGGAATGGGTGGGCTGAGCGGTGTTTCAGGCGTCTCTATCAATGATTTGCGCAAGAACCTGCGCGACTTGAATGAACATATGGAGCGGGAATGTGCCTCGTCTGCGGCGCGGTACGGAATCATTCTTGATGCTTCGCTGATTACCGGCATTGACCCGCCCGCCGAGGTGGAGTCGGCTTTGGCAGCGATTAATACTGCCCACAACCAGGTCTCCTCCGATATCAGCCTGGCGCAGGCGGCTGCTGACCAGAAAATCGTCCAATCGAAGCGGGCGGTCGAAATTGAGACCCTCAATGCCCAGGCCGAGGTCGAACCGCTCGTTGCTCTGGCCGAGCAATTGAGTGCGCTTCAGAGAAGCGGGCCGGGCGCGTTGCAAGCCTATCTACGGAATGTCCGCTTGAAACTCTATGGCCGCGCGCAGCAAATTGTGCGGGAGGTGGAATAATGGAACTCGAATTGATTCGTTTCCTGGCTGGTGGGGCGATTTCTTTTTTCGGAATGTGGTTCGTGATGCCGATTTCGCTGTGGTTTTTGCGCCATCTCGGCTTTTATACGACCGTCGAAGAAGGGACTTGTCAGGTTTATATCTTGTTTGGGCGTGTGGTTGGGGTGCTTCGGGAGCCGGGCCTGGTCTTTTTGCCGTTCAAATTGGGGCCGAGCGCTTTCCTGGTCAATTGGCTGGGCAGCCGACGGGTGCTGGATATGCGCCTCGACCAGCAATATCTGCGCAGCGTGCCGGTGAATTCGGAAGAAGGCGCGCCGATGGGCGTTGGCATCTGGTATGAGATGTACATCAGTGACCCGGTCTCTTATCTGTTCAAGAACGCCGACCCGCGCGGTTCGCTTGCGGCCAACGTCAGCAATGCGGTGGTGCGTTCGCTCAGTAACCTGCCGTTAGAGGAAATGCTGATTGACCGGCACGCTATGAGCCGCACCGTGCGTGAGGAAGTCTCGCCGCGTTCAAACGAGTGGGGCTATAAACTTGGCTCGGTGTATATTCGTAAGGTGCATTTCCGCGATGTTGGCATGATTCAACAAATTGAGGCCAAGGTGGTCAACCGTTTGCGCCAGGTCACTTCAGCCATCAAGCAAGACGGGGCTAACCAGGTCAACATTATTACCGGCACGGCGGAGCGCCAGGCGGCGGTCGAGTTTGCGAAAGCGGCGGCTATCCGTCCGCGCATTGTGGGCGAGGCGATGCAGAAGATTTCAGCCGACCCGGAGGTTGGAGCCGCGCTGTTTGAGATTCTTGAAACGCAAAACATCCTTGATGGCAAGGGCCAGTTAACGCTGATACCGCCGAACCGCGAGATGCTCAAGCAACTGCTGGCGGCGGGTTAGCTGCCTGCCGGCATAAAACCAAAAAGCCGGCCTTACAGGCTGGCTTTTTGGTTGACTTGATTTGACTTCAATGACTGGCGGTTGCGCCTCGTGCCAGGCCAGCCGGAACGCGCTCCTCTTTTCCGGGCCGCAGCAGGCGTAAAGCAGCCACGAGCAAAACGGCCAGCAGCAGGCCCGCAAATAAGAAGGGCGCGCTGCTGCCAAATGCCTGAAACAGGGCGCCCATCAACAGCGGAGCGAGGGCATTGGCGCTGCTCAACAGGGCGGAGGAGATGCCCAACATTCCGCCGATTTCATTGGGTTCAATGCGCTTGGTTATCAGGCTGTTGATAGCGGGTTGAAGGATGCCGCCGCCAATGGAAGCCGGTATCATGGCAATTAAAATCCAGACCAGCCCCAGCCAACCGTTGGCGCCATCGGGGGGAAGTTCTACGGCCAGGTTTTGGGTGGTTGGGTTTTCGTGTGTACGAAAGTCGCCGCTGGCGCTCAGTTCGCGGCTGAGCGCTTCTTGTGAATAACCTGGCAGGGGCTGGCGTGGCGTGAACGCTGCCATTGAAAGCCCAATGGCCAGCGCAAGCAAACCTGCGTAAATGAGTTTTCGGTCGCCATATTGGCGACTCCAACGCCCAATCAGGCCGCCCTGCACGATGACGACGATTACCCCCACATACACAAAGATAATGGAGTTGCCCGAAGCGTTCATCCCCAGTCGGTTGAGAGTGAAGAGCGCCAGAAATTGCTCAAACCCGCCAAAGGCAATTTGTTGCGCGAACATCAGGATGAGCAGCAGGCCTACGGCGGGGTGTGTCAGGGCTTGCAGCATTGCTTGTAGCGTGAAGGGCGCTTTTTGGGCTGCTTGTCCGCGCTGTGTTTCGGGCAGGGTTTCTTTGAACCAGAAGAGTGTGAGCAAAATGGATATCAGCGAGAAGGCTGCGGCGACCCAGGCTGGCACGCGGTAATCATTGCCTGAGGCTGCCAGCGAAACGAAGGCAATGACCGGGCCGATGATGAAGCCCAGCCCGAAGGCAGCCCCCAAAAGCCCTAACCCTTGTGTGCGGGTTTTTTCGTTGGTGCTGTCGCTGATGGCCGCCTGCGCGGTGGCAATGTTGGCGCCCGAAAGGCCGTCAATGATGCGGGCCAAAAAGAGAACCCACAAGTTGCCCGCCAGCCCCAGCAAGATAAAGCCCAGGAATGTGCCAATCTGGCTGACCACCAGCACGGGTTTGCGCCCATAGCGGTCTGAAAGCCGCCCCAGCAGCGGGGCTCCGATGAATTGCATGGCCGGGTAAGCGGCTCCCAGAAAGCCAATCATCAGGGCGCTGGCGCCAAACGCAGTTGCATAGAGCGGCATGAGCGGGATGATGACGGTGAGGCCAAGCAAGTCAATCAGAACGATGACAAAAATCGGTAGAATGCGTTTGAAATCGAGTTTTTCTTCCACAGGGACCTCCTGGAGTTTAGTGTTGAGCGAGGATGTCATTAAGCAGCTGAATCTCAAGTTCTACATGGCGACGTTGGTGTTCTATCAGCCACTGAATGCTGCCTGCATGGGGTGGCGCTTGTTGCAGTTTTTCGTGGGCCTGGAGCAGTTGCGCGCGGCGCTTTGCGAGCAGGGCGCGGGCTTCTTCGAGTGGCAATTCATCCAGGTAGGCTAGCGGCAGGTCGCCCTCGAAGTAGGTTGGGCGATAAACGGGCAGCGTTTCACGTAACAAGCGTTGAAAGGCTTGTTCGCCTTGCGGTGTAACCTGGTAGATACGCCGCGGCGGGCGGTTGCCTTCTTGCTCGATGCTTTCTGAAACCCAACCTTGAGCGGCCATTTTTCTGAGGAGATAGTAGGCGGTGGGCTTTTTAATGTCGGCGCAGGTAGAGAGCTCGCCCAATAAAAATTCGTTCAGCTGATAGCCGTGCATGTCTTGCCGGCGCAGCAGGCCAAGCAGCAGCAATTCGCGTGGGTCGGTGTTTGTTTCGCTCATATAATCAATTTTGAATAGTCAATCTTGACTATCGGAGATAGTATACGTTGCACCAGGCGGCTTGTCAAGAGCCTAACCGGAAAGGGGTAAGTCTTTCTCATCGTCCGATTTTGGGATTAAAAAAATAAGCAGGATGGAAGGATTGACGCGCGCACAAGATCAAAGCCATCCCTTAGGGCGGCTTGAGCAGCCCAATCTGGTCATAGTGGCGCAGGGTGCCGGGTGCGATGCCTGCCAAAACGGATCACTGTTCGACAGTGAACATGCCCTCAATAGTAAACCCTGACGTAACGTTAATGTCGAGGGAAGGCGCAGAAGTGGAGCAAGTTGTGGCATAATCGAGAAAACTCTCCACAGGAAAACAACCATGCCTTTATTGTTACTCATTCGCCACGGCGAAAATGATTTTGTCAAAACCGGCAAATTGGCCGGCCAGTTACCAGAAATCCATCTGAACGAAAAAGGACGCCAGCAGGCTGAAGAATTGGCCCAAGCGTTGGAAAATTTGCCGATTAAGGCGCTCTATTCTTCCCCGCTGGAGCGGGCGCGCGAGACGGCCGCCCCGCTGGCTGCGAAATTGGGCCTCGATGTGCAAATTCGCCCCGGCTTGATTGAAACCGGCATTGGCGCATGGGCTGGAAAAGAACTCAAGGCGTTGCGTAAGTTACCTGAGTGGAAGGTCGTGCAGGATGCTCCCTCGCGTTTCCGATTTCCAGAGGGAGAATCGTTTATTGAGTGCCAGGCGCGGCTGGTGAGTGAAATTGAATCGATTGTGAAAGCGCATGTGCGCGAGGATATTATCGCCTGTGTTTCACATTCTGACCCGATTAAGTTAATAACTGCCTACTATCTTGGAATGCCGCTCGACCATTTTCAGCGGCTGGGTTGTGATACCGCTTCGGTGACGGTCTTTCTATTTGGAGAAAAGGGTGTCCTGCTTTCGAAATTGAACCAGCGACCGCCGTTTCGTTTTCCTGTTGAGGCCAGGGGTGGTGGTAAGCGTAAAAGCGCGGTGTAACCGTTCGGGTTGAGCCACAACCAGTTATTGGGGTTGCTTGCATCCGTTGCGCAAAATTTCGAGACCTGTGGCGGCTTCGGGGGCGATGACAGCAGTAATTTTCATGTGCGGAGCCAGACGGGTGTTAGCTTTTGGCACCCACTCCCGTTTGCCATCGGAACAACGCACGAGAAGACAGCCGGCGGGAAGTCTCAGGGAACGCACGTCTAGCCCGGCGAAAGGTGCGCCGGGCTGAATGGTGAATTCCATCACCGTGGGCTGTTTGAGCAGGAGGTCTTCGCCGCCGCGCCGCAGGTTGCGTTCCAGGAGCGATTCGTAGATGGGCAAATCTTTGAGCCATTCGGCCACCGCGTAAGCGCAGAAGCAACTGACCAGCAGTGGCAGCATGAGTGAATAATTGCCTGTCATCTCAATGATAAGTACGATGCCGGTCAGCGGGGCGCGGACGATGGCGGTGAAGTAGGCCGCCATGCCAACCACGGCAAATGCCGCCGGGATGGGCGCCATCGCAGGCGCGAGCGTGTGCGCTACTAGCCCAACCCCCAGGCCAATCAGCGCTCCTAATACGAGCAGAGGTGCGAAGATACCGCCCGGCGCGCCGGTGCTGTAACTGGTGGCGGTTAGGAAAAACCGCACAACAAACCAAAGCGGAATGGAGGCGAGCAATACTTCACCCCTTAAGGCCGATTCGGCGAGTGCGTGTCCGCTTCCTATCATCAATGGAGAAAACCAGCCAATCAGCCCGACTGCACCGCCTGTGAGCGCCGCTGCGAGAATGGCAAAGCGGGGTGGAATGCGCGCGTATTGCTCTATGCTAAACAGCAAACTCCGATTAAAGAAAACCCCCAGAAACCCGGTTGCCACTCCAAGCAGGGCAAAAACCGGCAAGGCGGCCAATGGCGGGGTGGGGTAAGCTGGCACGGCAAAGACGGGGAACTGCCCTGAACCGATGCGGGCAATGATGTCTGCCACCGCTGCTGCCAGGAAGGCTGCGCCAAACACAATGGGCTGAAAATCGCGCCGCACTTCCTCCAGCACAAAAATTAATCCCGAAAGCGGCGCATTGAACGCGGCGGCCAGCCCCGCGCCCGCGCCTGCCGAGACCAATGTCAGCCGCTCTTGCTCTGATACTTTGAGCAAGCGCGCAATGGCATCACCCACCGCGCCGCCCATTTGCACGGTGGGGCCTTCGCGTCCCAATGCCAAACCGCCGCCAATGGATAGAACGCCGCCAAAAAACTTTACGGGCAAAAGTCGTTTCCAATTTAAAGTGCGAAAGCGGTGCAAAACGGCTTCTAAATGCGGAATGCCGCTTCCACTGGCTTCGGGCGCGTAACGGCGCGTTATGACAACGGCAATGGCCGCGCCCAGCATGGTAAACAACATCGGGAAAATCCAGCCCCAGGCGGGCAGCGAGTGCGCCCAGATAAGCATTTGATTGCGGAACGCGTCAGCGGCGCTCAGGCTGGCGCGAAATGAAAGCGCAACAACGCCAGCGCAAACACCTACCAGGGCCGCGCGCGGAAAAATCCAGCGGCGCTGTTGTCTGGTTTGTAGATATTCCTGAATTTCTGATTGCGCTAGTGCGTTTTCGTTTTGCAGGGGGGGCAGAGTCTTTTTGGTTTTCACCATGCCCAAAAGTATACTACCGGTCTGGCTTTAGTAACGGGTGTTTTGGGCTGAGTCTTTGGGTTTGGCAGAGAGACCTGCCGGGTGATAGGTCGGTTCGGGGCGAGTGATGACTCCGTTTGACGGCGAGAAAGGTTGAGGCCGGGTCGGTCGCGCCGACAGGGTGTTCGGGCGGAGGGTCTGCCCGGGGCGGTTGGAGGCAGCCTGGGGTCGGTAGCCGCTTCGATTTTCATCCATCGTAAAGAGCCGCTCGCCCGCCAGCGAGAAGGTGCCGATAATCAGAATGCGGATGACCCAGACCATGACCGCGACAAAGACCGGCACTAGGCTGGTGAGGGTGGCGCGTTCGACGATGGCGGCGCTGGCTGGGGTGTGGTTAGCCAGGGCCAGGGAAACGCCCCACCAGGTGAGGGTGGCGTTCATGGCGGCGGCCAGAACCCATGCGCCAAACAGGTACCAGACTTCGGCGGGTTCGTCACGGCCTTGTTCGGGGGTGAACAGGCGGGCAATTCCGGCAAAATCAATCCCGCAGAAGGCCAGTGAGAGCAGGGTTGACCAGTGAATGCCCATAAACTTGAGGTTACCAAGCAGGTCGCTCAGAGCGTAGTCGGTGGTGGAGTAATTGAAGACTTCAAAGGCAATGAGCGCCCCAAGCAGGATGAGGGCGAAGGCGGCGCCGCGCTGTTGGCTGGCGCGCTTGAGTGCGGGAAGGAATTGGAGCGGGTTGCGATTCATCATTTGAGCCTGCCGGTGAAAGGGATAAGAGGGCAAGGAATGCTCAAATTATAGAATATATGTTCTATATGTCAAGGGTTTTTGGATTGCAGTTTTGTTGCTAAAATAGGGTTCATTTTTCACTATAAGGAGCTGCGCATGAAAACTTACTTGATTGCTGGGGCAGTGGTCTTTATTTTCATGGTGGTTATGGGGTTGTACCTTGAGTTTTCGCTGGGCGAAACACTCCTGGCCTCGTTTGTTCTCACCATCGTTGGAATGATAACTGTTTGGTGGCAACGCTGGTTTGGATGATGTTGGTTATTCCCCGATGAATTGTATGAACACTTGGTTGCCGAGCAGCCGCCCGCGCCGCGTGAGGCGCAGGCGGTTTTCTGACCATTCTAGCAGGCCGAGTTGGGTGAGATGGGCGATTTTTCCCCCGTAAATGTGGGTGAGTTCCCGGCCGAATCGCTCGCGGAAGGTTTGGGCGGAGATTCCCTCAGCCGTCAGGCGCAGGCCGGTCATCATGGTCTCGTCCATGTCTTCGCGGGGTGTGTTGCGATGGTGGTTAACGGCGGCAGGAGAGAGCGGCCAGTGGTCAGCTGTCGGTGAACCGTCAGTCGTTTTCAACCGTTCGATGTAGGTTTTGATGCGCAGGACGTTGGAGTAGCGTATACCGTTGGCGTAGCCATGCGCACCAGCGCCCAGGCCCAGGTAGGGCAGGTTGCGCCAGTATTGCAGGTTGTGCTGGCATTGGAATGATGCGTGATGACCTGAATCGGTATTTGTTTTTGCCCAGTTAGAAATCTCATATTGCGCGTAACCATTGATGGGTAAGTATTTATCCAGCCATTCGTACATCTCAGCGGCCAGGTCGGGGTCGGGGAGTGGGAGCAGACCTTTGCGCGCCCAGCGGCCAAAGGGCGTGCCGTGTTCGAGGGTGAGGGCGTAGGCGGAGAGATGTTCGGGATGCAGGCCGAGTATCAGTTCAACGCTGCGCTGCCAGGAGGCCAGGCTCTGTTCGGGCAGGCCATAAATCAGGTCGAGGTTGAGGTTTTCGAACCCCGCGCGCCGTGACCAGCGTACCGCGTCCACCACGTCGCTGTAACTGTGAATCCGCTCTAACATGCGCAGCTCGGTTGGGTTGGCGCTTTGCACGCCGTAACTGATGCGGTTGAAGCCGATTTCACGCAGTTGAGACAGATATTTGGGTGAAACCGTGCCAGGGTTGGCTTCGAGGCTGATTTCGGCGTTGGGGAGAAGGTCAAAATAACGGTGGATGGTCTGGAAAATGTTTCGATAGTGGTCAGGAGTGAGCAGCGAGGGTGTTCCGCCGCCGAAGAAAATGGTGGCGATTTCGCCCTCACCCCCAGCCCCTCGCCCGAAGGGCGAAGGGGGCATGCTTTTCCCAACTGCCTGGATTTCCTTGCATAGCGCCTCGACGTAGGCAGGGATGGCTGCTTCCTGCCCGGCGTAGGTGTTGAAGTCGCAGTAGGCGCAGCGGTGGGCGCAGAATGGGATGTGGAGGTAGAGGCTGATGGGCAAGGTTATCTCTTTTTCAGGATGGCGGTTGATTCGCTCTCATATAGCATTTCAAAATTGCCAAATTTTAGCAGTTCGTTGAGCAATGGAATGGATTGCTCCAGGGTCGGCTGGTTGGCGGGGAGACAGGCTTTGTTGATGTAGGGATAATTTAACCACAATTTGTCGAACAGCCAGGGGGACGTTCTGTCAATTCCAAATCTGAGTCCACTGCAAAAAGACCCATCATCAGTCTGACAGCGCCAGACACTTTGCGTAGGGAATGGCTGGGATGGCAAGATAAGCCACACAGCAAACATCCTTTTATTTTTTTATCCTGTTATACAAAGCGGCGCAAGCGATAATGAGAAAGCCATGTTGCCGTATCTCACGGATAGCCTGGCCGAGTCTTATGATAAAATTAATCCAAGATATCAATTTTTACCGGAGTATTCTCGTGCCTGCTTCCAATCTTTCACGCCGTGATGCGCTCAAACTGTTGGCCGCCGCCGCAGGCGCTGCCGCTATCTCTAACCTGCCTCCTGCCTGGAGCAAGCCCGAATTGCAGGTAGGCGTGTTGCCCGCCCATGCGCAGACTTCAATTACTCACCTGTTAGGAACTCCTGTGCCGCCCCAAGAGATAGACTTGGGGCAAAGTTACTGCTGGGATGGGATAATCATCCGCTTCACGGCAGCGATTACTCCTCCCACGCCGGGCATTGTGTTGCAATATGCGCTTAGCTATGCTGTATCGGGCCCGGGCGGTTCTATTACTATCCCAAATCCTGCTACCGGTACTGTCGTCACCAATGGCAGCGGGCAGGCGACGATTGATGTGACCGTTTTGCCCGATTCCCCGTTCTTTGGCACAACCGGCACGCTGACGGTGGTCTGGAGTTTTGTTAACCCCGTTGACGGTACGAACACTGCTTCGCAATCTTACGATATTGAAATTAGTTGCTAATGAGTTTTTCTGCGTTTGTCCCGCGCCCGGTTCCAGGCTTCCAGGTGGAGACTCTGGATGATGAAATTATCCTGCTCCACCCAGTTCTTAATCTCATTATTCACAGTAACCAGGGTGGCGCGCTCATCTGGAGTTTGTGCGATGGGCAACGTTCGGTGGCCGAGATTGTGGAACTCATCAGCGCGGCCTATCCCGAATCAGCAGATGACATCGCGGCCGATGTGCCGCAGACCATCCAGGAATTGTTGTCGCGCGGGGCGCTGGTTGCGGCGTGAGCGGTTGCCTGTCCGTTCAATTCGGCGGGAATGCTGTCCGTTTCACCACTGATAGCCAGGTCGTTTTAGACGCCCTCGCGGTTCATCTCAGGCACTGCCTGGCTGAGGCCGCCTCTGCCCTAGCTGATTTCCAAATTACCGCCATCACACAGACCGTTTTCCAGGTTTCTGTTGATGGCGGCGTTTTGTATCCCCGCCTGGAGTTTGGACAAGTTTTGCAAGTGCTGATGCAGGAGGCTCTCACCCGCCTGAATGGCGCGTGTGCTTCTGGCCCGGTGTTTCATGCCGCGGCGTTGGCCGATGCGCGGGGCGGGGTTATCTTGTGTGGGCCGAGCGGCAGCGGCAAATCTACCCTGACGGCCTGGCTGCTTTTCAACGGTTTTCGCTATCTGAGCGATGAAGTCATCTTTTTCTCTGAGGAGGGCGGGCAAATCAGCGGCTTTGCGCGTTCTCTTGTCTTAAAAAAAGGTTCGGCCTTTCTTTGGAAGCATATTCTTGGAACGGATAAGCGCCAGGGCTTGCTCCCTTTTCCAGATGGAAGCGCCTGGATTGAGCCTCTGCTGCTCAACCCAAATGCAGTGTGTTCTCAAGCCGTGCCTCGGTTGCTGCTTTTTCCACGTTACATGCCAGATGCCCCTTTCCGCATCACTCAATTGACTCCGGCGGAGAGTCTGTTTCGCTTGCTGCAAACCCTGGTTAATGCTCGCAACCTGCCCGATTTCGGGCTGGCGAGCGCGGCGCGCCTGGCGCGCCAGGTGACTGCTTACGCTGTAGAATATTCTGACTTCGAGACCATAACCGCATGGATTCAACACGCCTGAACCAGATTTATCGCCTGATGGCCTTGTGCGCGCGTGTTGAGCGGAATCCGCGCTTTGAGGCGCAGTTGGCTGTTCTGTTACGCACATTTTCGGCCTGGGATGACCTGCCCGAGCAGGCCGAGCGGCACGGCATGGGGCCGCTGCTCTGGCATCACCTGCGCGAAGAGGGCATCCCACAGACAACCCGCCGCGCTCTGCTTGGCCTGTACCTGCGCGACCGCGCCCTGAACCAGATTCACGCCCAAACGCTGTTAGAACTGCTCGATTTGTTGGGAAAAAAGGGCATTCGCCCGCTGGTGTTGAAGGGGCTGGCGCTGGCCTGGCAAGCCTACCCCGACCCGGCCTTGCGCCCGGTGAGCGATATTGACTTGTTCCTGGCGAAGGACGACCTGCTGCCTGCCATCGAATCGATGCGACAGGCCGGATACCGCCTGGGCGACCTTCCCGCGCTCCTGCCGAAAGGCATCAACGCACATTCCCCTTTGCGCAGCGGCATTTCGACCCACATCGAACTGCATCACTATCACCCGGCGCACCGCAGAATCAATGATCATTCCCCCGATGACGAGTTTCGTGATTTTCGAGAGCCGCCACAGCACATTTGCATCGCGGGCTGTGACGTTTACACCACTTCTCCGCTCGACACCCTGCATTACCTGATGCGCCACTTCATTTACCACCTGTTCGACTCGCGTCTTAATCGGCCTATCTCCTTCAAGTGGATGACGGATATCATCGCTCTTGCCGAAAAACACGCCCATGAATTGGATTGGAACGCGCTGGCCCAACGCGACCCGCTCTTTCTGAAGCGGCTTTCGGTGTTGTATAGCCTCACGCCCCCTCCCGAAGGATATGAAGCCCTGTTTCATCTCAAGCCGCCTGTGGCGATGGGCGGCTTGGGACAATACCCGCGCGGCTGGCCGCAGTGGCCTTTTCCAAATTGGTCACAGGTTGGTTTTTGGCGCTATGTTGGGCTGACCTTTGCGCCGCCCGCGGAGTGGTGGCTGAGGCTGGTTTATGGCATTGATGAGGGGCCGGCTGCCTGGCATGGGCAGGTTATCTATCGTCTGCGTCTGCTCCAGCTGATGGGTTGGGCGCTGGTTCGGCGCCTGTCGTTACCAGTGAGCAGAAACTAAAACTTGAGGGACTTTGAGAATGACCACGCCCAGGGCATAGACCAGCCCCCCAACCGCCACCCCGCCCAGGCCGGCCAGCCATGGATTTAACCCTGCTGACCACTGAATCCAGACCATTAACACGAGTCCCATCCCGAATGCTGCCCCGCCGATTCGTAATCCGCCATCGAGAATCGCTCTTCCCTCGATGCCGCCCAACCTATGGCGCATGACGATGAACAGGGCAGCCGCTTCGAGCGCGGTTGCCAGCGAATTGGCGAGCGCCAACCCGCCGTGCGGCAGCCACCCAATTTGGCGAAACCAGGCCGAAAAGGCAAAACTGAAGACCACATTGAGTCCCATCGCTATTGCGCCAATTACCACCGGGGTTTGGGTATCGTGTTGGGCATAAAAAGCGCGCGTCAACACTTCCATCACCGAATGTCCCACCATTCCGGCGGCGTACCACAGCAGCGCCCAGGCAACCATCTCGGTTGATGTTGCGGTAAACTCTCCACGCTGGTAGAGCATGGCGACAATGGGCTGGCGCAGCACCATCAGTCCCACGCTGGCTGGCACTGCAAGCAGAAGCATTCCGCGCAGGGCCGAGGCCAGGGCGTGACGCATTTCATCAATTTTCCCGAGCGCAAACTGCGCCGAAAAGGTCGGCATAACGGCAATCGCCACTGATTGGGCAATTGCAGCCTGCGCCATCAACATCAGCGCGAAGCCATAGACCAGGCCGGTGTAACTGCCGGGCGTCATTTGCGAAGCCAGCCAGGCGTTGACCCAAAAATTCAACTGCACCACGCCTGCCCCTAGCACGCGCGGCCCCATCAGACGGATGACCTGCTTTACAGCAGAGTCAGTAATCAGTGACCAGTAACCCGTAGATGGGGGCGCGAGTTTCGAGAGTGTTGGGAGTTGAATGGCAAGGTAAAGCACAGAACCGAGTACCACGCCCCAGGCCAGGCCGTAAATCCCCAGCCAGCGCGAAAGCACCAGCACGCCGAAGATTTGCCCAATCTGGTACATTGAGGCGGTTAACTGCGGGATAAAAAAGACCTGGTGCGCGTTCAGGATGCTCACCACCAGCCCGCCCAACCCAAACAAGACCGAGGAAATTAGCTGAATGCGCAACAGGTCAATGGTCAGGTTGTAGAGCGTGAAATTATAGAACAATCCGGGGGCCAGCAGGTAGCGCACGATTTGTGGCGCGAACAATGCCGCTATAGCGGCCAGCAGGCTGAGGGCCAGGGTGACGAGGTTCGCCATCGAAACGGCCAGTTTCCAGGCAGCGGGTTTTTCTCCTTTGACGAGAAATCCTGTAAAGGTGGGCAAGAACGCCGAACCCAACGCCCCGGCGGCGATGAGTGCGAATAACGTCTCGCTGACGCGGTTGGCGGCGTAAAAGGCGTCTAGTTCGCCAAGTGAGAAGGCGCGTGCCACCAGCATACTGCGAAGCAGGCTCATGACTTGCCCAAAGACGATGGCGACCATCACCGTTCCGGCGGCGCGGGCAATTTGGCGGTTGGCGGTTTCGGGAGCAGACATGATGGTAAGTATATCGCAGGCAGAGGGGATGTGTGTGCTAGAATTGCGGGGTTCGTGGCTGGTATTTTGTAATTTGTGGTTGGAGGATGGATGAAGCGTTTTTGGTTGACGGTTTTCCTGCTCTTGTTCGTTGGGCTGGCCTGCGCCCATTTGCCCGAAACGCCCGGGGGGGTGACGGTTGAGCCGCAAGGCGCGCCGACTGAAACATCTGTGGCGCAGCCTGCCCCTGGCGAGCCGATACCCCTGCAGGTGGGATACGGCTATCGCGGCTCGTTTTACGAGGTCTATTTCAGTGACCCTTTGAACCCGGCCTCCAGGCAACAGGAGGGCGGCATTGACATTCCCCTGGCGCGCGCGATTGATCATGCCCGGGTTTCTGTTGATGTGGCGGTTTACAGTATGAGCCTGAACTCTATCCGCGATGCGCTGCTGGCCGCTCACCGGCGCGGCGTGCAGGTGCGGATTGTAATGGAGAGCGACAACCTGGAGCGCGATGCCCCCCGGTGGCTGGCCGAGAAGGGCATTCCCATCATTGGCGACCGGCGCGAAGGGTTGATGCACAACAAATTCGTCATCATTGACCGCTCCGAAGTATGGATAGGCTCGATGAACTTTACGATGACCGGGGCCTATGACGACAACAACAACCTGGTGCGAATCCGTTCGACAAAGATGGCCGAAAATTACCTGGCGGAATTCAACGAAATGTTCGAGGACGATTTCTTTGGCCCTGATACCTTACCCAATACTCCCTTTCCGCAACTGAGCATTGACGGCGTGCCGCTCGAAGTGTATTTCTCTCCTGACGATGGGGTTGCGGCGCGGCTGGTCAAACTCTTGCGCGGGGCCGAAACCAGCATTTATTTCATGGCCTATTCGATGACCGCCGATGATTTTGGCGATATTATCCGCCAGAAGGCAAAGGATGGCCTGCGGGTATTTGGCGTGATGGATGAATCGCAGGTCAACTCGAACCAAGGCAGCGAGTTCGACCCATTTCAACAGGCCGGGCTGCGGGTGTATAAAGACGGCAATCCAGGTCAGATGCACCACAAAGTCATCATTATTGATGAAAAAATTGTTATCACTGGCTCGTACAATTTCAGTGCCAGCGCGGAGCGAAAGAACGATGAGAATGTGGTCATCTTTTTCGATGAGCAAATGGCGGCCCAATACCTGGCCGAGTTTGAGCGGGTGTATTTG
Organism: Anaerolineales bacterium; assembly: GCA_034432755.1. Classification (GTDB taxonomy): domain Bacteria; phylum Chloroflexota; class Anaerolineae; order Anaerolineales; family Villigracilaceae; genus UBA5195. Next base: position 27,434 of record DAOUBQ010000078.1, read on the forward strand.
CGGGCCCAAAAATAAAGCCCGCGCTGCCCCGGAGGTCTTTGCAAAACTGCAGCCATTCCAAATTCAAAGTTTTGGCGCTGTTAGAACCGAAACGGTTTGCATTTTTTTCAAACCATCCACGAATTTCCACAAAGAAACGAAGGCTGGCACGAAAATTTGAGTATTCGTGACCTATTCGTGGAAGGTTGGCAACTCAACATGCCCAAATTTCCCGATTGCCGATTTGACTTCACTGAAAAAACCTTTTCTTACCACGCAGGGCGCAAAGGTCACGATGTTTTTAAGTTCTCTTGCGCCGAATTTCAAAATTCTTAATTCCGCAGTTCGGAATTCCTTTGTGTACTTCGTCTCTTTTGGGGTGATGGGTCTTTTTGCGGTGGACTCATCCTTCTATCCTGTTACACAAATTGGCGATTTCAGATTGGGAATTTTGGCAAAGCTGTAAAGCGATTGCAGATTCGCAAGGACTTTGGTTATACGTCTTGTGATTCCTGTCAGTTGAAACATATCGCATATATCGTGCTGCATAGGTAACCATCCGGCAAGGTTATTTTAAGACACCGCCTGGCGGGCTGTCTTGCTCGAATCAATTTGGGGGCGGGCATCAAAATGCGGTGGTAGAATTGCCCCCATGAAAATCCCCATGTCCTCCCCTGACCTCACCGACGCCGACCGGCAGGCGGTGATGGAAGTCATCCATACCCCCAACCTGAGTCTTGGCCCCAAGGTGGTCGAGTTTGAGCAGGCGTTTTGTGAATACACCGGCGCCAAACACGCCATCGCTGTCAACTCTGGCACAGCGGGATTGCACCTGTGCGTCCGTGCCGCCGGGATTGGCCCCGGCGATTTGGTGATTACCACGCCCTTTTCATTCGTCGCCTCTACCAATGCGCTCCTGTTCGAGAACGCCATCCCGGTCTTTGTGGATGTTGACCCCAAAACGGGAAATATTGATGCCGCCCAAGTAGCCGAGGCAGTGAAGCACGTCGAGCGCTACTTGCCTCGAAAATTGAAAATCAAAAATAAAAAATTGAAGGCCTTGCTCCCCGTTGATGTTTTTGGCCAGCCTGCCCCAATGGACAAAATCAACGCCATTGCGCGGGAACATGGCTTGAAGGTTATCGAAGATTCGTGTGAGGCCCTCGGCGCAATGTACAAGGGAAAACAGGCTGGGACCTTTGGCGATTATGGCATCTTTGCTTTCTACCCCAATAAACAAATGACGACTGGCGAGGGCGGCATCATCATCACGGATGATGACCAGGCCGCTGCCTTCATGCGCGCCTTGCGCAACCAGGGCCGCGCCCCCGGCGACACCTGGCTTTCACACACCTATCTCGGTTACAACTATCGGTTAGATGAAATGTCTTGCGCTCTGGGGATTACGCAACTGCGGCGGGTAGATGAAATGCTCACGAAACGGGAGCGGGTGGCCGCCTGGTATGCTGAGCGGCTGGCTGAGATTCCCGGAATCGAGATTCCTTTCATCGCGCCCGAAACGACCCGCATGTCGTGGTTTGTCTATGTTATTCGTGTGGATGGGAAAATCAACCGGGCTGAGCTTGCCAGTCGCCTCGAAGCGCGCAGCGTGCCGGTGCGGCCCTACTTCCTGCCCATTCATCTCCAGCCGTATATGGTGGAGCGTTTCGCCTACCGCGCAGGTGATTTCCCCGTTACCGAAGACCTGGGGCGGCGCGGGCTGGCTGTGCCGTTTAGCGGTGTGATGACCGAAGAGCAGGTGGAGTACGTCTGCCAGGCCATCCGCGCTGAATTGAGCGCCGCCTGAACCCGTCATCTAACCCGCTCCCCATTCATCATAACTGCTCACTGATTACTGTTCATTGTCTCATGAACGACTTTCCCCCTCCGCGCCAGCGTGGGCTGGTTATTCACATCGTCCTGATTACGCTTCTCGTCATAACGGCGGGGGTGGCATTTTGGCAAGTGTTCCAAACCCCGGTGGGCGTTACTTTTGCAATTTATATTGTCGTTTTTCTGGTTTCGGCAATTCCTTTGCCTGTATTGGCTTATCGCTTGTATGCCCTGATGCGCTCCAACTACCAGTTAGACCGTAACACCCTGCTCTTGATATGGGGAATGCGCGTTGAAGAAATTCCGATTTCCGAAATTGAATGGCTGCGTCCGGTGCATGGACTGATTGCGCCGTTGGCTTTGCCGCTGTTCCGTTTGCCGGGCAGTATTCTGGGTCTGACCCGCCAGCCCGATATTGGCGAGGTGGAGTTTATGGCCTCGGAAGCGAGCAGCCTGCTTTTGGTGGCAACCCCGCGCCGGGTTTTTGCGATTTCCCCTGAGAATCCAGCGGCCTTTGCGGCGGCCTTCCAGAAAATCATCGAGATGGGCAGCCTGACTCCAGGCAAAGGCCGTTCCGAGTTCCCCTCGTTTGTCATTGGGCGTGCCTGGGAAAGCGCCTGGGTGCGTTCGCTGTGGTTGGCAGGCCTGCTCCTAAACATTGGCTCGCTAGTTTGGGTGAGCGCGTTGATACCGACCACCCAGCGGGTGCCGCTTGGGTTTGGGCCGGGCGGCGCGCCGCTCGATGCCGTTCCGGCGGCGCAGTTAATTTTACTGCCCCTGTTGAGCATTGTCTTGTTTGCGATTGGGTGGCTGGCGGGCGTTTTCTTTTATCGGCGCACCGACCAGCAGATACTTTCACTCACGCTCTGGGCTTCTAGCGCCCTGACCTCGCTCTTATTCCTGATTGCTATCTATTTCATTCTAACAACCCCTATCTAAACCATGCAACTCTTCACCGGATTTCTTATCGCATCACTTGTCGCATTTGCCGCCTACCGCGCCCATAGCCTGAGCGGTTCCGGGTTATTGGGCGCGACGATTGTCGGCACGGTCATCTTTGGCATCGGCGGCTGGCAATGGGCGGTGCTTTTGTTGACCTTTTTCATCACCTCCACCGGCCTGACGCGCGCTTTCAAAAAAAGAAAACGTGGTCTCAACGAAAAATTCTCAAAAAGCGGCCAGCGCGACCTTGGTCAGGTTTTAGGCAACGGTGGGTTAGCAACCCTTTTTGCAGGGTTATGGTTCTTCTTTCCCGGCGAGACATGGCTCTGGGCAGCCTTTGCGGCCTCGTTAGCGGCGGTGAATGCCGATACCTGGGCAACCGAGCTGGGCGTGCTGAACCCCTATCCGCCGCGTCTCATTACAAATCTATCAAAAACAGTAGAGAAAGGGACTTCGGGCGGAATCTCGTTCGTGGGGACGCTCGCTTCCCTGGCCGGGGCCGGTTTAATTGGCATTCTCGCGGTTCTTTTCCCGCCGGTTCCTGTCTCCCCTTCTCTTGGCATTCTCATCACCCTGGCAGGGCTGAGCGGCTCGCTGTTTGACTCGCTGCTTGGTGCAACCGCGCAAGCAATGTACCACTGCCCGGCCTGCGATAAAGAAACCGAGCGCCATCCCCTGCACACTTGTGGCACGCAGACGACCCTCAAACGTGGCTGGCCCTGGCTTAATAACGACTGGGTCAACTTTGCCTGTGGCGCGGTGGGGGCCTTGCTGGCTGTTCTTTTTCTTTTGTAATCGAATAGGGGGATGGCCTTCTCAAAGCCTTAAAAAACAAACAGGATGGAAGGACTTAAGGATGAGCCGCACAGAAAGCGGGGTGAAAATATCCTTGACTCCACTGCAAAAATCATGATTTCACTGCA
>DAOUBQ010000079.1:0-2317 GCA_034432755.1 Anaerolineales bacterium
ATACTGGAACCGCACCAAGCAAATCACCCGCAAGATGGATGAAGAAAGCATCAAAAACAGCATTCGCGCCAAATTGGGCGTGCCAAAGCGCAGGTTCTGGTCGTAGCGGCTGGGGTACTTGGTCAATGTGGAAGAGTTTGCCGGCTTTTCAGGCCTGGGCCACGCCGTGCATGAAGTTGATGCCGGCCATGTGGCCGGTGGTGGGGTTGTAAATATCGCCGCGCGGCTCATTGGGCTTGGCTTCGAGGGCAAACTTCAGAAGGTTGGCGAAGCACTCCCCCTAATGTGCGCGGAGATTGCTTCGCCGCCTGCTGCGGCTCACAATGACATCGGAAAGCAGGTTGATCTTGATGATTGCAACAGAGCATTTTAAGAGAAATATTAACCCCGTCGAAATCGGCTTGACGCTGTTTCAGCCGGAATGGTAAGATGAAATTATGTACCTTCGCGGCAGTAAATGGACGATGACCCGGCGGCGCAAGCCGATTAACTATTTCAACCTGTTTGTGCTGACCATTCTGGTTGGAATTAGCCTATACCTTGCGCCTTTTGTGACGACGGTGGAGACGCCCTGGAACCCCACCCCCACCCCCACCCGCCCACCCGAATCGTTTGTGACCGAGGCCGAGCAATTTTTTGCCCAGGGGAAAGTCAATCAGGCCATTCAATCTTACCAGCAGGCCATTGCAGCCGCGCCTGGCAATTCTGGTAACGCAGTCATTTACATCAGCATGGCGCGCGCTCAGGTTTGGGCTGGTCAATACAAAGAGGCCCAAACCAATGCAGAAAATGCTCTGCTTCTCAACCAAAACAGCTCCATGGCGCATGCTGTGCGTGGATGGGCGCTGGCAAACCAGGGCGATTTCCTCAATGGTGAAGCGGCCATCAAACGCGCGCTTGAACTGGACCCCAACAATGCCCTGGCACATGCCTATTATGCCGAATTGCTGGTGGATCAATTTTTTGCCAATCAGGGCGGCCCAAATATCATCGAGCGCATGAGCGAAGAATCGCGCGTAGCTCTCACCCTGGGCAATGGGACCGCAGAAGCACATTATGCGCGCGGCTATGTGCTGGAGGCGACTGGCAACTACCCCGAAGCCATAGATGAATATCAGGCCGCTGTTGCCATTAACGGCAACATTGCCAGAATTTACCTGGCCCTGGGCCGTTCGTATCGCCTGGCAGGGGTGTATGACCAGGCTGTAGATGCGCTTGCCAAAGCAGATACACTCAACCCCTCTGACCCAACACCCGATTTAATTATTTCGCGCATCTATTACACAACTGGCGAATTTACAAAAGCGGAGCAATACGCCCAGCAGGCTGTGCGCGATTCACCCACCGACCCTAACCTGCGCGGCAACCTGGGCTTGATGTATTATAAAAACTTCAAATATCCTGAAGCAGTGCAAGAATTGGGCTATTTTGTTAACGGCGGCACCACAGAAGATGGATATGAGATTGCCCCCACCGAACTCTCGCCCGATTCGTTGCGCGTGATAGAATATTATTTTACCTATGGCCTGGCGCTCACCCGGCTGCTTCCGCCGCGTTGTGATATAGCCCTGCCCATTGCCCAGAGAATTCTAGACAGACTGCCAGGTAACGAAATTGCGGTCTTCAATGCCAATGAAATTTACAAGCGCTGTGCCGAAGCCCTCGGCACACCTTTGGCTACGCAAACACCTGAAATCACACCGACCCCCTGATTTTTTATGGAAGTGTATCCGCGAAGGCGGTTGTTTCACCGCCAGAACCAGAACAACATTTACCGTCTCTTCTTCTACACCATCCTCATCATCGCCGGGCTATGGGTTGTGTATGGCGTAGACCGGGGAACGGTTAAGCCGATGGGTTTACCGACCCTGACCCCAACGCGTGCAGCATCCTCTTATTCCAGCGAGGCGGAAGCCCATTTTGCGGCTGGGGATATTCAGAAAGCCGTTGAAGCCTACCAGCGGGCCACCGAAACCGAACCCAACAACGCTGAGCATTGGGCCAGGCTGGCGCGCATTCAGGCCTACGCTTCTGCCTTGACCACTACAGATACCGAGCGCATGGCAGCACTCGATAGCGCCTTATCGGCAGTCAACCGCGCCAAAGACTTAGAACCCGATAGCAGCACCGTGGCCGCCATTCGGGCATTTGTGTTGGACTGGAAAGCCTCTGCCACCTTTTCGGTGGATGAAAAGCAATCCCTATTGTTCGAGGCCGAGAGGGAGGCTGCCCGCGCTTTGCAGTTGGACCCCACCAATACCCTGGCATTGGTTTTTTATGCCGAAGTTCTCATTGACCAGCAAAAATGGAGCCAGGG
>DAOUBQ010000080.1:0-30445 GCA_034432755.1 Anaerolineales bacterium
CCTGCTCAAAGTCATTTTGCTGGCTTATGCCCGCGGCTTGCTCAGTTCCCGACAAATCGAGCGGGCTTGCGTCGAAAACGTCACCTTCATAGCGCTGGCTTGCGGCTATTCCCCCGACCACAGCACCATCGCCAACTTCGTTTCCACCATGCAGTCAGAAATCGAGCGTCTCTTCTGCGACGTGCTGCTGGTGTGCAAAGAATGGAGATTGTACGCACTGCTGCATAATAGTGTTAAAATTTGTATATTTGGGGCGCTGAATTAGCCGAAAACGAGGGGAAATCCCTGCCCCAACCACCTGGGATGCCCCCTCCCACCACCGCGCAAGCCGCCCCAGGCAGGTTTCGCTCCGCGAAAAACGGTTTTTCGACAGTTTCGTTAGCCTGCTCACTACCGATAGGTGTTTTGCGATGAAAATCAAACCTGATTTGTCACTTGAAACAAGGATTATTGGTTCGTTCTCTACGCGATTCTGGTTAGAACTGTTTGGCAATTCCGCACATTTTCCCATTGCCAATCTCCTGCTAGAGATACTCATAGAAAAACCACTGGACTATTTGCGCGTGCCAGACCCCTATGTTATTCTAGTCGCAAGCCTGGTACAGGCATACTGGTTGACACGTTGGCAGACCAACCCACACGCGCATCGCTTTTGGGGCAATCTCATTGGGCCTGCCCTATACACGCTGATTGAAGGTTTAGTTGAAGGATGGCGCTTTTTTGACTCCCCGAATCATTTAGCCTATTGGGGATTCGCCCTTGCAATTGGTTCTTTACAGGCACTACGACCTCGCCTGCCGGCTATCTTTAACAATTCTATGATTGTGATTGAAAATGTAATACGGACCTCGATCATTTTCTTTATGTACGCTATATTTGAAACACATGCGAACCCGACACAAACAGATTCGCTGGGTGTATTTTTCGGTGATACCAGTCATCAATTTATTGGATTGACGGTGCTCTTTCTTGGTTTGAGCCTTGGTCTGGCTAACTTGACTGCTGACCGCCATTTCGGTCTATTGAAAGAGACTTCGGCCCAGCTCAAAAAATATTCCGAGTGGTTGCTTGGGCGTGACTTGCTCATCCAGGCATTCGTCAGTCCTTCCGCTCTAAGTCTAACCCGACGTGAACGAACTGTGATGTTCATGGACATTCGTGGTTTTACGCGTTGGAGCGAGACGCAATCTCCAGAAAATGTGGTCAATCTATTGACCGAATTTTATCAAGTGACCGAGACGATTCTTACTCGATATGGAACGATCAAATATAAACTATCCGCTGATGAAGTGATGGCTATTTTCCCAACAGCAGATTCGGCAATTCGCGCGGCACTCGAACTCCGCCGTCAAGTCAACCAGTTGCTATCAAGTGAACATCTTGGGGTAGGCATTGGACTGCACCGTGGATTGGTGATCGAAGGACTGTTGGGAAGTGCAGGGGTCAGATTCTACGACGTGATTGGCGATACCGTAAACACGGCCAAGCGCATTGAAAGTGCCGCTCAATCAGGAGAAGTGTTACTATCGGAAAATGTTTACCAAGTGATTGGGCAAGCAGTTGGCGCTGCCACCAAGCGAGAAATTAGTGTAAAAGGGAAAGAGAATCCTGTGGCGGTATATTCTCTGGAAGACCGGAACGCGGGCTAACCCGCCGCTGCATACCATCCACAAAGTGGTCGAAAAGATTGTCAGCACTGACACCAAACCGCCCCAGGCAGGTTTCGCTCTGCGAAAAAGGGTTTTTCGACAGTTTCGCTGGCCCCGAATGAACAAGAAACCGTCGCAAGACGTTTTTTGTTTCCAGACGCAGAATGAATTCCGCGTTACAAGTGCTTATTCTTGCAAGTACCGCGCCGCAAGGATGGGACAGGGCGCGGTTTCGGCGACATCCGCCGTGACGTTTGCGGTTGCCATTTGCCGCAAACTTTTGGAGCTGTAAGGCGACCCCATGCAGACCATATCATAGCCTCCGGCGCGGATTTCAGCGCGGATTTCCTCGATGGCGTCGCCCTGACGGGTGATGATTTTGGCCTTAACTTGCGCCTGGCGCGCGGTTTCCATCGCCTGGCGCAGCGTGCGCCCGGGCAGGGTATCGGTGGCGGCCAGGTTTCGCCAGTTCTGTCGGATGGTGCGCGCTTCGGGGTAGTCCAGGTCAATGGGCGGGACGACTGTAAGCAAGGTGAGCGAGGCCCCAAAAGAACGCGCCAGCCGAACACCCAGGCCTTCCACCGTCAGGCCGTACCCAAGCCCGCCCAGGCAGACCAGTATCTTTTGGACAGGGATTTTGGCCGCCGGGATATACAGAAGGGGTTTTTCAACCTCGGCCAGGATGTGGCGGAAGGAGCGTCCGGCGAAGAAACGCCGCAGAGCAGGGCGTCCCAGCGGCCCGGTGACGACCATTTCAGCCGCATCATCGGCCGCTTTGCGCGGAATCACGGATTCAGCGGGGCCGCTTTCCAGTTGCAGGGTGTACCTGACCCCTTTTTGCTGAAAGAGAGTCACAGCCCGGCTAAATATCTCTTCCACTGTCTCGTTCTCGCCCCGCTGCTCCAGGATTCCGACCAGCGTGAGCGGTGTATCCAGTTGCGAGGATACCCAGGCCGAGAATTCGATTGACGGCCAGGTGGTTTTGTTGCCATTGGTAAACACAAACAGCGATTTCATCGGAATAAAATGACTCCCAAAATACCGGCCCCTATCAGTACCATAGGAGATGGAATCTCAAACCAAAACGCCACGGCCGCCAGTGCGGCGATGACCAGGGCGCGTTTTGTTACTTTTTTGCCCGTTCCGGCGCGAAAGAGTTCCCAGCCAACCAGTACCATCAACGCGGCCACTGCCGGACTCATGCCACCCACGAAGCGCCCCAGCCAGTCTTCGTGTTGAAAGTGTTGCAGAATGGCTGCCACAACGAGCATCATCACGGTTGGGGGCAGGATGGCGCCCAGCAGCGCGGCCAGCACGCCGGGGATGCCCGCTGCGGCATGTCCGACAAACATTGCCAGTTTGAGAGCTTCGCTGCCTGGCAGGACGTTGGAAAATCCCACTGCTTCGACAAAACGTTCCTCGCTCATCAGTTTTCCCGCCGCTTCGTCATAGAGCAGGCCGATGGAGGCCGGCCCGGAAGGAGAAAGCAGGTTCACCTTGAGGAACATCCAGAACAGTTTGAGCCAGGTGGAAAATTGGGGAGGGTTCATCGCAGCAACACCACGCCCAAGATACCGGCGGCCAGCACCACAATTCGCGCCGGGAAATCGCGTGCCATGATGACCAAGCTGATGAGCGCAATGCCCCACCCAAACAGACCGGTTTCGCCGCCTTTCTCGAAAATTTTCCAGGCAGTAAATAGCATCAGAACCGAAATAGCCGGAGTAAGTCCCTCCACAAACCGCCCAACCCAGGCTTCGCGCCGCAGGCGGTGCAGGATGGTGACGACGCCGAAAATCAGCGCGGTGGGCGGCAGAATGGAGCCAAGCATGGCAACCAGCCCCCCAGGAATGCCTGCCGCCGCGTAGCCAATGTACATTGCCAATTGGATGGCATCGCTGCCCGGCAGAACAGCGGAAAATCCAACTGCCTGCACAAACTGGCTCTCGGTGATGAACCGCCCGACCGTCTCACCATGCAGCAGTCCCACCGAGGCTGGGCCAGAGGTGCTGAGCAGGTTGACCTTAAGGAAAGTCCAGAATAAGAGGAGCAAATCTGCCATAGGTGGCGGTATTGTAGCCGGATTGTCCCGCCTGGCAAAGGGCAGAAGGTGGAGGATGGCTTCATCAAAGAAAGTCCGCTTTCAGGCTGAAAAAACAGGATGGGCAGGATGTTCAGGCGTCAGTGAGATTCCGTGTAATCCGCGTCCAAAAGGTTTTGATTGCAAACGAACTCTAAACTCAAGCCGATTAGGCTTAAGCGGTTATGAGAATTTTGCAAGCGGGCTTACCACTCGCCAGTACGCAGGTACTCATCAATGGCAATTGCGGCTGTTTTGGCCTGGCCCATCGCCAAGATAACGGTTGCGCCGCCGGTGATGATGTCGCCCGCGGCGAAGACACCGCGCTTGGAGGTTTTCATAGTCTCCTGGCTGACGACCACCGTGCCATTTTTGGCAGTGGCGAGTTCGGGCGTGGTCTTGGCGATGATAGGACTGGGACTTTGCCCGATGGCGATGACCATGACATCGGCGTGGATATGGAAGTTTGAGTTCGGCACCGGCACGGGGCGGCGGCGGCCCGAAGCATCAGGCTCGCCCAGTTGGTTCTCCAGGCATTCCAATGATTGAACGCGCCCGTTCTCGCCATGAAAGGCAACCGGCGTGGTCAAGAAGTAGAATTTGACGCCTTCCTGTTCGGCGTGGTGGATTTCTTCGGCGCGGGCGGGCATTTCGGCGCGCGAGCGGCGGTAAACGACGATGGACTCTTTGGCGCCCAGGCGCAAGGCGGTGCGGGCGGCGTCCATTGCGGTGTTCCCGCCGCCGATGGTGACGACTCGCTCCCCAATTGCTATAGGGGTGTCATATTCTGGGAAGCGGTAGGCGCGCATCAAGTTGGCGCGCGTCAGGTATTCGTTGGAAGAATACACGCCCCCCAGGTTCTCGCCAGGGATTCCCAGAAACCAGGGCAGCCCGGCGCCTGTCCCCAAGAAGACGGCGTCGTAGTCTTGCAGCAGCTCATCAACGGTGGCGGTGCTGCCAACGATGAAGTCTTTGACCACCTCGACCCCCAGCGCGCGGACATAATCAACCTCGCGTTTGACAATCTCTTTGGGCAGGCGGAATTCGGGGATGCCATAGACCAGCACCCCGCCTGCCTCGTGCAGGGCCTCAAAAATTGTGACCTTGTGTCCCATTCGCGCCAGGTCGGCGGCAACGGTGAGCCCTGCCGGGCCAGAACCGGCGACAGCGACCTTTTTGCCAGTCGGCGGCGGCAGCGCATGGGCGGGCGGCGGGCCTTGCCGGGCCTCCCAATCGGCCACAAAACGCTCCAGGCGGCCAATTGCCACCGGTTCATATTTCTTAGATAGCACGCATACGCCTTCGCACTGGGTTTCCTGCGGGCAAACCCGCCCGGTGATGGCAGGCAGGGCGTTGGTTTGCTTAATCAGGTCTACCGCCGCCTGGTAATTTCCTTCACTGATGTGGCGGATGAAGCCCGGAATGTCAATTTTTACCGGGCAGCCCGGCATGCAGGTCGGTTTGGCGCAGTCGAGGCAACGGGCCGCCTCGGCCAGGGCTTCTTCGATGCTGTAGCCGTAAGTCACTTCTTCGTAATTGCGGGCGCGAACCTCGGGGGCTTGTTCGCGCATGGGGGTGCGGGTGGGGATGATTTTAGCCATGCGCAGACTGCCTTTCTACTTCATGGGCGGCTTTATCCAGCCGGCATTGGTGCTCTTTCCAATGTTCAAAGGCGCGTTTTTCTTCGGCGCGGTAGAACGCCATGCGCTCCAAGAGCAGGTTCCAGTCTACCTTGTGGGCGTCGAACTCTGGCCCATCAACACACACGAACTGCGACCGGCCGTCGCCGAATGTCACCCGGCAACCGCCGCACATACCCGTCCCGTCAATCATGATGGTGTTCAGGCTGACAACGGTTGGCACATCGAAGGGCTGGGTGGTCGCCGAAACAAATTTCATCATCATCGCCGGGCCAATCGCCCAGACTTTGGAAATCGCTCGATTCCCTTGCAGGAGTTCCTTGAGCGGCTCGGTAACCAGCGCCCGACGTCCGCGTGAGCCGTCGTCGGTGCAGACAATTAACTCGTCGGAAAATTCGCGCATCCGTTCTTCCCAAAACAAGAGCGACTCGTTACGCGCCCCGATGATGGAGATGACATGGTTGCCGGCCTGTTTGAACGCGCGCGTAATGGGGAAGATGGGCGCAATGCCCACGCCGCCGCCGACCATCACGACCGTTCCGTAGTTTTCGATTTCGGTGGCGTGTCCCAGCGGGCCAACGATGTTGGCGAATGAGTCCCCAACTTCAAACAAACCCATTTGGGCGGTTGATTTGCCAACTTCCTGAAAGATGATGGTAATGGTGCCTTGCCTGGCGTCGAAATCGGCAATCGTCAGCGGAATCCGTTCCCCTTTTTCATCATTGCGCACGATGACAAACTGGCCTGCCTGAGCCTTGCGGGCCACCAGCGGCGCTTCTACAATCATTAGTTTGACCGCCTCGCTGAGCACTTCCTTGCGCAGGATTTTGTACATGCCTACTCCTTCTTGTTCCACTTTTCAAGATTTGCTTCGAAACCGAAAAACTTGCTGTGCCTTGTATGTTGCCGTTAAGCACAGAATACATTCTGCGTTAAAAAAGGGCGAATAATCCTCCCGATCTATTCGTTAATAATAATCAAGGCAGTTTATACATCACAGCCACTTATGTCATCAAACCAGGCGACATTCATCACCTTTGGGCACGTTAGAGTTACATAAACCTGCCTGCCTGGGAACTTTCCCGCAGTAGGAGCGTAGATTACAATGTTTATCCGTAGAGCGGCATTCATGTCGCATTGAAAATACGAGAGATTGCACTTTTCCAAATTATTCTAGCAATCCAGTAATCGGGTTTCGTCCCACAATACATCGTCCCCGCATGGAGATACATGTCACCCCCATAATCTTGGATGCCTGCGCTAAAGGCGAGATAAATCTCGCGCTATGTGATTGCTCGATTATAAAATATGTGGAATGAACTGGAAGTGAAAACCAGCCTGCGCAACATTTGACAGTCTAAAAGAGCGCTGTCTCCATACACTTTTGAGAACTGGAGGTTCGATGAAAGGCAAAAGCATATTTTTTATTATTGGTTTCCTGGTTTTGGCCGGCTTGGCGGTTGCTTACTACTTTAACCAGAACGCCGCAAACACAGAAGGACAGTATCAAACGGTTGTCGCCGAAAAGGGCGACCTGTTGGCAGTTGTGGGAGCGACCGGCACGGTGCGCGCCCGGCAAAGTGCGCAATTAACCTGGCAGACCAGCGGAACGGTGGAGCGTGTCAACGTCAAAGCAGGTGATTCCGTTTCGGCAGGCGATAAACTTGCCAGCCTGGATATGACCTCCGTCTCGCAAAACATTATCCTGGCCCAGAGCGACCTGCTCAGCGCGCAGCGGTCTCTTGAAGATTTGCAAGCCTCTAACGTGGCCCTCGCCCAAGCCGAGCAGGCTGTGGTTGCAGCCCAAAAAGCCTACGATGACGCCAAGACCCGCTATGACGGAGTAAACTTCCAGCGGGCGAGCGATTCTTACATCGAAAACACCAAAGCCGAACTCGACCTGGCCCAGCAGCAACTCACCCTGGCGAAGCGTTTCTACAAACTGGTTGAAAAACTGGCCGATGGCAACCCCCAAAAAGCCCAGGCGCTTGCTAACCTCACCGCCGCCCAAATGCGGGTAGACCAGTTAAACGCCAAATTGACCTATGTCACCGGGCGGCCCGACGAATTGGAAATTGCCCAACGCAAAGCCGCACTCGATGTGGCGGCTGCCCAATTGGAAGAGGCAAAACGCAAATTGGAGCGAATCAAAGATGGCCCTGACCCGCTCGATGTCGCCGCCCTCGAGACGCGCATCACCGCTGCGCAAGCCACCCTCAACCAGGTTTACATTATCGCTCCGTTCTCCGGTGCAATTACCGATTCGCAACCACTGGTTGGTGACCAGGTTTCTCCCGGCAAAGTGGCTTTCCGGCTAGATGACCTTTCGCACCTGCTGGTGGATGTGCAGGTTTCAGAAATTGACATCAACAACATTCAGGTTGGGCAGACTGTTACGATGAGTTTTGACGCTGTCTTGGGAAAATCCTATGAGGGCGTTGTGGTCGAAGTTGGCCGGGCTGGGTCTGTGGTGCAAGGCGCAGTGAATTTCACCGTAACCGTCGAGCTGACCAACCCCGATGAATTTGTCCGACCGGGCATGACTGCCGCGGTCAACATTTTGGTGCGAGAAGTGAAAGACGTGTTACTCGTGCCAAACCGCGCCGTGCGCGTGGTGGATGGGCAGCGTGTGGTCTATGTTCTCAAAAACGGCGTGCCAGAAATGGTCAAGATTCGCCTGGGCGCCACCTCCGATACCGTTTCAGAAGTCATCAACGGCGATTTAAATATCGGCGACCTGATTGTCCTCAACCCGCCCACGACCTTTAACGGCCCAATGGGCGGCCCGCCAGGGAGGCAATAAGATGGCCGAACCGGTTGTTCACGCTGAAAACCTGACCAAAGTTTATAAGATGGGCGATGTAGAAGTCCACGCCTTGCGCGGACTTTCCCTCGACATCTTCAAAGGCGAAGTCGTCTCTATCATGGGGCCATCAGGGTCTGGAAAATCAACCCTGATGAATATCCTGGGCTGCCTCGACCATCCCACCAGCGGCAGTTACATCCTGGATGGAGAAGAAGTCTCCAACCTGCGCGATGACCAACTGGCCGAAATTCGCAACCGCAAAGTGGGATTCATCTTCCAGTCCTTCAACCTGTTGGGACGTCAGACCGCTCTTGCGAATGTGGAACTGCCGCTGCGCTATGCCGGTCTCACCAGCGGACGCAAAGAAAAAGCCCGCCAGGCGCTCATTGCGGTTGGCCTCCAAAACCGAATCGGCCACAAGCCGACCGAACTTTCAGGCGGCCAGCAGCAGCGGGTTGCCATTGCCCGCGCCCTGGTCAACAACCCAGCCATCATCATGGCCGACGAGCCGACCGGCAACCTTGATTCCAAAGTGGGCCAAGAAATTATGGACTTGTTGCTCAACCTTAACCGTGAACTTGGCACTACGCTGATTATCGTCACCCACGACCCCAAAGTGGCTGCCCAAACCCAGCGCGTAATACGCATCCGCGATGGCGTGGTAGATACGGAGGCGGCATGACGCTCTTACAGGCATTCATCGAGGCCCTCGAAAGCCTCAATTCAAACAAACTGCGCTCTGGTCTAACCATTTTGGGCATTGTCATTGGCGTTGCGGCGGTCATTGCCATGCTTGCCATTGGGCGCGGCGCGCAAGATTCAATCACCGGGGCCATCAGCGGCATTGGCACGAACCTTTTGTTTGTTTTTTCAGGCAACGAACAGGCCAACCTGCGCAATGTGCGCCCGCTCACCATTCAAGACGCCGAAGCCATCGCCGACCCCTTCCTGGCCCCCCATGTTGCGGCGGTTGCGCCTTTCATTCAAAGCAGCAACATCACCGCTTCAGCGGGCGGAGAGCAAACTCGGATTACCCTGGGCGGCGTAACCCCCGATTACTTTGGAGTGCGCAATTTTCGCGTGGCCGAAGGTGAAGAAATTAACCAGGAACACCTGCTGGGGCGCGCCTCGGTGGCTTTACTCGGCGTGGAAGTGGCCGACAAACTCTTTGGCCGCCGCGAAGGGCTGGTGGGAGAGACCGTTCGCATCGAAGGCCAGCCCTTTCGCGTAATTGGCGTGATGGAAGAAAAAGGCGGCGGCTCGTTTGGATCAGAAGATAACGTGGTTTTCATCCCCATGACCACTGCCCGCACCCGCATCATCCGCCGCTCGACCATTAATCGCGTTGACCTGATTTTCGCCCAGTCTGCTTCGGCCCAAGATGTTCCGCTGGCGACCGAGGAAATCGCAAACATCCTGCGCGCCCGCCACCGCACCGAAATCGGCGCAGATGACTTTACCATCCTCTCTCAGCAGGACTTCCTGCAAACCGTCCAGACCGTGTTGGGGGTCTTCACCACCTTCCTGGGCGGCATAGCAGCTATCTCCCTGTTGGTGGGCGGAATCGGCATCATGAACATCATGCTCGTCTCCGTTTCAGAGCGCACACGCGAAATTGGCCTGCGAAAAGCCCTCGGCGCGCGTAAAAGGGACATCCTTATCCAATTCCTGACCGAATCCTCCCTGCTCAGCCTGATTGGCGGCCTCATCGGCATCCTGCTCGGCTGGGTGATTGCCTACATCGTCGGGCAGGTTGCCACCGCCACTGGCAATGCCTTCACTCCGGCGGTTGGCATTGATGCCATCTTGTTGGCAACCATCACCTCCACCATCATCGGCCTGTTCTTTGGAATTTACCCCGCCAACCGCGCCGCCAACCTTGAGCCGGTTGAAGCCCTGCGCTACGAATAGGCACTATGCGCATCATCGAAATCACCCCAGAACGGATTGTGGATTACGAATCCGTTTCCATCGCCTTTGAAGTGCGCGAAATCCTAGCTGTCTCCAGCCCAGCAAACGGCCTGATGGGGATTCAACTCACCCCGCAGGCCGTTGTTTCCCCCTATCTCAAAGATTACGATGCTCTCGGCCCGCCTCGCCTGTGGCTGGCAGAATTTAACACTTCCAATTGGGGCTTCTTCTTGGCCGAATCAGATGGCTTGCCCGTTGGCGCCGCCTGCGTCGCCTGGAATACCAACGGCGTGGACATGCTTGAAGGCCGCCGCGACCTCTCCGTCTTATGGGACATCCGCGTTAACCCAGCCCAACGCAAACAAGGCATCGGCAAAGCCCTGTTCGCTTACGCTGCCGCCTGGTCGCGTCAGCGCGGCTGCCGCATGATGAAAATCGAAACCCAAAACACCAACATCGCAGCCTGCCGCTTCTACGCCGCACAAGGCTGCGTGCTGGGCGACATCCGCCGTTATGCCTACCGCGATGTCCCCGCTGTTGCCGATGAAGTCCAACTCAACTGGTATTTGGCACTTTAAGTGTGTTGTGAGTATGGAGTGCAAAATCTCCTGATTTTGCTCGAAAGTCGGGAGACTTTCGACTCCATTTGTGAAAAATCACCGGCTTCGACTATTATCTAATTATAAGAGATAGGGTAAAATCAAACGGCGCTCCGAATACTCGTTTTCTTCGTGTTATTCGCGTAATTCGGTGAAATAAATAACCTGGAGACCTCGATGAACGAAACCTACAACCAGCTCAAAGCCCACCTGGCCGAAATTGCCGACCTCAACCACGCCGCCGCCCTCATCGGCTGGGACCAGCAAGTCTACATGCCCCCCGCCGCCGCCGAAGAACACGGCAACATGCTCGGCACGCTTGGCAAAATTGCCCACCAAAAATTTACATCCGATGAAGTAGGCAAACTGCTCGAAGATCTAAAAAAAGAACTGCCCGGCCTCGACCCCGATTCGGAAGAATACCGCTTCATCAAAGTCACTGCCAAAGACTACGACCGCGCCATCCGCGTCCCCGCCGACTTCGTCGTCGAACAAGCCCGGGTAACTGCCATCGCGCACCAGGCCTGGGCCGAAGCCCGCGCCAAAAACGAGTTCTCGCTCTTCCAGCCCCATCTCCAAAAAATCCTCGAACTCGTTCAACGCTACGTCACCTTCTTCCCCCCCGCCGACCACCCCTACGACACCCTGCTTGATAACTTTGAACCCGGCATGAAAACTGCCGATGTCAAAGCCATCTTCGAGGCTCTCCGTCCCCAGCAAGTCGAACTGATTCGCGCCATCGGCCAGCGCCCTCAAGTAGATGACTCGTTCATGCACGTTGCCTACGACGAAAAACCCATGTGGGACTTCAGCAACGAAGTCGCCACCGCCTTCGGCTACGACTTCCAACGCGGGCGTCAGGACCCCACCGTTCACCCCTTCTGCACCTCCTTTGGCATCAACGATGTGCGCATCACCTCCCGCTGGGTCCCCGACCTGCCCTTTGCCCTGCTCTTCGGCACCATGCACGAAACCGGTCATGCCCTCTACGAACAAGGCGTGGGCAGCATTTGGAACCGCACCCCCCTCGAAGGCGGCGCTTCGCTTGGCATTCACGAATCGCAAAGCCGCATGTGGGAAAACCTGGTAGGCCGCTCGCGCGCCTTCTGGCAGCACTTCTACCCCAAACTCCAGGCGCGCTTCCCCTCCCAACTCGGCAACGTCAGCCTCGACCAGTTCTACCGTGGCATCAACAAAGTCCAGCCCTCCTACATCCGCGTCGAAGCCGATGAAGCCACCTACAACCTGCACATCATGCTGCGCCTCGAAATTGAAATAGACATGCTCGAAGGCAAAGCCGCCATCAAAGACCTGCCCCAAATTTGGAACGCCAAAATGCAAGATTACCTCGGCATCGTCCCACCCACTGACGCGCTCGGCGTTTTGCAAGACGTTCACTGGTCGGGCGGCATGCTGGGCTACTTCTCCACCTACGCCCTCGGCAACATTATCTCCGCCCAACTCTGGGAAAAATTCAACGCCATCAACCCCGACCTCGAAGACCAGATTCGCGCGGGCGATTTCTCGGCCCTGCTCTCCTGGCTGCGCGTCAAAATTCACCAGCACGGGCGCAAATACGAGCCGCAGGAACTCATTCAGCGCGTCACCGGCTCCAAAATCGACTCTGCGCCCTACCTGCGCTACCTGCAAAAGAAATACACAGAAATTTACGGCCTGTAGTAAACGCACCTCCCGCAGCCCACTGCGGGAGGTTCACTAAAAATGCGCAAAACGATTTTCCTTATCCTGCTCTTCTTCTTGTTCGGCTGCACCCGTTTGGAACAAGCCGCCGCAGTGCCTGTCGCCACCCTCGAACCTTCCCCCGCGCCGGAGACCCCGCTCCCCGCCCCGGCGAAAAGCCTCCCCACTATCACCTTTGTCCCGTTAAACGAACCGACCCTCGCCCCATCATTCAACCCTACCCTCAGCGTGGAACAGTTTACTCCCACGCCTCCCCCGCTCACGCCCACGCCCACCTCCGGCTGGCGCAGAACCTGGACCCCCTCGCCCACCCCCACCATCACCCTGACCCCCACGCTAGATGTTGTTACCAAAATCCAGTTGCGCATCGTTTCCCCTGGGCCACTTTCCAAAGTCATCTCGCCCATTCAATTCGTTGCCCACATCAGCCCCGATTACACCGGTCTAACGCGCATTGAGCTCATCGGTGAAGATGGCCGCGAACTCTATCGCAAAGTCTTTCGCACCTATTCCAACGTTGACTACTTCACCCGCGTTGATGAAAAAGTGACCTTCGAGATAAAAGGCGCTGCCGAAATGGCGCGCCTGCAAATCAGCACCTACGACCCCAAAGGCAACATACTGGCCTACAACTCGGTGCGGCTCATGTTATTCTCATCTGGCGAAAACCAATTGACCCCGCCCTACCCGGCCCAAGACCGAATTGGCCTGCGCCTGAAACGCGAGGCTGAAATTACAGGCAGCACGCTCAATCTCGAAGGCGAAATCAACCCGATTAACGACACCCCGCTCATCATCGAACTCTTTGACCCCAATGGCCGCATTGTTGGCTCGCGCCTGCTGCAACTGGCCCCCGCCGATGGCAAATTCCAGATTTTTACGGCATCTATCCCCTACCAAGTCACAGAACGCACCCCCGCCCGGCTGGTTTTGCGCCAATCAGATGACCGGATTAGCGGCCTGGCTTACCTTTACAGCCTGCCAATTTTCCTCAACCCCTAGCCTTAAAAAATGTCGTGACCGTAGCGCGAAATTCATTCCGCAACCTAAAAGCAACATGACTGTCACCCTACAAAATCTTGGCGGTTGACGTAGTTTTCACAGAGCAATACGATAAAGGTCACAAAGAGAAGCGACCCGTAAAATCCATGCTTTGGCTTCCTTTGTGTACTCTCTGTGCTTCGTGTTCAGGCTCTTTCCCGCTAATTACAGAAGCGTCATAAAAATCGCGCCTACTCCGGCGCGATGGCTGTTTCGGCATAAAAGCCTCGATACGATTCTGGCAGCAAACCGGCCAAATGTGCCATCACCAGGTCGGTATTGCGCTGGCGGCACTTGCGCCGCGCCTCGCCTTTACCCTGCACAGGCGGCAGGGTGATGGGCTTGCCGATAGTCATGGTCAACGCAGGGCGCAGACCTCGGATCGCTTTTTTGAAAAAATCATCCGTCGTGCCAGTAATTCCTACCGGAACGACCGGCGCATTTGTCATCTCAACCAAGAATGCCAGCCCTGGTTTGGCCTGCCGCATCGCCACCGAATGAGTCCGCCCGCCTTCGGGCGACATCAAGAGCGGATGGCCCGATTTCAAGATATGCGCCACCTGCTCTAGCGCCCGGCGGTCATATTCGCCGCGCCGAACCGGCATTGCGCCAAACAGCCGCACCAACAGGTTTTGACCAAAAGCAGCGCGCTCCCAAATATCTGAAGCGCCCAACACTTCAACATTTTCCGGCCAAAATGTTAGCGCAAAGGGCGGGTCAAACGTTGAGATGTGGTTGATGACGGCAATGTAGGGTTTACCACGCGGGACATGCTCAAGCCCGCAAATGGTCACTCTCGCCAGCAGGTGAAACAAGCCGCGAAAGACCGGCCGCATCAGCACGCGAGCAATTCGGTTGTGGAGCGGGACACGGTAAGGCGCAGCGGTCATGCTTTGCACAAATCGTAAGCTTTTTCAAAGACTTCGTCGGCGTCGAGCGCGTCAGAATCCAGTATCACCGCATCGGCGGCGGGTTTGAGCGGGGCAATGGCGCGGGTAGAGTCAATCCGGTCACGGTCAATTACCTTTTCCAACACATCCTCGTAATTGGAGCGGCCTCCCCGCCCCACAATTTCTTTATGGCGGCGGTGGGCGCGTTCTTCGGGCGAGGCATCCAGGTAGATTTTCAGGTCGGCTTCGGGCAGGACCACCGTGCCGATGTCGCGCCCCACCATCACCACCCGCCCGCGCATGCCAATGCGGCGTTGCTGAATGGTGAGGGCTTTGCGCACCCCCGGATACGCTGAAACGAGTGAAACATTGGCATCCACTTCGGGTTTGCGAATTTCCCAGGTGATGTCGTGGCCGTCCACCACCACGTCGCAGGCGCGGCCATCTTCGAGCGAGGGGGCGGTCACTTCAATGGGAACATCTTCAGCCAGGCGGGTGACGGCGTCTTCGTTGTGGAGGTCAATGCCCTGGTTGAGGGCCAGCCAGGTAACAGCGCGGTACATCAAGCCAGTGTCAAAATATAAATAACCGAGAACTTCTGCCAGGCGAAACCCCAGCGTGGATTTGCCCGACGCGGCAGGTCCGTCTATGGCGATAATAGATGGAACAGGCATTCCCAAATTTACCTTTCAGCGCAGAATGATGTTTTATGGAATTTGATTTTGTGAATCAACAAACAGGTCGCCCCGCACCCACAGAATAAACGCTTCCTGTCCTTCAATGGCCTGGTGATGAAATATCCAGCGCAGCCAGTCGGCAGGCTGAAAATCATCCCAATAGGCCTGCGTGCGCCAGATGAAATCTTGCCCACGATAGCTTTCTTGCAATTCGGGGCTGGCGGTTTCGGCGGGCGCAATCAGAACGTCGGGGTTTTCGGTAAGCGCGGTGGCGTTGGTGTATGTGACGTTCCAGCCGCGCAGCGTCCAGCGCAGGGCGGGTGAGTCGATGCCAGAGACTATGATGGTCAGCGGCTGGGCGGGTTGCAATTTCCAGCCTTCAATTTGGCGCAGTTGCGTGATGAGGGCATGAGAATACCGGGCCGGCAGTCCGGGCGGCCACATTTCGGCAGTCTGGTAGGTGCGCAGCCCGCCAGCCGCCATTGCCATAGAAAGATTCCAGACAAGCAATGCCGCCAGCGCGCCCCAAACGCTGCCCTGCACCGCAACCGAAACCGACCAGCCATACGCCACGAGGAAGATGCTTGCGCCCAAAAGAATCAAAGCGGCTGCAAGCAGAAGCGCCCGGAGTTCCAGTTGTTCGGGTGCAAACAGGTTGAGCGAGATGCCAGCAAAATTCATGCCGGCAAATACGAGCAACACGATGGTGAATGCCATCATACTCAGCGTTTCCCAGCGGTTGCCCTCGATGGGGCGGATGTGACGGGCTATTTCGAGCGCAGCCAGCGTGCCGATCGGGAGCAACGCCCAGGCCAGGTCAAACACCTGCCGTCCGGGGTTGGCCAGGGCAAGCGCCAGCGCGGCAGCCAACCACAGCCCCAGGGCAATCGTCATCTCATCGCGCTGGAGGATGCCCCGCACCAGTGCAACAGAAGCCAGCAGCAATGCAGGGAATTGATAAACCAGAAGCGCCAGCAACACCCGACCAGCAGGCACGAAATCTGCTAAATCGAGTTGGGCAAAATTAAGCCAACTGCCGAAATAGGCCGCCAGCGATTGCGCCGCCGCACCCAGGCCGCCCGGCGCAAGCAGGAACAGGCTTCCAACTGCCAGGAAGGTCCCGACGGCGTAAATCAGGGCGCGGAAGAGTTCGCTGCGCTCAAGGCGGATGTTTGCCAGGTTGGGGACAATGCGGGTGGACAACCCCCACGCAACGGCCAGGCCAATCAGTCCCGGCCACAATTGCGGCCCGCCCAGCAGAGAGAAACCCGCCAGCACACCGGCGGCGGGGGTTTTTCCATTCTGCCACGCGCCCCAGGCCAGAAGCAGGGCGCTAACGGCTAGGATGGGGCTGCCCGCCAGTTTGGAGAGCGCCAGCAAGCCAGGGTCGAAGACCAGCAGGAAGGCCAGCACGAGGGCGGCTTTTTCCCCCAGCCGGTGACGGAAGAAATAGGGCGCTATCACCAGTGCCGCGCCAAACAGGGCCGGGACAAGCCGCGCCGTGAATTCACTCGCCTGGAAAACGAAGAAAGCGAGCGAGGTCAACAAGACATAACCGGGCTGCGGGCCAAGTTCGGGGCGCAGGCCCTTCATCAACTCGAAAGCCTGCATGGCCCAGCGGGCTTCTTCATCGGTGAGCGGCCAGGCATCCAGGCGCAGCAGGCGCAAGGTTAGGGCCAGCCCGAAGGCCAGGGCGTAGAGCCAGAATTGCCAATGACGGGAACGGGTGGAATTTTCCATGAGAACCTGATTTTACCTTTTATTGCGGTACGCGCTATTTTATATCAGTGACCCTACGGCACTTCATAAATCACCACCTGCCCCTGGCGATAGATTTCGCGCAGGAAGATGGCAAATTTATCTTCATAAACTATATATGCGCTGCGTTCCAGCGGGCCGATGTAGACATAGCGGATATTATATTGTTCGATGATGGCGCGCGCGGTTTCCCAGTCGGTTGTCTGATAGAGGGCGGCGATGTCATCGCCGCGCGTGCCTTGTTCCTTGTACCCGCCGCGCCACTGACCTTCGTGTCCGGGCCAGTTTAGTACATTGGGGTGGCCAGTGTGGGTGGCAACCCGCGCGAACTCGCTATAGCTGCCGCCCACTGCTTCGGCCACCACCCCCAGCGGCAGGGTTTGCAGGTATTGAATAGCCATGTAGTCATCGGGGTAGTAATTCATCAGATACGCTGCGCTGTCGAGCGTGCGCGCGGCTGGTTTTTCGGCTTTGAAATTGTCTGTTTTGTTGGGCAGCGCCAGGATGGGGTAGGTTAATCCTACCGCCAGGGTGATTGCCAGAATGACAGCGCTTATGCTGTGGAACAGTCCGCGCGCTTCGCGTAACAGGATAATGACTCCAAAGGCCGCCGCAATTGCCCACAGCGCCCAGGCCTGGTAATAAAACTTGAAAATGGTGTTCATGCGCGTTCCGAATTGGTCGCGCAGGTAGATGAATTCGGGGGCGAGGACGAGCAGGCCGCCGAACAGGATGAACATCCACACAAACGGGAGCGGGTTGTGCTCTGGGCGTCTCGATAAGCTCGACAACGGGTCGGACTCGGCTGGCTCCTGCCTGACCGCTAAATGAGCAATCGTCGCCCCAATGAGCAATACCAGCGTTAGCAGGCCGCCGCTAAACGAGAGCCGCCGCGCGAAGGCCTCGCGCAGCACGTCCCCGAGCGAACTGACGCCCTGCGAACTGATAAGCACTTGCCCGGCCTCGCTTTGGGCTGCAATGACGCTGATTACGAGCGAGAACAGCGCGAGCAGGGCGGTGAATCCGACTGCCAGCCCGAAGCCGATTTTCCAGTTTGGCGCGCATTTATGGGCAGAATGAATTAAAAACAGGAAAAGCGGTACTAGCAGCGTCCCAAACATCACCCACAGGTGCGCGCCGCGCGTTGGGAAGATGACATTAGGCAGGATGCCGCCCGCTTGCGAGGAGAAGGTCACGTAAAAGGGCAGGTAGAGCGCGATGCTCAGAATCCCCAGCGGGATGGAGAATTTCAGGAAGTCTCCCAGCAAGTCCCAACCCCAGCCGCGCTCTTGTACTAGCGATAGTACCAATGCGCCTGCTGCAACTGCCAGGTAAATGGGAAAATCCCAGGTGTTCAAGAAGGCCAGTCCGCCTAGCACAACCGCCAGGGTCAGGAATCCCTCGGCGCGGAGGGGCAGTTTGAACCACTTAAGATTGATTTCTCCTTGCCAGCCTCCCAGGAACAGGTTGAGTGCCATCCCCGCCGCCAGCAGGCCAAAGGGCATGGCTAAAACGTGTGGGTGCAGGTCGCCCAGCAGGTAGGAGAAGAACGGGAATTCGTCAATGACTTCTACAAAGTTGCCCATCAGGTCGTAATCTTGCACCACGCGCGAGGCGCGCCACCAGAACCAGAAGCGCGGCTCGCCAGCGAGGGATGGGATTTCGCGCAGGTCTTTGATATCTAGCCAGGTCCAAAAGTTGTAGGCCCAGAGATTGGGCCGCGCCAGTCCGCCGAGCGTCGTCCACAGGTTCGAGTCACCGGGCTGACCGGTCCAGCCAATTCCGCGCGCGTGCAGGAATTCGAGGAAGCCTTCCACGTTGCTCAAGATGAGCAGGGAGAATGGTGCGAGCAGCGAAGTGAGGGCCAGCATAGGCTGTTGGGGCGCGGATTTTTTCCCATAGGCGGCCAGCAGGTTGTAGAGCAGGCCGAATGCGCCCAGCGCGCTCAAGGCAAAGACCAGGGCCAGCATCAGGTTGAAGGCCACGCTGCCGCTGGTGAACGTGAATTTTGCCAGCATAGCGGCCATGACATAGCCGAAGTAGTAGTATGAGATGGCATATCCCGAAAGCCAGGGGTCATGCGGCGGGAAGGTTGGCGAGCGCAGGATGGCGTTGATAAAGGCCAGTTCCATCGGCTTTTCGGTGCCGATGTTTTCGGGATTGTTGGCGCGCACAAAAGCCATGAAGGCAAAGGTGGTCAGGAAGAGGACTTCGACCGTGATAACGAAAGCGCGGTTGCTTTGAACCCACTCGACGATGGACGATAAACCATTTTGATTTTCGTTATCTGTCCATCGCTCCGTGTTCATTGTCTTGATAGCCCATGCTGCCCCCCCCACCAGCACCGCCAAAGCCAGCAAAATGCCCCCGTTGTCGTTGCGGGTCAGGCCGAAAGAGGTCATGAGCCAAAAGAAGAAGGCCCACAGGAGCAGGCCGAGCGCGCGGCTAAAACTATAGCCTCGGTCGGGCAGAGCGGGCAGCAGCCGCCAGGCCAGCGGAAAGGTGAGCAAGCCGAGCAGGGAGAGGGTAATGTACCAAAGGAGGAAAGAGAACATAGGGATGGGTAATTTCAGGGTAGGGAGGGCGGCAGAGTGAAGAGGCCCTCTGCGCCGGGGGGAAAATCAACCACTTCGAGGACGGCGTCCATGTTCAAGGGGCCATAGAGATGCGGAAATTGGTTCTCCGGACCCGGGGCGGATATCGGCCCGCTTCGTTCCCCCCATTTTCGCTGATTTGCGCGAAGATGGGGGGAGGAAAGGGGGGTGGCTGGTGCTTCGTAACGCAGTTCCGCTTTTAAAAGGGATGGCTCGACGACGAGAATCACCAGGCCGGTCTGGCCGCGATAAAAGGCGTTTGCCACGTCCAAAACCTGGTGACGCTGCGAGAAGTGGATGAAGCCTTCGGTTTCCAGGCTTTTGGGGCGATATTCTCCGCTTGAACGGGCTTCCAGCGTTCCCCTTTCGGGGACAAGCGCGTTACGGGTGGCGATGTGATAGATGCGGCTCACCGAATCACCTCGTAAATGGCGGTCTGCCCGTTTTCATAGATTTTCTTCCACAGGGTGCCATTATAACGCTCGAATTTTTCGATGCCCTCGGGGTGATAGATGCGTTCCAATTGCCCGACGATGATGTACTCGACGTTGTATTTCGACAGGAACTCGTGGGCATATTCATCGCTGGATGTATCGTAGAAGAAGCGCACGGCATCTACCCGGTCTGTAACCCAGTTGGAGGGGAAGAGCGCGCGCTGCTGGCGCTGGTGCCAGTTCCAGCCGACGACACCCGGCAGGCCGGTGTAGATGGTGTAGCGCGTTCCCCAGCGGTATTCGGGCGTGTTGGCTTCTACGATGACTGGCGTGCCTTTGAGGTTGTCCTGCATCCAGCGGATGGCGTCATAGTCCTCGCCCAGGGTCATCTCTTGCTGGTCCCAGTAGGTCGAGGTGCGCATGTATTCCATGCTGTCGAAGGTGAAGGGGGTTTCGGCGCTCATTCGGTCGCGGATTTTGTCCATGCTGCCAGTGAAGAGGTAGAGCAATGCCCCGGCAAACAAGAGGGTGGCTGCCGTGTACCAGAAATTACGCCAATTGAGGCTCCACTGGTCGAATTCTTCGAGCAGCCAGCCAAAGCCTGCCGCCGCGCTCAGCGCAAACAAGACCCACACTTGCAGGTAAAACTTGAAGACCGTGTTCATGCGGCCAATATCGCCAACCAGCACCACAAATTCGACCAGCAGCGTCAGCGTCAGGCCGGTGCCAACCATAAACAAGATGATTCGTTTACGATCGGGTTGGTCAGGACGCAGCATAAGCAGCAAGGCCCAGGCCGCCAGTGGGAAAGCCAGCCAGGCCACCCGTACATCCAGAACAAATTGCAGCAGCAGGGTGAGCGCCACCAACAGCGCCAGCGCTATTTCAATCAGAAGGGTATACGGCTTGAGCTTTGCCAGCGCCGAAACAGGCGTTTGCGCCATCCACTGACGGGTTTCCCAGGTCATCCAGGAGACAATAACGAAAAGGAACAGCCCCCAATGGGTGAGATACGACCAGATAGGCGTTTTTTCGTTTTTCCACAGCTCAGCGCTGGAGTAGCCCAGTCCGTACCAGCGGGCAAAGGGTTGATAGAACAGCAACGCAAACACAGTGAGCAATGCCATCACCCCCAGAGCCAGGATGATGCGCTGGATGAGCGGCGAAAGCCCAAAGCGGGCGCTGGTCCCAATCTCCACATACCGAAAAGCGGAGTAGCCCGCCACGAGCGCGCCGAGCGCCAGGTAGGTGGGGAAGTCCCAGGTGTTGGTGGGGCGTAGTGCGCCGATGACCAGGCCGCCAAAGGCCAGGCTGGCCAACCAGCCCCAACGGCTGAGATTGCGCGCCAGGAGCGTGGAAAGCGCCCAGGCAAGCGCCAATACGGTCAGCGGCAAGGCAATCATGTGGGCGTGCAGGTCGCTGTAAATGAAGGTGAAGAGTGGAAATTCGGTAATTGCCAGGTCGCCAACCGGCATAACGCGACTGGGGGCCCAGTACCACTCGCCCCAGCCGATAGGCAGCGAGTCACCGGTTAGAATTTTTCCTAGCCCTTGCAAGGCCCAGGCCAGGTGTTGAAAAACCGATACTGAGGAGGCTTCCATCACCTCGTTGGGGACAATCATTTTTTGCAGAGCCTGATACACTAATCGAACAGTTCCCAAATTGCCGAGCAGCACCAGCCCCGCGCCCGCAGCCAAACCAGCCAAAAGTTGAAGGTTGAAGAGTGTTGAAGGGCGGTTGGGGTGATCTGTTGATTCTTGAGGCCCGATACCTGACATCAAATTCCAGGCCACCGAGAACCCACCGAGCGCCAGCATGGCGAACAGCGTGGGCAAGACGAAGTTATAGGCGATGGAAGGCACAATCCCAAGCAGTTTGATGGGCGTGCCGACCAGCACGAAGCCCCAATAGTAGTAGTTGATGTAGCCGCCTGCGTACCAGGGGTCATACGGCGGGAAGGCTGTGCTTTTCAGGATGGCGTTCAGGTACGAAAAGTCCATGGGCCGCTCGCCGCCGCGCCCAGGGTGCCACAAATCGGGATTGCCAAGCCGAATGCCAAAGTCAATCAGAAAGAAAGCCAGGAAAAGGACTTCGACCAGCAGGAAGTAACGCCGGTTGCCGCGCCAGTCGGCGGCGATGGCTGCTCGCTGTTTCCAGAAGGCGGTTATCCCAAGCAAGAGAATCAAGCCGTAGCCTCCCGCAATCGTCCCCCGGCTATACTCCCCGCCCAGCGAGCCGACCATCCACGCAAACCAGGCTAGGAACAGCAGCCCGGTCAGACGCGAGAGCGGATAGCCCTTATCACTCAAGCCAGGCAAGAGCAGGCGCAGGATGGGCCAGGTGAACAGGCCGAGAACGCCGATGGTGAAATACCAGAGCAGCAATCCGAACAGGGGGGCGGCGTTTTGCGGCCAGGCGTAAGAAAACAACTCGCTCCATGTGCCGCTGACCCGCTGCCACGAGAGCCGGTTGGGCGGAAGCATCAGGTCGCCGGGGTAGTTACTCGCCTGGCGTGGGGTGATGTGTATCACTTTTGATAAATCCACCTTTTCGAGGCTGGCGCGGACGGTGGCGGTGTCGTAAGCGTCTGTCTTTTTGAAAATCAGGACTTTGGGCGCGTCATAGACCGTGAAGGCTTCCTCGGCAAATTGGGTGTTGATTGGGTAGCCGAAAATCTCTGGATACGAAGTGAAGGTCTTTACCAGTTCGTAGCCCAACTGCCCCTGAAACATGCCCGGCTCAGCCACGTTGTAGCACCAAATGACATCTTTTTCAGCAGGGCAGCCAATCAGGGTGCGGTAGAAGGTTGTGGTAAGTGGGTAGCGCTCTGGCAGGCGGGTTGTGGTGGCCCATTGGCGGTTGGAGGTAATGAAAATGTAATCTCCGCTCTCCAGATTTCCAACGAAACGGTCGAGTTTCTCCTGGTTATCGTCCCAATACATTTCAAAATTCAACCCGCCCTGGTAAATGCCACCGTAAGCATCGTAACCGTCCATGCGCAGGGGCAGGCCGTCATCCCACGAGGTCTCGTGGATGGGTGAAGCCCCGCTCACAGAGAGCAGTGTGCTGGATTGCAGTTGCAGGTAATAGGTACGGTTTTTATCTAAAATGATGGGCTGGTTGAAGGTGAGCGTGTACGATTCCCCTTTGGGGTTGCGGCGCGGCGCGAAATCCGCCGTCAGGGTGGCGGTTCCCAAGATGGTGTCGGGCGCAAAGGAAAATTCGGAGGCCACCTGAGCGGTGAGGGTCTGCTGCCCGTTTTGGGTGAAATCTACCGCATACCCGATGACGATTTGCTTCATCTCGCCCGAAGCCGCCGCCATGAAGGGCGTATTGTAAGGCAGGTTGGGTGTAAAGACATACCCATACGAGAGCGGCAGGAGTTGATTGTAGATGCTGCCATCGGCCTGGGTGATGTTCAGGTTAATTGGTCCCGGAACGTTTTGGAAAATCCAGCGTGTGGCCTGAACGCGCGCATGCTCGCGGGTGTAAATGCGGGTGAAGGCATACGCCCAGGCAAACGTGCCAAGCAGAACCGCAGCGGCCAGGATGGGGTAAGCAAAACGTGAGGTGAAATTCGTAATTCGTGATTGATGATTGGCTGGTCGCGGCCCATTAAAGATAAACCACGCCGCAAACAGCGCCAGCAGGGGGTAAATGGGCAACTGGTAGCGCATGGTGGGATTCCACTGCATGGATTGCCAGACGAAGTAGAAGGCCGTCCAACCCCACAGCAAGATGTGAGGTTTCCATTCTCCCTGCAACATGCGCCAGCCCATATACACAGCCCCGGCCACCGCCAGCAAACCGAGCGGCCAACCCAAACCCCAGGCCACAATGTTATACCCCGAAAACCAGATTGGCCGGCGCGCCCACTGCAAAGCCGGCGGAAAATCCACATCGCCGCCTGCCTGCGCGCGCTGGTCGGAAATGTTCTGCACCCACTGTGGGTTGGGATTTATGCCAAAGAACCCTGGCCCGCTAAAGGCATACGGCTGGAACACGCGAAACGCCAACACCGAGAAAAACGCGCCCAGCATGAGCAGAATGAGGGAGGCTTCGAGGGATAATGGGCGATGAGTGATGGTTGACTCGGTTGCCGTTGAAAGGGCTTCAGTCTTTCCTGCCTCTGCTTCCTGTGTTGTCAACTCCACTTCGTCGGTGGCCGCTCTCTTGTTTTCCGCTTCGGCATTGGTTCTCGAATCGGTTGAAAGCCAATACCGAACCAGCAGCGCCCCGGGCAGCAACATAGCCAGTGGGGCTGCGTTTAGTTTAGAGGCCACCGCTGCGCCCAGAGCAATTCCAAAGCCCAAAACGTTCACTACCAGAGGCGAAAAAGTCATCCGTAGCAGCGATTTCCAGCCTTCAGTGAACTCCAAGCGGGCATCGTTGCGCCCTGTCATCACTTCCACGGCAAAAAAGGTTGCCAGAAAGATGAAGAAATTGGCAAAGCTATCCACCACATAAAAATGGGCTTGTTGAATTTGCATCACCGCCAGTGAGGAGAACGTTGCCGCCAGCAAGGCGACCTTGCGGTTATACAGCCGCGCCGCAATCAGGTAGAGGAATACAATCGAACCCAAATCGGAGAGTGCTGCAAAGACGCGCCCCACCAGTGTAATCTCATCGTATCCGGCCCAGTTGGGTGTGGTTGCCAGCGCAGTCATCAGCGGGGCAAAAAAGCCATCTTCGCCATGCTCAAAAAGATAGCTGGCCGCCTGCGCCGCCCCCTGCGACATCCACTCGGCAACATACCGCACAATGAACACCGGCAGTGTGCCATACACATAGAACCCATAGCCCCGATTGTGCGGGTTGAGGGTGGAATTGGCCGTGTCGAAATATTCTGAGAAACTCTGCACCGGACTGAGCGCGGTGGAGACCATTGTCATAAAGCGTTCATCGGGGTGCAGGTGCTGACTTTGGTCCCAGTTAAGACCCATCAGCCGAACATAAGCCGCGCCAAGCAGAACCAGCACGAACAACAAGTCGAACAGAGTACGAGAACGAAAATTTTTCATCATCATTATTCGCCAGTCAGAGAGTCGGGAACGCTATAAATCCAGAAATCTTTGCCTTCGATGGGCGAATCGAACTTGCCCAATGCGCCGTTGGGGTATAAGCCGCGCAACATTCCCAGGCTGTTCAGGTCTTCGTCTTTCACAATAAAGAGTTTGTTGCCCGGTATCTCCAGCGTGCGCTCGAACTCATCTGGCCAGAGCGCGGCATCGCGAGTGGGGTAGCCGCTCTGAATACCGACCAGACGCGTATCCACCCAATACGGATACGGCACCACCCAGGCGTTGTTCACATCATTGCCTGTTGCCACGAAGGCGCGAATCACCCGACCCATATCGGAAGTGTTCCAGGCAGCGGCGCGGAACTGCGTGGCAAAGCGGTCAAACTCCAGAGAGTAATTTTGGACAATGGAGACCGTCAGCAGCGCGAGGACAATCACCCGTGCCAAAGCCGGGTGGCTGCCGCTGGCTTTTTCTTGTGCAACACGAACTCCCCGCAGGCTGGTATACAGGCCATCCAGCATTTGGGCTGCGATGACGAACACCACCACAGCCGCCGCGCCTGTGCGGTTTAACGAGGGATTTTCTCCCGGAAACGCCAGCGAGAGAATCGAAGGCATCATCAGCATGGGAATGGACAGCAAAAAGAACAAATCGAGCCAATCTCGCTTAACCAGGTATCGCACAAGCAGGAAGGTGCATCCGAGCGTATAGAGCGCCGCCGATACAAAATCGAGCGCCGGGCGGCCTGGAATCGAATGCACCCAGATGCCGCCATTATCATACTGGAACATGATAAGCGACTTAAAGGTGTTATCGAAAAACACTTTATACAGCGGGTCGTCACTTTCGGTATTAACGGGGTGGGTCAGGCTTTTCCAAAACCGCTCCAGGGGGGTTTCTGCTTCGGGCAGGGTATCGCCTGCAATGCGCGTCAGGGCGCGGTAAGCGAACATATCCGGGCGGTCTATTGCATAGCGGCCAAGCGGCAAGAACACCAACACCGAAGCCAGCACCAGCATCACAAACATCGTCGCGGTTTGCTGGCGGAAGCCTTTCGAGGCAGCGTGGATAAGGTACAACCCAACTCCCAACACTGCCACAAATGGTACGAAGCGGAACGGGCTATAGCCGTGTAATCCCAATCCCAGGAACAACCCTGCCAGGATGAAATCATTGCGGCTTTGGTGGCGCAATCCACGCACAAGATGGTACAACACCGGTGCAGCAAAGGCCGGGTAGAGCGGAAAACGCAAACCAATGCGGCTGATGGTGTTCAGCCAGTAGGCCGTCCCAGCCAGCAGCAGGGCAAAGAGTGCCACGCGCGACCCGCCGACTTCTCTTCCGAGCAAGTAGATATAAGGAAGCGCAAACAGACCAATCAGCACTGTGCCAAGTTTGAGCGTAAAGAAGGAAACACCCGTCCCTACAAACCAGGCCAGGAAGGCCGTCCAGTAAAATTGAATGAACTCGCGGCCTGTGTTGCGCTCAAAGAAAACGTGATACTGACCCTGAATCACATCATACACATCGAGCAGTTTCTCTGCCTGGTCACTAAAGGGTTCGGCAATCACGCCTTCGATGTTATACATCCGAAAGAAGAACACCAACGCTATCGCCGCCAGCACCACCAACCCCCAGCGCGTTACGGTGATATTCCATTGGTCTCGCTGCAAAATGTTCAACGCACGCTGCCAGAGCGGGGGTTGTTCTGGCTTCCCCAACCAGAGCGAATAAACGAACAAGGCCAGAGAACCCAGCCAGAGCGAGAGGTTGGTGGCGGTGAAAACATGCTGGTTTTGCGCGTTTTTGCCAAATTGCGTAAATGCCAGCCCAGCCAGTATCACCGAAGCCAGAAAGGCCAGCCGCCGAAAGGTTTGTGGGTCGGTTTGCGGCTTCACTGGCTGCGTTTCGGGCAGGGCGAACTCTTGAACCAGCATGGCCCAGGCCAGCAAGACGAATGCCAACAAGTACGCTCCAATGCCCAACAGGAGCGGCTGGGTTTCAATTGGTTTCACCGCGTTTTCAATCGTCCATTGTGCAAACAGCGCCGCCCCAACCGCCAGGGTCGTCCGCCAGGGGCGGTAGGCGGGGAGGTGGAGGCTCAATCGGGGCTGAGGCGTTGACCCTGGTTCCGAATCAGTTTCCTCGCGCTCTGGAATTTGGATTTTTTCCTTTTGCCAGGGGTTCAGTTTTGCTTTTACATAGTCCAGAACGCTGGGTTCTTTGAGCGGTTCGGTCATGCGTCAAAACTCCTTACAGCCGCTGGGCAATATAAAACGTGTAAGCGCCCTGCTCGTTTGGAACAGGTTCTTCATAATACTTTCGGAGTATAGCCAGAATAGGCGCAAAATTCCAACGGGCGTTCGTCAGATGCCATTTGCGGGTAAAAAAGTGGATGATTAACGAGGGTAGGCCAAAATAATGTCCCCATTCGAGCGTCGCTAGGGCGGCGGGTGAAAAGTAATGCCAGTATTTTTTCACCCTAAAGCCGGCCTTCTCCAGCCGCGCCGTCCAGGCGGGGGCATCTTCGCAGGTGACATGCCGTGAGATTTTGTTAAAGAAAGCGCGGTAGGAGCGGGCCAGCGGCCTCAGCCCGATTGCGTCGAAAAAGCGTGCGACCGATAAGTTGGGCAAAAAATTGTGGTTTGGAACACAAAAGACAAAGGGCGCGCCTGGTTGCAACACCCGCGCCGTCTCCAGCAGCACCGCGTCGAGATGGGGGATGTGTTCAAGCACCGAATTGCTGATGGCGCTGCCAAAGTAAGAATCGGGATAAGGCATATACGCGCCGTCCGCTTCTGTCAGCACTTGGTACACGCCGCGCGTTCCGGCTTCGTGAATGGGCCCCGTCCAGGGGTCGAGGCCTACTTCCAGTTTACGGTCGAAGGTCAATTGGGCAAAATGCCCATCGCCGCAGCCCACATCAAGCGTGGGGGAGGGCAACTCTAACCCCTGGTAAAAGCGCGATTCCACCGCCCGCAGCAGGGCGCGGAAATAGGGCAAGTCGCGGACGTGGAGGAAAAGGAAATCCTTTGAATTTGGGTTTTCGATTTTGGGTCTTCGATTATCTGCGAACGATAGAGTCATGCTGTCACCAGATTGATGAATGTGGAATCAAACGGTTTGCTATGGGTCGCTGCTCTCCAGGCACCGACAATGGACGAAAAGCGCTGCCGGGCGCTGGCTTTCGTAAAATTCATCGAAGCAAACCCCTTAACCGCGCAAACAATTTTTCGTATTCCGCCGCTACCGAATCGGGGTCGTACAGGCGGGTAATTTCCGATGGGTTGCCGCGATACTTCTCCGGCGCGCCCAAAATCTCCAGCATCGATTGTGCCAGTTTAACCGAATCGCCAATCGGGGCGATTTTGCCCATGCCGGTCATCTGCACCGGGCGGCGCACCCCCGGCAAGGCCGAAGCCACGCACGGGATATTGTTCATCATCGCTTCGATTTGCACCAGACCAAATGCTTCGGTTGAGTTCAGGCTGGGTACCACCAGCACATCCAGGTTGGGATAGAAGGCCGCCATTTGTGATGGGTTCAGATTGCCGAGGAAAGTCCACTTGCCCTGGGCTTCGTATTGGCGGATTTTGGGAGCCAGCCGCTCAAAATACTTTTCCTCGCCCATCACGTTGACATGCTGGCCTGCGAACAAGACTTGCGCCTGGGGATATTTCTCGAAAATGGCTGGCAACGCATCGAGCAAGATTTCGACACCCTTTTCGCTGGCAAAGCGGGTGGCCATGCCGATAACGGGACGTTTCTGGCTGGTTTGATGTTCCCGTGCAAAAGCCTCAATGGCCTCACGTTGCACCGTGGGTAATTGCACAGGCGGCAAAATGGGGGTGAGTTTGTGCTTATAACGCGAGAGAAAAGACGAATGGTCAGCGTAATCCTGTGTATAAGTGACAATGTGATGGGCAAGGATGGCCGCACTGTGATTTTGGAAATGCACAACCGCGTTGACCAGGCGGTTAAACAGCCCGGCGGGCAACTGTAAATCGCAATGGTAGGTGAGAACCGCCAATTTGCCCATCAGTCGAGCGCGGGCTGCAAAACCGGGCGCGTCGAACTGCGGCAGGTGCAATTGCACCACATCATTTTGGGCCACATATTTCCAGGCCAACCAGCCAAACGTGGGCATGATGACACCCTTGCTGACCCGAAACAAAACCGGCGCGCGGACGATTCGCACCCCGTT
This sequence comes from Anaerolineales bacterium, assembly GCA_034432755.1. Lineage (GTDB taxonomy): Bacteria > Chloroflexota > Anaerolineae > Anaerolineales > Villigracilaceae > UBA5195. The sequence continues at coordinate 29,006 of DAOUBQ010000080.1, forward strand.
GCGCATTTCCTCGGCTGGGGTTGATGGGTCAAAATGCGAGGTCAGCACGGTCACCTCGTGTCCGCGCCGGGCAAAGGCCTCGGCCAGCCGCTCGGCATAAATCGTCAGGCCAGACGTGTGAGGCCGGTAATAGGTGAGAACGGTCAGGATTTTCATTCCACCGCCGTTACAAACAAGAAATAGATAGGCATCCAGCCGGTTTTATCGTCAAACCGAACGTAGAGCCACTCGCCGCTCGCATCTTGCCCCAGCAATTCGCCTTGTTTACCGGGGGGGAGTTCAGCCATTTTTTGGGCGCCAGGCTTGGGTTCGGCAAATAGATAGACGGTTTTCACATCGGTCATTTGCCGCACCGTGACAAACCCGGCCTGTTCAATAGCGCCTTCGGGCAACCTGCTTGCAGCGGGCGCCACGGGTGTTGGAGAGAGAGAGAGCCGCGCGGCAATTGAACTGCGAAATGCCAGGCCGGCTGCCAGCAACACAAGAGCCACAATCACAGCAACCAGCTGCCAGGGCCAGGCGGTTTTGGTTGGTTGTTTGGTTTTAACGCGTTTCATGCCATCCTCTTGATTAGAAAAGATGACGATGGGTGTTCACCCAATCAAATAATTGTTTCACGCCGCTATCCACGTCAAATTTGGGCTTCCAGCCGAGCATTTGCTCCGCCTTGCGAATGTCGGCCACGAAGACTTTCTGGTCGCCGGGGCGCCAATCACCCCACGAGACGGGAATGGGCCGTCCAAGCAGTTTTTCCAACTTCGGCCCAAACTCCGACCAAACGGACAGGGTATTCTGCGGCCCGCCGCCCAGGTTGAAGACCTCTCCTTTCACTTTATCAATCTTCTGAATAACGGCATCGTAGGCATCGCACAAGTCGTACACATGAAGCAGGTCGCGGATTTGCTTGCCATCGCCGTATATGGTAATGGGACGCCCCATCACCGCAGCAATGACAAACCATGCCACCCAGCCCTGGTCTTCTACGCCGAATTGGCGCGGGCCGTAGATACAACTTTGCCGCAGCACCACGCTGTTGATACCATAAATTCGATAATAATCACGCACATACTGGTCGCCGGCGCCTTTACTGCACCCATAAGGGCTGTGGAAATCGAGCGGTTGAGATTCAGTCGCCCCAAAGGGCAGCGATTCATACTCCCAGCGTCCGCTGCGCTCAACCACCTGCACGTCCTCCATTCCGCCGTAAACCTTGTTTGTGGAAGAGTAAATGAAGACGGGCTTGCGTTCGTTCAGACGCGCTGCTTCCAGCACGTTGAACGTGCCGAGGGCGTTAATCTCAAAATCCTCGCGCGGTTTAACCACCGAAGTGGTCACCGCCACCTGCCCGGCCAGGTGAACAATCACATCCGCCTCGCGCGCCGAAACGACCAGTTGGGCGGCATCGCGCACATCGCCGATGACCAGATTAAACGACTTCTC
>DAOUBQ010000081.1:0-2428 GCA_034432755.1 Anaerolineales bacterium
GCTCCAATATGGCCTTCAAATGTGCGATTGATGGATGCAACCCTGAGGAAAGCTGCCTGGGGCGTTATGGCCGTGAATGTATTGCAAAATACGGCGAGGAAGGGGTAAGGGTCGAACCGCTGCCGCTGACCCCGAATACTCTGGTTTATTACTATTCCTATGCCTCCAACCTGGCTGCGCTCAGCCGCCCACAGGACAATCAATGCCCTGAAGCCCGCCGCATAATGAAAATGATAATAGAGGCCGGCTATGGCACTGACCCGTTGGTACAGCAAATCCTGACCGAAAACGAAAATATTTGCCAGATTGTTGACCGGGGCGGCATCCTGGCCCTGCGCACGCCAACCGCCACCCCTGAAAATCCACAGCCAGAGGATGACGGGATGCGCCAGCCAACGCAGACACCCACGCCAACTTCTAGCCCATAACTCCGTCGTTGTTTTTAACGCAGCCTCACGCTTGTTCGTATGCTTGCCGCAGCCCAACTGCGGCAGGAAATTTTAAAAAATCCTCATCGAGTATATCCACCCCTCAAATTCTGCGGTAAGATGAACAGCATATGAACCCATTTACAGAAGAAATGTTTATTCTGTTCGCCATCCTGACTCTGGGCGCGTGGTTGGGGCATCTTTCCTGGCGCGGTATTTCGCTTGGCTCGGCAGGGGTGTTGTTTGCCGCCCTGCTCTTTGGGCATTATGGAAAGAGCGTGCCAAAAGAAGTGATGGATTTTGGCCTGCTCTTGTTTGTTTACTCGGTGGGCCTCAGCGCTGGGCCTGGTTTTTTCCGCACCTTTCGCAAGCGCGGCACCCAGTTTGTGGTGATAGCCCTGGTGATTGTCGGTACGGGCGCGCTTGCCACAACCTTGCTGGCCTGGCTGCTCAAACTCCCCCCTGCCCTGGCGGTGGGGCTTTACACCGGCGCGCTCACCTGCACCCCGGCCCTGGCCGCTGCCCTAGACGCCCTGGGCCGCGTCCTGCCCGAATCGGCCGCGCTGGCATCGGTCGGGTATGGTATCGCCTATCCCTACAGCATGATTGGCATCGTCCTGCTCATCCAGTTCCTGCCTAAGCTGCTCAAACGCAGCATTAAAACCGAAGAAGCGCATTACCTGGCCGAAAAATCCATTGAAACTCCTGGGTTGCAGGCCCGCCAGTTTCGCGTGACGAATGCCAATATTGACGGCATGTCGGTCGCCCAAATCAACCCGCGCAAACTGGCCCAGGTCAACATTTCGCGCATCAAAAAAGGCAATGAAGTTCGCGCCGCCATGCCCGAAACCATCCTGCGCCTAGGCGACGTGGTTATGGCCGTTGGGACGGAAGAGTCGCTCGAAAAAATGCGCCTTTTGGTTGGCGATCCAGCCGATGAGCGCATGGATGTTAACGATAGCGTGGTCAGCGTGGATGTGGAAGTGATGGAAGAATCCCTGACCAGCGCGACTCTGGCCCAGATGAAACTTTGGGAACAATTTAACGTCATTATCACCCGCATTCGCCGCCAGGGGTTAGAAATTGTGCCACACGGCAATGTGACCCTCGAACGCGGCGACGGGATTCGCGTGGTGGGCGAGAAAAGCGCCGTGGAAGCCTTTGTGCGTCTGGCACAAGGCTCGCCCCGCAAGGCCATGGAAACCAGCATGGTTCCCTATCTCATTGGCCTGCTGCTTGGCGTGCTGGTGGGATTGATTCCCGTGCCGCTTGGGCAGGGCGTGATCGTTAAGTTGGGCATGGCAGGCGGAGTGTTCCTCGCCAGCCTGCTTATCGGCCATTTTGGAAAAATCGGCCCGTTTCGGCTGTATGTGCCGCCCGCCGCCAAAAACCTGACTCGTGAACTGGGGTTGATGCTCTTCCTGGCCGGCGCGGGGACGAACGCTGGCGCGCACCTGCTGGATGTCCTGGCCGACCAGGGCTGGGTCCTGCTCCTGGCGGGTGCTGCCATCACCACCCTCTCGGCTGTGGCCGGGCTGATTGTGATGGTGAAAGCCTATAACCTGAATTTGCTCTCGGCGATGGGCGCGTTGACCGCCTCAATGACCAACCCGCCCGCCCTAGCGGCTGCCAACAATCAGAGCGAAACCGACCTGCCCTCGATTGCCTATGCCAGCGCCTACCCTGTGGCGCTTATCTTCAAAATCCTGCTTGCCCAAGCGCTGGTAGAAGCGTTAAGGCTGCTGCTATGATTCAAACCCCGCGCCTGTCTTTGTTTCCTCTGACGTATTTGCAATTGAAATCCTGCCTCTCCGCCCTGCCGGCTTTGGAGGCTGAGGTGGGCTTTGCGCTGGCCCGTGATGTTTTTGATGAAGAAGTCACCCGCGCAATTGGCATTAAACTGAGCAAGATGGAATCGCTCCCGCTTGAACTGCATCCCTGGCAGACGTATTGGCTGGTGGTGATTTCCGAATCCGACGACTCTGGTCAGCGGGGAGGGC
>DAOUBQ010000082.1:0-25634 GCA_034432755.1 Anaerolineales bacterium
CGCTCTCCCAGGGGAAGGATTCTGCCGGGGCTTGGGCTGCGGGTGGCTCGAAGGAAACGGGGTCGGCGGGCGTTTCCCAGGGCAGCGGCTCGGCAGCAGTTTTGGCAACAAACTCAACCGGAGATTCTTGTTCCCAAGGCATGGGGGGCGAGGCTGGCTGCCCGGGCTGTTCGAGACTGGACAACCTTTCATTCACATCGGAGGGTGCCGCTTCATTGGCAGGAGCTTCTGCCTCCGGTTCGACCGTCATTTCCCAGGGCAAGGCATCCACTGACGGCTGCTCGGCAACAGGTTGCTGGTCAACCTTCGCCACCCAGTCGGGGAGTTCCTCGCGGCGTTCTTCGGGTTTAGTGAGCAGTTCTTCGGGCTTCGCGCCTTGTTTGGCGGCCAGAGATTCTAGCCACTTGAGCGCGTCATCCTGCTCCGATTCGCTCGTGCCAGGGCCAGAGACCAGCGCCGATAACTCGGCGGGCGGGTTTTGCACCTCGCCCAGCCAGGCTGGAGCCGCCTGAATGCGTTGTTCGGACGGCGTGATAAGTTCTTCCGGTTTTGCTCCTTGCTTTTCGGCCAACGATTCGAGCCATTTCATCGCCTCGTCCTGTTCCAGAGGGCCGGTGCCGGGCGCTTTGGAGACCGGCGACAGCTCATTCCAAAAAGGCTCCGCTTCGACTTCGATGGGCTTTTCTGGGATGTAAGGCTCAGGCGCGGGAGAGACAGGCGCGACTGGAGTTTCTTCAACATAGTCAACCCAATCGGGCAATTCTTCAAGGCGTTCTTCAGGTTTGGTGAGCAGTTCTTCTGGCTTTGCGCCTTGCCTGGCTGCCAGCGACTCGAGCCATTTGAGCGCCTCGTCTTGTTCGGCTTCGCTTGTGCCAGGGCCAGAGACCAGCGCGGAAAGCGACTGTTGCTCAGCGGCAGGCGTCAGGTCTTTGAGCCAATCGGCAACCGGCTCAGGCTGGGCAGGGGTCTCTTGCGTTGGCGGGACCAGGTCATCCAGCCAATCAGCAGCGGGTTCGGCGAGAGCAGATTCAGGCTGTGATTCGCCCAACCCGCTCAACCAGTCGGGGATATCCGCGGGGAGGGCAGATTGCGATTCGACAGGTTTGTCTTCCTGCGGCGCGCCCAGGCTGCCCAGCCAATCGAGAGATTCGTCCGCCGCAGCAGCCCCGGCGGTCGCAGCAGCTGCGCCTGTGGCTACTGGCCCCAAATCCTGAATCCAATCAGGCGCAGGTTTCGATGCGGCGGGCTGAGAATCTGACAAGTCTGAAGCGCTATCCGCAAGGGGACCGCCCAATCCGGCCAGCCAATCGAGGTCTTCGGCAGCAGGGGGTTCGTCGGCGGCTGGCTGGGGCGCGCTCGCCGAGGGAGGCGCCATCGCCTTCAACCAGTCGGGAATCTCTGCTTCGGCCAGGCCAGAAGCCGGAATCTGAGCAGCCTGCGGTTCTGGGTCGTCAAAACTGACCGGACCTTCCTGGAACTCGCCGGTAGAAGGCCCCCAGCCAGCCTGCTGCATCCAATCGGGCAAGTTTTCGGTCGAGGGCCGGATTCCGGGAGGAACGGGGCTTTCAACGGCAGGCTGCCAGGCGAATTCCTGGGCAGAGACATCGTATTCCAGCCGTTCGACCGAAACTGCCGCGTCAGGAACGCTATCAACATCGAACAGCGAGCCGGTGACCAGAGACGCGTAGGGGTCAAGGGCCTGGACGCGCTTCTTGTATTGCTCCACGCTGCCAGCCAGGCTTGTCCCCGGCAGAATATCAACCAGGATACGGTTGGCGTCCAGGCTGTATGGATACTGCCGGAGCAGTTCTGTGCAAATTTCCGTTGCTTCTACTTTCATCCCGGCGCGAAAATAGGCGCGCGCCAGCAAGGTTTTCAGGTCATTGCGTGTGGGATCTTCGGCCAGCACCGATTTGATTTCGACAATGGCCTGCTGATATTGCCCGCCCTTGGTGTACATCTGCGCCAGCGCGCCGCGCGTCAGGCGGATTTTGGGCGGCTCCAGCCCATCACGTCGCCCGTAGAGACGGCGCAATTCGTTCTGCACCCCGGCATTGGAGGGGGAAATTTCATAAGCGCGTTCCATGTGCCAGATGGCCCGGTCTAAATCTTTCTGCTCGTCGCTCACAATGCTCATCCCAAGATGGGAGACAAAATCGTCTGGCACAGCCAGCAATACGCGCTGGAAGATATCGGCCGCTTCAGCAAAACGGCGCGCTTCCAGGTAGGCCTTGCCGAGCAAGCGATAGGTTTCAAGATATTTTGGGAAAGTTTTCAGCACATGCTGACAATGGGCGATGGCCTCGTCGAAGTGTCCCTGGTCAATGAGGGCTTCGATGTCACGGTTGTAAAGACGCAAGGCAACTTTACTCATGGGTAGACTCCACGGCTGGCTGCTCCTTGCCAGGCGGCATAGAGCAGGCAAATAGTACCAGACTGACATTTAGGGTCGTACACAGTAAGTATGCACTAAACATTAAGAAAAGGCAAGGCAATTCACCTTAATTATAGAACAAATGGGGTAATTAATAGCAAAGTGGCGCGAATTTGCAATTCGGGCCACCTAATTTCACTCGTAAAACAACGGCAGCGGCGAGATGGGCGATTGGCTGAACGCATAAGCCGCCAGGACCGCCTGCCTGGCCTGGGCCAGTTTTGCGGTATCGTTGGCGTGAATGACAAACAACGGCTGTCCTTTTTCGACCCAATCACCCACTTTGCGCAGAATCTCGAAGCCGACGGCATGGTCAATGGGGTCACCTTTTTTGGCGCGCCCAGCCCCTAAATCTACTGAGGCTTCGCCAACGAGACGGGCATTAATTTGGGAGATGTAGCCGGATTGGGGCGAGGGAATGGTCTCGATGAATTGGGCATTTTCCATTTTTGGGGGCGAATCGACATAGGAGACATCCCCGCCCTGGGCTGCCACCAGTTGCCGAAAGGTTTGCCAGGCTGAACCGTTCGCCACCGCCCGCTCGGCCATGCTGCGGGCTACTTCGAGGCTGCGAGCGCGCCCGCCAAGCACCAGCATGTGCGCTGCCGCATGAAGACAGTGTTCGCGGAAGTCTTGCGGGCCGCCGCCGTGCAGGGTTTCTATGGCTTCGCGCACTTCTAACACATTGCCCACAGCATGACCAAGCGGCTGATTCATGTCCGAAAGCAGGGTCTTGACTTTTCGCCCGGCCAGTTCGCCGATAGCGGTCATCAGGTGGGCCAGGTGATGGGCTTCATCGAGGGTTTGCATGAAAGCGCCCAAGCCAACTTTGACATCGAGCAGGATAGCGTTGGCGCCGGCGGCGATTTTCTTACTCATAATCGAAGAAGCAATCAGCGGAATGGACGGCACGGTGCCGGTTACGTCACGCAGGGCGTATAGTTTTCCATCGGCGGGGGCCAAATCGGCGCTCTGGCCGGTGAGAACGATGCCGATTTGGCGCAATTGTTTCTTGAACTGCTCGGTGGAGAGGTTGACGTTGTAACCGGGAATCGATTCGAGTTTATCGAGTGTACCGCCGCTGAATCCGAGACCGCGCCCCGACATCTTGCCGCAGGGCAGGCCGCAAGCCGTTACGATGGGCAGAACGGCCAGGGTGGTTTTATCACCCACCCCGCCGGAGGAGTGTTTATCTACGGCAACGTCAACGACATCTGAAAGGTCAAGCACCTCGCCGCTGTGGGCCATTGCCAGGGTCAGGTCGGTGGTCTCCTGCGGGGTCATGCCGTTGAGCAGGACGGCCATTGCAAAAGCGGCGGCCTGGTAATCGGGGATGCTGCCGTTGGTGAAGCCTTCAATGAAAAAGCGGATTTCTTCATCGGTAAGAACTTGTTTGTCGCGTTTTTTGATGATGATCTCGACTGCGCGCATGGGTTGACTCCTTGTGTCTGACGAGTCTATTGTAAACGAAATTACAGGGGCGCGGTCCTCGCGCCCCTGAATCAAGTTTTGAGCAGTTTGGACCCTGCGGGGGTATCTTGCACTGTCCAGCCAAGGGAGAGTATCTGACGGCGGTAATCGTCGGCGGCGGCCCAGTCTTTGCGGGCGCGGGCAGCCTGGCGCGCTTCGGCCAGGGCCAATACTTCGAGGGGAGGCGATTCTTCAATAATGGAAGCAGGCGGCGGAGCGTGAAGGGCCATCTCCCAAGCCGGGGCCATAATTCCTTTGAAGGGCGGGGCAGGAATTTGGAAGCTGCCTATCTCTTCCAGCGGGATGGTAGAGCCGGAGGGATAAATGACCGGGTTACAAACGCGCACGAGCGAGACGGAACTGACCCCCATGACCAGGCATTCCCATTTTTGAAAATCGAAGAGGATGCCGGTATGTTCATCGAGTCCAAGAACTGTGTGGTTTTCGGGCAATTGGGCACACCACAGGTCAAATCGCTCGCGGCCTATGAAGCAGCGGCTGGTATCTACATCCTGGCCGCCGTCGGTGTTGTTCCAGTGCGGGATGAAGGAGAGCGGGACGCCAAAATCATCGAAGATGCCCAGGCCAGGGACGGTATGGACATCCTGCCCGACTTTGTAGATTTCATAAACCGGCAGGGCCATCTGGCTGATGGCGATGGTGGCGGCGGAGGTAAAGACCAGGGCGGCACCCAGGCGGTGACGGGCGCGAATCAGTTCCCAGGCCAGGCTGTCTTTGAGTTGACGGACAGCGTAAGTGGGTGAACCCGGCCCCATGAAGATGAGGTTGGCATGCAAGAGCGGGGCGCAGATTTCAGGGTCATCGGGACTGTATAGACTGCCTTTTTTGCGGGCGGGAATGACATCTACCTGCGGTTTGTAGTTGGCGAGGCGGGTTTTAAGAAAATCAGCCACCCGCCCGGCAACTTGAGCGGAGTTGAGCTCAAACCCGGCAGGGGTTTCGAGGATAACGATGCGCAAGGGGTCGCTGCGTTGACGGGCAAGCTGCTCGAAGATGCGCCCGCCCGCGAGGGAGGTTTCGCCAGAGCCGAGGAAGGCGATAGGGCCGATTGTGGTCATCTGTAGATCAATCACGATTTGCCGATTTCATCGAGCAAGGATAGCACCAATTCGTTTTCGGGGATGTCTTTCATAGAGTCGCCGTAGTGCTGATAGCGGATGAGGCCGGTTTTATCTACGATGAGCAGGGCCGGGACACGCCCCAGTTTGAAGATATTCCATTCCTGACCGTATAAATCGGCAACTTTGTGCTTGGGGTCGGGCAGGCCAATGTAAGGCAGGTTGTTTTCTGCCCAATAGCGGCGATAGGCGTTGGGGCCGTCGGGGCCGATGGCAAGGATTTCCGCGTCACGCGCGGTGAAGGCCGCGTAATCATCGCGCAGGCGCGCGAGATGGGCGCGGCAGTATGGTCACATAAACCCGCGCAGGAAGACGAGGAGAAGGTTCTTTTTGCCCTTGAAATCTGAAAGTCGGACGGGGTTGCCGTTGAAGTCGGGCAGTTCAAAATCGGGGGCGGGGAATCCAGTCATCAGTCATCAGTCTCCCGTTTTTTGTTGTGTTTCCCTGCTCACTTCCCCTCGAGAAATTGGCGCACGGATTGCATGAATTCGGCGGGTTTTTCTTCGTGGGGCAGGTGACCGGCGTTGGGGATAATGACCAGCCTGGCGCCGGGGATTTCACTGCCCAGGCAAATAGATTCTTCCGTAGGGACGATGCGGTCGTCGTCGCCGGTGATGACCAGCACGGGCAGGGTCAGTTCAGCCAACCGCTCGGCCAGGCCCAGCGGGCGGCTGGCGGCGGTCAGTTCCCATAGGGCGCGGTCCCAGTTGTGGGCGCGGAGGGGCTTGCGGTAGCCTGCCAGCACTTCAGGCGTCACCAGGGATGGGTCGTGAAACGCGGTGCGGATGAAGTCATCGCCGCTGGTGGCAATTTGGCGCGCCAGGAGCGGGCCGAGATGGCGCATTTGGGGCGTAACGAGCAGGGGGCGCGCCCAGGCCGGTGAGCCGCCGCCGGTGTAGATGGCGGCATCCACCAGAATCAGGCCGCTGACGCGCTCTGGGTAGGTGAGCGCGGTATAGACGGAGACCGTTCCTCCGGCGGAATTTCCAACCAGGTACGCCTTTTCCACGCCGAGCGCGTCCATCAGGCCGATGACGATGGCGGCTTGCGATTCGGGGCTGTAGGGGTTCTCGCCCTGCCATTGGCCGGGCATGGGGCGGCTGGTCAGGCCAAAGGCTGGCCGGTCGTAAGCAATGACACGCCCCAGTTCGGAAAATGGCTCCATCACCTCGCGCCACGAGAACGCCGAGGCGCCAAATCCGTGCAGCAAGATGAAGACCGGCTGGCCGGCACCCATTTCTTTGTAGTGAACGGTCAGCTCGCCAACCGGGATGAATTTGCTGTCGGGGTCGGCCAGTTCACGCTCGCTGACGGTCCCGGCCAGGGGTGGAACGGGGACGAGAAAGGGACCCAGCAAGACCGCCAGCAGAAGGAAGATGAGAATACCGAGGAGGAATTTTTTGCCGTTTTTCATTTTTTGTTACGCTTTTCCGCTTTCCGAGTGACAGGATGATGAGAGTATCTCAATTTTTGTGTAAAAGTGGGCGAGATTTTGCAAATTGACAAATTAATCTCGTAGTCGCGTAGGGCGAGATTTATCTCGCCTTTGGCGCAGACGCCCCCAGATATGGCGGGCGATATGTTGTGCCTTAACAAATTAATCGAGCAATAGCGTAGGGCGAGATTTATCTCGCCTTTGGCGCAGACGCCCCCAGATATGGCAAGCGACATGAATGTCGCGGTACGGACGCCCATATCTGGACTGTTCAAATAATCTGGAAAAGTGCAAAATCTCGATTTACATAACGTTCGGCATACTGCCCAGGATGAGACGAATAGGATAAACCGAATGAGATTTCACCGCGCGAGCGATTGCAGGAAGTCGAAGGTTGCCTGCGCGGCCTGTTGCCACTGACTTTCGGCGGGGATGGCCGCCGGGTTATCGCCGCTCTGAACGCCGTAATCACCAAACTGGGCATGATTGCCGCCTTCGATGGAAATGAACTGAGCGGTTTCAGGCAAGAGTGCGCGCGATTGTTCTATTCGGTCGGGGGCGGCCAGGCCATCGAGCGTGCCATAGAGAGAAAGCGCCGGCAGCCCCAACGCTTTGAAGCGTTCATCTGCCGGGTAAGAGGCCCAAAAGATCACGCCGCGCACTTCAGGGTGATTTTGCGCAAAGAGAGAAGCCGCCACCCCACCCAGCGAATGCCCGCCCGCGGCCCAAACATCAATACCTTCGGTTTGTTCCAGTGCAGGCGCGCCCGCTTCAATGTCGAAAAAGGCCAGGTTCAGGCGCACGCGCACGAGAAAAACGACCACCCCTCGCTCGGCAAGTTTGCGCAGAGCCGGGGCATAAGCGCGATAATCCACCCGCCCGCCGGGGTAAAAAATCAAACCGGTGATGGTGTGCGGCTGACCGGTGGAATTCTCTTCGGCAATTTGGGCTTCGCAAATGGCCGGGTAGAAGACGATAGCGTCTTCTCGTTGGAAGACGTAAACCAATTCATCCGATTCGAGGGCCGCCAGCGCCGCCGGGCCAGGGCGGGCAGGGGTCTCGGCCCACACCACAAAGCCGCCAATGGCAGCCAGCAAGAGAACCAGCAGAGATAAAAGTGCGATTTTTACAAAACGTTTCATGAATGTTATGAATAGAAAGTCACATTGGAAGTCAGATGTCAGGAGTCTCGCAATTGCGCCTTCGCTTTACACCAGATTTCATCGAACATCTCAACGGTCAGCCGCCCGGTGAGGGTATTTTGCTGGCTGGGATGGTAGGAGGCCAGTAGCGAGTGAGCAGTGTTCAGTATCCAGTGATTGGCAGGTAATGCACAAATTTCTGGCGAAAACCGATAATACGCGCCATGCGCAAATTTCCAGTCGGAATTACGGATAGAAAATATCCGCAACACGCTCTCAAATGCTATCCGACCCAGCGCAACTATCACTTTGGGCTGAATGATTTCCAGTTCGCGCTCCAGATAAGGCTGGCAGTTGGCGAGTTCTTGGGGGGTGGGTTTGTTGCCAGGCGGGGCGCAGCGCGCAGCGGCGGCAAGATACATATCGGTCAGAACCAGCCCATCGCCGCGGGAACGGGATTCGGGTTGATTGGCAAATCCGGCGCGGTAGAGGGCTGGGTAGAGAAAATCCCCCGATGCGTCTCCCGTAAACTGCCGCCCGGTGCGATTCGAGCCATGCGCGCCTGGGGCTAACCCAACCACAAAGACCCGCGCCTGAGGGTCGCCAAAACCAGGGACGGGTTTGCCCCAGTACTCCTGGTCTTTGTAAGCCTTGCGCTTTTCGCGCGCCACCTGCTCACGCCAGGCGACGAGACGCGGGCATTGGCGGCAGGTTTCGATTTGTTGATTGAGCAATTGAAGCATTTCGTCATTTGAAGTCATAGCAGCCAAAGCTACGAGCCGCTTGTCAATCAATTTGGACAAGCGACTCCTAAAAATTTAACCCTTTCTAGCAAGATACGCCTGGTAGAGCGCGCCCATCTCTTCGTATATTTTCTTCTCGTAATAGTCCTCGCCGCTCAGAGCGGGGAATTTGGCGTATTCGGGAATTGGCTTAACGGTTGGGCCGGTTGCTGCGAATTGGCGGATGACTTCAGCGTGCGGTTTGAGTGAGCCATCGGGCCGCACCAGGCCAAAATGACGCTCGTGGCGCGATTCGCCGCAGGGCGGAACATTCCACAGTTCCTCAGCATAATCGGCGAAGCACCAAATCATGGCCCCGGTTGCGCCCACCTCGTGCAGGTTGGGCAGCACCTGGCGGATGTACTCGGCAAAATCCTCCTCCGAAGCCATGAACTGCGTTCGGTCGAGGCCGTAGGCCTGCCACTCCCAGGTTTCGGAGGACTTGCCGCGCAGGTTGGTACAGCCGCCGAACTCCTCCATCAGGGCCGGTTTCCCAGCAAAATGGGCGGTCAGGGCGTTCATGAACGGGACGTGGTCAGGGTCGAGCGGCCCGCGCACCCATTCGGTGTACATCGGGTAGGCGTGCATCACGGCCACATCGGTTTCAGCAAACACATCGTGAACACGCAGCCCGGTGTCCGATTCAAGGTCGGCGCTGTGCAAGCCAACCGTGACCGGCGTCTGGTTATCTATTTCTTTGATAATTCCGGTCATTTCGCGCACCCAGGCGCGGCCCTGTGCGGCGCTGGCGGGCCAGGCAAACAGGTCGGGTTCGTTGCCCAAATTCCACATCCAAACGCCGTCATGCTCCTTCAGCGCGCGGGCCACCGTCTTGAGCAAGAGCCGTTCGGCCTCCAGCGCAACCGGGTCGGTGAACATATTGCGGTAATTGCCGTCTGGCACGATTTTCCCCTGGCTGACCACCTGGCGCATGAAGCCGAAATAGGGCGAGGGCCAACCTTCACGCTCTCCAATCAGCCAACGGGGGGCCCAGTTGGGACCGCTCATGTGACCGGTGAAAAAGGTCACATTCAGGCCGATTTTGTGTTTTGCGGCCAAATCGGCCACCCTGACCAGGTTCGTCAGAGCGTTTTTATCTACAGCGGTTGGTTCGGGCTGAAAATCATCCCAGAGCAAGAAGATGCGGGCCACCTTCAGGCCCAGTGATTGAATCAGGGCGAAATCGTCATCGACTTCGGCGGCATCAAAGTTCGACCACCAGTACATTGCTTTGCGGCGCGGCCAATAATTGACGCCGAGGATGAAAGGTTGAGACATGAAAATCTCCTCTTAGGGTAGGGGCTAAAAAATCAACATCGCATCGCCAAACGAGAAAAACCGGTAGCCCTCGCGTTTGGCAACTTCGTAAGCGTTCAGCACCGTCTCGCGCCCGGCAAAGGCGCTTATCATCATAATCAGCGTAGATTTGGGCAGGTGAAAATTGGTGATGATGGCATCCACCACGCGAAACGAATAGCCGGGCAGGATGTAAATTGAAGTCGGGCCGCTGTAGGGCGAGATAATATCTCGCCCTACCGTTGCGCGAAATTGACCACCGGGCAAGGTGTCCTCTGAAGTCGGGCCGCTGGACGGCGAGAGAATATCTCGCCCTACCGTTGCGCTCTCCAGCGTGCGCACACTGGTCGTGCCCACCCCAATCACCCGCCCGCCCGCCGCTTTCACCGCGTTGATTTTGGCCGCCGTTTCGGGCGTCAGTTCGCACCATTCGGTATGAATTTTATGCTGGCGCGGGTCGTCCTCCGTCACCGGGGCAAACGTATCCAGCCCAACGTGCAAGGTCACTTCGGCAAACTGCACGCCCTTCGCGCGCAATTCATCCATCAGGCGCGGGGTGAAGTGCAGGCCAGCCGTTGGCGCGGCGGCAGAACCGGGTGTTTTGGCGTACACTGTCTGGTAGCGTTCCGGGTCGGTTAATTTTTGGTGGATGTACGGGGGCAGGGGCATTTGACCGTCTTTGGAGAGATGATTCTCCACCGGTTCATCGAACCGCACCCGGCGGCGGGAACCTTCCAGGCTGGAAACGATTTCCGCTTCGAGGCCGTCTTCCAGCCGCAGCCGCTTGCCCTCGCCCAGGCCTTTCCCACCCACCAGGCATTCCCACACCGTCTCGGATTCCCTCCGCAAGAGCAGAATTTCTGCCTTGCCCCCGGTTTCTTTCCGCGCTGAAAGCCGGGCCGGGATGACGCGCGTCTGGTTGACCACCAGCAAATCGCCGGGGTTCAGGTATTCGCCAATCTCGCGGAAAATGCGGTGTTCCAGCGTTCCGGTTTTGCGGTTCAAGACCATCAAGCGGGATGAATCGCGCGGTTCCACCGGCGTTTGGGCAATGAACGATTCGGGCAGGTCGTAATCAAAATCGGAGGTTTTCATCGCAACAATTTTTCCACAAGTTCTGGAGTCTGTCTCACGGCTTGCGTATTCCAGTCTCGATAACGCTGCACCGATTCGCGGGCGGCCTGTAACTGCTCTGGCTGGCGAACCAGGCTTTCTAACAAGGTCCGCTGTTCCAGTTTTTCCAGCGCCACCCAGCCCAGCCCATAACGGCGGATAAAATCGAGATTGGGCTGTTCCTGGCCGGGGATGTAGGATGTAGCAATGAACGGCTTGCCGAGCGTCACGCTCTCCAGCAAAATGTTTGGCCCGGCCTTGCCCATCACCACATCAGCGGCAGACATGGGGCGCGCAATTTCTTTGGTAAACGGCAGAGCATGGATATTTTTGTGGCCGCGAAAACGCTCATAAAGCGCGTGATTCGTGCCAACCGCCAGGATCATTTGCATCCCCTCGATGTTGGATAACTGCTCCACCACCGCCGCGTAGCCAGTGGCCCCCTCGCCGCCGCCCTGCATAAAAACGGTAAACAGGCCGGGGTTTAAGCCCATGCGCTCCAGGGTTTCAGAGCGGGCAGGTTGGGGATGATAGAATTGACCGCGCACCGGCCAACCGGTCAGGTGCAGACATTCCGGCGGGATGTTGGCCGCCAGCGCCTGCTGAAAGGTCTCGCGGGTTGGCGCAAAGACTGCATCCGCATTGCGCTCGGTTAGCCAGGCCGAATGCACCGGGCCGGGGTCCGAAAGCAGCATGGCAAAGGGGCGGCGCATACGCGGCCACAGTTTCATGGCCGCCATCACTTCATCCGCCAAAAAAGGGTAGGTGGTCATGACCAGGTCGGGCTTAAACTGCTCCATCGCGCGGATGATGAGCGGCGCCAGGGCCTGCGCCAGGGTATGCGCCAGGCGCGCCCGGCGCGGGCCATTGCTCAAGCGGTATTCCAAAGACCACAGCCAGAGCGCGTGCCGGCTGACGGCGCGATAGTGCCAGTGAACAATGCGCGGCTGCGGATCAATTAACGCAATTTGGTGTTTATCACTCAAAAGATCGCGTAACGCTTCGCCCAGGCTGATATGCCCGCCCCCGGTTTTCGACACAAAAATCAGGATGTTTGCCATGCCAAAAATTGCCTCATTGTCGGTTGAATTAGAAGGACAGGGCCCACCACTCTTGCTGGTGCATGGGTTCGGCATTTCGTTCAACATCTGGAGCCGCCTGCGCCCGCATCTCAACTCCCATTTTACCCTTATCATGCCCGAACTGCCCGGAATCGGCGCTTCAGACTTGCCCCCTGCCCGGTCGCACTACCTGCAATTCGCTGCCCATGCCCTGCGCAACCTGCGGCGCGAACTGGGATTTTCCGGTTGGAACTTACTGGGCTATTCTACCGGCAGCCGGGTGAGCGAAGATTATCTGAACCTGGATGGGCAAGCCGTGCAACGGGCCATCTTGCTCTGCCCGCTTCAAACGCCCAGGCCGGCTGCCACCGGCTTGCGCCTGGGGCTATGGCTCGACCGGCGCTGGCCGCGCACGGGTGATTTTATCCTGAGCGGGTGGCGAATCGACTTTCTGGTACGGCTGCTGGGCTTCAACCTGCGCCCCAGCCCGCTGGCGGCCCATTGGGTGCATGAAATTACCTCCTGCCGCCGTGAAACGCTGAAGCATACCCTGCACAGCCTGCCACACGGCGGCGCGCAACCCTTCAGGCTGGCAAACGTGCCCACTCTTTGGGTGTGGGGCAAGCGCGACCTGATTGCCGTCCCACCGCGCCGCCCCGGGCCATACGACCATCTGGTGAATGCCGACCACAGCGCCCCCGTCACCGCAGCGGACGAGGTGGCCCAGGCAATTTTGCCCTTCCTGAAAATGGTTTCGTAGCCGACGCTTTTCCAGCGTATCGAGACCACCGCTGCCGCTTCGAGAGACTCGACCAAAAGGCCGCCCAAGCGCATGGTAGATTGAAAAAATCTTTCGCCAAAAATATCGTATACTCATACCTGTACCGTCCACCTTCTGTGAGGAGCAGACCATGAAACGTGCGATTTCTTCTTCCATCGGCATCCTGCTGATAAGCATCTCGATAGCAGGCATGGCAATCAGCCTCTTCGGCGTCATCGGCCTGCGGCGCATCGAAGCAGACATCCAAATCGGCCTCAATGAGACCCTGACCCTGCTCGATACCACCCTGCAAACCACCTCAGACGGGCTGGCGGTTGCCTCACAAGCGCTCGACCAGGCCAATAACGCCCTGGTCTCTCTGTCCACGGCCGTTGAGGCCGCTGGCGGCTCGGTTGAACAAACCCTGCCGCTCATAGACACCCTCTCCACCGTCACCACCCAAGAACTCCCCCAAACCATCTCCAAATCACAGCAGGCCATTCAATCAGCGCAAAGCAGCGCAAGAATCATCGATTCCACCCTCTCCACGCTGGCCTCCATTCCCCTCATCGGCCTGCGCGGCTACGATAGCACCCGCCCACTCAGTGGCGCGCTGGCCGAACTCTCAAAAAGCCTTGACCCAATTGCCACCTCGCTGCGTTCAATGGAAGAAGCGCTCACCACCTCCCAAGATAGCCTGAGCGCCATCGGCGCAAGCACGGCTGAAATAGCGGGCGACATCGCCAACATCCGCGGCAGCCTAAACGAGGCCCGGCAAGTGACCACCCAATATGTAAAAATAATTGAAACCATCCAGCAAAAAATCCAAACCGCCCAACAAAACCTCCCCGCCACGCTCAACCAACTCACCTGGTTCATCACCCTCCTCCTGCTCTGGCTGGGGCTAGCCCAAATTGGCCTGCTTTTGCAAGGCCTCGAACTGTTAGGGCTGAAGTTGCACGAACCCAAACTGGAACTCCCTCAAGCGCCCCAAGGGTAAAAAATGCCAACCCGCGACTTTATCATACTGCTGCTCAGCCTGTGCCTGCTTTCAGCCTGCGCAAGGCGCGGAACAGACTCGTCCACGCCAGACGCCCCTTCAACCGTCCGCTACCTGGCCCTGGGCGATTCGTACACCATTGGCGAAAGCGTGCCAGAAAGTGAACGTTGGCCGGTGCAGTTAAGCACAGAACTGAACAAACAGGGTTACAACACAGAACTTACCCTGATTGCCCGCACCGGCTGGACGACCGATGAACTCTGGAAGGGTATAACGCAAACCAGCATCACCCCACCCTACGACCTGGTCTCCCTGCTGGTCGGCGTCAACAACCAATATCGCGGACGCCCGCTCGAAGACTACCGCGAACAATTCCGCTTTTTGCTCGGCAAAGCCATCGAATACGCCGGGGGTGACCCCAAAAAGGTTTTTGTCGTCTCGATTCCCGATTGGGGCGTTACACCCTTTGCCGCCGGGCGCAACACAGCCCAAATCGCCACCGAAATTGACGCCTTCAACGACGTCAACCGCGAAGAAACCGAAGCAGCGGGTGCCGCTTATGTCAATATCACCCCCTACTCACGCACGGCATCCACCGACCGCGCACTCATCGCCCCTGATGGCCTGCATCCCTCCGGCAAAATGTATGCCGGCTGGGTGGAGCGCATCTTGCCAGTGGTACTCAATGCCCTTCATTAACTTTGAGTCGAATACAAAAAGAACTTCGACTCCACTGCAAAAACAATGTTTTGAACCGCAAAGAACGCAGGAATGCAACAAAAAATGATTTTATCGGCAAAAAATACATTTTTGGTAACTGATGTTAAGCAGTTTTTGCGTAAGATAACTAAAAAAACTTCGTGACCTTTGTGTTCTTCGTGGTAAGAAAGGTTTTTTTAGTGAAGTCATTGTAGCAATCCAGATATGGGGTTTCGTACCGCGAGATTCATATCGCACCCCATACTTTAGAGTGACACCACAGGGCGAGAACAATCTCGCGGTACGCTATTGCCAGATTAATTTGCAACATGTCGCTTGAAAATGCGAAAGAAATCTCGCGTCACTCCGTAAGGTGAGTTGGTAAAAAAACGGCACTGTTTTTGGCGCACTTGACGGTTTATTCGCTTTTCGCAGTGAATTCAACTTTAAAGAACACAAAAAAGAAAAATGAGTCCACCTTCTTTTTCATCCCAAGGAGCCTGCCATGAAAGACCCCTTCGACTATTCCCTGATTCAAAACTACCTGACCACTCTCATCCCCCCCCGCCCCGCCATCCTGCGCGAAATGGAAGAATACGCCGAACAACACAACTTCCCCATCATCGGCCCGGTGGTCGGGCAATTATGTTATCAAGTGGCGCGCATGATTGGCGCAAAAAATATATTTGAACTTGGCTCCGGCTTCGGCTACTCCACGGCCTGGTTTGCACGCGCGGTGCAGGAAAACGGCGGCGGCCTGGTGCATCACACCGTTTGGGATGATGAACTCTCCCGCATGGCGCAAGAGCATCTCTCCCGATTGGGATATAGCAACCTGGTCCGCTTCCACAACGCAGAAGCCGTTCAAACGCTGCGTGAAACGCCCGGCCCCTTCGACATCATCTTCAACGACATTGACAAAGAAGCCTACCCCGATTCCCTGCCCACAATTAAGGAAAATCTGCGCCCTGGCGGAGTCTTAATCATTGACAACATGCTCTGGCACGCGCGCATCTTTGACACATCCGATACCACCAACTCCACCGAAGGGGTGCGCCGTTTCACGCAGACCATCACAACAGACCCCGATTGGATTGTGACCCTCCTGCCCCTGCGCGATGGGGTCATTGTGGCATACAAAAAATAGGCCCAATTCATTACGTCCAATTCGCCCCATCCAGGAGTTGCCGACATGAAACTCGCCCTCGGCGCCGATGAACAGTTGCCTGTTGTCGAAGCTATCCAAAAATACCTGGCCGAATGCGGCCACCAGGTGGCCTGGTTTGGCCCCTCCCCCGGCGAAACCGCCCTCTGGCCGCAGGTTGCCAGGCAGGTGGCAGAAGCCGTCGCAAGCGGCGCAGCCCAAGAAGGCATCCTGCTGTGCTGGACAGGGACAGGCGTCAGCATAGCGGCCAACAAAGTGCGCGGAATCCGCGCCGCCCTGTGCGTAGACGCCGAAACGGCACGCAGCGCGCGCCTGTGGAACAACGCCAACCTGCTATGCCTCTCCATGCGCCTGACCACCGACGCCCTGGCAAAAGAAATCCTGAATTCCTGGTTCACCACATCCTACCAGCCCAACCCCGGTGATGACGCCTGCCTGCAACTCATCAACGAACTTGAGCAGCCATGACCCAACCCGCCCGTCGCACGCTCGCCTACTGGCTGAAACTGCTGACCTTCCTGCTGCTCCTCACCCCCATCGGATTCTGGCTCTTCAGCGTAGCCGCGCTGGTTACAGCAGTCACCATCCCACTTCAACACCCCGTCTGCTGCGACTCGCCCACCCGATTTGGCGCGCCATTTGAAAAAATCAGTTTCCACACCGCCGATGGCCTCACCCTGCGCGGCTGGTACATCCCGCCCCAAAACGGAATGGTCATCCTCCTGCTGCATCCCTACTACGGCAACCGAATGGGAGTCATGCGTCCCGCCGAAATGCTCTACCGGCACGGCTACGGCCTCCTGATGTACGACCAGCGCGCCAGCGGCGAAAGCGACGGAACAGTGCGCACCCTCGGCTGGCTTGATATCCCCGATGTGCAGCAAGCAGTTAATTTCGTGACTACACGACAAAAAAATGTCCGGCTTGGCATTTACGGCTGTTCTTCAGGCGGCGCAATCGCCCTCGGCGGGGCCGCATTCTCGCCCCAAATTGGCGCCGCTGCGGTAGACGCTCCTAGCCCGCTCAGTTGGGAAGAGAACCGGCCAGACTTCCGGGCCGACCCTTTCCACGCCCTGACGTTTACAACCTACTTTCACATCGTCGCGCTCAAAGCCGGAGCGTACGCGCCCATTAGCACCCTCGAAGCCATTCAGGCCGTTTCCCCGCGCCCCATCCTGTTCCTCTCCACCGGCCAGGGCGGGGAAAAAGCGCGCGTCCAATCGTATTACGAAGCGGCCAGCGGCCCCAAAGTGCATTTCAACCTGCCCCATTCCAGCCATTGCGCCGCGCCCTACACCCACCCCGCCGCGTATGAACAGGCGCTGATAGAATTCTTCGACACCTACTTGAAATAACGGAGGCTCTCCGATGTCCTATCACTTCGACCAAATCATCAACCGCCGCAACACCAACAGCCTCAAATGGAACGCCTACCCCGAAGACGTTTTACCCCTCTGGGTGGCCGATATGGACTTCACCGCACCGCAACCCATCCTCACCGCTTTGCAAAAATCGGTTGAACATGGCATTTTCGGCTACGAAATGCCCGGCAAAGCCCTGCGCCAATTGGTGGCCGCGCGCATGGAAAATCTCTATGGGTGGACCATCAGCCCCGAAAGTGTGGTCGCCATTACCGGGCTGGTGAGTGGATTTTACGCCGCCGCCCAAACCCTATGCCGCCCCGGCGACGGCTACATCATCCAGCCCCCGGTCTACATGCCCTTCCACGACATCCAGAAACACCAGGGCGTCATCCGCCAGGAAGCAGAACTGGGCTGCGCAGCGCAAGATAATCTCTTGCGTTACCAAATCAACTGGGTTTCGTTTGAGAAAGCCTTCCACAGCGGCGGCAGCCAGACGAAGATGTTCCTGCTGTGCAACCCACACAATCCAACGGGACAAATTTACAGCGCGCAGGAACTCTCCCGCATGGCCGAAACCTGCCTGAAACAGGATACCGTCATTGTTTCAGATGAAATTCACAGCGAATTGATTCTCGGAGAAGAAAAACACGTCCCAATCGCGTCGCTCTCGCCTGAAATTGCCCAAAAAACCATCACGCTGATTGCCCCCTCCAAAACCTTCAACATCGCCGGGTTGTTCTGCGGGTTTGCCATCATCCCCAACCAAGAACTACGCGAGCGATACAAAGAACAGGTCGAACGCATGACCCTGCACGTCAACGGGTTAGGACTGACGGCAGCGCAAGCAGCCTTCTCTGGTGAATGCGACGACTGGCTGGCAGAACTCCGCGCCTATTTGCGCGCCAACCGCGATTTTTTGGTGGCGCTTGTACAACAAGAATTGCCCGAAATTCGCATCACCCGCCCCCAAGCCACCTACCTGGCCTGGCTCGATTGCAATGGACTGGTCGAGAGCGGTCAAATCAAGGGCAGCCCCTACAAATTTTTCTTAAAGAAAGCCAAAATTGCCCTGAACGACGGCGCCACCTTTGGCACAGGCGGCAATAACTTCGTGCGCCTGAACTTCGGCTGCCCCCGCGCCACCCTCGAACAAGCCCTGGAGCGCATGAAAAAAGCACTGACATGACATCCATCCTGATTTTGTCACGCACAACAGCAGCCAGCGCCCTGCCAGGCTCAAAAATGCTATGATATGAAAGGCACGAAGGTTAAGATTCATAGCCTTTGTATCCTTCGTGGTCACAAAAGTTTCTTTCCGCGCAGTCAATTCATTGTTAAGGAGCCGCTATGTACACACCCGCCCCCGATGAAAAAATGACCCCCGTCATGGTTTACACCCGCGAGAGCGTCTTTCGCGGCGAAGTGGTCACCAAACAAAACGTGCGCGTCAGCACTTGGCTGCGCACCCAGGGCGCGCCGCGCTACATCCATCTTTTCGGCGTCAGCGCCGTGCAATTCAGCGGAGCGGTCAAATCCTTCAACAGTTCCGAAGTGTTTATCCCGCTCCCCATGGTCACTGCCCTGCACCTCACCCCGCCAGGCAGCGATGGCGTAGATTATGACCCCCAAGAAGCCAACCGCGCCATGCTGCCCATCCTGGCCGGGGTTGGCACCTTCCAATTCAAAGGAGTCATCCGCGTTTCAGCCCAAAGCGGCATTGGCCCCAGCCTCGAACTTTCTAAAATCCCCTGGATGTCGCTCTACGAACTGGAAATTACAAACCCCCTCTTGCCGCAAATGCCGGCCATGCACGTCCCGCTGGCGGTTGTCAACCCCGAACAAGTCACTTTTGCCATTCCGTAGACATCATCACCTGCCTACCCTCACCCCAACCCCTCTCTTACAAAGAAAGGGGCAAACCAAAAATGAACCTTCAAACCATCATCGAACGCAGCCAAACCCTAACCCCCTGGGCCGAAGGTGAAAAAATCCCCTGGAACGACCCCGATTTCAGCCGCCGAATTCTTAAAGAACACCTGAGCCAGGCACACGATGCCGCCAGCCGCCGCAAAACCAAAATCAAAAAACATGTAAAGTGGATTCATGAATTCGTACTGGCCCAAACCACCTCGACCATCCTGGACCTGGGATGCGGCCCCGGCCTGTACTGCGCGGAACTGGCCCGACTGGGTCATTCGTGCCGTGGAATTGACTTTTCTCCCGCCTCCATTGAATACGCCGTTAACCACTCGCCCGAAACCTGCTCTTACACCCTGGGCGATGTGCGCACCGAAAAATTTGGGCGCGGCTACGACCTGATACTGTTCATCTTCGGCGAATTCAACGTCTTTACGCCCGCCGACGCCCGGAAAATTCTGCAAAAGGCCTGGGGTGCGCTCAAACCCGGCGGCAAACTGCTGCTCGAAATCCACACCGTAGATGCTGTAGAGCAAATGGGCAATCAGCCATCCACCTGGTATTCCACGCCAAGCGGATTATTTTCAGATAAGCCCCACCTATGCCTGATGGAATCGTTCTGGGATGAAGAACAAACCGTCGCCACCGAGCGGTATTTCATCATTGACGCCGAAACAGCACAGGTTACGCGCCTGGCCTCCAGCACGAAAGGCTATGACGAGGCTGAGATGACGGCAATCTTAACGGAAACAGGCTTCAGCGGGGTCGAAATCCACCCTGGTTTAACGGGCAAACCCAGCCGCGAGGCCGATGATTTTTACGTGGTCATCGCCCACAAGTGAGACATCCACAAAATAAAAACGACGGATGGGGGTTGCCCATCCGTCTTCACTTGATATAAATTGTGTTCGAGCGTTGTTGCACAAAACGACTCAAGTTTCTTGGGTACACTTGCTGACTGGTCTTGCCGAGGTGAACCGGGAACCCGTCTATCGTGCCGGGGAACGTTTGGCGCAGGCAGGAGAGCCATGTTGCCAGGAACTTGCTCAACCCCCGATTTCACCTCCGGGAGTGCCAGCGGGATAGTTTGGGATGCGAATTCTGACCTCCTTTCTGTAACTGGGTGAGCGAAGTAGTTACTAACCATAGGATACAACAAAACCAGGGGAATACATTAAAATAAACCGTGACAACTGTAAGGCATTGTCTGGACAAAATTTTGGCTTTTTCATTGTACAATGAAGTTTGTGGGTCTGAGCAAAAGCGGCGGAGTTCCGCCGTTTTTGGTTTAGACGGCAGGGGATATAATGAGAGACAACAAATAAAGAGGTGATGAGATGCGCAAACCTTATATCCTTGCCCTGTTCCTGCTGACCGGGATGCTGGCAGCCTGTTCTAAACAAGCCTCGGTTCCACTCCCCACCATTACACCGGCAATTTCGGCAGAGGGAACTGTTACGCCGTTTGTTCTGCCGCCAACCGCCCTGCCAAGTGTGACCCCGGCGGGCAGCCCCACGCCTTTCGTCAGTTTCGAGATCAGCCCAGCCGTAGACGGGCTCAAACTGCGGCTGGGGCCGGGTTTCTTGTTCGACGCGCTGCGCCTGCTCAATTCCGATTCGGCGCTGACGGTGCAAGGCAAAGCGCCAGGCGGGGAGTGGATACAAGTCGTAACCAGGGACGGGGCGCAGGGTTGGGTGTTTGCCGAATTGCTGAAATCGGAGGTGGATTTGCAGGCCATTCCGGTACTCACAACAGAGGGATTGCTCGTTATTCGGGGGCGGGTGGTGGATGTGCTGGGGACACCCATTCAGGGAATCGGGTTCGAGGTGAAGCCGGAGGGAGCCGAAACTGGCACAACGGCTGTATCCGACTCAAACGGTGAATTTTTTGCCTTCCTTCCGCCGGACGCGAGCCGCACATGGACGGTGACGCAAAACACGGTGGCCTGCAAGAGCAACGTTTGGGCCGATGAGAGTTGCAGCGCATACAAGCCGGGCTACAGCGGCACGGTCGAACCGCAAGCGCAAACGGTGACTCTGCCCCAAAGCAGCGCATTGGAGTTTATTTGGAAATAACGCTGTGTCAGGCTATGCCAACAGAACCATGCTGCAGGAACACGAAGGCGGATGGGCATTGCCCATCGGCCTGATGACGTACTGTTCTGATTTGCCGGAGAAAGCGGGGAATAAAACCACTGTTATCTCCTTTTGAATCTATGATAGGACAAAGTCGGATAAAAAAAACAATCTCAAAAAAGAAAAACGCGTATAATGACTTTGTCTGACAATAGGAGCCTGCCATGAATACATCCCTCACCGTTAACGGAAATCAATATACGCTAGATTGTCCGCCGCATACCACCCTGCTTGCCGCCCTGCGCGGACTGGGCTTTCACGGCGTCAAATTCGGCGACGAGCACGGCTTGAGCGGCGCAGATACCGTGCTGCTGGACGGAAAACCCGTCAACGCAGGTTCGATGCTCGCGGCGCAGGCGGAAGGTCACAAGATAGCGACCATCGAAGCCCTCACCCCCCGTCCCCCTCTCCCGCTGGGAGAGGGGATAGGGGTGAGGGTTGACCTTCATCCGCTGCAACGGGCTTTTGTCGAATCGGGCGCGATCCAGTGCGGATACTGCACCCCCGCGCAGATTCTCGCGGCGAAGGCGCTGCTCGATAAAAATCCCAACCCCAGCGAAGAAGAAGTGCGCGAAGCGATTGCAGGCGTGTTGTGCCGCTGTACGGGCTATCTCAAACCTGTGCAGGCGGTGCTGAAAGCGGCGGCGGTGATGAGGGGGGAAGTCATCAGTCATCAGTCATCAGTGAGCAGTGAGCAGTCATCGGTCATCAGCGAGCAGTCGTCAGTGAGCGGTGAGCCGTGGACGCCCGCGCCGTCAGCAGGCGAGCCAATGACCCAGACGCGCGTCATGCCGAAGATGGTCGTCACGCCCGAAACCGACGGCTGGCAGGTGGTGGGCAAGCCCGAGGTCAAGGTGGATGCGGTGAAACTCGTGCAGGGCAAGCCCGCCTTTGCCGCAGATTTGGAAAAGCGCGGGCTGCTGCACGCCAAAGTCCTGCGCTCGCCGCACGCCCACGCCCGCATCAAACGCATTGACGCCAGCAAGGCGCGCGCCCTCGAGGGAGTCGCCGCCGTGCTGACCTGGCAGGACATCCCGCGCGTCGTCTATTCCACCGCGGGGCAGTCCGACCCCATCCCTGGTCCGCTTGATACGTTCTCGCTGGATAACAAAGTCCGCTTCGTGGGCGATCGGGTGGCGTTTGTCGCGGCGGAGACGCCCGAAATCGCACAACAGGCTTTGGGCTTGATCGAAGTCGAATACGAAGTCCTGCCTGCCATTCTCGATTCGCGCGAAGCGCTCGACAACCCCGTGAAGATTCACGACGAACCCGAATATGTCAACTTCGCCGAATCGAACCCCGACCGAAATCTGGCTGCCCACATCCGCATTGACATCGGCGACGTGGAAAAGGGCTTCGCCGAAGCCGATGAAATTTTCGAAGCCGAGTACGAAGTGCCGAAGGTGCAGCAGGCGCACATCGAGCCGCACGTCTGCGTGACGTATTGGGATGAAGACGACCGCCTCGTCATTCGGACCTCGACGCAGGTCCCGTTTCATGTGAGGCGTCAACTCGCCCCCGTGCTGGGACTGCCCATCAAGCGCATCCGCGTCATCAAGCCGCGCATCGGCGGCGGATTTGGCGGCAAGCAGGAAGTGCTGATGGAAGACGTGGCCGCGCATCTGACCATCGCCACAGGACGCCCCGTGATGTACGAGTACACGCGCGAGGAAGAGTTCATCGCGGCGCGCTCGCGTCATCCGATGCGAATCCGCATGAAGACGGGCGTGAAGCGCGACGGCACCATCACCGCCAACGCCATGTACGCGCTCTCGGATACGGGCGCCTACGGCTGTCACGCGCTGACCGTGACGGGCAACACGGGTCACAAAGCGATGGCGCTCTACGTGGGCGACGGCGAATACCGCAAGAGTCCCAACATCCGCTTCTATGCAGACGTGGTGTACACCAACACGCCGCCCGCGGGCGCGTATCGCGGCTATGGCGTGCCGCAGGGATATTGGCCCCTCGACCGTCACATGGAAAAGATTGCGCGGGCAATGGGCTTCGACCCGCTTGAGTTCCGCCTGAAGAACGCCATCCGCCCTGGCGAGTATCACCCGTTCAGCACGGCATGGAACGAAGGGCGCGAGCCGCGTCCCGAAATCATCCACACCGTCGGGCTGGAGCAGTGCGTGGCGCAGGGCAAAGCCGCGATTGGCTGGGATGATAAGTTTGGGAATGAAAAATGGCGCGTGGGACAAAATACTATTTTGTCGCAAGGACAAGATAGTATCTTGTCCT
Source organism: Anaerolineales bacterium (assembly GCA_034432755.1). Classification (GTDB taxonomy): domain Bacteria; phylum Chloroflexota; class Anaerolineae; order Anaerolineales; family Villigracilaceae; genus UBA5195. Next base: position 23,157 of record DAOUBQ010000082.1, read on the forward strand.
ACAAGCGCAAGGGCATTGGCGTCGCTCTCGTCATGCAAGGCACCGCCATCCCCTACCTCGACATGGGCGGCGCATCCATCAAGATGAACGACGACGGCTCATTCAACCTGCTCGTCGGCGCGACCGACCTCGGCACAGGCTCCGACACGGTGCTGGCGCAGATGGCGGCGGAGGTGCTGGGCGTTCCGCTCGAAGACATCATCTGCTACTCGTCCGACACCGACTTCACGCCGTTCGACAAGGGCGCGTATGCCTCGTCCACCACCTACATCTCAGGCACGGCGGCGGTCAAAGCCGCGCAGATGGCGGCGGAGCGCATCAAAATCCGCGCGGCGAAGATGCTGGGAATCGCCGACCCTCAGACCATCCGCCTCGCCGACCGCAAAGCCCATGCGCCCGATGGGAGGTTTGTCACGCTCGCCGAAATCGCCCTCGACAGCCTGCACCGCAACGACCAGGAACAAATCATGGGCGTGGCCTCGTACGTCTCGCCGTCCTCACCGCCGCCGTTCGCCGCGCAGTTCGCCGAAGTGACCGTGGACACGGAAACAGGCGCGGTCACGGTGGACAAACTGGTGATGGCGGTGGATTCGGGCGTCATCGTCAACCCGCTCACCGCGTCGGGACAAATCGAAGGCGGGATGACTCAAGCGCTCGGCTACGCCGTCTGCGAAGAGATGACCTGGGACGAGCGCGGACTCATCCGTCAGCGCGACTTCGACCGCTACCACATCTTCCGCGCGGACGAAATGCCCGAGATGGAAACCATCTTCGTCGAGACCTTCGAGCCGACGCATCCGTTTGGGGTCAAGGCGGTGGCGGAGATTCCGATGGACGGGGTCGCGCCTGCCGTCGGCAATGCCGTGCTGGACGCGGTCGGCGTGAACATTGACGATAATCCCATCACGCCAGAGAAGGTGTGGAGGGAGTTGAAGAGCAGTGTTCGGTGATCAGTGTTCAGTGAGCAGCGGCAGGGCGATTTTCTCACAAGCGAGTAAAATTGCAACAAAGGCAAGGGCAACATGGACTGGGACTCCCTCCTCCAATGGATTTCCGACCACAAAGACGCCCTCGGCTGGCTGTTCGGCAGCGGAATCGTGGGCGCCCTGCTCGGCGGACTGTACAAACTCATCCGCGGGCTGATCGAAGCGCGGCGTGAACGCCAGCGCGGTGCTAAAGAACACCCCTTCACCGTCATCCCGCCTGGCGGCGACGTGCTGGCTGCCGCCCTGCCCGACCCGCTCGATTCCCCGCTCAACGACCGCCGCATCCCCTACCTGGAACGCATCCCCGGCCGCAGCGTGCGCCGCGAGATGGAAGACCTGCTCCGCCAGCAGCGCGCCCTGCTGGTGTGCGGCAAGAGCGGACTGGGCAAGACCCGCGAAGCCGCCCACCTGGCGCAAACGCTGAACGCCGAAGGCTGGACCGTCCTGTACCTGCCGCCCGACCGCTGGCTGGAGCCGCCCGCCCGCCGCCTGGAAGGCGTCCCCGACCACAAAATCCTGCTCTTCGTGGACGACCTCAGCCGCCGCTGCGGCAGCGGCCGCCGCGAAGTCAACCCGCGCGCCGATTCGCTCGCCCAGCCGCTCATCCTGCCCTTCCAGGAACGCCTGCTCAAGACCCTCGAAGCGCTGGAGACCTTCTACGGCAAAGGCGAACTGCTCATCCTCGCCACCACCCGCAGTGAGACCGTCCCCGAATACGAAGGCGAGCCTGCCGAGTGGGACAAACTGGACTGGGAGCGCTACCCCGCCCTGTGGGGGCGCTTCGCCCGCTACGACCTGCCCGAACCTGCCCCCGAAGTCGCCGCCCGCCTGCTGGAAGAACGCGGCGCGGCCGCCGAAATCCGCGTGGAAGCAGCCGAGACCCTCGCCCGCCGCAACGACGGCACCTTCCGCAACCTGGTTGAAAACCTGAAGAGCGCCGCCAACCCGCAGCGCGGCCTGCCCGCCCTGACCCCCGAAACCTTCCGCGACACGCTGCGCGGCACCTGGGCGGAACGCTACCGCCTGGCCGCAGCGCGCTACCCCGAAGCGACCGCCCTGTACCACGCCGCCGCCCTGCTGCGGCAATACGGCTTCCCGCTGGCGCGCTTCACCGTGCGGCCGCTGGCGCGCGCCCTGCTGCAAGACCGTCCCCTGTGGGTCCAATGGCTGCGCCTGCCGCCCGCCCTGCGCTATTTGGAAGCGCACGAAAGCATATACACCCCGCGCGACGGCCAACTGGAAGCCGCCGGCCCCCCGCAGGCGGCACAGGAACGGGTGGTGCAAACCCTCATCCGCCTGGGCGAACGCCATCGCCTGGCGGATGCGCTCTATACCCTGGCCGGCGAACTGATCTGGCCCGATGACGCCCCCTCCGCCGTCCATCACCCCGATTCCGTGCGCATCCTGCAAAAGGTCACCGCCTGGCAGCCCAAAAACGGCGGGGCCTGGTACAAACTGGGTGTTGCACTTGACGACAGCGGCCAAAAAGAAG
>DAOUBQ010000083.1:0-31863 GCA_034432755.1 Anaerolineales bacterium
CAGTGAACGGTGAACAGTGAACAGTAATCAGTAATCAGTGAACAGTAATCAGTGAACAGTAATCAGTAATCAGTGAACAGTAATCAGTGAACAGTGAACAGTAATCAGTGAACAGTAAATGGTTTTCAGAAATCGGTTTTGAGGGGCGAAGGTTCGAGGGCCAGCAGGGCTTTGTCTTTGGCTTTGGCTTCGAGCATCAGGTCAAAGTTGCCAAATTGGGCCCAGCGCGCGAGCCAGTGACGGAATTCGTCCGGGTCAGCGTAATCGGCATGGTTACCGATTCGTCCACCGGGAGCCTGGGATGAAAAGTGGACTTTGGGTGGGCCATCTTCGGTTTTCCAGGTGGCGAAGACCCGCTCCAGCAGGTCATCGAGGGTGCCGGGGCCGGGGTTGGCGGCGTAGTGCAGGTTGTCGAATACAACCGGCAGGCCGGTATGCTCCGAGACCCAAAGCGCATCCGCCGGGGTGTAGGAACGTTCGTCGTTTTCGATGACCAGGCGGCGGCGCAGGGAATTCGGTAGGGTTTGGACGGTCTCAACGAAGCGGGAGAGGGCGGCGGGTTTGTGACCATACGTCCCGCCCAGGTGGATGACGATTTTTGAGGCGGTATCCATGCCCAGGGCGTCGAGAAAGGCAGCAGAGTAGGCAATTTCTTCGATGGCGCGGTGGACAATTTGCGGGTGGGGCGAGTTCAAAACGGTGTACTGCCCGGGATGGAAGGAAAGCCGCGTTGCAGATTGACGCGCAAAGGCGCCGATTTCATCTAAATCAGACCGAAATTCGGCCTGCCAATCGAGCGTATTGACCGGGTGCGAGGCAAACGGGATGACACTCGAACCAATCCGAAAGAGCAGCCAGCCATGCGCCAGGTTGTGCCGCAGAATTTCGCGCAGGTCGGCCAGGTTTTGGCGGGCGAGGGCGCGCAGTTTTTCAGGGGTGGCGGCGCGCAGGACGGTTTCATGGTTGGTGGTTCGACCAATCAGCCGCGATACGCACGGATAGCCAAAGCGGGTCATTCGAGCAGTTCCGGCAGGGTTGGCTCGCCAACTTGTTCCGGGAACAACTTGTGCAACACGGTCAGTACTTTGAAGGCGAAGTTCTGGTCGAAAGTATAAAAACCTTCGTACATGCGCGGCTCGGTGGGCAGACGGTCGTCCGGGTTGACTTCCTCGGCCAGCAGGGTCATGTGGATTCCCGGCCCATAGGCAATCACGAACCAATAATTCTCGAGGGGCGTTCCGGTCGTATCTACGGCAACAGTGCGGACAAACTCCGGCAGGGGCGCATCGGGTACGCCGTAAAGCCACAGGCCCACCGAAGACTGGGCAACGCGGGTGTAACGCTCGGACTGGTCGGCTACCCGCGAGAAATACTGGAACGAAACGTGGGTACTCGAAACACCCGGGCTGACAATCACGGCATCTTCAACCATGTGGCTGATTTCGGTCATGCCGTTGACGGTGAAAATATAGCGAAAATTGATCCGCTGCAAATCCTCGCGCGTGGCGCTTTTCAGAAAAGCCTCGCTGCGCGGCGGGAACATGGGCATCAGTTTGCCAAAAAAATTACTGAGAATGTCTTTTTGCATCATTGGTTCTCCTTTTCCTAAATTACCTGTTTACCGCTTCCGTTCAAAAGCCTCGCCACCCGCAGCGCGCCGAGCGTCACCCCGGCGGTGGATTGACCGGGGAAAATGCTATCACCCACCAGCCACAGGTTGCGGAAGCCAGTCTGCGGGCCGCGTGCGGTAAAGAGCGAAGTTTGCGGGAAGCCGCCTACCATGCCGAGCGGACGGCGGGTGTAAAACTCGTAGGTGCGCGGCGCGCCAGGCAGGACAAGTTCGGCGGCGGCGCGAAAGCCCGGCAGGCCGCGCTCGGCGGCGGTCAGCACCCGTTCGGTGTAAACAAGTTTGCGTTCCTCGTAAGCGTCCTGGCTCAGCCCCTGCCAATCGGCAATGCGGGTGTGGGTGGAGAGAATGGCCGTACGCATACCTGCTGGGGCGCGGGAGGGGTCATCGAGCGGGGAAAGCGAGATGAAGACCGAGTTGCCCTCGCCGAGCGGTTGGTTCACATCCACAATCACCTGGTGATGGGTGATGGGATGGGGGATTTGCGCGGACCGAACCCCGGCGTGGACGACGAAAGCACCCCACATCGAGGGACGGGTGCGCGTTTCGCGCTGCAGGCTGGTCGGTGCGGCTTCGCCGAGCAGGGTTTCCAACGCCCAGGGGGTGAGGTTGGCGAGAAACAGGTCGGCCTCGAAGCGCATTTCCTTGGCCGTAATGGCCGCCCGCACCCGCCCGTGGACCGTTTCGAGGCGGGTCACCCGCTGACGGTATTTCACCTCGCCGCCGTTGGCCTTTATCCACGCCACAAGCGTCTCGGCAATTGCACCCATGCCGCCCCGCACGTGCATCACGCCCCGGCGGGGCAAATCCAACACCGATGAGCCATAAAGCGCGTCAGCGTGGTCACTGACCGCCTGGGCTGAAATCAGCAGGTTGCCATCCACAAAGGCTTTGAAGGCCGGGGTGGTTTCGCGCGGCAACCAATGGTGTATTTTGCTGAAAAGGTACGGCGCGGCAGCGAAAGTTTGCGGGCGCAGGGCCAGCGGCAGACGCAGGGCTTCGCTAAAGGTGGCGGGCGGCCAGGGAAAATCGCGGGTGGAGATTTCCCAGGCAATTTGGGCGAGTTGCTCCTGTTTTTGCCAGAAGGGGGCCGAAAACGGGAATTTGGTCAGGTACTCTTCGCGCCAGCGGTCAGAATCCACCCACTGATAAACGGATTGGTCGGGTAAGTGGGTTACCCAGGCCGCGTCGGTGATGGGCGTCACCGGCCATTCGAGGCCGAGGATGTGTGCCAGGCGGGTATGCGGCCCGGCGGGGTCAAAACCGCCCGCCAGGGTTGCGCCCGCGTCGAAGCGGTAGCCTTTGTGGGTGAAGGTGCCTGCGCAGCCGCCGGGGTAGGTTCCGGCTTCCAGCACCGTCACCTGCCAGCCATGTTTGAGAAGTAATGCGGCAGTGGTCAGCCCGCCAATGCCAGCGCCGATGATGAGGACGGAGCGCGTTTTCATGGGTGCGATTTTCGATATTCGATAGGCGATGTTGTGTATCCGAATAACGAATAACAAGTATCGAACGATCAGTGACTTACTGGAGCCGGGACGGCCCCATTGCGCGCGCGAATCTCAGATGCAATCGGGTGTCCGTAGATGACACGCCAAACGTATACGCTCAAAACGGCCAGCAGCAGGCCGCTGAACAACCCGGGCGCCCAGGTTCCCAGGCCACCCAAAAGCGCGCCGCCCAGCGTGGGGGCGATGACGCGCGTGAGACTTTCGATGGAAGCGGCCAAACCGAGAATGCCGCCCACTTCCTGAGTCTGCACGGCTTTGGTCAGGGTGCTGGCGAGGACGGTGTTCAGAATTCCACCCGCCATGGCGGTCGGCGCCAAGATAACCAGCAGCCATGCAACAGATGGGACAACCGCCCAGCCAAGCAGGGAAAGGGCCATGACAATCACCGCAACGACAATCAACACATCTTCACGGAAACGTTGGGTCAGGCGGCCAATCAGGAAGCCCTGCACAAAGACCGAGAGAACGCCGACGTAGGTTAGCACCAGGCCGGTATCGCGCGCATCGAGTTGGAACTTTTTGAGGGCGTAGAGCGAGAAAATGGTTTGGAAGATGGCAAAAGCGAGACCAAAGAAAAAGCGAGTGATGAGCAAAGACCCGGTAAAAGGACGCCGCAAGGCTTGCAAAAGAGCGTCGAGCGTTACGGGCGGCTGCTTTTGGGGCATGGCGGCGCGTTTTTCAGGGGTGAGCGATTCAGGCAGCCACAGAGCAACCAGAGCCAGATTGAGGAAGGCCATCGCGGCAGCCACAAAAGCTGGGAGTGCGTATCCCCATTGGCTCAAGAATCCGCCCGTGACCGGGCCGATGATGAATCCCAGCCCAAAGGCCGCGCCCACGAGGCCGAGTCCTTTCGAGCGGTTCTTTTCATCGGTCACATCAGCAATGTAAGCCTGTGCCACGCTCAAATTGCCGCCGGTGAAGCCATCTAAAATTCGGCTGGCAAACAACATCCACAAACGGTTGGCAAAACCGAGCAAGAGAAAACCCAGGAACGTACCCAAAATGCTGACCAACAGGATGGGGCGGCGGCCATAACGGTCGGAAAGCCGCCCTAGCAAGGGCGCACCAATCAATTGCATGGCAGCGTAAGAAGCAACCAGCAGGCCGGTCACGAATTCATTCGAGCCAAAGGTATCGGCGTAATACGGCAGCAGCGGCAGAATCAGGCTGAAGCCAAGCAGGTCTATAAAGACAATGAGGAAAACGGAGAAGAGTTGTTTATTCATGGGAGGTAGCTTTCTGGTTTTCCGGTTATGCAGTTGTGGTGGTCACGAAGACGTCGTCATTTTCGAGCGTCACCTGGAAGGTCTCGATGGGGGTTGGTTTTTTGCCCATGGTCATCAGGCGGCGCGACCAGTTGGGGAGTTTGGCCCCAGCGAAACTCGTGACCCAATCCAGGTTTTCGCCGGTGCACATATCAAATTTGCTGCCGTGAAAGGGGCAGGTAATCACGTTTCCTTCTACTTTGCCGTTGGCGATGGGCAGACCTAAATGAGGACAGTGGTTGGCAATCGCGCAGAACCCGTTTTCGGTGCGGTTGACGACGATTGTTGCGCCGCCGGCGCGTACAACGCGAGGTTTGCCGATTTCAAATTCGTTGGCTTTTCCGATGTTAATTTTGGTCATGATAGGGTTCCTTAAAGTGAAGTTGATTTCGTTTATTAATCTGACAGACAGGTCATCCAGCTATGCTCAAGAGGAATGCTTGCCCATGAAGAATTTTTGCCAGTTGCCCCGGCTGGCGCGTGGGGCAAAATGTCCTATTTTTTCGAGATGCAGGCAAAACCGAGCGCGCCAACGCCCAGGTGCGCGCCCAGCGCAGGTGTAATTTGCAACACCGGCACATCATTGGCCGGCCAGTAGGCGCGGGCGCTCTCGCGCAGGGCTTCGGCTTCCTGTTGGATTCCGGCGTGGAGAACGGCCAACCGCTCGAAGGGGGCATATTGTTCCAGCCAGGCCAGCAACTGCTCGGTGGCCCGTTTTTGGGTGCGGACGCGCTCGACCGAGGATTTACCCATGTTCATGTGCAGGAGCGGCTTGATACTGAGAAATTCGCCGATATGGGCCACCGCGGTGTGCATTCGCCCGCCGCGCCGCAGGTATTCGAGGGTCTTGAGCGAGGCAAAGACATAGCTGCGCCGCATTTGGTCTTTCAGCGCAGATAAAATTTCATCCAGCGATTGACCGGCGGCGGCAAGTTGGGCGGCCTTTTCAACCAGGAAGCCCGTCCCCAGGCTGAGTTGGCTTGAATCTAGCACGGTGACCGGAATGCGGGTGAACTGTTGGGCGGCAATGCGGGCTTCGTTAACGGTAGCGCTCAGGGTTTCGGAGATGTGAATCGACAGAATGGCTTTGACTCCCTCGTCAGCGAGACGCTGGTAGAGTTTCTGGAATCTCGCCGGGCTGGGAGAAGCAGTTTTCGGGAAGGGGTTGAGGCCGGGCAGCCGGCGATAAAACTCATTGCGGCTGATATCAATTTCATCTTTATAGGCCGTTTCGCCAATGTGGATGTTGAGGGGTAAAACAGTCACGCCGAGTTGGAGGACGCTGTCCGCAGGCAGGTCACAAGTGCTATCGGTGACGATATGAAGGGTCATAGGTTGTCCTTTCTTGTCCCGAGATACGCAGGATTGGCTTCAATCCAAGCGATGACAAGGTTGCCATGTTCGCCCAGGTGCTGGCGCAACGCATTGGCGTAATACGAAAGGTAAACCCGCGCCGAATCAGCCGGCTGGTCGTGACTCTTGAGCATGTGAACCAGCCATTCGATTTCGCTGTCGAGGTAGGCGACGTTACCAAATTGGAGGGCGGCCACAATGTTGTTGCCCATGTAGCGATTGGCCGTTTCCAGGTATTCGGGCAGCACTTCGGCAGATTGGAAATGGTGGTTGATAGCCGCATCAACCAGCGGACGCTTGATGACAAAGGCCCGCAAGGCTTCGAGATATTCATGCGAAGGAGGAACGCTGTGCGGGACATCGGGGAACTCTGTCAGAAGCCGTTCAACCGTTTCGATGGACGAATCGAGCCGCTCGCCGAGAAAGTGACCGGGAATCGAACCCCGCAAACCCGGATGGAGGTTGAAGATACGACCTCCGTACACTATCCGCGCGCCCTGCGACGAGAGTTTCAGCGCGGTCTGCCGCAGGGTGGCAGCGCTGACCAGGTGATGGGCAGCCAAGAGGACAAGGTCGGCATGAGCGGCTGCGACCGTCTCCTCGAAACGAGAGATGGGGACGTTCGCCCCCAGATAGATGACATTCAACCCGCGCCGCCGCAGGAAGAGCGTAAGCATCAGGGCTGAAAAATTGTGCCACTCCTCAGGCGGACAGCCAACCAGGATGGTCTGATTGCGGGCGGGCGCAGGCGCAGCGGCCAGCAGAGCATCGAGCCGGCGCATTGCCAGGCCCGAAGCGAAATGCTCCTGCTGCACCGAGGCACGGCTTTCGTACCAGAGCATTCCCAGTTCGGCCATGCCACGCTGCAAGACATCAACGCAGACCGTCTCGACCGGATACATGCTAAACGCCTGGTTGAGGGCCTGTTCGGCGGCGGATTCGTTGAAGTTGAGACAGGCCGCCAGCCAATGAGCGCGAATCGCGTCTATATTGGTTTCAGGCGGCAGGAAGATAGGCTGCTGAAAAGCCGGCAGGGTGGCTGCCGGTCGAGATTCAACCGAAGCGAGCGGGTCGCGGCCCTGGGCGAGTTGGTCTTTCCACAGTTCTACTGCGCGCGAAATGCTCATACCTTCGTTTTGACGCGCCATCAGCCATTTAACTGTTTCAATGTCGTATTGTGAATACAGACGATGGCCGCCCGGCGAGCGCTGCGGAACCGGAAGGCCATAGCGCCGCTCCCACGCGCGCAGGGTGTCCGCCGCCAGGCCGGTTTCACGCAGGACGACTTTTAGATTGAAAGCAGGTGTTTTGCTGATGGACATTCATTTTCTCCGGGGTTAATCTGTGGCTGCCACAGGCGTGCTGGACATGTTTTGCACAGATATTGTGCCCTTTTCTTTCAAGATTCGTTCGGTGGTCAGGCGGGCCGAGAGCAATACAATCGGCAGACCAGTGCCAGGATGAGTGGACGCGCCTGCAAAATACAGGTTCTTGTATTTGGCATGGCGGTTTTGAGGGCGCAGGTAGCCGACCTGCCAGAAGTTGTGGCTGAGGCCAAAGGCCGCGCCTTTTGCCAGGTTGAATCGCTGCTTCCAATCTTTGGGGGTGTAAGAAATCTCAAATTTGATGTGCTGGCGCAGGTCGGTAATTCCCATCTCTTTTTCGAGGCGGGCAAAGACCGTTTCGCGGGCGCGGTTGACCATGGAGGCCCAATCTTGCTGGGAGCGCGCATCGAGGTGACCAACCGGGACCAACACGTAGAGCGTTTCCTGCCCTTCGGGCGCGGCAGAGGGGTCGGTGCGGGCCGGGGCATGGATATAGAAACTCGGCGCGTCGGGCAGGCTGTGGTCGTTGAAAATCTGGTCGAAGGAGGCTTTGTAATCACCTGCCAGGAAGACGTTGTGGTGGTTGATTTGCGGATACTGCTTATCTACCCCCCAATAGAACATGATGGTGGAGCAGGTGTAAAGCTTCTCGTCCAGTTTTTTGGCTTCGGCGCGGTCGGGCAGCAGTTGGTCGTAGATGTAAGGCAAATCGGCATTGCCAACGAAGATATCGGCAATGTAACGTGTTCCATCTTCCGTTTCCACAAAAAGAACTTGCGAACCTTCCACCTTTATCGTCTTCACCGGCGCGTTGTAGATAAATTTGGCCCCCAACTTCTCGGCAATTTTGGTGAGGGCTTCGATGGCCGCGTACATGCCACCCATCGGATACCAGACACCCTCGGCCAGTTCGGTGTACTGAAGCAGGGAATAGGTGGCAGGGGCATCGTAGGGGCTGAGGCCGAGGTACATGTTCTGAAAGGTAAAAGCCGCCTTGAGCCGGTCGTTTTTGAAGAAGCGGCCCGTGTTGCGATAGTGCTTATCGAGGGCTTTCAGTTGAAAAATCAGTGGCAGGTTGGTCAGGCTGAAATATTCAAAGATATTGAAGAAGTTGCGCCCCACGAACTTCTCCAGTGAAATTTTGTAATGCCTGGCGCCTTCGGCAATGTAACCCAGAAAGCCAGTGAAGGCGGTTTTGTCCACGGCTTCCAGTTGGGTCTGCATTTTCCCAATGTTAGAAGTCAGTTCCAGTTGCAGGCCGTCGTCGAAGTGGACTTTGTAGGTCGGGTCAATACGGCGCAGGTCGAGGTGGTCGCTCATCCGCTCGCCCAGCGCGGCGAAGGTCTCCTCCCAAACTTCGGGCATGAGGAACAGGGTGGGGCCAATATCAAAGCGATGACCATCTTTCAGGATTTGGTTGCAGCGTCCGCCGGGTTTGTCGTTTTTTTCCAGCACGGTGACGCTGTAGCCGTTTTTTGCCAGACGGGCAGCCGTGGCAATCCCGCCAATGCCAGCGCCAATCACAAGTGCAGTCGGTTTAGAAGCCATAAGAGATTCTCCGTAAATGAACATGGCGTATAAGATTAACTAGATTATAGTCAATGTCTACTTTTTGTCAAGATATTTTTTGTTTTTTCGTTGCAAAACCTTGACAAATCTCAAAAAATCCTTACAATAAAAGTCATATTATTTCAACGTTCGAGCGATTTTTACGGAGGCACTCATGCACGCGCACTGGGAACGCAACCTGATTAACCTGGCTGGGAACATGCCCCACCCCTCGAGCCAACCCGTCTTTTCCTATTGGGCCGGAGATGCCGCTCTTGAAAAGGCCTATGCCCTGTGCGGTGAAGTTGCCGCCCATCACAGCAAATCCTTCTACATGGCGAGCGGCCTGCTGCCCGAAGAAAAACGCTCTGCAACGCGCGCCCTGTATGCCTTTTGCCGCACGGTGGATGATATTGTGGATGAAGGCTCGGTGGTAGGCCGCGAAGCGGAACTGGACTACTGGCGCGGCGTGGCCCAGGGAATCCTGCACCCCCGTCCCGATGACCTGGTGGCTCAGGCCTGGGCCGATACCCGCAGCCGCTATCACATTCCCGCCCGATATGCGCTGCAATTGATTGACGGCGTAGCCCGCGACGTGATTCAAACCCGCTACAAAAATTTTGACGACCTCGCCACTTATTGCTACGGGGTTGCCTCTACGGTTGGGTTGATGAGCATGTACATTGTGGGGTTCAAATCGAACGAAGCCCTGCCCTACGCCATCAAATTGGGCGTGGCCCTGCAACTGACCAATATCCTGCGTGACGTGGGCGAGGACTATCGCAACGGACGCATTTATCTCCCCAAAGACGAACTCAAAACCTTCAAAATATCAGAAACCGACCTGGCGCGCGGGGTAGTAGATGAAAACTGGCGCGCTTTTATGAAATTCCAAATCCAGCGTACGCGCCAACTATATGCCGAATCGGAAAAAGGCATTCAATTCCTCGAACGTGACGGGCAGCTTGCTATCGGCGCGGCTTCCACGTTCTATCAAGGCATTCTCGATGCCATCGAAGCCAACGATTATGATGTGTTCTCCAAACGAGCCAATCTCTCTTCCTGGGGCAAGATCAGCCGCATTCCGGGCTTGTGGCTGAAACTGGCAAGCCTCTAGGAAACATGGTCCATCTCCTCCGCACGCGGGACGGCCTGTTGGGCAGCAGGCCGTCCTCGCTTTAAACATCACGCTCAGTGTTTTCTACCACCCGAAAGGTTTCTAACCGGTCCTTAACGGCCTGCGCGCCGAGAATGCTTACCATCGAAATCCACCCCAAAATGACGGGAAAAACCAGCAACAGGCTGATAACACCGTAGAAGAACAGGAACAGGAACAGTGCCAGCAAATAAATGGGCGAGGCCATAACCAGGAAAAAACTATTGCGCCAGGCCAGGCGCAGAGACGGTCGTTCTTGAATCATCACAAACGGAATGGTGTAGAACTGCATGGTCAGCCAGAACAGAGCGATGAACAGGCTGAACATGCGTCCCAGGTCGGCGGACAACCCGCCCAACAGGCCATAAGCCTGAAAACTGGCATACAACACCCCCACCAGAAGCAGATTGACGAGCATCCACTGCCAACTCTTCAAGAAATAACGGCGCGCGCCCTCCAACATGCCGCGCAACCCGGGGTTTTCGCCGCGGATATACTGACTTTGAACGTAGTAAATACCGAACGTGACCGGCGGGGCGAGAAAGACCGTCAACAGCGCAACGCTCCAGACCAGGCTCATCACCGATTGTGCCACCAGGTCGTCCCACCAATTGAAGAAGGCCACCAGGATGGTGCGCAGGGGGGCAGGGAGTTTTTCCAGGAATTCCTGTTTCATGCGGGAAGATTATACCCGGCCTGTGGGCTGTGCAGCGCGGCATACACGCCGCCGCGCCGAAGCAGTTCTTCGTGCGTGCCGGTTTCTACGATTTGCCCCTGCTTCAGCACCACAATTTTATCCGCATTGCGGATGGTCGAAAGGCGGTGCGCCACGATGAAGGTCGTGCGTCCGCGCATGAGACGTGCCAGGGCTTGCTGGATGAGTGCTTCGGATTCGGTATCGAGGGCCGAGGTGGCTTCATCGAGGATGAGAACGCGCGGGTTGCGGATGAGCGCACGGGCAATCGCCAGGCGTTGCTTCTGCCCGCCGGAGAGTTTCGCGCCGCGTTCTCCGATGTGCGTTTGCAGGCCGTTGGGCATCTCCTGGACGAAATCCCAGGCGTTGGCATCGCGCAGGGCGGCTTCCACCTGAGAATCGGACACATTCGACAGCCCGTAGGTGATGTTGTCGCGCACCGTCCCCTCGAATAGAATCGACTCCTGCGGCACGACCGAGACGAAGCGTCGGTACGTCCGCAGGTCGAGCGTGTTCATGTCGCGCCCATCGAGCAGGATTCGCCCTGCAGTGGGGCGGATGAAGCCGATGACCAGGTTCAGAATAGTGGATTTACCCGCCCCGGAAGGGCCGACGAAGGCCACGTTCTGCCCGGCGGGGACTTCCAGCGAGAAATCGGTAATCGCCGAGGCTTCGGTATCGGGGTAATGAAACGAAACGTTCTCGAAGCGGAACGCGCCCCGCACCGCTTCCACCGACAGTTTGCCTTCGTTTTGCTCCAGGTCGGGGGCTTTCAGCACTTCTCCCACCGAATGAATGGACTCGATGCCCTTGCTGATGGGCGGAATCAGGTTGACCAGCGCCATGACCGCGCCGGTGAGACTGGCAAAGTAGCCGCTCAACATCACAACATCGCCCGCCGTAATGGGGAGAATCTGATGGTAGGCTACCCAGGCAGCAGCCATCAGACACAAGATGTTGAACATGCTGTATGTGACCCACGAGAGCGAGCCGAAAACGGCATTAAGCAGGTCCAGTTCCAGACCGGCTTTGCGCACGCTGGTGAGGGTTTCATCCACGCGTTCCAACGCATCCTGCTCGAGGCCGTGCGCACGGGTAATGGGAATCAGGTGCGTCATCTCGGTGAGACGGGCCGACATGCGCTCCACCTGCTGCCGAAACTGCTGATTGCGCTGGGCCAGACCGCCCCGCATGGCCTGCACCAGCGCTGCCGAAACCGGCACAATCAACACAAAAAAGGGCAAAAAAGCTGGGGCACGAATGGCCGTAACAACCAGCGCCCCCACCAGGCCGCTTAAAGCGCTCAGCCCGCCATCGAACAACGTCCGCACCATTTGTTCGATATTCTCTACATCGCGCACCACTTTGGTTTGCAGCACACCCGCGCTGGCGCGGGTGAAATAGCCAATCGAAAGCCGCTGCAACTGCCGCGAAAGCCCCGACCGCAGACGGGTTTCCACGCAGCGCAGGGCGGTACTCAACTCGCGCATGTAGAGAACGTGCATGGGCATGTTCTGAAAAATCAGCAAAGCCAGCAAAAGCGCGTTCCACCATAACTCAGCCAGTGGCTTGTGCTGCACGACGACATCAATGATATTGGCGGTGAGCAGGGGCAGCAGCCAGACCGGGCTGTGTTTGATGACGAAGGCAATCACCGCCACCACCAGGCGCGGACGGTCGGTATCGAACAAGAGCCAGAGCGTATGCAGGGGGTGACGGTTGATGAAGTAGGACTCGAGGAAGGGTTGGGATTTCATAAAGGTATGACCGGCTTGAGCCAGCAGCGGAACCAGGCTGAAGCCCGGGGTACGTATCAGCGGATGTTGCGAAATTCGGCACGGTAAACGGTCAGCCCGTCTTTTTGTTCGCTCTCCAGTTTCGACAGGTCGCCGCGCAGGAAATAGGGCTGAATGGCGCTTTGGGCGGGTTCTTGCTGGAAGGCGTAATAGAGCGTCACTGGCTGGCCGTTCATTTGCTGGGCAGTGATGTAGCCAATCAGCGCATGTTCAAAGGAGTGGTAGGCGTTCTTCCAGGGCCAGGCTTTGGGCAGGGCATCCGCTTTGGGCTGGTTGGTGGCATTATCAATCATCGTCCAGACTTCGCCGTGTTCTGTATCTACAAAATAGCGGAAGTAGTAATCGGTGGTTTGGGGCAGGTAACGCGCCTGCGAGGGGTCGGAAAGCGCCATTTCCATTGTGAACTGGTCAAGTTCGTTGTAAACCCACCACTCTTTATCTTTCACCAACGTTCCACCGGCTTCGTAGCCGTTGGCCCACGAACCGTTTTCGTCAAAATACGCCTTTTGCAACACGCGCGGGCCGTTGGTTTGGGCGAACAAGACCAAATCCGGCACGTTTGCAATCCGCCCAACATGAGAAATCATCCACATTGCCTTGATGGAGTGGCCGAAATCGGTGCCAGCGTTCTTCAGGCTCTTTTGCGCGGGGTCGTTGACGGTCAGGAAGAACAGGCCGTCTTCTTCGGAATAAAACTCGTCCATCATCAGGTTGGCGAGTTTGACCATGTCGGCCTTCCAGGCGCTTTGCTCTGGTTCAGGTAAGAGCGGCGTGACCAGCACCATATAGGCGTTGAGATTGTCCAACTGCGCCACCAGGCGTTTGTCGAGCGGATTGGTATCACTGCCGTCGGAGGCCTGCATCCATTGCAGAGCGTTCAGTTCGGGGTTGTAATAGTTCTTGAAGATAAACTCTTTCACGGCCAGGATGTCGGGCAGGACTTCGGGGTCGCGGGTCAGGTAGTAGTAGAACGAAATGCCGAGCAGGGAATAGGCCAGTTCTTGCGGGTTGCGGAATTGGGAGGCAGGTTCCCAGGCTCCGCTCTCGCCGTTCCACAGGGCGTAGGTTCCGCCGTTTTTTCGGTCAAAGGCGTTCTGGCGCAGGGAGTCCACCCCGGCTTTGGCATATTGCAGGTAGCGCGGGTCGCCGGTGAGGTGGAAGGCCACGCCATAGGCATAGGTCTGGCGTGAGCGCGAGACGGTGTACTCCAGGTTCATGCGCAGCCAGCCATTTCCGCCAATTTCAGGGCAGGGGTTCAATTTTTCATCATAAACCGTGCCGTCATTACAGCGTTTGGAGGGGAATTTGCCGACCGGGTTGCCGAGGGCTTCAGGACGATCCCAGAAGGGGAGCAGGTCTTCCCTGAAATGAGTCATCCAGCGCTGACCATCGGGCAGGCCGGGGATGACGGTGGGCGGAGCAGCGACGGGCGCAACCGGCGCGCAGGCGGCCAGCAGGCTGAGGACGAGCACGAACAGGATGAGTTTTTGTCGTTTCATAGGTGGTGTTTTCCTTTTTTTGAAGCCCATTCTGACTGGCGTTTCGGTTTTGTTTGTTAAGACTTTTTGAACACGGATGACGCGGATTGCAAGGATGGTGGATGCAGAATTTTTTTCAAAAAACGTAACTACCTGCTCATTCTCGAAAGACAAGCGGTTTAATAAAGGAGCAAAGGATGTAAGGATAAAGGCTTGTTTGGGACAGTCAATTTCATCCTTTTATCCTTTCATCCTGTTTGGCATGGCACGCGGCATGTAGTCGAAAAGCGGTTATTTCGCCTGTCGAAACGCGCTCCGCTCAGGGCGCGTGGAAGCAAACCTATTTGAACTGCGGCAGATACGGCGCGTTCTGGAGGAGCATTTTATCAACCATCTCGCGGATTTCGGCCAGCGAGAGGACGGCGGCGGTGAGGGGGTCGTGGGCAATGGCCTGATACACCAACCGCCGGTCGCCGGTGAGGGCGGCTTCGACCGCCATTTCTTCAATTTGCGCGCTGAAGTTGGTCAGCAGGGCGCATTGCGGCGGGAGCGCACCGACATGCACGGGTTCCAGTCCCTTTTTGCTGGCCCAAACCGGCACTTCCACGCACGCGCCTTGCGGCAGGTTGGTGACCAGACCGGTGTTTGAGACGTTGCCGTTGAAGCAGAACGGTTCGCCGCCCTGCAAAGCGTTGATGATGTAAGCAGCGTATTCATGTCCGCGCTCCAATTCCACTGGCTGGTTAAACCACTCGGCCACGTCTTGCTTCCAGTCACTTTCGCGGCGCAGGTATTCATTCAAAATGTAGGCATATTCGCCCGGATTCCAGCCGGTGCCGTGCGTGCAGTATTTTTCAATCAGGTCGGGGCGCTTGCGGAACCACCAGTTGTATTCAGAGTTGTGGCCGCTCGATTCGGTGACGTAGTAATCCAGCGCCAGGAACATCTCATTGCGGACGATTTCTTCGTTATACACTTCGGACCGCTCGGTGATGGCTTTGCGGATGAGCGGATAGGCGTCCTTGCCATTCCAATCAAATTTGACGTACCAGGCCATGTGATTGATTCCGGCGCAGGTGTAGGTGATTTCGTCCATCGGCGCGCCAATCCAGCCAGCCAGCATGGCCGCCGTCCCCTGCACGCTGTGGCATAGGCCGGTGAGTTGAATTTTGCTCTCGCGCTGCATGGCGCGGCACAACATCGCCATCGGGTTGGTGTAGTTGAGCATGGTCGCGTCGGGGCAAAGCCGTTCCATGTCGTGGACAATGCTCAACATCACGGGGATGGTGCGCAGGGCACGGAAAATGCCAGAGACGCCGCGCGTATCACCGACGTTGACGTCCACGCCGTAGGCTTTGGGGATTTCGATGTCGTGCCGCCAGACGCTCACATCGCCCGCCAGGATGGTGACGAGGACGGCGTCCGCGCCTTCGAGGGCTTCCTCGCGGCTGAGGGTGGTCTGCACTTTGGCCGGGTAGTTGCCCGCTTCGATAATGCGCTTAATAGAGCGTTCGGCGAAATCGAGCCGTTCCTGGTTGATGTCCATCAGGGAGATGGTGGCGTCTTGCAGGAGCGGGAAGGTCAGGATGTCGCGCACCAGTCCACGCGTGAAACCGAGACTGCCTGCGCCGATGAAAGCGATTTTGGTCATGGGGGAGTCCTTTCTGATTGGAGATTGCAGATTGGAGATTGGAGATTGCAGATTGGAGATTGGAGATTGCAGATTGCAGATTGGAGATTGGAGATTGCAGATTGGAGATTTCAGATTGAAGAGGAGGGGAGATGGGCGATGACGGTCAGATGGTCGCCGGATGTCAGGGTAATGGGTTGGGAGAAGCGGATTCCGCCTTCGGATGGGTACGCTTCGAGTGGCTGACCGTTCAGGGACGCGGCGGGGGCGGCGGCGAGGGGCAGTTCCACGCTTTCGAGCGTCAGACGGCCTTCGGTCAGGAAAATCTCCAGGCTAAAGTCGTGGTGTCCGCGCCGAATCGTCATCCGGCCCCAGCCGGTGCCGCACAGGAAGGGTGAGCGCAGCGCGCTTCGGCGGGTGACCGGTTTTAAGCGCAGGTGTCGCGCCGGAACGTCTACCAGCAGGCCGAGCCAGGCTTGCCAGGCGGCATAGATGGCGAGCGCGCGGGTGTAGAAATCGCCACATTCATTGTGCCGAAAGCGCATTCCGGCTTCATTCAAGCGGTCAAAGACGTTGCGGATGATGTCCAACGCTTCTTTTTCGAGACCTTCGGTGAACAGTTGGGCAGCAAAGAAGTATTCCGTGCCGGTCCACGGGTTTTGCCATTGCGAGAACGGCCACTCATCGGGAAATTCCCCGTTGGGGCAGCTGCCGTTTGCCAGGAAGCGGCCATCTTCGTTGATGTTGTAGGTCAGGATGGTGTACAACATGGTCTGAACGCGCTGCGGGTTCAGGCCACGCGGCAGGCCGGTGAGTAGGGCAAAGGCTTCGCCGTTGAGAGCGTCGGTGTGCAGGCCGAGGTCAATTGGTTTGGCGGCCAGCAGGTTCAGGCGGGCGTCCTCGCCCCCGGCGGCTTCGCCCTCTCGTAAGACGGCTTTGTAGTAATCACCCTGCCAGAACAGCCGCTCAAAGGAGGTGCGTCCCTGCTCCCAACGGGTCTGACAATCTGCCGCAAAATCGTTCTCTCCGAGCGCTTCGGCCATCGTTTTGGCAGCCTGTAAGGCCACCAGGTACAGGTCTGACATGTAGGCCACCACGCCAACCATGTGCCAGTGGTCATAGGTAATGCCGCCTTCGGTGAAGGGAAGGCCAATTCCAAGCCGGTCGAGGGATTGGACGAACGCCAGCGCGCGGCGGGCGCTTTGCCAATGGCGGCGCAGCAGGTCGAAATCGCCGCTCCAGCGCCAATCGCGGAAGAGCGCCAGGATATATTGTAGATTGACATCCCAGCGAGAATATTCGCCAGCGGGCATGTCTTCGGGGCGAATATTGCGCTGGTAGGCGTGCGCCACCTGCCCGTTGGGGCGCTGGGCAGCCTGAATCAGGTTGAGGGCTGTGGCGCGCAGACCAGGAAACAAGAGTGCCACCCCAAACGAAGCGTAATGCTCTACATCCACTGTGTTCATGCCGGCCTGCCCCAACCCTTCCCACAGGAAAAAGTTACCGTCTTTGCTGTACCAGGAGGATTTGAAGAGAGTGTGTGCCTGGTCGAGCAAGGCTAACGCCAGGGCGGGGTCGAGGTCAGAATCGAGGATGGAGTCGGTCCAGGCGCGCGAGCGTGCCCGGAGCGAGTCAGCTTCGTTCAGCAGGTAAGCGGCCACTGCACCCGAATGCGCGAAGCGGTTCTCGTAGAACTTGCCGACATAGACGCCAAAGCGGTCGTAATGATTAGGAAAATACCAGGTCAGGCCAGTGCGGATTTCGGCGCTGTGGCCGGCTTCAAGGGTGGTTTGCACGCAAACGAGGGACTGGTCGCGGAAAAGGGGTGCGTTTTGAGCCGCGAAGTGATATTCCTCGCGTGGAATACGCGGCGGGATGCGCGGGCCATCGAGATGACCGGTTGTATAGAACGAATAGTACAAATTTTGCAGATAGGGGTTGTGTGAAACAGCCGAAATGCTTTGTCCGGCGCGTGCGGCAGCAAAGACGCCCATCTCGCCGGTGGCCGGGCTTTGCGGGTCACGCCCGCCCTTCATGCGGATGATGACGCCCGTGGTGGTCATCTCCAGGCTGTGTTCGGGTGCGTAATCGGGGACCTGGTCGAACCCTGCCAGGTTGCTGGTGATTTGCAGCAGGCTGACCGTGAGCGGCTCATGGGTCTGACTGGTGATGGTGAAGTCGAAGACTGCGCCGGGAGTGGCGGAAGTGACAACATCGTGCGGGGTGAACGGCGACCAGGCCAGCAGTTCGACCTGCACGGGCAGGGTGGGGTCGAGGTATTTCAGGCGCGTGAAGGGAAATTCAGCAGTATGCTCGATGGCGCGCACAGTGGGAATGGTGGCGTATTTGTATGTGCGCGACATGTGTTCGCCCACCAGCCAACTGCCGCCCTGTCCCACGAACAGGAAACGGATTTGCGGTGCGCGCCCAGGGCGTTGAATGCGCAACAGGAAGCACAGGTCTTCGACGCCGGTGTTTGGCTCGGCGAGCGGATGGGGTTCGCCTTGCGGCGGAATCTGATAGCGCCAGCCGTTCCAGGGGGCGGTGTTCAGGTAAGCGTGATGTCGAAAGACACCATCGGCCCAAAGTTCGAGACCGCCACATCCCAGCCCGCCCAGGCACAGGCCAGAATCCAAACCTTTTTCGATCATCACTCGATTTTTTCGTTGAATAGGGGTATCCCAACCCATAAGAAAGCCTGCCTTTGCTTGAAAAGAGGGGCTGCCCTCGTGTGGGAGGCAGCCCCTCGCTGTTTGGCAGTTCTCTCGCTGTTTCAGGAGAACTACTACTTGGTTGCCTTCCAGGCGTCGTACTGGCGCTGGACTTCTTCCTTGACCTTGTCAATACCGGCGGCCTTCAGTTCTTCGATGAACTTAGGCAGTTCGGTGGCCGGGTCAATGTAGCCATAGAGCAAGGGGGTCCAGTAGGCGTCCACGACGGCGTTGATGGCAGTGATTTCAGCCTCAACCGGGGTCTTATTGAAGCGGAAGCCCAGAGAAGGATGAGGCAGCGCATCATTGGCGTATTCAATGAGCAGCTTGTTCTTGTTGGGGTCTTCTTTGTTGGTCACATACTGAATCTGCGTGTTGCCCCACACCCAGGCGCCGGGATGGGCGCTATACCAGGCGTTGTCAATGATGTTCACACGGCCATCGGCCTCGAGTTGCCAATGTTTCCCTTCCACACCGAAGAGCACCATGTTGACCACCTTGGGGTCGGTGTGCAGAAGGTTAATGAACTTCATGGCTTCCACCGGGTATTCGGAAAGCGCGGGAATAGCGAGCATTGAGCCGCCGGTATGCACAGTGTTGACAACTTTCGGCGCCCATTCAATTTCGGCAAGGCGCAGGTCGGGATTTCCAGAAGAGTTGACCAGTTCTTGGGATTTGATGCCGTTACCCTTGAGGGGTTGCGCTACAACAAAGAACTGTCCGGCGTTCATGATGCGGTCGGGTTCGTAACCGGTCAGGGCCGCATCGGGGTTTACCCAACCCTTATCGTGCCACTCACGAATGAGGGTGACATACTCACGATACCAGTCGCTTTCGACAACGTTGATGATGCTTTCATCAAACTTGCCGTTGGCATCGGGCAAGCCGTTCATGGTAATGATGTTTTGTGGCACGCCGCTGGCAAAACCATCGAGCCAGGGTTCAAAGCCAGGCATATAGTTTAACAGGTAGGGGTATTCATCGGGGCGAGCGGCTTTGGCTTTCTCGAGCCAGGGTTCAAAATCGCGCATGGTCTTGATTTTGGCGGCATCGGCCGGGGTGAAGCCAATCTGTTCGGCAAACGCAACGTTGTAGACGAAACCATCTGGCACGGCCAGTTCTTTGTTGGTGGGAACAGCATAGTTGATGCCATTGACCTGCGTACCAGCGATAAAGGCCGGGTTGAGGCTTTTGAGAATGCCTTGGCCGTATTGTTCGAGCAGGTTGCCATTCGGGCCGTTGTCGTCGTTGAGCGGCAAGAGCAGACCTTGAGCAACCAGTTCGTTGTACTGCCACCAGTCTGCGGTGAAGAAGATGTCCATCTTCTCGCCAGCCTGAATGCCAGTGATGGCCTTCGCGAACCAATCGCCCCAGCCAACGATATTGAAACGAACATCAGCGCAAATGAGCGGCTCAATGTAAGCGTTGAGGGCGGCTTCTACGTCTGGACGGGCTGGGGTGTCGCCGCCGCCCACCATGTACAGGTCGAGCGTCACCGGCTTATCGCAGGTGGGTTGGGGTGGAGCAGCGGGTTGTTCGGCAGCGGGTTGTTCGGCAGCGGGTTGTTCGGCAGCGGGTTGTTCGGCAGCGGGCTGCTCTGGGGTGGCGGATGGCGCGCAGGCTGCCAAAACGAAAGCCGCCAGCAAAAACAGGGAAACCAGTTTTCGTAACATCTTTTCTTCTCCTTTTTGTGTGTTTTTATATGGAACGCCCATATAATGACTGAAAAATTAGCCCTTGATGGCGCCGATGGTCAAACCGCGCACAAAATAGCGCTGGAAGAAGGGATAAGCCAGCACAATCGGACCAATCGTCACCACAGCCATTGCCATGCGAAACGTCTGGGAGGGCAATTCAGAGAGATTGACCACGCCCTGCATACGCGAGGCATTTTCAATCAGGAAACGAATGTTGTTCAGGGTGGAATAAATGGTGTATTGCAAGTTATAAAGTTCCACCTTGTCTATCAGGAGCAGAACATTGAAAAAGTTGTTCCAAATGCCAATGGCACTGAACAGGGCAACCGTTGCCAGGCCAGGAACCGAGAGGGGCATCACAATCTGAAACAAAATGCGCCACTCATTGGCCCCATCAATGCGAGCGGCCTCAATCAGTTCATCGGGAACGTTGGTTTTGATGTAGGTACGCAAGACGAATACCCAAAACGGACTGAATGCTGAAGGGAGAAAAAGCGCCCAAAGGGTGTTTTGGATTTGCAAAATCTGGCGCATGACCATGTAATATGCAACCAGGCCGCCGCCAAAGAGCATGGTAAAGAAAGCAAAGAACGTAAAAAAGTTCGCAAACCGAAAATTGGGGCGGGAGAGCGGGTAAGCATAGAGCGTGACCAGAAGAAGAGTCAGAACCGTGCCTGCCAGCGTAGAAATGATGGTATTGCGGTAGGCTGTGATAATGATAGAGCCTTCACGGAACAGGTAGGTGTAGGCGTTAAGCGAGAATTCCTCCGGCCATAACCGATAGCCGTTGGCGGTCAGTGAGGCTTCCGATGTGACCGAAGCGATGACGATGATGTAAAAAGGAGCCAGAGTCAAGATAACGCCAATCACCATGAACACGTTCAGAATGAAATTGGTCGAGGGCGCAATCGAGAGCATATCGCGGGCAGATTTGGATGTGGCAGGCAAAAGTTGCATGGTTCAAGTTCCTTATCGAAAACCTGACGACTAGAACAGCGCCATCTCTGGGCGAGTCTTACGAACAATGTAATTGGTAATCAGGATGAGAACAAAGCCAAGCACCGATTGCACGAGTGATACCGCCGCCGGATACCCCAGCGGGGTTGTCGAACGCAGCATGTTGAAAACGTAGATGTCAATGGTGGTTGTGACATCTCTGACCATCGCCGAACCAGCCGGCAGGGTGTAAAACATGTCAAAATCGGAGCCGAAAATGCGCCCCACCGCCAGGATTTGCAACAACACGATGGTGGGAATCAACTGCGGTAGGGTGATGTTCCAAAACTGCTGCCATTTGTTCGCGCCATCTATGGCCGCCGCCTCGTATAACTGCCGGTCAATTCCGGTGATAATCGCCAGGTAGAGAATCGAGCCATTGCCAGTGTATTTCCATAGATTGGCAAACAAAAAGACGAAGGGCCAGTAGATTTTTTCTTTGTAAAGCTCAAACGGCGGCAAATTCCAGGAAGCAAGCAGGGTGTTAATAATGCCAGAATTATTTGCCAGGGCATACACCACATAAGCAACCACCACCCACGAGATGAAAAACGGCAAAAAGAAAATCGAATGATACAGTTTGGCCCAAAAGCGATTGGTTAGTTCGTAGATAATCACCGCCAGCGCCACCGAAGCAATCAGCCCAACCACCATGAACAGCAGGTTATACAGCACCGTGTTACGAACGAACATGATGGTATTGTTCAGGTTGGTGGGCAAAATCAGGTACTGGAAGTTGTCGAACCCAACCCAGGGGCTTTCGATGAGGCTATAGATAAAACGGTTTTGAATCCAATAGTCAGCAGGGGGCTTTTGCAGACGATAATTCTTGAAAGCCATGATGATGCCAGGCATCGGCAGATAAGCGAACAAAATCAGCCAAATCGTGCCAGGCAGGACCATCGTCAGGTACGACAAATGGGTATAAATGGCATCCTGCGTCCAGCGGAACTTGGGTTTGGCAGGGGTGACTTCATTGGGCATGTCAACATCTCCTGTTATCCATCACGGTTAGCAGATATCGATTCCTTGAAAATTCAAGGCCGTTACGGCAAGATATTATGTTATGTTTTTTGCAGAATACCTTGCGCTGCGCGTTGTTTTTCAGGGTCTTGTGCCGCAAGGCAGGCCACGCTGTCTCGAATCACCAAATCGGTGGACAGGACAAGCGTCGTCTTTGGCTTATCGGGATGGCGGAGCCTCTCAACGAGCGTCTGCACGCCCAGCGCACCCATCCAACTCTTATGAACGTGAACCGTAGTGAGCGCCGGGCTGATTTCAGCCGCCAGGTCAATGTTATCGAAGCCAACCACCGAAACATCGCCTGGAATATCCAGCCCAAGCCCTCGAATGACACTAATGGCGCCCAACGCCGTTTCGTCATTACAACAAAACAAGGCCGTCACCTGTCGGTCGGCCCCCAGCAGTTTCGAAGCCGCTTTTTGCCCGCCAGCCTTTGAAAGCTCGCTTTCAACAATAAACGGCTTTAACCCATAAGCGTTCAAGACCTGCAAGTAGCCTTGCTGCCTTAACTGAATGCTAGGCGGAGACAAAGGATTCCAGCCAGCCAACCCAATGCGCTCATGCCCGTTTTCGATAAGGAATTGCACAGCCTTTTTTGCCCCGCCAACGTTGTCTATCACCACGCTATCGCAATCGAGCGTGGAGGCATAACTATCTACCAGAACAATAGGAACATCCGATTTTCGCTTGATGATTTCAACCGAATCATCAATAAAAGCGCCTGCCATGATTAAACCGTCAATCTGGTTCTGGTGAATCATGGCAGGCCACGAAAGGGGATGATTGCTGATATCCACGTCCATCGTCGCAACCATCAAACTGATATTGTGAAGATGGCAAAACTTGTTGGCGCCGAATTGCACATGCGAATAAAACGGATTGGCGCCCCGCACCATATCCAGGTCATGCTTAATCATCAGGCCAATCACCTGAGGCTGAACTTCTTCTCTAACCTGTCGCCGCTCTTTGAAATCGTACCCCAGCGATACGGCCACATCCATCACCCGCGTTCGCGTTTGGGGCGAAACGCCCTCTTTGTTGTTGAGCGCAGCCGATACCGTTGCAACCGACACGCCTGTTGCTTCTGCAATATCTTTCAACGTTGGCGAGTGAACAGGGGGCATCCGTAAACCTTCCGAAATCTTATCTGTAATTTCAGTTACTTTTCTGAATATTAGCATTAAATTGGACAAAATTCAATAACCAATTTACCTTATTATGACATTAATCCGTTAAAACTGCGACAAAACTCACAAAACAATCAGAATTCAACTTGAATCTTGACTTTATGTTTTATCTGAATATACAATAGAATTTGTGAATATTTCGGATATTTCCTGACGCACCAGAACGCCTCAGGACTGGAAGCATAAAAAGGCAGAATCTCATGTTCATCCAAAACCACCTCCCTGGCCAACCTGTCGCGCCCTTGCAAACCCTCACCCTGCAAGAAGTGCCGCCCGGCCTGCTCACCGTCAGCGATGGGCGCGGGCGCCCGTATTTCAGCCAGACCGTTTCGGGCCAAGCCTCGTTCACCACTGGCGGCGCGGCAGGCTGGCATACCATCCACCTCAGAGCTGAATCGGGCGCAGAACTGGCCAGTCTGCAATTCCACCTCGAACCGCACACCGAACTGCACGAATCCAGCGGACAATTCCGCGCGCTGCTCGACATATGCCACTACACCATGGCCGATGAAGCCCTCAAGCACTATACCCGCTATCGGGGCAAAACCTACTATTACCTGGTAGACTGGCTGCGCGACCACGTTCACACCCTGAAAGGCATGAAATACTTCGAGCCGAAAGTGCGCACCGGCCTCGAACTCTACCGCGACAGCCAACGCGAAGATGGCATGATTTGGGACAACGTTCACCGCCGCGAGCCGCCCAGCACCACCCTCAACCACTGGGGCGTGCGCTTCCAATATGGCGGCTTCGAGCGCACCTTTGAAGATGGCACGGCACAGTTCACACGCATTCCGGTCGAAAACGATGTGGAATATCTCTTTGTCGAGGGCATCTACTACACCTGGAAAGCCACCGGCGATACCGCCTGGATGGTCTCTTGCCTCGAGCCAGCCATGCGCGCCCTGGAATACACCGTCAACAGCCCCTATCGCTGGTCTCAAAAATTTGGTCTGCTCAAACGCGGACACACCATTGACACCTGGGATTTCCAAAACGAGGAAGACTGCCTCTCCGACTTCACCAACTGGCCCGACCCCATGGCCATTCATCCCGAAAAAACCCGCTTCGGCATCATGTTCGGCGATAACACCGGCTACGCTGCCGCCTGCGAATACCTGGCCGAAATGCTCGAAACCGTTGGCCGCGCCGCACAAGCCCAAACCTACCGTCAGCGCGCCGCTCAAATTCGCCAGCGGCTGAACGAACTCGCCTGGAATGGACGCTTCTTCACCCACCACATCCCCGAAGACCCCAACCTCAAGCGCGATTTGGGCGTAGACGAAGCGACACAAATTTCACTCTCCAACACCTACTCGCTCAACCGCCGCATCAGCCACGAACAAGCCGCCGCCATCCTGCGCACCTACCGCGAACTCAAAGACAACCTGCCCCCCGGCTCACCCGGCGAGTGGTATCTCATCTACCCGCCCTTCCCCAAAGGCTACAACGGCCACTGCCCCGCATGGCAATATATGAACGGCGGCGTTTCACCCATCTCCGCCGGAGAACTGGCGCACGGCGCTTTTGAGCATGGTTTTGAAGATTACGGCGTAGATATTTTGCTCCGCTCTCTGGAATTGGGACGGAAATACGGCAACCAGTTTTGGGAATGTTACACCGGAGCCTTCCCCCCACCCCCACCGCGCACATTCCAGACTGTGAACCTGCTGCCGTTTAGCAACTGCTCGCCCTCCTTGAGCGATTCCCCCGCCACGCCCGCATGGACGCCCGGCGAACACCCCGAACTGACCGGCTTCCCCACCGGCGAACCGACTTTTCACGAGATTCCCTTCCAGGTCAATCGCACCCTGGCACTTTCCGCGCACGCCGGATATGCCCAAAAGGTCGAAATTCCCATCAACGCCCGCGCCGGGGCGGTTTACCTGCTGCACACGATGGCGCGCAGCGAGATTGCCGGTTCGCTCACCGTTCATTACGCCGATGGCAGTGCCCAAACCACTTATCTGCGCGAAGGAAAAGACCTGCTTGCCATCAACCACTGGGCCGAGCAAAGCCTGCCCGCCGATAACCGCAACGGCACCCGCGCCGTGCTGGCCTGGAAAGATTATCAGCCGCGCCACCTGCACATCTACGTCAGCCTGACCGGTTTCAACACCGACCCAACCAAAGAAATCCGCTCCCTCACCCTGCAAGCCGCGGAAGACGGCGCGCTGTGGTTTGTACAGGGGCTCACCCTGAGCGATTCGGCCGTCTATTTCCCGCCCTCCCCCCTTTCTTATGGCATCCCACACGGCTGGGGCGCCGCGGCGCTGACCTATGCCCTGGTGGAGGGCCTGGCTGGGGTGGTAGATACCGCCACCGCCTTCGAGAGCGTCTGCATCTCCCCGCGCTGGGCCGCCGCCGGGGTGGATTCTGCCGAAGTCACCATCCACTATCCGGCTTGTGATGGCTATGCCGCCTATCACTACCACCTGGACAAAGCCGCCAAACGCCTGACGTTGACTGTCACCGGCTCAGGCCGCCAGGCCGTTCTTCGCCTGTTCCTGCCCGATTCACTTCAAGCGGTGAACTCCGTCCTGGTAGAGGGCGCGCCTGTCCCATACCGCCTGAGTCAGATCGAAGAATCGCGCTATCTCGAACTCGACCTGGCGTTGACAGGCGTTCATACGATTACGGTGAACTTTTAACCCCCACCTGGAGATTTTACATGCCCGATTCCTCCTTCCACCATCGTCTGGCCGCCCTGCGCGAAAAACACGCCGCCCTGCTCGCCCGCCCCAACACCCCCGACCCGCGCTGGGACAACGGCATTTACACCCGCTGGCAAAATCCAGTCGTCACCGCTGCACACGTTCCGCTTGAATGGCGCTACGACCTGAACCCGCAGACCAACCCCTACCTGATGGAACGGCTGGCAGTAAATGCCACCCTGAACCCCGGCGCAATTGAACACGAGGGCAAAATTTTGCTGGTTTGCCGGGTAGAAGGCTGGGACCGCAAATCTTTCTTCGCGGTTGCCGAAAGCGAAACCGGTATAGATAACTTCCGCTTTTGGGACGAGCCCATTCTCCTACCCGAAACCGACAACCCCGATACCAACATCTATGACATGCGCCTCACCCGCCACGAAGACGGCTGGATTTACGGCGTGTTCTGTACTGAACGCAAAGACCCCAACGCCCCGCCCGGCGACCTTTCGAGCGCCATTGCCCAGGCTGGCATTGCCCGCACCCGCGACCTGAAAACCTGGGAACGCCTGCCTGACCTGAAAACTCGCTCGCCTCAGCAGCGCAACGTTGTCCTGCATCCTGAATTCATTGACGGCAAATACGCCTTCTATACCCGCCCCCAAGACGATTTCATCACCGCTGGCAGCGGCGGCGGCATTGGCTGGGGTCTGAGCGCTTCGATTCACCCAGCAGTCATCGAGCAGGAAATCATCGTTGAGCCGCGCGCCTACCACACCATCAAAGAACTCAAAAACGGCGAAGGCCCGGCCCCGCTCAAAACCGAACACGGCTGGCTGCACCTGGCGCACGGCGTGCGCAACACCGCCGCCGGATTGCGCTACGTACTCTACCTGTATCTAACCGAGTTAGAGCGTCCCTGGGTCGTCACCCACCAGCCGGGCGGCTACTTCATCGCTCCAGAATTCGAGGAGCGGGTGGGCGATGTCAGCAACGTCGTCTTTTCCAACGGCTGGGTAGCGCGCGCCGATGGCAGCGTGCTGATTTACTACGCATCCTCCGACACCCGCATTCACGTCGCCACCAGCACACTTGACCAACTGCTCGACTACACGCTCAACACCCCGCCCGATGGCTTCCGCTCGTATGCCAGCGCCCAAACCCGGCTCAACCTGATTCGCCGTAACCGGCAAATGCAGGCCGAACCCATAGTTTAGAATTTGCGCGGCGCAAGAGGCCATCCTGCGCAGCCCACCACCTCATCACAGAGCGGATTAAAAAAACACCCCACGCGCTACAAGGAGTTCTCCATGCAATACGGCGATTTTGACGACCCGAACAAAGAATACGTCATCACCCGCCCCGATACACCCCAATCATGGAGTAACTATCTCGGCAGCACCCAATATGGCGCCATCATCACCAACAACGCTGGGGGCTACAGCTTTTACCAATCGAGCGCGCGCGGACGCTTCCTGCGCCTGCGCTTCAACAGCATCCCCGCCGACCAGCCGGGGCGCTACTTCTACATCCGTGACCAGCAGAGCGGCGACTATTGGTCGGCCTCCTGGCAGCCGGTGGGCAAACCGCTCGAACTATTTAAATCCACCTGTCGGCATGGCACAGGCTACACGGTCATCGAGTCACGTTACGCCGGAATCCGCTCTGAAGCGACGTATTTCGTGCCGCTGGGGCAACACTTCGAGTATTGGCGGCTCAACCTGACCAACGAGAGCGACCGCCCGCGTGAACTGGCGCTCTTCACCTACTGCGAATTCACCAACAATTGGGAAACCACCCAAGATGGCGTCAACCTGCAATACTCGCTCTTTATCATTCGCGGCGAGTATCTCGACAAGCTCGATAACCAGGAGCCCAACGGCCTGCTGCGCATTGCCAGCCAGGATAACCTGCCCCTCTCCACCGACCTGACCCAGGGCGATGTGGGGCGCGGTGTGTGGATGGGACTGGCCGGCGCCCCCCTGACCGGCTACGACACCGCACGGGCGGCCTTTTTGGGCCCCTATCGCGGCTACCACAACCCGCTGGCAGTCGAGCGTGGCGCGTGCAGCAACAGCAATGCCTATGGCGATAACGCCTGTGGCACGCTTCAGTGCAATCTCACCATGCAGCCAGGCGAGAGCCGCACCGTTCTGGTCTTACTCGGCATCGGCGAAGCGCGCACGGTCGGAACACAGACCTTTGAGCAATTCGGCACGCTAAAACAGGCGGAGCGCGAACTGGACAAACTCAAAGCCCACTGGCACGCCCAACTGGGGCGGCTGACCGTCCAAACGCCAGACGAAGAACTCAATCACACCATCAACATCTGGGGCCTATATAACAGCCTGATGACCTTCAACTGGTCACGCGCCGCCAGCCTGGTCTATAACGGGGAACGTGACGGGCTGGGATTCCGCGATTCAGTGCAAGACATCCTGGGCGTGCTGACTGCCATCCCGCAGCAGGCCCGCGAGCGGCTGGAATTGCTGCTCACCGGTCAGGTGCAAAACGGCGGCGCGCTTCCAGTCATCAAGCCTTTCGAGCATCGTCCGGGTCACCAAAAAACCCCCGCTCCCGAAGAATTCCGCTCGGATGACTGCCTGTGGTTCTTCGACGCCGTCCCGGCCTACGTCAACGAAACCGGCGACCTGGCGTTTTACGACAAAGTTCTGCCCTACGCCGATTCGAGCGAGGATACCGTCTTTGGTCACCTGCGCCGCGCGTTGGAGTTCAACCTGGAGCGCACCGGGCGCAACGGCCTGACCTGCGGCCTGCTGGCCGACTGGAACGACTGCCTGAAACTCGGTTTTCATGGCGAGAGTTTGTTTGTGGCCTTTCAGGTCTATCGTGGGCTGAAGATTCTGGCTGAAATCGCCGAAATGACCGGCCGCCCGGCGGACCGGGACTGGGCTGAAGCCCAACGCACCCAGCTGCAAGAGCGCATCCGTGCCTGCGCCTGGGATGGCGAATGGTTCATCTGGGCGGTCGGCGAGGATGGCACAGTCTATGGCACAAGAGACTTCAAGGAAGGGCAGGTCTATCTCAACACGCAGGTTTGGGCGGTCATCAGCGGCGCAGCCACGCCCGAACAGGCGCACACTTGCATGAAAACCGTCCGCGAGCGGCTGGCAACCCCCTATGGGCTGATGTTATGCGCCCCGCCCTTCCGCAAAACATCCATCGAGGTCATGCGGGCGGTGGTCTTCAACCCCGGCGTCAAGGAAAACGCCGGCATCTTCAACCACACCCAGGGCTGGGGCATCATGGCGGAGTGTTTGCTCGGCGAAGGCGACCGGGCGTATGAAGTGCTGCGCGCTGCCATGCCCGCCGCCTACAACGACCGCGCCGAAATTCGCCAGAGCGAGCCTTACGTTCAGGCGCAGACCACCTACTCGCGCTACTCGCCGCGCGAGGGCAACGCCCGCACCCCCTGGCTGACCGGCGCGGCCGCCTGGTTCTACTTCAGCGTCACACAATACGTGCTGGGATTGCGCCCGGAAATCGGCGGATTGCGTCTGGACCCGTGCATCCCCGCCGCGTGGGAGGGATTCAGCGCCCGGCGCGTCTTTCGCGGCAAGACGCTCGACATCACCATCCACAACCCAAGTCACGTCCAGCACGGGGTGGGCAAACTCCTGCTGGATGGCGAAGCGCTGGCGGGCAATCTCATCCCGTTCGAGAAGATGAGAGAGAACAGCCGCGTCGAAGCCTGGCTGGGAGAATAATCAGACCATGGCCCACCCGACCCAGATTTTTCTCTCCAACCCGCAAGCCCTGCGCGTGGATTATCGCCTGGATGACTCGCGCCTGGAACTGTGGTGGTCACCGCTGGCGGGCAAATCTACCGATTGCGCCGACCGCAACTACTCGCACCGCGATGACCACCTGACGATTTTTCAGGAAATCAGCCTGCCCGGCTGCGGGCTGGAGTCGTTCATTCGTTGTGATTATGACCCCTATCACAGCGTGCTATACTTTGAAGGACAAACCCTGCATCTGGCGGTGCCTGCAGATACCGCCGCCGTGTTCCTGTGGGGCGAGAATCCGCTCACGGTGGAGTTGAAAACCTTCCGGCACGATGAGGTTCTGGCAACAGAACCGCGCCTGTTCCACGTCCAACGCCCAGAGCCGCGCTTCACGTTTGAGTTTGCCGCCTGCGCCGGAGCCGGTGAGGGGAACCTCCGCTACAGCCACATCTTCGCGCCCGAAAACAGCCGCTATGCGCGGGCAGAACTCGCAGCCAGGCAGTTGCTCGTAATCGGGAGCGGGCTAAAGGGCGAAAACATCCACGCTTATTTGGCGGAAGCCGCCCAAAAGCCAGTTTCAGACCACTTAAACGAGACGGAATCCCTTCTTCAAGACATCGAAAAAAGCGGATACACCCACTCACCGCGCCATCCGCAACTGGAAGCCCTGCGCCGCAAAGTCGTTCGAGGTTTACATTCGATGATTGATGAGAGCGGGGCGTTTCGGGCTTCGCTCAAGGCCATTTATTACCTGATTTGGGTGCGCGACGCCGGGTTTGCCTTCCCGTTCATGGCGGCGGCGGGCTGGCCGCACAAACTGGCGGAACTGGGCCGGCTCTTGCTCGACAACCCAACCTTTGTGGACGAGCCCGGTCTGCCGCGCGGGCGCATGTTCGGGCAGTTGATTCACCGCAAATATGGACGTCTCGAAGAAGACGGGATTTTTTACGTCACCTGGACGCTCTTCACCCATTGGACGCAGTTCGGCCACCTGAATTTCATCAGACCCGCCGATTGGGAACTGCTGGAGGAAGCCCTGACCTGGGTGGAGACGATGACCTGGGACGAGGCGCGCGGGCTGTATGGCGAGCATTTCGCCGATGAAACGCCGACGGTCGGACACCGCGACTGCGGGGTAGATTTTGCCATCGGCAAACCGGTATCGCTAACGGGCGATGGGCTGCACTGGCAGGGGCAGGGCATCACGCGCAATTACGATGTCTATTTCAACCTGCTCATGCACAGCACGTATGCCATGCTGGCCGCTGTGCGGCGCGAACCGCGCTACCTGGAGCGCGCCCGGCGCGTGTGGCCGGAACTGGAACGCCTGCTGAGGACGCGCAGCGCAGGCATTCCGGTTTATGCCGAGCAAAGGCTAGAGGGCGGCGCGCACGTCACCGTGCCGCATTGGGGGCAGGCGCCCAGCTGCGCCCTGTGGGGGCTGACCCTGCCGAACTTTGCGCCCCTGGAGGATTGGGATACGGTGCTTGCCGCCGTGCTGGACGAGGTGAGCGCCCACCCCGATATGCACTGGATAAACGGGCTGTGTTCCGCGCTGGCTGCCGCCGACCCCTGGCTGTACCCCGAAGAGAAACTGCTCGCCCTGCACCAGCGAATTGCCGAAGAAACCGAACGCCCGAGCCAATTCTTGCCCATGGGCGGCGCCATGCCCGAAAAGTTCAACGCCCCACAGGGCAACCTGTATCACGATATTCGCCCGCAAGGGTTTGCGATGGGTGCCTGGCTGGGCGCGTGGACGGCGCTCGGCCTGCGCCGCCTGCCCTACGGGCTGGCGCTGCGCCCCACCACTGCATTCGCGCGCATTGAAGCCTACTCCTGGCGCGGCAGTCTGCTCGAAATCGAGTTTGGCGCAACCGGTCACACTGTGGGGCTGGAAATAGACGGGCAGTTCATCCCTGGCACGCTGCAAATTCCGCAAGCCCGCCTGCGGGCGGGGGAGACGCACCAGATTCGACTCGTCCCCGCGCCGAAAACGCCTCTGCTGCTGCGCTCGTCCGTGCAACTGGATGACGTGGAACGCGCCGAAGCCGGAACTTGCTACCGTTTCACCGCTTTTGGCCTGGCCCAAATGACCTTCTCGTCCCCGCTACCCGCCGCCTCGCTGACCGATTCGGACGGCATCCCGCTCCCCTGCCGCTGGACGCAAGACTGCGGGCTGCATACCTGCTGGTTTGAGCATTTTGGGGAGGGCAGATTGAAGATTGAAGATTGAAGATTGGAGATTGGAGATTGAAGATTGGAGATTGGAGATTGAAGATTGAAGATTGATGATTGGAGATTGGAGATTGGAGATTGGAGATTGATGATTGGAGATTGATGATTGGAGATTGGAGATTGGAGATTGAAGATTGATGATTGATGATTGATGATTGATGATTGGAGATTGAAGATTGATGATTGGAGATTGATGATTGATGATTGGCTGGAGATTGTTTCAGACCAAAGAAC
>DAOUBQ010000084.1:0-8164 GCA_034432755.1 Anaerolineales bacterium
ATAAGCGTCCCGAAGGCTGGGTTCGACCCTTGAAATCGCCCGCACAAAGCCTTCGGGACGGTTCAAAAGGCTTATCCCGAATTCAGGTTACTTTATTATAACTTCAAGATGATATTTGACCCATGACTTTCTTTCTCATCCTGGTTACACTGTACTTGAGTCCTGCAATTTTGAATATGAAACTGTGCAACTACCGCCTGCCCTCCCCAGCCGGGGTGCTTCGCTAAAGGCGGCGACCTGCAAGGATATAGCGATGGAACTCACCGGCCTGCATATTTTATTGACCTACCAGTGTAACTTCGAGTGCGACCACTGCTTTGTGTGGGGCAGCCCGCGCCAAGAGGGCGTACTGACCATCGAACAAATCTACGAAGTGCTGCGCCAGGCGCACGAAATCGATAGCATGGAATGGGTTTATTTCGAGGGCGGCGAACCCTTCCTGTATTACCCAGTGCTGCTGCGCGGAGCGCAGATTGCCACCGCTGCGGGATTCCGGGTCGGCATCGTTACCAATGCCTACTGGGCCACCACGCCTGAAGACGCGCAGGCCTGGCTCAAACCCTTCGCCAACCTGGTCGAGGAATTGACCGTCAGCAGCGACCTGTACCACTATAAGGAAGCCGATAGCCTGCACGCCCGCAACGCCGCGGCCGCCGCTGCGCAGCTCGGCATCCACATCGGGCGCATCTGTGTTGCCCAGCCCGAACAAACCAATCCGCCCGATTCAATGGTACAACTCTCCGAAGGCGAATTGGGAGTTATGTACCGGGGGCGGGCGGCCTGTAAACTGGTTTCCCGGGCCAGGCTGCATCCCTGGCAACAATTCACAGCCTGCCCGCATGAGGATTTGCGCGAACCGGGGCGCGTTCACCTAGACCCGCTGGGAAATTTACACATCTGCCAGGGAATTTCGATTGGGAACATTTTCCAGCGCTCCCTGCGTGAGATTTGCGCCTCTTACGACCCGGATGCGCATCCCATTTGCGGGCCGCTCCTGGCGGGAGGCCCCGCTGCCCTCATTAAAACTTACGCGCTTCCCCACACCTCCGCCTATGCGGACGCCTGTCACCTGTGCTACGAAGCCCGCCTGCAATTGCGCGAACGCTTCCCCGAAAGCCTGACACCCAACCAGATGTACGGAGAATAAACCATGAATTCCTACCGCAAAGAACTCTGGTTCAACGTCCCCGCCCGGCGCGGGTTTATCAACATCACCCCGCAAGTCGAAACCTGCCTGCGCGAAAGCGGCATCCGAGAGGGCTTATGCCTGGTGAACGCCATGCATATCACCGCCTCGGTCTTCATCAACGACGATGAGAGCGGCCTGCATCACGATTACGAAGTTTGGCTGGAGGGGCTGGCCCCACACGAGCCACTCGGACACTACTGGCACAACCGCACTGGCGAAGACAACGCCGACGCGCACCTCAAACGCCAGGTCATGGGGCGCGAAGTGGTTGTCGCTGTCACCAATGGTAAACTCGATTTTGGCCCCTGGGAGCAGATTTTCTACGGCGAGTTCGATGGCCGCCGCCAGAAACGGGTACTGGTCAAAATTATTGGCGAGTAAAACGCCCGAAGATGGGGATTTTGACGCTATAATTGAATATATTGCTTACTACGGCCCGAAGGTTACTTAATGAGATGGGCAGGATACTCACGGAAAACCTTTGGGACAATCCGTTACACAACACGGAGGCCCCATGACCCAAGAGCAAAAATCTGGCGCGCAAATCAGCGCGAAATCTTTCATCCAGGCCGTTCTTATCATTTTCGCTCTGATGATGGTTTCAGGCGTCCTGACGCGCGTCATCCCCGCCGGGGAATACACCCGCATCGAAGTGGACGGGCGCGAGGCGATTGACCCGGCCTCCTTCCGCTTTGTCGAGCGCCCCAATTACCCCGTCTGGCGCTGGTTCACGGCCCCGTTCGAGGTGCTTGTCACCCCCGATGGTCTAACCAAAGTCATCCCGATTATTGTCTTTATCCTGCTGGTTGGCACGGCCTTTGGCATCATGGACCGCAGCGGTATTCTGAAAGCGGTCATCTCGCGCATCGTCAAGGCCTTTGGCGGGCGTAAATACGTCCTTCTGCTGGTCATCACCTTCTTTTTTATGGCGCTGGGCGCGTTTTTTGGCATTTTCGAGGAAGTTATCCCGCTGGTGCCGCTGATGATTGGGCTGGCCTACTTTTTGGGCTGGGATTCGCTCACTGGCCTGGGCATGTCGGTGCTGGCGACCAACGTCGGGTTTTCGACCGCCATCTTCAACCCCTTCACCATCGGAATCGCGCATCAACTCTCTGGCCTGCCGCTCTACTCCGGGGCGGGGCCGCGCCTGGTCTTGTTTGTGGTCATCTACATCATCCTGGCGCTTTTTATCACCCAATACGCCCGCAAAATTGACCGCCGTCCCGAAGCCTCGTTGGTCTATGCCGAAGACCAGGCCGAAAAAGCCAAATATGGCGGTTTCCAGGTTGATGACACCTTCGAGAGCGACCCGCGCATGAAACGCGGCGCGATTTTCTTGGGAATTTTCTTCGCCCTGATTTTGGCCGTGCTGGTGGCCCTGCCCATCATCCCGTTTCTGCGCGATATTGCCCTGCCGCTCACCGGTCTGCTATTTGTCATCGGCGGCATTGGCGCGGGACTCATCTCTGGCGCGGGCAAAAACGCCTGGAAAGCCGCCTGGGATGGTTTCCTGGGCATTTTGCCCGCTGTGCCGCTGCTGATGATGGCCGCCAGCGTCAAGCACATTATCGCAACAGGCGGCATTCTCGATACCGTCCTGCACTGGACCAACAACGCCCTGGCAGGCACGTCCCCTTTTGCCGCTGCGCTGATGATTTATGCCCTGACGCTCGTCCTGGAACTCTTCATCACCTCCGGCTCCGCCAAAGCCTTCCTGCTCATTCCCATCATCATGCCGCTGGCCGACCTGGTCGGTGTCAACCGCCAGATTGCCGTCAGCGCCTACACTTTTGGCGACGGCTTCTCGAACATGGCCTACCCCACCAACGCCGCCCTGCTCATTACCCTCAGCCTGACGGTCATCCCCTACCCCAAATGGCTGCGCTGGGTGCTGGGTTTGTGGTTCTGGGTCATCCTCGCGACGATTATCTTCCTGGCGATTGCGGTTGCAACCAATTACGGCCCCTTCTAACCTATGCTCACTCCCCCCACCTCTTACGAACATTCCCGCGAACGCTTTCGCGCCCGGTTAGATTTACTGCTCCAACGCTGGCCAAACGCTCGCCTGACGAGCATTTCTCAACCCTGGGAAGATGACCTGACGACCGATGTCCTTCAGGCCGAGGCGCTATCCGCACGTCAAAGGTTAATCGTCCTCTCCAGCGGCCTGCACGGCATCGAGGGCTATCTCGGCTCGGCGGCGCTCGAATTGTTTTTCGAGGAATACATGCGCCGTCTCGACCCGCAGACAACCGGCCTGTTGCTCATCCACGCCATCAACCCCTGGGGCATGAAGCATTGGCAGCGCAACAACCCCGAAAATGTGGACCTGAATCGCAACTTTATCAATGATGAATTTCTCTCCCTGCTGCGTTTCAACGCCGATTATCCGGCGCTCTCACCCTTTTTCAATCCACAAAAGCCGCTCGGCAACCTTTGGGCAGCAAAAATCCGCTTTGCCGCGCAAACCGTCCAAAAACTACTCACCTTCGGCCCGCGCCGCATCCGCGAGGCCGCGTTAATGGGACAGTACCACCAGCCAGAGGGCATCTACTTTGGCGGAACTGCACTCCAGCCGGAGACGCAGGCGATGATGGCGTTGTACCGCTCTGCCTTCGTTGGGTATAAACAAATCATCCACCTCGACATACACACTGGCTACGGGCCGCGCGACCAGATGACGCTGGTCACTTCGCCGCATGAAACGATGACCGCCGCCGAAATCACCGCCCGCTACGGCGCGCCGCGCATTGCCGCCGCCAACCCCGACGAGTTTTACACGATGAAAGGCGACATGACCGACTGGGAATACCAACTGGTCGAAAAGGAATTTCCCGAAGCGCAGTTTTTCGGCGCGGCCTGCGAATTTGGCACCTTTGGCGAATCCATTCTGGCTGGCGCCCGCAGTTTGCGAATTACAATTTTCAAGAACCAACTCAACCAGCACGGCGCAAGCGCAAAAACCGCCGCCTGGGTGGAAAACGAATACCGCGCGCTGTACCTGCCCGCCGAAGCAGCCTGGTTCGAGAAAGCCATCTCCGACGCGCGCCAAACCTTCAACCATGTTTTTGCTTGAAATGGAGTCAAAAAACTCTCGATTTTGGCCAAAGTCAGGAGACTTCGGACTCCGTCTCCGATGATACAATACCCCCATGAACGAATCAGCCCTGATTCACGACGCCCAACACGGCGACCTGGAGGCCTTCAATCGGCTGGTACTGGCCTACCAGGATGCGCTCTATAACACCGCCCTGCGCATTTTGGGCGATGAAGAGCGCGCCGCTGACGCCACGCAAGAAGCCTTTATTTCTGCGTTTCGCGCCATCAATAGTTACCGCGGCGGCTCGTTCAAGGCCTGGCTGCTGCGCACCGTCACCAATGCCTGTTACGACGAGCTGCGCCGCCAGAAGCGCCGCCCAACCACCCCGCTTGAACCGGAAACCGAGGATGACGAGGAACTCGAATCGCCCCGCTGGCTGGCCGACAACGCGATGAGTCCCGAAGAGAAATTCGACGCCGCCGAATTGGAACATGCCCTCCAGCACTGTCTCGAGGCCCTGCCAACCGACTTTCGCGCGGTGGTGGTGCTGGCCGATGTGCAGGGCCTGGATTACGCCGAGGTGGCCGCCGCCGTGCGCAGCCCGCTGGGAACCGTCAAGAGCCGCCTGGCCCGCGCCAGACTCAGACTGCGCGAATGTTTGCAGGATTTCTGGGAACTTTTGCCCGCCGCCTTCCGTCTGGAAAGTGAGGCCGCGCTATGACAACCCCTTCTTTCCGCGATGTTGAACAGATTTCTGCCCTGCTGGATGACAAACTCCCGCAGGCAGAAGCCGCGCGCCTGCGGGTTCGGATTGTCTCTGACCCTGAATTAGCTGCCATTTATATGCAATTGACCCAAACGCGGAGCTTGCTGCGCAAACTGCCAGCCCGCCGCGCCCCGCGCAACTTTACCCTGACCCCCCAAATGGCCGGGGTTAAAGCTCCCACCCCGCGCTCTTTCCCGGTTTTTCGCCTGGCCTCGGTTTTTGCCAGCTTGCTGTTGGTGCTGACTTTCGCCGCCAACGGACTTGGTCAACTGGCGGCCAACGCTCCCGCCGCCGCGCCCGTCTATGGCATGGGCGGCGGCCCCATGACCGAAAGCATGGAAGCGCCTGCCGCGCCGGAACCACGGCCACAATCGGGCGGAGGCGGTGATGTCGAAATTCCCGCCCTGACTGCGCCATCAGACACCTCCGAAGATGCTGCCGCTCCCACAGAAGAGGCCATGCGCAGCCTGGCCGCCGAGCCAACCCAGGCCGCTGAAGAAATGCCCGCCGCCAAAATGGGCAGAGAAGAAACGCAGGCGCAAGGCGCGCCTGAATCACCGGCGCGCGAACCTTTTCGGGTTCCTGGCTGGCTGCAACTCGTTTTATTGGTTACAGCCCTGCTGGCGGGCGGCGCGGCCTGGTTCATAAACTGGCAGGCACAAACCAGGTTCAACCAAAAACACAAGAAATAACGCCCTATATGGAGTAAGATAGCTTGCCGTCTGTTAAAGTACATTCTGAAATATGAAAGATGAAGATATCAACTATTGTCCACGCTGTGGCACGCCGGTCGTTTCGATGGTCAAATTTGACCGCGAACGACCGGTTTGTCCATCCTGCGGTTGGATTCATTTTGCCGACCCAAAAGTGGCCGCCGCCGTGCTGGTAGAGGAGAATGGGCGCGTACTGCTGGTGCGGCGCGTTAATGAACCATTTCGCGGGTTGTGGACTCTTCCAGCAGGGTTTGTCAATGCCGATGAAGACCCCGCCAAAGCCGCCATCCGCGAGTGCCTGGAAGAAACCGGCCTGAAGGTGGCTGTATGCGGCATACTGGAGATTCGTCACGGCAAGGAACACCCCCGAGGGGCCGATTTCATCATCATTTACCGGGGGCAGGTGACAGGGGGGACTCTCCATGCGGGTGACGACGCCGATGCCGCCGAGTGGTTTGCGCGCGGTGAACTGCCCGAGATGGCGTTCCAATCCACAAAATACATTCTGTCGCACTACTGAACAACCCTACGGGAGATTGCACCCAGTGCTACAATAGCAGTGGAGGTTCTTATGGCTGCAGTTTCTGAAATTCGCCCTTCGCCAATTGCCGGGACGTGGTATCAAGCAAACCCGGAAATTCTTGCGCGCGTGGTGGACGATTTCATAAACCACGCCGCGCTGCCCGAACTGCATGGCAAGCCGCTGGCAATCATTGCGCCACATGCCGGGCATATCTATTCAGGGTCGGTGGCCGGGTTTGCCTTTGCCGCTGTCCACCAAACCGCGCCTGAAGTGGCAGCCGTCGTTTCGCCCATGCACTATCCATATCCATCTCCCTTGATGACCACCGCGCACAACGCTTATGGCACGCCGCTGGGGAGTATTCCAGTCAATCATGACCTGGTTCTCGATTTAGATAGGAAACTGGCAAGCCGCCTGGGTTTTGGGCTGACCCCAGTTGCCAACGACCCCGAACATTCGCTTGAGATCGAACTCCCCTTTCTCCAGCGTGCCATTAAATCGGCATTTACCCTGCTACCGGTGATGGTGCGCGCGCAAGACCGCGAAATCTGCCGCATCCTGGGCGAGGCGCTGGCTGAAACATTGACCGGCAAGAACGCCCTGCTGGTGGCTTCCACCGACCTTTCGCATTTTCACAACGCCGAAACCGCCCAACGGCTCGACCAGGCCATGCTGGAGCAGATAGAAGCCTTCTCGCCCGAAGGATTGTTCAGTTTGGAGGAACAGGGCAAAGGGGAGGCCTGCGGGCTGGGGGCGCTAGCCGCTGTGCTATGGGCAGCCAAAGCCCTGGGAGGGCAAAGCGTCAAGGTGTTGCACTATGCCACTTCGGGCGACGTGACCGGTGATACGCACAACGTGGTCGGCTATGGGGCCGCAGTGGTACTCAAACCATAATGCAATGACCTGGCACAAAAAATGCGCAGCGACCGCTAAAATCAGGGTCGCTGCGCATTTTTGAGGCCGCCTGAGCGGCTGGCGGGCAATGGGCAGGCTCACTTCAGCAGATCCTGATATTCCAGGTTACGGTCAAGGTAGCCATTAATGAACCAGCAGGTCGAAACGACCCTCAGCCCATTCGTGCGGGCATACTCTAAACCGGCACGGGCCAGTTTGCTGCCCAGTCCCCGACCTTCCAGCGCCGCCGGGACGCCTGTGTGGGTAAAGGTGATTACACCATCGTTGAGCGTATAATCGAGCTCGGCCAGGTGTTCGCCGACCCAAATTTCAAAGCGATTACGGTCTGTATTGTGTTGGACGGTTAATTCTGCGGTCATCATATTCTTTCTCCAATTTGAAACGTTAAACTCTGTTGAGTTTGGGTAAAAAACCCACAGAGGTTGAAAAAGATACGTGAGTGATGAACAATTCATACTCATCATATCCAATTTTTGGAAATTTACTATACGCTCAAAGGATGACTTCGACATGACCCAAACGGGTTATCTTGCGACCAGATAAACGTTTTGGGTGTCAATGACTTCGATGTTCACACCGGGATGCCCGCTTTGCCGACCTGAATGGACGAGGTGATTGAGGCCGTGACCGTCAAAAAAGGCGAGGCCAACCAATGGTGGCAGGTCTACTGGCAGAGCGTCATCGTGGGTGGGCCAAAAATTGATTATGCGAGCGCGAGGCAGGGGAATTGTCCACGGAGTGAAAGATGCCGTCATTGAACCGCACCGCGCCGCCGTAGACACTCTGCTTGGGAAATATTTCCCAAACATCTTTCCTGCAAAAAAAAGCATCGAATGCACCCTCCGGTACTATCCCGTGGCTTTCTCGTGTTTGCCTTGCGGTACCTGGTTTAACAGAATCGGCAGGATAAAAGGATGAGTTAGCCGTAAAACGCCCTATTGAACCGCAAAGACGCCAGGCACGCGGAGGAAAAATAAGGGCGAATCTTTCGTCTTTGCAGTGAAATCATGATTTTTGC
>DAOUBQ010000085.1:0-20264 GCA_034432755.1 Anaerolineales bacterium
TTCACTGCAAAGACGAAAGATTCGCTCTTATTTTTCCTCCGCGTGCCTGGCGTCTTTGCGGTTCAATAGGGCGTTTTGCAGATAACTCATCCTTTTATCCTGCCGATCCTGTTAAACAAAGTGGCGCAAGCGATAAAGAGAAAGCCATGTGGGCCGAAATCACAAGACTTCAGACTTCGCCCCTGGAATGGTAAAATCAAACTCTATGAAAAAATGGCAATTCTGGCTGGGGGTGCTTATCAGCATCCTGTTCTTATGGCTGGCCCTGCGCGGCCTGCACCTGGGCGATTTTTGGAGCGCGATGAAAAATGCCAACTACTGGTGGATTTTCCCCGGTGTGGCCGTCTATTTTGTGGGCGTCTGGTCGCGCGCCTGGCGCTGGCATTACCTGCTTGGTCCCATCAAAAAAATACCGACCGCAAAGATGTTCCCCATCACAACGATTGGTTATATGGGCAACAACATCTACCCGGCCCGCGCCGGGGAAGTGTTGCGGGCGGTCATTCTCAAGCGCAAAGAGGGTGTGCCGGTCTCGGCCTCGCTGGCGACCATCATCGTCGAGCGCATTTTCGACGGCGTGGTAATGTTGGCGTTTGTATTTGTCAACCTGCCCGAACTGGCAAAACTGACTGGTTCGTCGGGTTTCGTGGGCAATATCCAGGAAGTGGCGATTTATGGCACAGCGGCTTTCTTGGGCGCGCTGGTCGTTTTCCTGTTGGCGGCCATGTTCCCGCAAGTGACGGCCCGGGCCGGAGAGTGGTTCATCGCGCGTTCCCTGCCCCTCCGGCTGCGCGAAAAAGTCAGCGGAATCATGCACAAATTCCTGGACGGCTTGGCTTCGTTGCGTTCGCCGTTTAACGTGCTGATGGTCTTCCTGACCTCGGTGGTCATCTGGCTGCTCGAAACCGCCAAATACTGGTTCGTAATGCACGCTTTTGATTTCGAGGTCTCGTTCTTTGCGCTAATGCTGATGAACGGCATTGTCAACCTGGCAACCACCATCCCTTCTGCGCCGGGTTATATCGGCACATTTGATGCGCCTGGCATTGCCGTTCTCACTGCCTACGGCGTGGAGCAGGCAATAGCCGCCGGATATACCCTGGTGCTGCATGTGGCCCTGTGGCTGCCCATCACCGCGCTGGGAGCCTGGTTCCTGGCGCGCGAGGGCATCAAATGGAGCGATT
This sequence comes from Anaerolineales bacterium, assembly GCA_034432755.1. Taxonomy (GTDB): domain Bacteria; phylum Chloroflexota; class Anaerolineae; order Anaerolineales; family Villigracilaceae; genus UBA5195. The sequence continues at coordinate 1,185 of DAOUBQ010000085.1, forward strand.
CACTGCGAGAAGAAACGGAAGAAGGGAACGGATGATGAAACGGATAACCGGACTGTACAACGGATGAAGCGGATAACCGGATAACGGAAGCACTGAATACTGAATACTGAATACTGGATACTGAACACCGGAGAACTATGTCAAAAATTGCAATCATCGGCGCGGGATACAGCGGCATGGCGGCGGCCTGGGACCTTCGGCGCAAGGCCGGTGATGAGGTCACCATCTACGAATCGGCAGATTACGTCGGCGGGCTGGCGAGCGGCTTCAAAGAGCCAGGCTGGGACTGGTCGGTGGAGAAGTTCTACCATCACTGGTTTGCCAGCGACAAGCACATGCTTGCTCTCATCGAAGAACTTGGCCTGAGCGACAAGGTGCGTTTCCCGCGCCCATACACGGTGATGTACCACGAGGGCAGGTTCTACCCGCTCGATTCCATCCTCAAGGCAATTTTATTCCCTGGGCTGGGCTGGGGATTCGACAAAATCCGCTTTGGCCTGGTGGGGCTGTACCTGCGCTTAACCACCAACTGGAAAACCCTCGAAAAATATACCGTTGATGAATGGATGCGCAAGTGGACCGGCGAAAAGGTTTACAAAATGATGTGGGAGCCACTGGTCATCGGCAAGTTCGGCGAGCGCTACTACAAACAGGTCAACATGGCCTGGATGTGGGCCAGGCTGCACGCCCGCACCACCCGCCTGGGGACCTTCGAGGGCGGCTTTCAAGCCTTTGCCGAGCAGTTCGCGGAGAAATTGCGCGGGGCAGGGGTTGTGATTAAACTCTCAACGCCGGTGACGCACATTCAACGGAACACAGAGTCAGGGACGTTGGAACTGACGACGGCGGACGGGGTGGAAACTGCCGATAACGTCCTCGTCACACTCTCGCCGGCAGCCGCCGCCCAAATGGTGCCGTCGCTTCCCCCAAAATACCTTGAGGGGTTGCTGCGGCTTAAATCTATGGGAGCAGTGGTGATGGTACTGGCGCTCAAACACCGGCTTTCGGAGGAAGGCTATTACTGGTACAACATCCCCAAAAGCGCCGGGTTCCCCTTCCTGGCGGTGGTCGAGCATACCAATTTCGTCCCGCCGGAGAATTTTGGCGGCGACCACATCGTCTACATCGGCGATTACCTGGAGCCGGAACATGAGCATTTCCGCCTGACAAAAGAGCAATTGCTCGAAAAGTTCGCGCCCAGCTTGAAAAAGTTCAACCCCAAGTTCGAAATGGATTGGGTCAAGAAGGTCTGGTTGTTTCGCACGGCGTATGCCCAGCCGGTGCCGCTCGTTAACCACTCGCAAAACATCCCGGCCATTGCAACGCCCATCGAGGGGCTATACTTTGCTTCGATGAGCCAGGTTTACCCCTGGGATCGGGGAACGAATTTCGCAGTGGAGATTGGGCGGCGGGCAGCGGGTTTGATGATGGAGAGGCAGTGAGCAGTCATCAGGAAAAGAGAACCGCCCTTTGCGTGTTGGAGAGGGCGGTTATCGTTAAGGGCGTTGGTAGGGTTATTTACAAATGCGCACAACGTTATGAGGTATTTTTTTGAAAGTGGAGCAGGTGTTGCGCCAGGAATTGCCCGGTGTAACTTTTGGGCGTTTGCATGACCTGTTCTGGCGTGCCTTGGGCAATCAAATCCCCACCCCGGTCGCCGCCTTCGGGGCCGAGGTCAATAATCCAATCGGCCACTTTGATGATGTCGAGGTTGTGTTCGATAATCAACACCGAGTTGCCGGCATCCACCAGGCGCTGCAAGACCTCGATGAGTTTATGCACATCGGCGGCGTGCAGGCCCACCGAGGGTTCATCCAGCACGTACAGCGTCCGCCCGGTGGCGCGGCGCGAGAGTTCCTTCGAGAGTTTGACGCGCTGGGCCTCACCGCCGCTCAGGGTGGTGGCGGGCTGTCCGATTTTGACGTATCCCAGCCCCACTTCTTGCAACAACTTAAGTTTATTCAGCATGGCCGGGAAGGCACTGAACAATTCCACGCCTTCATCCACCGTCATATCTAACACGTCCGCAATGGATTTGCCCTTGAAGCGAACTTGCAGGGTCTCGCGGTTGAAACGCGTGCCATGACAGACATCGCACGGGACGTAAATATCGGGCAGAAACTGCATTTCGATGCGCAACATGCCCTGGCCCTGGCAGGCTTCGCAACGCCCGCCATGCACGTTAAACGAGAAGCGGCCTGGTTTGTAGCCGCGAATCTTGCTTTCGGGCAGTTCGGCAAACAGTTTGCGGACTTCGTCCCACATGCCCGTGTAGGTGGCCGGGTTCGAGCGCGGCGTGCGTCCGATGGGCGATTGGTCAATTTCGATGATTTTATCAAGATGTTCGATGCCCTCAATGCGCTCGTGTTCGGCGGGCTGGGTGCGGGCCCCGTTGAGTTGCGCCGCCAGCGCATGATACAGAATTTCGGTCATCAGGGTTGATTTGCCAGAGCCGCTGACGCCAGTGATGCAGACCAGCCGTCCCAGAGGAATTTCAATATCAATGTTTTTCAGGTTGTTGGCGCGCGCGCCAACAATTTTCAAGCGTTTTCCATTGCCGTTGCGCCGCTGGCTTGGAACCGGCACCGATTTGCGCCCCGATAAATAAGCGCCCGTCAACGATTGGGGATGCGCCAGGATGTCTTGCGGCGTGCCTTCGGCGATGATTTGGCCGCCGTGCGCGCCCGCCGCCGGGCCGAGATCAATCACCCAGTCGGCAGTGCGAATGGTTTCGTCGTCGTGTTCCACCACCAGCACGGTGTTTCCCAGGTCGCGCAAGCCCTTGAGGGTGGCCAGCAGGCGGTCGTTGTCGCGCGGGTGCAAGCCAATAGAGGGTTCATCCAGCACATACAAGACGCCCACCAGCCGCGAGCCAACCTGGGTCGCCAGGCGGATGCGTTGGGCCTCGCCGCCACTCAGGGTCGCCGCCGAACGACTCAGGGTCAGGTAATCTAACCCCACGTTGACGAGAAAACCCAGCCGGGCTGTGATTTCTTTCAAAATCCGCTCTGAAATGGTTTGTTCGCGCGGGCTGAGCGGGGTTTCTGGCCCGGCCAGTTTTTGCGCCCATTCCAGCGATTTGTTAATCGGCCATTCGGTCACAGTCAGGATGTTTTCGTCGGCGACGGTCACAGCCAGGGCTTCGGGGCGCAGGCGTTTGCCCCCGCAGGCCGGGCAGGGTCGGTCGGTCATATATTCGCTAATTTTGGCGCGAATGTATTCAGAGTTCGTCTCACGGTAGCGCCGCTCAAGGTTGCCGATGATTCCCTCGAAGGCGGCCTCAAAATTGGCAGTGCGGCCTTCGCGGTTGCGATAGTGAACGCGCACACGTTCGCCTTTGGTGCCGCGCAAGATGAGTTCCTGGTGTTGGGGAGACAGGTCTTTGAAGGGTTTGTTGAGGTCAATGTGGTAGTGATGCGCCATGGCCTCCAACATTTGCCAGTAATAGCCCTGGTTGCCATCCTCGCGCAGGTTGCTCCACTCCAGGGCAATCAGCGCGCCCTCGCTCAGCGAGCGTTCGGGGTCAATCACCCGCTCCGGGTCAATTTCCAGCTTCGAGCCGAGTCCCTGGCATTCGGGGCAGGCCCCCTGCGGGGTGTTGAAGGAGAAGGTGCGCGGCTCAATTTCAGTCAGCGAAATGCCATGTTCGGGGCAGGAGAGATTCTCTGAAAAAAACATATCTCCCGCCGTCTGACCACTGTCCACTGATAACTGATTACTGATAACGGATACCGTCACATACCCCTCTCCAAACTTGAGGGCCGTTTCTACCGAATCGGTCAGGCGGGTGCGGAACTGTTGCGCGTCCTCCTCGGTGGCGGGGCGCTGAATAACCAGGCGGTCTACAACGGCGTCAATATTGTGCTGTTTGTAGCGGTCGAGTTCAATTTCGTCATCCAGGCTGACGACTTTGCCATCCACCCGGGCACGCACAAAGCCGGCCTTGCGGATTTCCTCAAAGACGGCCTGGTAAGTCCCCTTGCGCCCACGCACCACTGGCGCGAGGACCAGAATGCGCGTGCCTTCGTGGAGCTTTTCGATGGCATCTACAATTTCCTGGGCCGATTGCTTCACCACCTCGCGCCCACAAACCGGGCAGTGCGGTTTGCCAACTCGGGCGTACAAAAGCCGGAGATAGTCATAGATTTCGGTGACGGTACCCACCGTCGAGCGCGGGTTGTGGGAGGTTGATTTCTGGTCAATCGAAACAGCCGGAGAAAGCCCCTCGATGTAGTCCACATCCGGCTTATCCATCTGCCCGATGAATTGGCGCGCATAGGCTGAAAGCGACTCGACATAGCGGCGCTGACCCTCGGCGAAGATGGTATCAAAGGCCAGGGAGGATTTGCCGGAGCCAGAAAGCCCAGTGATGACGACGAATTTATCGCGGGGAATTTCAACGGTGATATTTTTCAGGTTATGCTGGCGGGCGCCCACCACGCGGATGACATTTTGAGACATCTTGCCTCGATTCTTTGGAAGGAAATTCAACGGGCAATTATAGCACAAATGTTTTATTACAAACAAAAAGTAACGGCCTCCCCTTACCCCTAGCCCCTCTCGCGGTGGGAGAGGGGCAAAAAGCAGAATTCTTGTCGCTTTCGGCCCAAAAATCTGGTTTTTGCTGCGAGCGTCATCTCCCTTTGAGAAAGGGGAAGGGCAGGCAATTAATTTAAAAACGGATGTTACGCAGTTTTTCCGTAGCGCGACATTCATGTCGCTTGAACATGCGAGGGATTGCACTTTTCCAAATTATTCTAGCAATCCAGAGATGCAGCAATTCCTAATCGGACATTCGGAAATTTCAAATTCAGGGGGTTGGCGCCGCCAACCCGCCACGAACAGGTGAGGACTGCTCGAGTTTTCGTGTCAGTATTCGTTCTTCGTGGACGGTTTGAGAAAACATGAACCGTGACGGCTGACAGCGCCAGAAACTTTGAAGAGGAAATGGCTGAGATTCCAGGATAAGCCACGCAAAAAATATCCTTTTATCCTTCTAGTCTGCTACACAAATTGGCGATTTCAGAGTTGGAATGGATGTTGGTTCGGCGGCCTTGCAGCACTTCCAAACCGGAAGTGACTGTATTGCGCCAAACGGCCTCGCCAGAGATTCCCCACGGCGATTCGTGCAAAACCACCCAAAAGCGACTCATTCATCGGCTTGAACAGGACGGGTAATCAAAACAAAACCTGCGCTGGCACGACTGGCGCAGGCTTTTTGGCATCAGGGAGTGCAAAATTATTTGCTCTGCAAAAAATGCTCCAGCGCGCTGAACGTGCTTTGCAGGGCCTCGCGGCGGGTGCGGTAGACCTTTTCCTGCCCGCGAATGGTCAGGTGAACCAGGCCAGAGAGCCGTAACTCGGACAGGTGATGGGTCACTGTGGGGGCGCGCAGGTTCAGGCGGCGCGACAGTTCGGAGGGAGTCAGGGATTCGCTTGCAAGGTAGTTCAGGATTTTTAGCCGGGTGGGGTCGGCCAGGGCTTTGAGGCTGCGCAGCAGTCCATCTGGTACCAACTCGCCGGGGATAGCCGACATATCCGCTGGACGTGCGCCGAACAGGAACAGCAATTCGGTTTCACTGATTTTTTCCAGCACTACCAGGGGAGTCGGCCAGTAAGTGGGCGCGATGACGATTTGCTGCGGGTTGAAATCTTCTTCTTCGAGACGAACGCCCTGCGATAGTTCGGTAATCAAATCGCTCACGCTGAGGGTTTTCGCCAGTTCCTGGGCGCGTTCCAGCCCGGCCTTCATCACCGGGCCGATACGCTTTTCCTCGTCCTCGAAAAAAGCGGCATGGTAGGCTTGCAATGCCGCGAGGAAACCCTCCCCCAATTCATCGGGGCGCGCCCACCAATCCAGATAGCGTTTGAAGCCGGCCAGGTTGAACTCTTTTTTCCCTTTTTGCTTGCGGTATTTCTCGAAGAACACCAAATCCGATTCGTTCCACGCGCGGCGGGTGGCAATCTTCAATAATGCCTGCGCCCATTCGGACTTTTCCGCGCCTTCTAACTCGAACACTTTAATCATGCGCTCGGCGGCTGGAATCTGCCGCATCGTCCACAGCGCGCTGATAGCATCCTTGGGGGCCGGGAGGTTACGAACCCACGAAATGGGCCACCCTGCAAACGGGATGATTTCCTCAAGCAGCTTTCGCTCGGCAGCCGGAATGCGGGAACGAATGCCGGCTGCCCACGAAGCGCGGATTCCGTAGTATTCGGGCTCATGTAAAACATGCAGGCTGATGAAAAGTTCGTAAGCGGTGCCAAAATCCCAACCGAGGGTTGCTTTATCCAGTGAGTTCATGTGAGCCTCCCCGGTGAATGGGCGTGATTATTCACCGGTCAATTTTGTCCTATTTTAACCAGCATTGCGCCTGTGTGGGGGTCAACATGCTCACGAAAAGGATACAGATTCATTAAGAGCCTGCCAATGCCAATCCACAGTGTGCCGGCCTGGGCAGAAACGAAGCGGCCATCGCCTGGCGACAGCGTTTGCATTCGGTTGAGAAGGGTTCGGTTCTGGTTCATAAACGCTCCGGTTTTATTCACGGATAAAGTGGACGGAACACAAGATATGGCAACCTCCTTTTTTTACAAGCTTATTTTTAGACAGTAAGCCTAAATGGCTTTCTTCTCCCGTTGCAGGGGAATGGCGGCCAGGCGCACCAGTTTTTCACCGGTCGCAATGAAGAACCGGCCCGCTGCCAGGGCCAGGCGGTTCCGCAAGGTGGGGGCTGGGTCGAAAATTTGTGGTGTGCGCTCTATGCCCCAGCCACGCGGAAGTTCCTGTATCTTGCGGTGGATGAGTAAGAAGTCGTTCATGGCTCTCTCCTTAAATAACAAACAAAGCAGACAAAGAAGTTAGATATTTATAAAATTTAGATAAATGTCTAATTAGATAATAGTCTAAATTAAAAGCTTTGTCAAGAGACAATCGGCGTTATTTTTCAAGCGGCTTGCAGTACAATTTTATTGTGAAGGATGATGAGAAATTGACCGAGGCACGCCGCCGAATGGTGGATGAGCAGCTTCGCCAGCGCGGAATCCGCGACGCGCGCGTGCTGGCTGCCATGGAATCCACCCCCCGTCACCTGTTCATCCATCCAGAATACCAACCCTGGGCGTATGATGACGCTCCCCAGCCCATCGGCCATGGGCAAACGATTTCACAGCCCTACATCGTGGCGCTGATGAGCGAACTGCTGACGTTGGCCGGTTCGGAGCGCGTGCTAGAGGTGGGAACCGGTTCTGGATACCAGGCCGCCATCCTGGCAAAACTGGCAGCCGAAGTGCATACGGTGGAACGGCTCCCCAGCCTGGCCGAGCGCGCCCGGCAGACGCTCGAATCGCTCAAGATGGAGAATGTCCACGTCCACTGCGCGGATGGTTCGCAAGGCTGGCCGGACTCCGCCCCCTACCAGGCTATTCTCGTAGCGGCAGCCGCGCCAAGCGTTCCCCCGCCCCTGTTAGAGCAGCTGGCAGAGGGCGGTCGGCTGGTCTTACCGGTCGGCGCACGCGGTTTCCAGCGGCTGGAGTTGTGGCGTAGGGAAGGAAATGCTTTTTCGAGTGAGAACATCCTGCCGGTGGCCTTCGTTCTATTACAAGGCAAGCACGGCTGGAAATGAAAACCGCCAGAAAACTGCTTCCTGGCGGTTTCTAGAGTTCCCTCCCCCAGCGAAAGAGGGCGGAGGGTGCGGGCTAAATCGTTCCAGTTCAACTAGAGTTCAATCTTCGCGCCCAGCAATTTCATAAACTGCGACATCCATGCCGGGTGAGCGGGCCAGGCAGGAGCCGAAACCAGGTTGCCTTCGGTGATGGCATCTGAAACCGGAATGGAGACATACTCGCCGCCCGCACGGCTGACATCCGGCCCAACGGCCGGATACGCCGTACATTTGCGCCCCTGCAATACCCCAGCGGCAGCCAGCACTTGCGCGCCATGGCAAATGGCCGCCACGGGCTTGTTGGTCTCAAAGAAATGGCGGGTAATTTCCAACACACGCGGGTTCAGGCGGATATATTCGGGCGCCCGCCCGCCAGGGATCACCAGACCGTCGTACTCCGCCTCGTTGATTTCGCTAAAGGTTTTGTTGAGCGCGAAGTTGTGACCTGGCTTCTCGCTGTAGGTCTGGTCGCCCTCAAAATCGTGGACGGCAGTGCGCACCTTATCACCAGCGGCTTTATCAGGGCAGGCCGCCTCCACCGTATAGCCTACAGCAGCGAGGGTCTGAAACGGGACCATCACCTCGTAGTCTTCGACGTAATCGCCCACCAGAAACAAGATTTTTTTGGACATACGCATTCCTCCTTAGGGAAATAGAGAAAAAGAACCAGGCCGTCCGGCGGCACATCTGGTATTACCAATATCATACAACTTAAGTAAAATTTCGTCAAGAACGGCAAAAATTTTGCTCATTAAGGAATTCTTAACGACATCTTGACAAAAACTGGTAATACCAGCATCATTCGTATGATGAATATTTTACGAGAATCCCAACAACCTGTTTATCTCGCTGTAGTAGATTATGTTACCAATCTAATCAAACAAGGCGACCTCCAACCCGGCGACCCGCTGATTTCTGAGCGCGAGTTGTGCGAACAGTTTGGCGTCAGCCGCACCTCGGTCCGCAAAGCCCTGGCGATTCTCTCTGGCATGGGGCTGGTGGAGGTGACCCCGCGCAGCGGCGCGCGCGTGGCGCAAATGAACGCGCAGCCCGCCATCAACTCACTCAGCCAGATGATTGCCCGCAACCGCTATCAAGCCGTCCACCTCTACGAAGTCCGCCGCCTGATTGAAGTGCAAGCCGCCCGCCTGGCTGCCATGCGCCGCGACGAAGCCGATGTCATCAAACTGCGCGAGCAGCACAACATCATCAAGAACAGCCTGCAAAACCCACAGGTCTTACACCAGGCCGATATGCGCTTGCACGTAGGCATTGCCGAAAGCGCCAAAAATCCCTTCTTTGGCGAATTGATGAGCGTCCTGATCGCCGCCTACATGGAAATCTTCAACGTCGTTTGGTCGCCCTGGGGCAGCCCGGAGGAAGAACAGGCACTTTTTGCCCACTACATTCAGCAACACAGCCTGATTGTCGAAGCGATTGCCGAGAAAGACCCCGAAGCCGCCGCCGCCTACATGACCCAACACATTGACGACTCGCGCAAACAATATGAGCGCATGTTGGCGGCTCGCTCCAAGGCAGCATAGCCATTCATCCGTCATTCATCATTCCCCACTCCCCCATTCCTATGCCCCCTGCCACCCTCAACCAATTTCTCAGTGAACTCAAACCATCCGTCACAGGCGAAGTGCGCACAGACGAAATCAGTCGCATCCTTTACAGCTGCGACGCCAGCATTTACCAGGTTAAACCCTACGGCGTGCTGATTCCCCGCACAGTCGAAGACATTCAAACCGCCGTCAGGCTGGCTGCCCAATACGGCATCCCGCTTTTGCCGCGCGGCGGCGGCACCAGCATGGCCGGGCAAACCGTTAACGAAGCCCTGGTAATTGACACCACGCCCTACCTGAACCGCATCCTCGAAGTGAACGCAGACGAAAAATGGGTCCGCACCGAGCCGGGGGTGGCTCTCTCCACGCTCAACGCGCACCTCAAACCCTATGGGCTCAAATTCGGCCCCGACCCTGCCAGCGGCACGCGCGCCGTGCTGGGCGGTATCGTCGGCAACAACTCCTCCGGCTCGCACTCCATCCTCTACGGCATGACCGCCGACCACATCCTGGCCGTCAAAGTCATCCTATCCGATGGCTCTCTGGTGGAGTTTTCGGCCAAAACCGAAGCCGAACTGGAACAAATCCAGTCCCAGAGCGGGTTCGAGGCCGAAATCTACCGCCAAATGCTGGCCCTCACTCGCAACCCGCGCAACCTCGAAGTCATCCGCCAAAGCACGCCCCGTCACTGGCGGCGCTGCGGCGGCTATAACCTCGACCGTCTGACCGATGGCGAAGGCTTTTCCTTCCGCTGGCCGCACGACCCGCGCTTCAACCTCGCCAAACTCATCTGCGGCTCCGAAGGCACGCTTGGCTTCGTCACCGAAGTCAAACTCAACCTGGTGGAAACGCCCAAACGCACGGCCCTGGCTATCGTCCACTTCGCCGACCTGCGGAGTTCGCTTGATTCCGTGCCAACCATGCTCGAAGTCGAACCCAGCGCGGTAGAAATGTGGGACGCGCACAGCATAGCGCTGGTTGAAAACGCCCCACTCTTTGCCGAAATGCAGCGCGCCTTCATTCGCGGCAAACCCAACAACGTGATGATGGTCGAATTTTACGGCGAAAGCCTGCCCGAGCTCGAAGCCAAACTCGAACACCTCACCCATCACCTGCAGGCCCGCCGCGTGCCCTTCACCGACATCGTCCATCTCACCCACCCCGCCGCCATCGAAAACGTCTGGAAGGTTCGCACCGCCGGCTTCGGCATCCTGATGGGCATGAAAGGCGACGTGAAACCCCTGGCAATTGTGGATGACGCCGCCGTGCCGCCCGCTCACCTGGCCGATTACATCCTCCAACTCGAAGAATACTGCCAGCAAGACCTCGACCACGAAATTTCCTACTTTGCCCACGCCAGCGCAGGCTGCCTGCACGTCCACAACATGCTCAACGCCAAACTGGCCGCCGATGTTGCCAAATTCCCCTCAATTGTCTCCTTCTCTGGCGATTTGCTCAAACGCTACGGCGGCGTCCTCTCCAGCGAACACGGCGATGGCCGCCTGCGCAGTTGGTTTAACCCGCAGTTCTTTGGGGCAGAAATGTATGGCCTGTTCAAGCAAGTGAAACACATTTTTGACCCTCACAACCTGTTTAACCCCGGGAACATCGTAGACGCGCCCCCCATGACCGAAGGCCTGCGCTACGGCCCCGATTACCGCACCCTGCCCATCGCCCCCACGCTCGATTTTGGCCCCGAAGGCTTCGACCGCGCCGTGGAAATGTGCAACGGCACCGCCATCTGCCGCAACCTGACCGGCAGCATGTGTCCCACCTACAAAGCCAGCCGCGATGAACGCCTGGTGACCCGCGGGCGCGCCAACGCCCTGCGCGCGGCCATTTCGCACAAAATCGCCTTCGACGCCCCCGCCGTCTACGACACGCTCGACCTGTGCGTCAGCTGCAAAGCCTGCAAAACCGAATGCCCCTCCTCGGTGGACATGGCAAAACTGAAAGCCGAGTATCTCTACCAGTATTACAAAACCCACTTCATGTCGCTGCGCTCGCGCTTCTTCTCGCACTTTGGCGATTTAAGCCAGCTCGCCAGCGGTTGGATGGCACCGCTCTCAAACTTTGTGTTGAATTTGGGATGGGCGCGCGGGATGATGAATCGCCTCTTGAAGTTGGCCCCCGCGCGGCCGCTCCCGACCTTTGCCCGCCACACCTTCGACGACTTTTACCGCCGCCAAAAGCAGACCCGCCCCCTCCCCCTGGGCCTCTCTCAAAGGGAGATGAAGCAATCCGCAAAACCCGTTGTTCTGATTGTAGACGTAACCCGCAACCACAACCACCCCGAAGTCGCCCAGGCCGCCTACCACGTCCTCGAAACCTGCGGATATGAAGTCATCGTCCCGCCCGAACATGACTTCGGACGACCAGCCTTCTCCAAAGGCAACCTGGATGTCGCCCGCCAGAAAGCCCAAAAAGCCCTGGGCATCCTCGCCCCGTATGCCGCGCGCGGACTGCCCATCGTGGGGCTGGAGCCAAGCGACATCTCCATGCTCATCGAAGACAACGCCTCGCTCCTGCCGGACGATGAGCGCGTGAAACAGGTCGCCGCCCAGGCATTGACCTTTGAAGAATGGATGTGGCGCGAAATGCAAGCCGGGAACCTGGCGGGCAAATTCAAGCCCCAAAGCGGAAAAATTCTCCTGCACGGGCATTGCCACCAAAAAGCGCTCATCGGCACAAAATACAGCGAAGAACTGTTGGCTTTCCTCGGTTACGAAGTGAAAGAAGCCGGTTCGGGCTGTTGCGGCATGGCTGGTTCGTTTGGCTATGAAGCCGAGCATTACGAACTCTCGATGAAAATGGGCGAATTGACCCTGCTGCCGGCCGTCCGCGCCCAAGACGAAGACACCCTGATAGTGGCCGCCGGGGTGAGTTGCCACGAGCAAATTGCACACGGCGCGCAAAGGGAATCCCTGCACCCGGCCCAAGTCTTGTACCAGGCCTTACAGTGAGAGCCTCTCTACGGCAAGTTTCAGCCTGTTTGAGCCACCAGAAAGCGGTGGTAGACGCTATTGGGTAACCACATCGTAACAAAAATCGCACCAATAACAGTTCCCCGGCAGCTGCGCTGCCGGGGAAACAGTTTGTGAAACAGGTCAACGAGATGAATTACGAATGTCTCTCAGTGGTCGTGTAAAAGTGGCGCGAGATTAATCTCGCAATACGAATGGACACAACGTTCAACAGACCACCTGAATTACTCATCGGCTGCGCAGCGGAAGCCTGTCCGTTCGTTGGCCTGCCCGGCATACGCATTAGAGAGTTTATCGGCTTCGAGATTTTGGGCAATGGCGAACCCACGATTGGAAACGCGCAGTTCCTTCCAGCCATCGGCCCACGAACCGCCGCGCAACACCATCTGCAGGCCATTCACGCCCGGCTTATCAGGACCAGTGGGGTTTTCAGCGGGGGATTTCTCGTAATAGCTCGGGCTATAGAAATCGGCGACCCATTCCCACACGTTTCCGGCCATATCTAGAATACCAAAGGGGCTGGCGCCTTTGGGGTAACTGCCCACTTTGACAGTATCTTTGTTCTTGTAATCGAAGTTGGCCGTTTCCTCGCCGGGCTTGTCATCACCCCAAGGGTATTCGCGAAAATCGGTGCCGCGCGCGGCATATTCCCATTCGGCCTCAGTTGGCAGGCGCCGGCCGGCCCACTCACAATACGTTTTGGCCTGATTCCAGGTCACATAAATGACCGGATAATCCGCATACTCAGAATTTTTGTAGTAATCATTGCGGGTGGCCGATTTAATCTCACGGGGAATGTCACAAGGCCCAGCCGCAACGCATAACGCATACTGAGCGTTGGTGACTTCGGTTTGGTCGAGCCAGAAACTCTTGAGCGTGACCTTGTGACTGGGTTTTTCGTTGGGCAGAGCCGCCTCGCTCAGACCGCCCATTTGAAACGTGCCGCCGGGGATAAGAATCATCTTCATCTTATCGGTAGACGAGGTCTTCTCTTTAACTTTGCCAACATCGCCCGTTCCAACACCTCCGGGCTGCTGATTGCCGCAAGCGGCAAGGACAAGCGCAAGCGCAAGCATTAAAAAAACGATTTTTTTCATTTTCATTCCTCCAGGAAAGATTGGGGCAGGTGGAGTTACACAAGACATTATGAACCGGAAAAGGACATTGGGATAGACATGCTATATCCCCCATTTGGGCGATTGCCAGCCCGGCTTACAAATTTGTTAGCCCGGCGAATTTCGCAATAGCAACATGAGCAAAAATTGACTTCGCTTTTCAATTATCTATGCTATAGTAATAGCATATCCACCAGGAGGCCGTATGTCCCCGAACAAAAAAAACGAGCCGCAGTTCAAACTCAATTATTTCGATATTATCAAGGGCGTGTTGTTCCCCAATGCGGGCAAAACCACCATGAAATCGCCCTCGCCTACGGCGCAGAAACCCACCCAGGCAGCATCCACCCCTCATGCAGTTAGTTCCAGCCAAGGATTGTCGCAGCGCCCGGCTGCCCAACCATCCGGCCAACTGCCAACACAAAAACCTCCCCAGACTGCAACAGCGACCCCACCTCCGGCTCCCATCCAGGGTGATATGCCCCGTCCTGCCACCCGGCCTGCCAGCCTGCCAGCCCAGGCACCGTATCTACAGAGACCGGCCCAACAACCGGCAACCAGCCCCAGCCGATTTGCGCTCCGGCGCGAAAAACTGGCCCCGGCTTTTTTCAACGTCGTCGGGATGATGTCGTTTATCGTCAATATCATCCTGATTGTGACATTGATTATTCTGGCGCGCGAGTTGTTTGCGCTCAAGGCCCTGGTGGGCGACCACCTGCTCGGCGGGCTATACAGAAACTTCCAATTGATGGACGCGGCGCACATCCGCACGACCATCACGGTTCAAGATAATATCCCAATTGCCTTCGACCTGCCCATCAGCCAGCAAATTACCGTTACGCTCACCGAAAACACCACCATTCGCAATGCCATCGTCGGTGTATTAAGCGTTCCCACCACCGTCACCCTGCCTGCCGGAACGCGTCTGCCCATTCAACTCGATTTGACCGTCCCCGTGCAAACCGTCGTCCCCGTTACGCTGAATGTGCCAGTAGATATTCCCCTTAACCAAACCGAACTCCACCCTCCCTTCCTCGGTTTGCAAGATGTGGTGCGCCCGCTCAACGACCTGTTGCAACCCCAACTTAAAACCCCCCAAGACCTGCCATGCGGCATACTGCAGCCCGCCTGTAACACATTTTTCATCACACCATGATCCTCACTCAAACCACCTTAGCCAACGGCCTGCAAATCCTGCTCAAAGAAATCCACACGGCCCCGCTCATCAGTCATTGGGTGTGGTATCGGGTTGGCTCAAAAGACGAACCGACCGGCAAGACCGGCATTTCGCATTGGGTGGAACATCTCCAGTTCAAGGGAACGGCCCAGTTCCCTGCAAACATGCTCGATCAAGCCATCGCCCGCGAGGGAGGCACCTGGAACGCCTTCACCTTTCTCGATTGGACGACCTATTACGAAACCATGCCCGCCGCCAAAATTGACCTGGCCCTGCGCCTGGAAGCCGACCGAATGGTGAACAGCCGCTTCGACCCGGCCGAAGTCGAATCGGAACGGACGGTCATCCTGTCTGAACGGGAAGGCAACGAGAACGAGCCGCTCTTCCGGTTGGGAGAGGCAATTCAGGCGGCCGCTTTTCGCGTCCATCCTTATCATCACGAGGTCATCGGCGACGCCGCCGACCTGCGTGCCATGACCCGTGACGACCTCTATCAGCACTACAAAACCTTCTACGTCCCCAACAATGCCGTACTGGCGGTGGCAGGCGATTTTGAAACCGGCGCAACGCTCAAGCGCATTGAGAAACTCTTCGGCGAGATTCCACCCGAACCCCCGCCGCCGCGCCTGGCGCGCCCAGAACCCGAACCGAGCGGGGAAATCCGCCTGACGGTGGAAGGCCCCGGCGAAACGGTTTACTTACAAGTCAGTTACCATGCTCCGCAGGCTTCACACCCCGATTTTCATGCCCTGGCCGTTTTAGATAGCCTGCTGGCCGGGCCTAGCAACCTGAATATGTTTGGAGGCGGTGGTATCTCAAACAAAACTTCACGCCTATACCGCGCCCTGGTCGATTCCGAACGGGCCGTCAGCGTGCAGGGTGGTTCAGCGGCCACCATAGACCCGTTCCTATACACCTTTACCATCACTGCGCACCCCAAAAATCACATTGAAAAGGCCCTGGCCGCGCTCGACGCAGAGATTGCGCACATTCAGGACACGCCCCCCTCCGCCGACGAAGTGGCCCGCGCCATCAAACAAGCCCGCGCCATGTTCGCCTACGGCGCAGAAAACATCACCAATCAGGCCTTCTGGCTCGGTTATGCCGAAATGTTTGCCCATTACAACTGGTTTACGGCTTACCTGGAAAAATTATCAGAAGTAACCCCCGCTGATGTGCAACGCGCCGCCCAAACCTGGTTCCGCGCCAAAAATCGGGTGGTCGGAATGTATCTCCCGGCCAAAGGTGGAAACGGCGCATGAAAAATCTCCATTCCCTGCCCGGCCCGGATGATATTTCGCGCGTGGCCCTGCCGAACGGCATCGTCGTTCTTTCGCGCTCGAATTTCAACAGCCCCTCGACGGTGGTCAGCGGGTATCTCAACGCCGGGAGCATTTTTGACAGCGACGAAAAACTCGGTTTGTCGGATTTCGTCACCTCGGCCCTGATGCGCGGAACGGAACATTACACCTTTGAGGAGATGTACGACCGTTTGGAATCGGTCGGCGCAAGTTTGGGATTCTCCGCCGGCACGATGACGGTCGGCTTCAACGGGCGCTGCCTGGCCGAAGATTTGCCGCTGCTCTTTGAATTGTTATCTGAAGCCCTGCGCCGCCCGGCCTTTCCAAAAAAAGAACTCGGAAAGCTGCGCGCCCAACTGCTGACTGGCCTCGCCATCCGCGCCCAAGATACCGCCGACCAGGCCTCGCTGGCTTTCGATGAAATGGTCTATGCGGGGCATCCCTACCGCCGACCCGATGATGGCTACCCCGAAACAGTGCGCGCCATCACCCGGAAGGACATTGTGGATTTTCACAAAAAGCACTTTGGCCCCAAGGGGCTGACCATCAGCGTGGTGGGGGCTGTCGAAACGGAAGCAGTGACCAGCCTGGTGGAACAATTCCTGGGAGATTGGGAAAACCCCCAACAGCCAGAGCTGCCCATCTTGCCCGCTATCCGCCCTCTGACAGATATCCAAAGAAAACATATTCTCTTGCCCGGTAAGGCGCAGACCGACATTATCCTGGGCGCTGCCGGGCCAAGCCGCACTTCAACCGATTATCTGCCCGCTTCACTGGGCAATTCCATCTTGGGACAATTTGGAATGATGGGGCGAATTGGGGAGGTTGTGCGCGAGCAATCTGGGCTGGCATATTACGCCTATTCCAGTTTGAGCGCGGGTTACGGGCCAGGCACCTGGGAAGTGAGCGCCGGAGTGAACCCGGCCAATGTGGAAAAGACAATTGAACTGATACGCGCTGAATTGCGGCGCTTTGTGGAGCAGGGCGTTTCTGCCGAAGAACTGGCAGACAGCCAGGATAATTTTGTAGGACGGCTGCCACTCTCGCTGGAATCGAACGGCGGGGTGGCCTCAGCCCTGCTCAACATCGAGCGCTACGGCCTGGGGCTGGATTACTACCGCCGCTACGAGTCACTCGTGCGCGCGGTAACGCCCGAACAGGTGACAGAAACGGCCCGCACCTACCTGCACCCCAACCGCCTGGCGATTGCAAGCAGCGGGGGCTAGGGTAATTTGCCCGCTGCACGCGCCCGCTCTAACACCTTTTGGGCGTTTTTGAGCAGCGGCAGGTCAATCATTTTGCCGTCCAACTCATACGCGCCCTTGCCTTCACTCTGATGCCTCGCAAAGGTCTCTACCACGCGCCGGGCATAGGCAATCGCTTCCTCGGAGGGGGTAAATGCGCTTTGTACCGGCTCAACCTGCGCCGGGTGGATGATTTGCTTGCCCGAAAAGCCCAGTTTGGCCCCAAATTCGGCCTCAGCGCGGACGATTTCGGGGTTGCGAAAGTCAATCGTCACAATGTCTATGGCCTGCAAATCGAAGGCGGCGCAGGCAGTGACGACCGCCAGCCGGGCATAGAGCAGTTCGGTGGCTTCGGGGGTGCGGGTGGCGCCCACGCTGGCGGCAAAATCCTCGCCGCCAAAGATGATTGCTTCGAGGCGTTTATCGGCCCCGGCAATTTCTTTGAGATTAAGCACCCCGCGGGCGGTTTCGACCCCCACCAGCAGGCGGATTCCGCCCAGCGGCAGGCCGTTCGCCAACTCGTAGGATTCAATCTCCCCGCTGACCCACTGCACCTGTTCCGCCGATTCGACCTTGGGGACGACGATGGTGTCGGGGCGGGCGGCCAATGCCGCAGCCAGGTCATCCCGCTCGAAGCCGGAGCCAACGCTGTTAATTCGGATACAGCATTCCGCGCGGCCAAAATCCAGTTCTCTAACGGCCTGGGCAATGACGGCGCGTGCCTCGGCTTTCTTGCTGAGGGCCGTGCCGTCTTCCAAATCCATACAGATACAATCCACGCCAAGCGTGGTGGCTTTTTCGATTTTGCGCCGGTCATCGCCGGGCATGTAGAGGAGAGCGCGTCGAGAGTGCATGGGAGATTTTAGATTGTAGATTGTGGATTTTAGATTGTAGATTGTAGATTGTGGATTGTAGATTGTGGATTTTAGATTGTAGATTGTGGATTGTGGATTTTAGATTGTAGATTGTGGATTGTGAATTGTGGATTGTGGATTGTGGATTTTAGATTGTAGATGAGAACTGATCGATCACTGACCACTGACCACTGATCACTGATCACTGATCACTGACCACTGACCACTGATCACTGACCACTGATCACTGATCACTGACCACTGATCACTGATCACTGATCACTGATCACTGACCACTGAAAACTGGTCGTTTAAGAAACAAGACCGTGCGCTCAAATTCTATCACGACCGTGCCATCCGGTTTCTTGCCCCAATGCTTCAGCCGCACCACGCCCACATCGGGCCGCGATTTCGATTCGCGCTTTTCTAAAACTTCGGTTTCGGCATAAATCGTATCGCCGTGAAAGGTAGGGTTGGGGCTAACGACCTTATCGTAGCCGAC
This sequence comes from Anaerolineales bacterium, assembly GCA_034432755.1. Taxonomy (GTDB): domain Bacteria; phylum Chloroflexota; class Anaerolineae; order Anaerolineales; family Villigracilaceae; genus UBA5195. The sequence continues at coordinate 19,594 of DAOUBQ010000085.1, forward strand.
GGTGGCGAGAATTGTGCCTTCGGTTAAGTCGGGGACGCTCATGCCGGTCACCAGACCCAGGATGAAAATGCCGTTCACAATCCGCTGACCGAACTGGGTTTTGGCGGAGAAATCCTCGTTGCAGTGCAACGGCTGGGTGTTCATGGTCAGCATCGAAAACAGCACGTTATCCATCTCGGTCACCGTGCGGCCATTGGCGTGCCTGATACGCTGGCCGACTTCGAGGTCTTCGTAGAATTTTCCGGGCATGGGGCCTCCTTGTATCCACTAATCAGTACGGATTTTCGCTCATCTTGCTTTCGAGTTCAACCAGCAATTCATCTTTCTCGACCGTCTGGCCGGGCCGAACTTTGACCGTTTTCACCACTCCCTCGAACGGCGCAGCGACTTTGAGTTCCATCTTCATCGCTTCGACGATGACCAGCGTTTGACCTTTGGAAACAGCCTCGCCCGGTGTCACCGGCACAGCGCGGATTTGCCCCGGCATGGGGGCGAGCAACTCCCCAGCGGCGTGATGCGCTGTTCCACCGCGCCGCAAAGCCCCGCCGACAAGCGAAAAGACGAAGGTCTGACCGTTCACCGTCACCCAGCGCTTGGGGCCGTCAACGGAGATGACAACGGATGAACCGGAGAAACGGAGGGTGGAAGCGGAGTCGACGGCGGATGAAACG
>DAOUBQ010000086.1:0-17626 GCA_034432755.1 Anaerolineales bacterium
GCAGGCCTGGCTGGAGGCGGCGCGGGCGGAGGGGAAACCCATGCCGAGGCCGCGATACCGCCCGGTCATTTACCAGGTCAGCCATCTGACCTCGGCTGGCTGATTCCCGCCCTCGCGGCGGGGATTTTTTATCGCCTCCAGCCAGAACGCATTACGGCTGATTGACCAGGTTCAACTCATCACTCCAATACGGGTCAGAGGGCAAGGTATCCCAGGGATTGGAGAGGGTGTCGTTGGTCACATAGACCCAGCCAGCATGACGCTGTTTGGACCAGGCGATGGCCTGCGGCAGGTCGGCGTAGGAGGTGTTCAGCACCAGATGCCAGAAGCGTTCGGCGGGATAGTTGTACTCCCACCCGCTGGGCGACCAGGCGCTATAGGCGGCAAACGAATCTTCAAAATTGACCAGGATGTCGCTGGCGCTGACGTAACACTCCGGCGTGTTGGTGCCGGGGTTGAGCACGACCACCGCCTTGCCGCCTTTGGCTTTGACGTAGTTGTAGAGCGAGGCGTAGTACGACAGTTTGGCGCAGTTCGCACTGGCCTCGTCAAAGAAAATGCCGTCTACACCGTACCAGGTGTAGTATTTGTCAATATCGGCTTTCACTACGCTGGCACGCCGCGAGCCGTATTTGGTGTACACATAGCCCAGAACGGTGATGCCCTGCGCCTGCGCCTGGCGGATGGTGTTCAGGTAGTTGGCATCCAGTTTTTTGCCGGGGCCGCTGGATGGGTTGATGATGGCCAGCCCGACGGTCGGCGCGCCGTTGATGAGTTGCGTCCAGTAAGCGCCGGGGTAAAAGTAGGAGGGGATGGCTATTTTTTGAATGCTCTGCGCCGGGGCGGGTTCAGGGAGGGCGAAAGAAAGTGTGACAACAAGCAGAGCAAGAGCAAGATAGAGTCGTTTCATGGGGAGCCTCCAGGGCAAAATCTTAGTATTGCTCTTTAAAAACTACCGTCAACCGCGAAGATTTTGTAGCGCGACATTCATGTCGCTTTAGGTTGCGGAATGAATTCCACGCTACGACTTAAGGTTCGGTATGAGAAACTGAATAAGCGTTCACCGTCACCGGACCACCATTGTAGACGATGTTCCATCCACTATCCATGCGCACAAAGTTGGCCGTGAAGGGGAAGGATGGGCTGCCGATACAACTGGCATCGAATAACCAGGTCGTTGTGCTGGTGCCGCTGGCAGAAAGCGAAGAGCAGGAAATTGTGTTCCACGAACCGGTCCACTGGTACATGGCAAAGAACGATGCATCTGGATACCACTCTGCCATGTAGTCTGCGCCGCCGATCCAATCGCCGGTGGAGGGGTTGTTATCCGTGTTCAGGTAAAGGCGCAGACGGTCGCCGCTGGCGTAGTTGTTGTTGAAGGTGAAGGTATAAGCCGGAACAGGCGTTGGAGTGGGCGTGGGGGCAGGTTCGCTGTGGGAGGCGCTGTACCAGCTGACGGTGACTGCTGAACTCGTGTACACCGCCGTCCAGGCGCTGTCCTGCCGCTGGAAGATGACCTTGTAACCGAACGCCGGCGTGCCGAGGCAAGGGGCCGGGACGTTCCAGAGGGCGTTAGCGCCGGAAGTGAACGAAAGCGCACAGCTGACACTGGTCCAGCCCCAGCCTGGGCCACCGGTGCTCTGGTAGAGGCCACCATCCTGGAGCATATAATCCGCACCGATGCCGCCGATGCTGTAGCCGGTGCCAGAGTTGCCGTCTGTATCCAGGTACACAAATAGGTGATCGCCGCTGGCGTAGTTGTTGTTGAAGGTGAAGGTGTAAGCCGGAACAGGTGTGGGGGTGGGTGTGGGGCCCGGCTCATTGTAAACAATGTTGTACGAATCGATCCAGAGAATCGGACTGGTAAAGAGGTTGTTCCAGGAAGAATCTTGTCGGGAGAATCCCAGTTTGATGGGTTTTTTGGCGTTGATGATGGGTGCCTGAATATATTGGGAAGAAAACGACCAGGTGGAATGGGTGGCGGTTTTCTCAGTGCGAACGGCAGCCAGCCATTTCCAGGTTGTATTTATCCATTGATAGAGGCTATCATCTTGAAGGATGTAGTCAATGCCGCGGCCGGGGAAAATAGTGGTGTTGCCCGTATTCTCGCGATTGTCACTATCAATGTATACAAAGAGATGGGCAGCAGGGGCAGGGTGATTGAAGGTAATCGAGATAAAAGGCGGCTCGGCATGGGAAATTAATCTGTTTTCAACAGTAAGCACCGGGCTTACATAGTACTGATTCCATTTTTTATCCAGCCGTTGCAACACCACTTTCATGCTTTGCGTGCACAAACTCAACCAGCGAGTGGGAACATCCCATTCGCTTTGTCCATTCTTGTTGGAAAAGGGAACAAGGCCTAACCATTTCCACCCTTTGTTTCCTTTTTCCGCGCTCCAGTAGTGTAGGCCGCCATCCTGAACAAGATAATCGGCCAAAATACCTGGCACAGAATCTTCCCCATAGTTGGGGCGGCAATCAATATAGAGCATCAAATGGTCATCAGGCGAAAAATGCGTGAAGTAGACGCGCAGAAAATCACTGCTGGCCTGTCCGGAGACAGGCGCAGCAGTGACATTTCCCTGGAAAGACGGGAGCGAAGATTGAGGAGCGAGCAGTTCCAGGTTATTCCACAGCATGGGGTTGCCCCATTGGGAGAGGGCCGCCGGGGCGGTACAAATCATCATCTCTTGGGCGGGCTGGTCGGCGTCGTTATCCGAGAAGCAGAGCGAAGCGCCCAGGCGGTTGCCGCTGCGGTCGAGGTTGTCGCCAAAGGTGGCCCAGGGGATTTTGATCTCGCCGCGATAGCCCTCGGCTGTGCGCTGGAACTGCACCAGCAACTGGCGCATTTTACTGGTGGAGACGCCCGGCACGAAGACCGTGGCGCGGGCGGGCACGTCGCCAAAGTTCCCCGGCATAAAGCCGAACTGGAAGTCATCGCCGTTGTTTTGGGTCTCGTAGAAGTCTTTGGCCAGGTTCGTATCCAGCCAGAGTTCCACGTAGTCGTTTTCCCAGAAGTTGCCCTTGGCGTGCGCCTGAACGCGGTCGTCTTTGACATCCACCGCCAGGTAGAGAGCCTCGTCATCCCAGCCCCAGCAGAAAGATCCGCTCAAGTCGCTCGGCCCGCCCCAGGTGCTGAGGTCGCCATAACCAATTTGTTTATCCTGGTCAAGGGTGCGGCAGGGAAAATTGGGCCAATCCTTCAGGTCGCCATCCAGGGTGGGCGGCTGAGCCAGACGTTGGGCCAGCATGTCCGGGCCATTTTCTGCGGGGCGACGGGCCTCGGAGGGCGGCATAGGGGTAAAGGTAGCCGTTGGGGCCGGCGTGGGCGTTTCGCTGGGGGGAAGGGTAGCGGTCGGCAGCGCGTTCGGCGGCAGGGACGTCGCTGTAGCGGCGGGCGGAGCCGCTTGCGGCCCACAGGCGCTTAAAACCAGAGCCAGAGGAAGCAAAATCCACCAGATACGAGACATAAGCACCTCCTTTTCTCATTCTTCATTCCGCATTCTGCATTCTTCATTCTGCATTCTGCATTCTTCATTCCGCCTTTCCCTTCACGGGTTGACCTGCAGCGTGCCTAAAATGTTCAGGCCTTTGGCTTCATCCCAAAGGTCGGCGTTGGCAAAACGGATGCTGTAACGCGGGTCGTTGCGCAGGCTTTCGGCGGGGTCGGGCAGCCAGAGCGCCAGGCGATACTCGCCGGCGGGCAAATCGGCCGGCAGCGTAATCTGCACGCTGACCGAATGTTCACCGGGCAACCAACGGCGCGGGTCCACGCCCTCCACAGGCAGGGAGACAGTGAGCGGGCCATCCAGGACGACGAAGAGCGGCCGCGGGTTGAGGGGGGAGGCAAAGCCCTCGTTGACCAGATTCCAGCTCAACGGCAGGGTTTCGCCGGGGCGCGCCGCGGACGGGAAGGCCGCTTCCTGCAACACCAGACGGTAACCCAGCCGCCGTTGAATTTCCTCAAAGCAGCCCGCCTTCTTCCAGTTTTTGATGACCTGCTGGTGGTAACTGAGGTTCAGATCGGTCCAGTGCAGTTTTTCCATTTCTTGAATAGCGGCTTCGCAAGCCTGGAGAGGCGGGTACACGTCGCAGGTCTCGCCGCTGGCCGGGACGAACTGGGTGATTTGGGAGAGGTAGCGGGTAGCGTTTTCGCGGCTGTTGCTGCCGCCCGTGTAGGTGCCGACATCGGTATCAGAAGAGAGGAAACAGTCGTTGTGGAAGCCCAGCCGCGCCTGGAGGGTATCGTTGAAGGCTTGTTCGGCGCTGAGCGGTTCGGGGAAGAGATTCATCAGGTCGGGCGGGTAGCGCAGCAGGATGGGGCGCTGCGGCAGGGCATCGGCCAGGGCTTCGAGGATGGCGCGCTTGGCGGCGGGGTCGCTGTTGAGACCGTGAGTGGAACTGTGCCATTCACCCCAGGCGCCGATGAATCCGGCGTGCATCCAGGCGATGACATCGGCGTTCTTTTGCAGCACCGGCTTCAGCTGGGCGATATGACGCAGGACTTGCTCCAGCGAGGCATCCGGCTCCGAATTGGGCCAGGGGCCTTCGTTGTACTGGAAGCGCAGCACCACCTTGACCCCGCTCTCGCGCACCGCGGCAAAGGCCTGATCCAGGCTATCGAGCAGCGCTTGCGGCAGGTCCTGGTCGCGGTAGTTATCCAGGCGCACGCCGACGTAAATCAGCGAGGCGCCCAGCAGGCGGTAGGTGCTGTAGTTTTCCTGGGCGGGGGTGAAGGTATCGAAGGAGTAACGAAAGCCGCGCTCGGGGTTGAGCACATCGCCGGGGATGGGCTGGTAAGTGTGGGTCTGGAGCGGTGCGCTGGAGGTCGGCGCGGCGGCCGCCGCAGCGGGCGAGGTGGCGGTCGGAGCCGGAACGTGGGCGGTGGTGGCGGCCTCCGTGGGGGTCGGCGCGGCCGGTTGACAGGCTGTCAGGAGCAGCAGGGCGGTCAACAGAAGCAGCCAGGGGAGGTTTCTCATGAGGGGACTCCTGTGAGAGATGAGGCGCGAACCGGCGGGTTCAGGGTTACTTGAACTCCACCGTGAGTTTGGGGGTGGTACCGACTGCATCCCAGTTTTTGTTGACCAGTTGGGCGATGAAATCGGCGGACTGGACCTTATCCAGACCGAGCGTGGCGCGGCTGATTTTCCAGGAGACGGTGTTGCTGCCCGGCTCGAACTCCAGTTCGGGCGCCTGGACCTCGTTCCAGCTCCAGGAAGTGCCGTCGCCGTTGTACGAGAAGACGCCAGCGTTTTCAAAGAGGAACTCGGCGCCACTCTCACCGACCTGGAAACCGGTTTGGGCCGATTGGTCGGCGTCAATAAAGATGTGGTAAGCGTTGTAGTCATCAGGCGTGCCGCCAAAGGCGAAGGAGATGAGCAGGAAATCGCCATCCTGGGTCACCTTGAAATCGGCAATTTCGTCGACGCCCGGTCCCGCTGGGGTGGGTTCGAGGGTGGCGGTTGCGGTGGGCGGCACGGGTGTAGCGGTGGGCGGCACGGGCGTGTCCGTAGGAGCAGGGGTGGCTTGCCCTCCGCAGCCGGCCAGGGCAAGGGAAAGAACAAACAGAATAGAGAGCAGTGAATAGGCTTTCATACGTTCCTCCTTACATAGAAAAGGCAATCAGTAGAGATTGAAAAAACGAACCGGCCGGTTCGCAGCCCTTATTTGAATGCGCTCTGGCTGGCTTGCTCCACAATCCAGCGCTGGGCGAGGAAGTAAACAATGAAGATGGGGATGAGGGTCAGGATGGAGGCGGCCAGCACCAGGCCCTGATTGGCGCCATGCTGCGTGGAATACCAGACCAGCAGCAACGGGATGGTGCGCTTTTCGGGCGAGGTGATGACGATGAGCGGCCAGAGATAATCGTTCCAGGAGGCCATAAAGGTGAAGATGCCCAGCGAGGCCAGCGCTGGCCCGAGTTGCGGCAAGACGATGCGCCAGTAAATGCCGAACTCCGAAGCCCCGTCAATGCGCGCCGCCTCCATAATTTCGCCCGGCAGCCCTTCCACAAATTGCTTGGCGACGAAGATGCCATAGGCGTCAATCAGCATGGGAATAATCAGCGCCCAGAGCGTGTCAATCAGGCCCATCTTGACGGTCAGCAGGTAGATGGGAATCATGACCACCTGAAAGGGAATCATCAATTGCGCCAGAATCAGGCCGAAAAACAGGTTCTTTCCGGTAAAGCGGTAACGGGCAAAGATATAGCCGGCGAAGGAACTGATGAGCAGGGTCAGCACCGTGCGAACGATGGCGACCATGCCGCTGTTGTAGAAAATGCGCGTCAGCGAAATTTGCGCATCGGAGAGCACGGTGGTGTAATTCTCGATGATAGGCTTTTCGGGGATAAAGGTCGGCGGGACGCGCATCAGTTCGGCGTTGGTCTTGAAGGAGGCCAGGAAAACGTACACAAACGGCAAGAGGGTGAAAACCAGGCCGGCAATCAGGATGATGTAGATTGTGCTGCGCGAGAGCAGGTAAAGCGGATGAAGTTTTTTGAGCATGGCAGCCTCCTCAATATTCCCACTCAGTGCGCAGCAGACGGAACTGGATGATGGTGAGGGCGAAGAGAATGATGAACAGGAAGATGGACATCGCCGCGGCCATGCCCATGTTTTCAGAGTAGACGAAGGCGTTCTGATAGACGCTGAGCAGGATGGTCTGGGTCTGGTAGGCGGGGCCGCCACGGGTGAGCAACTGGAAAAGGACAAACTGCTGCAGGGTGGAAATCACCGTCAGCACCGAGGCCAGTAAAATGGTGCGTTTCATGAGAGGAATGACGATGTACCAGAATTCCTGCCAGGAGTTGGCGCCATCAATGCGCGCCGCCTCACGGAAGACGCCTGGCACACTCTGTAAGGCGGCAATAAAGAGCAGCGTATTGTAGCCAAAGGTCACCCAAACATAGACGATGGTGACGGCAATCATCGCCAGTGGGATGCCAAAATAAACCTGAGTGGGGTCGGAAAGCCAGGAGCGCGGCGGGGTGAGGCCAATGATCTTCATCAACTGGCTGAGCAAGCCCCAATTGGGGGCATAGACGTATTGCCAGATGATGGTCACGGCCACGCTGCCCGTAATCACCGGCAGAAAATAGATAAACCGGAATAAAGACTTGACCCGTTGATGGACGCTCTCCAGGACAACAGCCATGGGTAAAGCCGTGCCTACCGAGAATGGGACGGCCAGCAGGGAGAACAGGAAGGTGTTGCCAATCGCCTGGCGGAAGATGCGCGCCGCTTTGGTGCTGCCGGTGAAGAGTTCCACGTAGTTGCCCAGCCCGACAAAGGGGTTATTGCCGCCTAACCCCAGAAACCAGCCGCCCTCGCGGATGGGGGTGTAGGAGAACAGGCTCATCAGGATGACCCAGACGATGGGGAAGAGGACGAAGACAAACACCCAAAGCAGAATCGGCACCAGTCCCCAGTAGGCGAAGCGCCGCTGCGAAGCGGTCAACTTGCCGCCCTCGTGGGTGCCAATCCACTCCAGCAATGTGCGTTTGAGCGAAAGGTTCATACCTGCTCCTTTTTTGGGGAGTGACCCGCGGCAGGTCACTCCCCAGGTTTGTTTTGAGGCGAGATAAATCTCGCACGACAGTGGATCGAGAGAAGACTATTTGGCGCTATCCACCATTGCGTTGGCTTCGTCGTGAATGTTCTGCACCGCCTCTTCGGGCGTGATGATGCCCTGGATGGCCTGAATCAGGTTCGGATAGATGATGTCAAATTCCAACTGGCTGGGGTCGACAATATCGCCCTGGAAGATGCCATAAGGCAGAATAGTTACCAGGTCTTTCATGAAGGGATACTTTTCATACAGCCGCGCGTCGTTGGCAACCTGCTTCATAGCCGGGATGGTGCCGGTGGTCAGGTTGAAGTGCAGGGCGTTTTCTGGGTCGGCGGCCATAGCCGCGGCCAGTTTCCAGGCGATTTCGGGATGCTGGGTGTATTTGGTCACCACAATGCCCCAACCGGAGACCGAGGTGAACTTATACTCGTTGCCCATGAAAGGCGGCAATTTGACGTAATCGAACTTCAGGTCGGGATAGGTGATGCGTGCTTCGCCAGCAAACCAGGAACCCAGCACGGCGATGGCGGTCAACTTCTGCGCAAAGGAAGCGCCCACCCAGTTGCTTTCGGCGTTGTAGGTGACGGGGTCCACCACCTTATCTTTCTGCGCCATGTCCACCATCTTCTGGACGACGGCCAGGGCTTCGGGGGTGTTGAAGTTGAAGTGGCGGCCATCTTCGGCGAAGTACTGCCCGCCCTGCTCCAGAATGCCGGAGAGGAAATAGGTGTAGAGCTGGTCATTGTTGGTGTAGTGCAGCCCGGCCACTTCCATCGCATTGCTGGCATCAAACTTCGTCAGTTTTTTGGCGTCGGCGAGGACATCGTCCCAGGTTTTCCACTGCGGCGGGTAGGGCAGGCCCGCGGCTTTGAACATCTCTTCATTGACGTAGGCGCCGCCGTACTCCAGGTTGTACTCAATCGGCAAGCCATACAGTTTGCCATCGTACACGTAGCCGCCCAGCGGGGCCTCGAAGTAGGTTTCATGTGCCTGGTCCAGGCTCATCACATCGGCTGGCGCTTCCAGCAATTGCCCACCTTTGGCATAGCGAATCCCCATGCCGCCGGGCATCTCGATAATGTCCGCTACCTGACCAGCTGGCAGCGAGGTCTGGATGGTCTGGATGAACACATCCCAGGGGAAGGTCTCAAACTTGACTTCCACATTGGGGTTCTCCTCCATGAACTTGTTGATGATGTCCTGGTGAGCCTGGTTGAAGGAGTTGTTCTGATGTCCCCAGACGCGGATGACGATTTTATTGCCGCCCGTTGCCGCCGGAGAGGCCACGCTTTCGGTAGCCACGGGCTGAGTGGCGGCGCTCTCGGTGGGCGCAGCCTTCGGGCCACATCCCGCCAGAACCAGAGAGAAGACAATCAGGAGAGAGAGAAACAGGCGTTTCATGGTTGATACTCCTTTAGAAATTGAGTTGCACCACGGCCGTCAGGTTGTTGGGGCGGTCGGGGTTGAGACCTTTGGCAAGAGAACGATAACAGGCAAGCAGTTGCAAGACGGGCAGATAGAGAGCAGCGCGCCCCTCCTCGGGGATGCCCGAAGCGAACTCGACCCGCGCCCCCTGCTCGCCGAGGGAGAGAATCTGCCCTCCCAGTGCCTGCATTTCATCCAGTACCTTTTGCTCCTGCTCCTGAGCCTGCTCCGAAAGCAAGCCCAGGATCAACGTTTGTGGGTTGACCATACTCATTGGTCCATGGCGAAATTCCAGGAAGGGGAAGGGTTCGCTGTGGCTGAGGGACATCTCTTTCATCTTCAGGCTGGCTTCGCTCGCCAGGCCGTAGCGCACCCCGCTGCCCAGGAAGTAGAAGCGCTCCAGGTTCAGGTTTTCACCGAGTTCGCGCGCCAGGGGGGCATAGCGTTGGAGCAGGCGCTCGGCGGCTTCGGGCAGGCGCTGGATGGCTTGCCAGAGAGCAGGCTGTCCGCCGAGGAGAATCGCCAGGGCGTTCAACCCCACCAGCATGGATGAGAAAGAGCGCGTCTGCGCCACGCTTTCTTCCTGGCCCTGGGGCAGGAGCAGGGCAGCCTCGGTCAGGGCGGCGAGCGGGGAATCGGGGTAGTTGGTCACGGTCAGCACGCGGCCGCCGGCAGCGCGATGCGTTTCGGCGGCGCGCACCGTTTCGGTGGTCGTGCCGGAACGGCTGACGGTGATGAGAATCGGTTTGGGTGAACGCTCGCTCAAATCGCCGAGCCAGTCGGCGCGCTGCAGCAGGAACTCGCCACCGGGCAGGGCAAAAGTCAGACGGCCGGTTAACTTGCGGAAGAGGGCAGCAGCCGCCAGCGAGAGGTAATAGGTGGAGCCGCAGCCAAGAAAGAGCAGCGGTGCAGCGTCTTCACCGAGGGCGGCACGCCATTGCGGCGCGGCCCGTTCGGCCTCTTGCAGGGCGCTTTGCCAGATGGCGGGTTGCGAAAGAATTTCATTCAGGGTGTTGTTCATAGGGGAACCTCGCTTATTCGGGAGTCGCTTCCAACAGAAGATGGTGAGCAAAGCGGGCGCGGAGGAATGCATCGGGCCCCTGAACCGTGCCGAAGTCCGTTTCGTGTTCGTAGTCGCGCAGATGGTAACGGCGCGCTTCCAGGCCGCGCAGGTGCAGCTCCCCGTCAAAGGTCTCGGCAAAGAAGGCGTAGTAAAGGCGTCCGTTCTGGCGAATGACATGGGCTTCGGGGAAGTCAAAGGCCAGGTCGTACAGGTCGAGATATTCCCCTTCGGCCAGGCGGTAGCGCTGATAGAGGTCAAACCAGAAGCGCCAGAGTTCGAACTTCTGGGGGGTGAGTTGCCAGTTTTCCTTCAGGCGCGCCTGGCGTTCGGGCGAGACCTGCCAGGTGAACTTCGTCCCCGGCACACCGCCGGTAGCGATGCCCGAAGCGAAGTCCACACCGCCATCGGAGAGTTCGACATGGTCGGCGAAGACGGCGGCACGCGGGCCAGTGAGCGCCTTGTAGAACTTGATGCGCTGGCGCACCTGAGCGCTGGAGGTTGGGTCGGCGGTGACGGTCTGGTCGGTGGCGGGGAGCAGGTGGAAGGTGATGGGCGTGCCGCAGGGACAGATTTGCACTACCCCCTCTTGCGGGCGCAGCTGACGGGTCAATTCCAGGATGCGGCGGTAAAGTTCGCCAAAGGCGCGGATGGAGTCTTCGGGGGCGGCATGGCGATGGGCAGGGTGATGGCAGGCCGGCATGGTGTAGATATTGTCCATTTTGAAGCCATCAAAGCCCCACTCTTCGATGAAACGCCGGGTGAGCGCCAGCGTATATTCCTGCACTTCGGGCAGCGCCGGGCAGAGCATCGCCAGGTGACGGTTGTTGCGCGCCACTCGCCCCTGTTCATCCAGTACCACCCAATCGGGATGTTCGCGCAGGATTTGGGAGAGGCCATAGGTGTGACTTTCCCAGGCGCCGTGTCCATCTTCGGCGCAGAGCGGATACCACCAGAGTTGGGAGAGACCGCCGGCGGCGTGGATAGCCTCGTTCATGCGGCGCAGGTCGTCGGCGCCGTTGGGAAAGGTCTCACGGCGCGGATTCCAGTCACCGTAAGCGTCAAACCAGCGGTCATCCAGGGTGAACCAGCGCAGGCCCATCGGGCGAGCGATGGGCAGCACGCCAAGTACATCCTGGGCGGTGACATCGAACTCGTAGCCCCAGGAACACCAGGCGGCCTCATAACTGGCCGGGAGCGGAGGCGCAGGAGCCAGGCCACGGGCGGCCATCTGCTGGCGGTAGCGCTCCAGCGGGGCGAAGAAATCGCGGCCTTCGTGCCACGAAAGGGCAAACAGCGGCGAGGTCCAGGCCTGCCCCGCTGCCAGGCGCAAGGGACGGCGCAGTTCAAAGGCCATGCGCACGCCGCTTTCATCGCGTTCCACCGGCAGGTACCATTCGATGGGCGCGCTCTCCAGGTGCATCAGCGCCAGGCCGTGCTGACGATTCCAGAGATAGGCCAGGGGCACGCCGCCACCCTCGGCATCCTGCAGGTGACCGAGGTAGTTTTCGCGGGCAAAGCCCTTTTCCAGCGGGAAGGCAAAGTCCTGCCCCCAGTGGACCGCCGCGCCCTGCAGGCTCCAGAGAGGTCCCTGCTGACCCCAGAGGGCTTCGGGCAGGGATGCTTCCAGGCGCAGGCGGGTGATTTCCAGCGCAGGGCCGGGGGCGGTCAGGTCGAAGCGCAGCGTCCAGAAGCCGGGTTCTGGCGCGCTCAGCTGCCATTGCACTGGCAGCGAAAGCGGTTCAAGGGATTCACCGCCCCACGCCGCCAGGCGCAGGTGCGCCAGAGTGAGACCCTGCTTTTGGAGGAGCGCTTCGGTAGGAGAGTGCAGGTGAAGTTCCATCGTTGTTCTCCGCAGGTACGGCGAGATTAATCTCGCGCCACTTTTGCCTAAAAATTTAAATGCTGCCGTAGGACAGGCCCAGAATGCGCGCCGCGTTCTGGAAATAGACTTTTTTCAGCACCTCATCGGGCAGGAAAATGCCATAGGCATACCAGCGGCCCTGAAGCGGCACTTCGCTCACGTTGTAATTGAAATACTCATCGTCCGTTTCCAAAAAGCGGTAGTAGAGACGGTAGGCATCCAGGTCGGGTCCAAAATCTGAGCCGAAGAGGATGCGGTCCTGGTATTGCAGGAAGAAGCGGCGGGCGGTGTAAGGCTGACGGCCCAGTTCGCCCAGGCGGGCGGCAATGTCCACAGAATAGTTCGGGCAATCGTCCAGCATTTTGCCCACCCAGCCCAGGTTTTCGCCGTAGCAGCCCACATGTGCGCCGATGAAAGTGGTGTGCGGGTGGCGTTTCACCAGGCGGTAGAAGGCCTCCATGATGGACATAAAAGAGGGGAAGGGCGGGCTGGTGAAAGCCCAATCGGGGTGCTGACCGAGTTCCTCCCAGCGCTCGTTGGTCTCGTCAATCGGGTCGAAGAAGGCGGCAGGGTCGGCGACGTGGATGACGACCGGCAGGCTGAGTTCGCCGGCGGTTTCCCACAGGATGTCGAGGCGAGGGTCATCTACGGCGACCAGATGGCCTTTTTCATCGCGGACGTGCAGCCCAAAGGGTTTCCAGATTTTCAGGCCGCCGGCGCCGCGCTCTTTCTGGACCCTGAGCCTGGCTGCCGCCCATTCGGGGAAGGCGTTGCCCAGCTCGGGCCATTTCGACCAGTCTACCCCGCCGAAGATGGTGAAGCGCTGCGGGGCGCGCGCTTTGAAGTAATCCAGGTGGTGATGGAGGATGTCCTCGCCCCAGCCGCCATCCAGGTCCACGTAGTGGACGATGCCGGCTTCATCGAGGCGGTCGAGCAGCTCGGGGAGGGGTTTTTTGTCCCAGCCGCCGCCGAAGGGTTCAGCCAGGTGGTTGTGGGCGTCTATGGCCGGGAAGCGCGGTTTTTCGACCAGGGTGGTCTTGGTGACGAGTTTGGGTTGGGGGCGGAAGTTTTGGAGGAGCATTTGAGCATCGAATGACACGAATTTCACGAAAAATCTATGCCGGCATCGAATGACACGAATTTCACGAAAAATTTGATAACAGCGCGCCTGTTGTCGTTTTTCAAGCGGTGACCACGCGCAGGCCGCGCTCGCGCAGGGCGTCGAGAAAGTCGGGCGGGGCGGCGGAATCGGTGACCAGGGTGTGAATACTTTCGAGGGGGGCCAGATACGCTGGAGCGACGCGGCCAAGTTTGGTGTGGTCGGCGACTAAAATGACCTGCCTGCCAATTTTGAGAATGGCACGGTCGGTGAGGGTTTCGGGCAGGTAATCGCTGGTCAGGCCGTGTTCCAGGCTGAAGGCATGCACACCCAGGATGATTTTATCGGCGCGCAGCTCAGCAATTGCCTGCTCGGCAATATGTCCCACAAAGGAGAGTTCGCTTTGCCGCAGCAAGCCGCCAATTCCTATCAGTTTGATTCCAGGCAGGTTGGCGAGGGTGTTCATAACCGGCAGGGAGTTGGTGATGACCGTCAGGTTTTGACGAGCGCGCAAGTGACGGGCCACCTCAAGAGTGGTCGTACCAGAGGCCAGGAAAACCGTCTCGCCATCTTCAACGAGTGCAGCCGCAGCCTGCCCAATGCGCTGTTTCTCAAAAAATTGTTCCTGCTCACGCTGGAGGAGCGGCGCTTCGGGCTGCGCTTGTTTGACAGGCAGCGCCCCGCCATGTACGCGCTGGATTTTGCCCCGTTCGGTCAGGGCTTCCAGGTCGCGCCGGGCGGTGGCTTCGCTGACCTTGAATTGCTCTACAATCTCGGCCACGCTCAACCGCCCCTGACGAGCCAGCAGGCTGAGAATGGAGGTCTGGCGTTCTTCGGTGGAAATAAATTCGCTCATATTCGCTCACTTACAATCATTTTTAATCATCATTTTAGCGCGTTTTTGATTAATGTCAAGCAGCAATTCAACCACAGCAGCATTTGTTTGGCAGCCCTCAGGCTGGGTGGCAAAAACGATTCGCGATATATACATACACGATTTGCGCCGCGCTGGTCGCGTTATATAATATCTTCAGCAAGGTTCAACGGTTGATTTAATGTTGAGTCCACTGCAAAAAGACCCATCATCACAAAGTACACAAAGGAGTACCGAAAGACGGAATTAAGAATCTTGAAATTTGGCGCAAGAGAACTTAAACAAACTTTGTGACCTTTATAGAATTGCTCTTGAAAAACTATCACAACCGCGAAGATTTTGCAGCGCGACATTCATGTCGCTTTAGGTTGCGAAATAAATTCCGCGCTACGTCCTTCGTGGCAAGAAAAGGTTTTTTGAGTGAAGTCAATGTTAGAAAGGAGGTGAGAGCGATGATGCTCTTTCTCAGGGCACGAGGCCAGGGGATGGTGGAATACGGCATGATTCTTGTTTTGGTTGCAGTTGTCGTTGTTATCGCGTTGACCGCCATGGGCCCGCTCGTGAGAAACATGTTCAGTTCGATTAACGCCAGTTTGTAAGAAATACCTGCCCGTGACAAGCTCACGGGCTTTTCGTTTGAGGGGATTTTATTTCTGGTTCTTACGCTCCACAATTTTGGTCCCGGCCTGAGAAAGCCGGGCCTGCGAAAATCCTGCAATTTGCACAACCTCATGTAAAATAATGGTTGCGCCTACCCGTCAGGGTAAGCGTGCCTGTTAAAATGTACCCCATCCCCGGAGCAATTATGACGATTCAACTTAAAGGGAAAGTAGTGCTTATCACCGGCGCATCGTCCGGCTTTGGCGAAGATGCCGCCAAACTATTCGCGCAAGAGGGCGCATCGGTCGTGCTGGCCGCCCGGCGCATTGAACGAATGCAGGCAGAAGTGGCGCGGATTCACGCTCAGGGGGGCGAAGCCATGGCAACCCCGGTGGATGTCACCAACCGTGCCGACATTGCGAATATGGTCAAAAGCGTTTTAGAAAACTATGGCCGGGTAGACATCCTCTTCAACAACGCGGGTTTTGGGCGGCTTGATTGGTTAGAAAACTTGGCCCCCGAACGAGACATTGAAACCCAAATTGCCGTCAATCTGACTGGCCTCATTGAAGTGACTCGCGCAGTGCTGCCATTTATGATTGCCCAGCGCTCCGGGCATATCATCAACATGTCTTCCGTAGCCGGTTGGATTGGCATACCAATGTACTCCATTTACGCGGCAACCAAGTTTGGCGTGCGGGGTTTTACCGATTCGTTGCGGCGAGAAGTGTCGGCCTACGGAATTCACGTCAGTGGCATTTACCCTGGCCCGGCCGCCACCGAATTTGGTCAGCACACCGGCCAGAGCGCACCCAGTTTATTCCAGAAACCATCTTGGGTAACGATGTCTTCTAAATACGTCGCCCAAAGAGTGGTAGAAGTCGCCAAACATCCCCGCCGGCGTCTTATCATCCCCTGGTGGATTCGCCCCGTTTTGTGGGTGGATGACCGTATGCCCTGGCTGGTTGATTGGATGATGAATATCGCCTTCGCCAGAAAATAACACCCTGCCGCGTTTACCAAACCTCACGCCTGGAAGCTTACCCATGAACATTTACACCCAACGTCTCGCCCGCTTCGCTAAACTTCTATCCGACACGGGTCTCGATGCTGCCGTCATCAACCCCAGCCCCACACTGACCTACCTGACCGGCCTGCACTTCCACCTGATGGAACGTCCGGTGGTTCTGGTTGTTTCGCCTGATAAAGAACCAGGACTGATATTGCCCGCGCTAGAAATGGCAAAAGTGGCCGGGCTGTCGTACCAGGTTCACGCCTTTCCCTACGGCGAAAACCCCGAAACCTGGGCGCAAGTTTTCCGCAGTGCGCTGCACAGCCTGGATTTATTCGGGCGCACGATTGGCGTCGAACCGCGCGCCCTGCGCGTGCTGGAATTGCGCCTTTTAGAATATGGCGCACCGGGGGCGCATATCGTTTCCGCTGAGACCGCCCTCGCCGACCTGCGCATTCGCAAAGACGCAAACGAACTTGCCAAAATGCGCCAGGCCGTGAAGATTGCGCAGGACGCGCTCGAAGCCACGCTGCCGCTCATCAAAATTGGTATGAGCGAGCAGGAACTCGCCAACGAACTGGTCATCCAACTCCTGCGGCATGGCTCTCAGCCCGAAATGCCCTTTTCGCCGATTGTGTGCGCCGGGCCCAACAGCGCCAATCCGCACGCTTCACCTGGCGAACGCAAAATTCAGGCGGGCGACCTGCTCCTGTTCGACTGGGGCGCGGCCTACGAGGGCTACATCTCCGACCTGACGCGCACTTTTGCCGTCGGCGAAATTGACCCTAAACTGGAACAGATTCATAAAATCGTGCAGGAAGCCAACGCCGCCGGGCGTGCCGCTGGTAAAGGGGGCCTGCCCTGCGCTGTGGTGGACCAGGCCGCCCGCGAGGTTATCGAATCAGCCGGATATGGCGTCTACTTCACCCACCGCACCGGGCATGGCATCGGCATGGAGGGCCACGAAGAACCCTACATGCGCGGCGACAATATGAAACTGCTCGAACCGGGCATGTGCTACACGGTTGAACCGGGGATTTACCTGCCCGGCGAGGGCGGGGTGCGCATTGAAGATAACCTGGTTATCACTGAAAGCGGCGCGGAATCGCTCAGCGACCTGCCCCGCGAACTGCGCGTGGTGGGATAACCGCCCCTCCCCGCCTCCTTTTTGCTCCGAGGCTGCTTTGTCTGGTCCAAAACCCTTTTCACACCAGGAAAGAATGTCTCGCGCCCGTGAAATTGCTGAAACCTTTCGGGCGCATTTCGACGTTTTGGCCATTGGCCTGTACGGTTCGCTGGCGCGCGGCGATGATGGCCCCTATAGCGATATTGAGATGTATTGCGTGATACGCGGCGAGGGCATTGACACGGATTACGAATGGGCTGAAGGGGCGTGGAAGGCCGAGGTCAACCTACAAAGCGCGGAGGGGTTGGCTGCCTGGGCCGCCGAGTTGGATGAGTTCTGGCCGCTCACGCACGGGTCTTGCGTGAATATCCTTCCGCTCTATGACCCAACTCGTTTTTTCGAGTCGCTGCGGGGGGCGGTGTTCGACCACCCTGACGAGGCGTACGATGACCTGATTCGCGGGGTCATCGTTGGGGAGTTGTACGAATTCCTGGGCAAAATCCGTAATGCGGCGGCAAGCGGCAAAACGGAAAACCTGTCCACGCTGGCGGTGGAGATGGCGCAATATGGCGCGTATCTGATTGGGCTGGCGAACCGGACGTTATACACTTCGTCGGCAACGATGTTCAGCGAGAGCCGAGCGTTGGCCGATAAGCCTTCAGGCTATGACCAACTCTGTGAACTGGTAGCCAGCGGCAGGCTGGAGAGTCCCCCGCACATTGTCCGAGCCGCCGACCGGTTCTGGGAGGGAATCGAGGCTTGGGCGGGTGAAAAATCCATCCCCATCTACCAAAATCTGAAAGATTTGCTGGAATGACGACTTACTGCGACTACTGCAACGCGCACCCCGAAGATACCTTCAACCATGCTTACCACGCCACGCAGTACGGCTTCCCGCTTCAGGATGATAACCTGCTGTTTGAGCGGCTGGCGCTGGAAATCAATCAGGCTGGGCTGTCGTGGATTACGATTTTGAAGAAGGCGGAGAATTTCC
>DAOUBQ010000087.1:0-3897 GCA_034432755.1 Anaerolineales bacterium
GCGTTGGAGCAAGGCTCGAAGTTTGCCATCCGCGAAGGCGGCCTGACCGTCGGCGCGGGCGTCATCACCAAGATTATCGAATAGGTTGAAAGTTTAAGGTAGTAAAATGGCTTCCAAAAAGAAAGATATTCGCCCTGTAATTACCCTTCAGTGTGGTGATTGCAAGGAACGAAATTATACGACACAGAAGAATCGCCGTAATGACCCGGGCCGTATGGAGTTGAGCAAATATTGCCCGCGTTGCAAGAAGCACACCTCGCACCGCGAAACCAAGTAATATTCAGGGGGTGGGCCTCAAGCCCCCCCCTGCAAGCCTAGGCCAGTAGCTCAACTGGTAGAGCTCTCGTCTCCAAAACGAGCGGTTGTGGGTTCAAATCCTGCCTGGCCTGCCAAGCACTTTACAGGCGACGCCGTCCTCGAAAGAGTGAGGCGGCGTTTTAGCCGTAAAAACAAGGAGTCTACCTTGACCGAGAAGAAGGAAAATGCGATTGTCCGGTATTACCGTGAAACCATTGGCGAACTCCGCAAAGTGAGCTGGCCTACTCGTGAAGAGGCCCTTCATTTGACCCGGATTGTGATCGTCGTTTTGATTGCTATGGCAATCTTTCTGGGTTTCGTGGATTGGATTGGCAGCAAGCTTCTGGATTTGGCGCTGGGCGTCGCTTAATTTTCAAAAGGTGAATCTGATGATGAGCGCGCAAGACCCCGAAGAATTGATTGTTCCTGAAGATTCCCCCCTGTCGGGTGCCGATGCATCCGGGTCTTCTGACGCGCCTGCTGAATCGACTGAAGGCCCAGCCTGGTACGTTGTTCACTGTTATTCGGGCTACGAAAATAAAGTCCGTCATAACCTGGAGCAGCGTATTGAGACGATGGGGATGAAGAACATGATTTTCGACGTAGTCGTCCCCACTCAGGAAGAAATTGAAGTGCGGGATGGCAAGCGTCGGGTGGTGGAACGCCACATTTTCCCCGGCTATGTCCTGGTCAACATGGTGCTGACGGAAGAATCCTGGTATGTGGTGCGCAATACGCCCGGTGTGACCGGTTTCGTGGGAATGGGTACCCAGCCGACTCCCTTGCGCCCTGAAGAAGTTAACCAGATTTTGAAGCGCATGGAAGCGGAAGTTCCTACCGTGAAAGTTACATTCAAGGTGGGCGAGCGTGTGCGGATTGTTGATGGGCCGTTCAACGATTTTCGTGGGAATGTTGCGGAAATTGATGCCGAGCGCAACAAAGTGCGCGTGATGGTCAATTTCTTTGGCCGCGAGACGCCCGTCGAACTGGATTTTCTGCAAGTAGAGAAAGCGTAACAGGTCTTTCGGCCTGATGCGTGGGAGGGTGTTTCCCCACCCGCTAAAACCACAAGGAGTAAAGAATGGCAAAGAAACTTAAGACAATTGTTCGCCTCCAGCTTGAGGCTGGAAAAGCTAATCCGGCCCCGCCGGTTGGCCCAGCGCTGGCGGGTCATGGTTTGAACATCATGGCCTTCTGTAAGGAATATAACGCCCGTACATCGAATCGCCCGGGCGAGTTGATTCCGGCAGAAATCAGCATCTACACGGATGGTTCGTTCACGTTCGTCTTGAAGACCTCTCCGGCGGCATTCCTCATCCGCAAGGCTGCTGGGATTGAAAAAGGTTCAGGTGCTCCAAACAAAGACAAAGTCGGGAAAATTACCCGCGCTCAGGTAAAGCAAATTGCCGAGACCAAGATGAAAGACCTGAACGCCATCGACCTCGAAGGCGCGATGAAGCAGATTGAAGGCACGGCCCGCTCGATGGGCGTCACGATTGTTGATTAAACAGGTGGGAGGGTCGCTCTGTGTGGCCCGTTTGTACCACGGAGGATGAAATGGCAAAACACGGAAAGAAATACCTGGCCGCTGCGGCCAAAGTGAATCGAGATACTCTCTACCTTCCCAAGGAAGCCATGGAATTGGTAAAAGAGACCTCGATTACCAAATTTGACTCGACGATTGAAGTTCACTTGCGCATGGGTCTAGACCCGCGCCAGGCCGACCAGCAGGTGCGTGATGTGGTTGTACTACCGAATGGCCTGGGCAAAACCGTCCGCGTGGCGGTCTTTGCGCAGGGCGAAGGTGCTGTCAATGCGCGCAATGCTGGCGCAGACGTGGTGGTCGATGATGACGAAACGTTCAACCGGATTCAATCCGGCTGGCTCGATTTTGATGTCGCCATCGCCACCCCTGATATGATGGGGAAAGTGGGTCGGCTGGGTCGTGTGCTTGGCCCGCGTGGCTTGATGCCCAACCCGAAGGCTGGTACGGTGGTTCCCGCTGCCGATATAGAGCGCGCCATTACCGAAGCCAAGGCGGGCCGCGTGGAGTTCCGCCTAGATAAGACCGCCAATATCCATGTTCAAATTGGCAAAGCCTCGTTCCCGGCGGAAAAGTTGTATGAAAACTTTGCGGCGTTGATGGAAGCCATCAAGAAGGCACGCCCGGCTGCCGCCAAAGGCAACTTTATCAAGCATATTACAATTGCTTCGAGCATGGGGCCTGGCATTAAGCTGGACCCGAACGCTGCCCAAAATATGCAAGCGGTCGAGTAAAATTACTCGTTGCTGAAAAACTGACAAACGACTTCGCCCAAGACGGCGGGCGCCCATCATTTTTGGGGCTTAATTTCCTGCCCAGGTGAAGACTGAGAGAAATCTCCCGTTCCATTGGGGACGTTCCTTTGCAAAAGGGAAAAGTCTTTGCCTGGCGTTTGTCAGGCAAAGACTTTTAAGGAAAGGAGGTAAAAACTTTGGCACTCACTCGTGAACAAAAAGAGCAGGTGCTAGCCCAATACGCTGAATGGTTCGATAAGAGCCAGGCTGTGGTGTTGGTTGAGTACACTGGTCTCAAGGTGAAAGACCTGGATGCGATTCGCGCGAAAATCCGCGAAAGCGGTGGCGAGTTCCATGTGTTGAAAAACACCCTGGCTCGCAAGGTGTTTGATGCACGTGGAATGAGCGTTTCCGGTACGCTTTTGGAGAAAAGCACGGCGGTTGCGTTTGCTTTCAATGACGCCGCGGGAACTACGAAGGCGCTGACCGAGGCCACCAAAGGCATGGAAGCCGTAAAAGTCAAGGGTGGTTTCCTCGCCAAGCAAGCCCTCGATGCCGCCCAGGTCAAGGCGCTGGCAGATATGCCGCCATTGCCTGTTGTCCGCGCTCAGTTGCTGGGCGTGTTGCAAGCCCCGGCTGGCAAACTCGTGCGCACCATCGCCGAGCCTGCTCGCTCGTTGGCGTCTGTGTTCCGGGCTTATGCTGATAAAGCCCAGCCTGCCGCGTAACCGGTTGTTGCGCAACTCGTTCAATTCAAATCAAAATTTTCCCGCCAGGTGCGCGGGACTTTCCTCTCAAAGTAAGGAGTATCTAACAAATGGCTGCAAATCTCGATAACCTGGTTGAAGAACTGAGCAAACTCTCCGTTCTCGAAGCCGCTGAACTCGTCAAGAAACTTGAAGAGAAGTGGGGCGTTTCTGCCGCCGCTCCCGTTGCGATGGCCGCTGTCGCTGGCGCTCCCGCTGCTGCCGCTGCTGAACCCGTCGAAGAGAAGACCGAATTCGATGTTATCATCAAGGACGCTGGTCCCAAGAAGATTGAAACCATCAAGGTCATTCGCCAGTTGACCAGCCTTGGTCTCGGCGAAGCCAAGGCCTTGGCCGAAACTGCTGGTGGCAAGGTTCTCTCAGCTGTTGGCAAAGACGCTGCTGCCGATGCCAAGAAGAAGCTCGAAGAAGCCGGCGCCGTCGTCGAAGTCGCCTAATCTTGTTGATGCAAATCAAAAGAGACACTCTTTACGGGTGTCTCTTTTGATTTTCTCCTGTATCGGCTATAGCAATTGGCCAGTTTCAATCCCTCTGTCGGGATAGGGTGGTTTTAGGC
>DAOUBQ010000088.1:0-32188 GCA_034432755.1 Anaerolineales bacterium
TAACCTGAATTCGGGATAAGCCTTTTGAACCGTCCCGAAGGCTTTGTGCGGGCGATTTCAAGGGTCGAACCCAGCCTTCGGGACGCTTATCCCGAACTGACGTTAAAGTAATCTGTTTCCCAGGAGTTTTCATGTCCAATGTCTTTGAATCCACTCATCCGCTGGTCCAGCACAAACTCAGCCGCTTGCGCGATAAGAACACCGACCCCAAGAAATTTCGTGAACTGGTGCGCGAAATCGCCGCGTTGATGGTTTACGAAGCCACCGCCGACCTGGCCGTCGTGCCACGCGAAATTGAGACGCCGCTCAAGGCCATGACTGCTTACGAGTTGCAAGAAAAAATTGGCCTGGTGCCGATTTTGCGCGCCGGGTTGGGCATGGTGGAAGGAATTTGGGAGTTGATGCCCCAAGCAGAAGTCTGGCATATTGGCCTGTACCGCGACGAACAGACCCTGCGCCCGGTGGAATATTACAACAAATTACCCACCGAGCCGACTGTATCCGTCTGCTTGATTCTCGACCCAATGCTGGCAACCGGCGGTTCGGCAACGGCCACGGTGGAGGTGCTCAAACGCTGGGGCGTGAAGAAAATCAAGTTCGTTGGGCTGATTGGCGCGCCCGAAGGAATCGCCCGAATGCAGAAGGAACATCCTGACGTGCCAATTTACCTGGCTGCCATTGACGACCACCTGAACGAAAAGGGTTACATCGTCCCCGGCCTGGGCGATGCCGGTGACCGGCAGTTTGGGACGGGGTGATTCAGAGATCGGTGAGCAGTTGTTGGCGTAAAGTGAGGCAGAAAGCATGTTGAACGCCCTGGTGTTGCCAGATTAATCTTGCAGTAATTTCTAAGAGACCTCGTGCCAAATTCACCGTCAGCCGTGTCAGAAAGCAGATTTTAAGTAAGATGGATACAAAACGCAACTGGCCTATTTATGTATTTCAGTCCATCAGTTTATTGGCGTTGGGCGGCATAACAGCCGTCTATCTCTCTCACCTGGGAGAACCCAACCCGGTTGAATTCATCACCAACCTGCTTACATCAGGATTCGCGCTGCTGGCAACCTGGCTGGCGATTTCAGTTTGGATATTTCTGGGGAAAGATGACCCTGGTCGCCGGCAATGGGCTGCCCTGGCAATTGGCATTGGGTTATGGACGATGGCTGAACTGCTCTGGGCGTTTTTATCTTACACGATGGCTGAAACGCCCTACCCTTCGATTGCAGATGCTTTCTGGATTCCTGGCTATGTCATGGTGCTGGCTTCTGCCACCCTGCGCTACCGCGCGCTTAAAATCCAGTGGAATTCGATGACGTCCCGGCTCTTGCTGGGCGTCTTTGTGGTGATTGGCGCCGTTGTTTTTGCGCTGGTGATTCTCCCAATTCTTGCCTCTGAGAGAACTGACCGCCTGTGGGTTTTGCTATTGAATATTTTCTATCCGATAGCCGACCTGCTGCTCCTGTTCGCTGCGTTTTTGCTGGCATACTTCTTGGCGGGGGGGCGGTTTTCTACGCCCTGGATGATGCTTGCCGCCGGGCTGGCCACGCTCTCCTTATCTGACATCTTGTTCATTTACTCTGAGTGGAACGGTTTCTACACTTCGGACGGCCACCTGACCTGGCTGACTGTCATCGTTGATATCGGAAACCTGGCGGCTTATGTCCTGATAGCCTATGGCGTGCTGCTTAATCAACGGTTGCTGGCGGGCGGCGCCAGGCCAGAACAAAAATCGGCTTACATCCCGGCTCAGCCAACGGCTGCGCAAAAGGTGATGATATTTATTGACAGTTCTGACCGGGTTGTGTTTGCAAACTACAACCTGTCGCGGTTGCTCTCTACTGACGCCTCCAACACGGTGGGAATGCCGCTCGGGGAAGTATTAAGACTTTCTGCACAGGATGAGCAATCTATCCTGGCTGGTTTGCATAACCCCCGCCTTGGGAGCATCCAAAAGTATATTACGCAGTATAGCCCCACCGGCGCGGAAATTTCGGGCTGGCTGCGCGCGCAGGCCAATTTCAATGACCTGCGCGAATACACCGGCGCGGATATTACCTGTGACATGGAATGGCAGCCTGATGCTGATACGACGCGGCAAGTGGCGGGCAGGTTTGCCTTTGCTTCGTATACGCTCGTTTTTGATTCGCAGGAAGGGAAACTCTTGCTCGATTACTTCAGCCGCAAGGTCCGCGCTTTGCATCAAGTGGTATCACAAATGGGTGGCGCCGTTGTTTCGAGCGTGTTTGGTGAAGTATTCCAAGCCGCCGTGAGCAAGGAAGACTGCGCTTTCTCTTTGCAGGAAGGAAAAATGTGGGTCGAGAAACTGCCTGCTCGCGCACAAGCCTACGCCAGGATACTGGCGCAGTTGACCGAATACGCCAGCGATACCCTCTCGGTGGAACTGGTCTCTGGCATTTGCCAACAACTCGATGAAGATACCGGGCCGGAGATGCTCGCGGCAGCTCGAAAACTTGGGTTAACGAGTTAATCCCCCACGATTGACCATACTCAGAGAGCGACTGGCTCGATACTACTCCAAATTCGGCACCACTGCAGGACGTGTATGAAACAACGACAACTTGGAAACCTCGTCATTCTTGGGTTGGTTGCCCTCAATTTCATCTTATGGGTCGTCTTCCCGCCCATAGACGATGGCCGTCCCAACTTCCTGCGCGCCTATGCTGGCGAAGTGTTAGGCTCCACCGTCATCATCCTGATGGCCTGCGGGTTGGTCCTGGCGGCGCGCCCCGCTTGGGCCGAACCTTACTTCGGCGGCCTCGACAAAATGTACGCCGCCCACAAACGGGCCAACACCGCCGCTTTCCTGCTGCTCTTCGTCCACCTGCTAATCGTCCCCATCACCACCGACAGGCTGCTGCCTGGCACGCCCCTGGCAATCGTCGCCTTTCTGGGCATCGTCACACTTGTCTTGTTGACGCTCTCGCCGCGCATCCCCCTTTTGAGCAAACTGACCAACGCCTCGTATGACCGGTGGAAGCGGACGCACCGTTTCATCGGCATTTTCTACACCCTGGGCTTTGTCCATTCCCTGTTTGTGGATGGACTCTCTGCGCTGGTGGCCTTTTCCTACGTCCAGGTCATTTTCCTCATCGGGTTGGCGGCTTACGTCTACACTGAAATTTTCTCCCGGCTCCTGAACAAATCCCTGCCCTATCGGGTGAGCGCCGTCCGCCGCCTGAACGGCAACACGACCGAGGTCACCCTCACCCCTCGGGGTCAGAAACTCATCCACCAGCCAGGGCAATTCCTGTTCGTGCGCTTCCTCGGCGACCGGGTGCCGGATGAATCTCACCCTTTTACCATTTCCTCGGCTCCCGGAGAGCCGGACCTCCGCTTGAGCATCAAAGCCAGCGGAGATTTTACCCGTCACGTCCATAAACATCTTGAAGCAGGAGCCGAGGCCCTGGTGGAGGGGCCGTATGGGCTGTTTCAGATTCAGCAAGGCGGCCCAAAGCAGGTTTGGATTGCGGGCGGAATCGGTATTACCCCGTTTTTATCTTTCATCCGGCATGGGAATATTCACCGGCAGGTGGATTTCTATTACACCGTCCGTACCCGCGAGGAAGCGCTCTTTCTCGATGAAATTGAAAACGCCCCAAAACGGAACCCCGGTTTCAGGGCGTTTGTGCGCTTCTCTATCGAGCAGGGTTCGCTCACAGCGGAGGAAATCTCCAAAAACGCGGGGGATATCCGCGAGCGTCACATCTACCTGTGCGGCCCGTGGGGCATGACGCAGGCTTTTGTTGAAAAATTCAAGGCGTTGGGCGTGCCTGCCGATAACATCCACTACGAGGAATTCAATTTTCGCTAAAAAACACGTACCGCAGGCCTCAGCCTGTGGGTTTTACCGGTCAATGGGGATATCGTGCAGCGAAATTTCATCGTCTATTGGCTCAAGGTGGGTAATCACGACCGCATCTGGCAGGGCTTTGCGAATGTCGGCTTCGATGTCTTCGGCCAGATGATGCGCGTCATGCACGCTCATTTCGCCTGGCACTAGCACATGCACTGAAACAAATCGCCGCGCTGCGCCCTGCCGGGTGAGCAGGGCATGAAAATCAATTCCGCGCGCGCGATAGGGCGTAAGCGCGCCCTGAATGGCTTGCATATCTTCGGGGGGCAGCGAGGCGTCCATCAAACCGGCCACCGAGCGGCGCAAGAGTTGAATGGCCGTCCAGACGATGTTGGCCGCGACTGCAATTGCGACCAGTGAATCGAGCGCCAGCCAGCCGGTCAGGCCGACTGCCGCCACTCCGCCAATCACAGCCACTGAAGTCCAGACGTCCGTCATCAGGTGGTGAGAGTCGGCCTCCAGGGTAATCGAACGATATTTCTTTCCGGCATAGAGCAAAATGCGCGCGACCGAAAAATTGATGAGGGTGGCCGCCAGCGAAACGCCCAGGCCAATGCCCAACTGTTCCAGAGGCTGCGGGTCAAACAGGCGTTGGATGGCGGTATAGGCAATCCCGGCAGCCGCTACCAGGATAAGCACGCCCTCTACAATGCTGGAAAAATATTCGGCTTTGCCGTGCCCGTAGAGATGGCTTTCATCTGGCGGGCGGGCGGCAATCGTCAACATCCCCAGCGCCATCCCGGCGGCAACCAGGTTGATGAGCGATTCAATCGCATCGGAGAGCAGGCCAACTGAGCCGGTGAGCAGGTACGCGCCGGCCTTCAGCGCAATGGTGGCGAGAGCAGCGGCAATTGACAGCCAGGCGTAACGAGTGAGTGATGGGCGTTCCACGTCTTTATTTCCTCGCCATTTCCTGCTGGACGGTGTGATACAGGTGTTCGGCTTTCATATCGGCGAGTGAATAGCAGGGCGCTTTCAGGTGGTCGGCCAATTGTTTGGCCAGGCCCTGGTCGAAGGCGGCGTGTTCCATGTTAATCACCACGCTTTTGACATGCTCCGAGGCAATCAGGTCGGCGAAATGATACGATTCTTCTTGGGGCGGCATCGTCCCAACCGAGACGTTGCCCGCTCCGTCGGTGATTACAATCAAAAGCGGCTCTACATCGGGGTGACTGATGGCTTCACGCTTGAGAATATCCGCCGCCATCAACAGCCCTGCCGAAAGCGGGGTTTTGCCTCCCACTGGAATATCCACCAGTGCCCGCTGGGCCAGTTGCACGCTGTTGGTGGGCGGCAGGACGAGCGTGGCGCGGTCTTTCTGAAACACAATCAGCCCCACCCGGTCGCGCCGCTGGTAGGCATCTGTCAGAAGTGAAAG
This sequence comes from Anaerolineales bacterium, assembly GCA_034432755.1. GTDB lineage: Bacteria > Chloroflexota > Anaerolineae > Anaerolineales > Villigracilaceae > UBA5195. Next base: position 5,253 of record DAOUBQ010000088.1, read on the forward strand.
AATGGCGCCTTTGGTGGCGTTCATGCGCTCGGCCACCGCCATGCTCCACGAAGCATCTACCAGGAACAAGACCAGGTTAGCGCTGCGTTTAACGCGGACTTTCTTCTGCAAATCGCTTTTTTCGATAGCAAAGGCCAGCCGCTTGCGTTTTTCGTCACGTCGCTGCTGGTAGGGGGCCGCCGCGCGGATGGTGGCATCGAAGGCGATGTCGGTGCTGCCGTTGGCTGGGCGGGCCTTGATGTAGCGTCCGCGCCGCCGCTCGGTGATGGTCTCGGAGCGGCGGCCGGCTTTCTGGCGGGTCAGTTTATCGAGCGGGGTATCGAGTTTGCGCGGGGCAAAGGTTTCGCCCGGCTTGACCTTTTGGCCGCCTTCCCACCAGTTGGCGTTATGGGAGGCGAACACGTCCTGCCGGGCGGGTTCGGTGGTGCCGGGTTGGGTGTCGTCCTCTATCCGTTCATCGTCTAGGACCGACTTTTTTTTTCCTGTGAATCCGATTTCTCGGAGGACTCTTCGCTCTCTTCGCCCTCCATAGACTGGCCCACTAGGTTTTCGATGCGCTCTTGGAGCTGTTCGGCGGTCACTTCGGCCTGGTAGAACGGCCCGCGCTTGATGCGGTGCGGCAGGGCCAGTTCGGCGGCCAGGGCAATATCGTGGTCGGTGATGGATGTGCGGCCCTCAAAAGCAGCTTGGGCGCGGGCTGCTTTCAAAATGACCAGGTCGGCGCGATGGCCATCCACGTTTAAGGAGGCAGTCAGCGCCGCGATGGAGAGCAAATCACGCCTGGAGTATTTCACCTCCCCCACGAGTTTGCGCGCCAGTTCGATTTTGTGCGAGAGTTCAATCTCTTTTTCCATGAACTGCTTGCGGAATGCCTCCGGGTCGGACTCAAAGGCAATGTTGTATTCCATAATCTGGACGCGCTCGCGGGCATCACGGATACCGGTAATATCAACGGAAAAGGCGAAACGGTCGAGCAGTTGCGGGCGCAGGTCGCCTTCTTCGGGGTTCATCGTGCCAACCAGGATGAAGCGTGCCGGGTGTGAAAAGGAAATCCCCTCCCGCTCGACGATGTTCATGCCCATCGCCGCCGAATCAAGCAACAGGTCAACGACGTGGTCATCGAGCAGGTTAACTTCGTCAATGTAGAGCAGGCCGCGATTGGCCGAAGCCAGCACGCCTGGCTCAAAGTGCCGCTCGCCCTTTTGGATGGCTTGCTCAATATCGAGCGTGCCGACCACCCGGTCTTCGGTGGCCGAAACCGGCAAGTTAACGAAGGGAATCGGACGCACGTCGAAAGGCAGTTCTTTCGATGCGATGGCGCGTTCTTTGCATTCAGTACACCAGGTGGTGGGGCTATCTGGGTCGCAGCCGAACCGGCACTCTTTCACCACCCGCACTCTGGGAAGCAGGGCCGCCAGCGCGCGCGCAGCCGTTGATTTGGCCGTGCCGCGTTCGCCGCGAATTAACACGCCGCCGACACGCGTGTCTACGGCGTTGAGAATCAGGGCGCGTTTCATGCGCTCTTGGCCGACGATTGCAGTAAAGGGGTAAATTGTTGGCATACGTGTTCCTCGGCTCGCATTATACTATGTGTATCGCCTTGCGTTGGTGGGTGAAAATCAAAAAGCCAGGGCGTTTTGCACACTGGCTTTTTGGAGGATGGGCGCAAGCGAGGGCGCTTAACTTTTTTCAGTCACGAACTCTTTGATTTTTGCAACTAGCTCTTCGATGGAAATCGGTTTTTCGAGATAGGCATTGGCCCCGGCAGCCAGCACCTCGGCAATTTTTTCTTTGTTCGTCAATGCTGAGACAACGATAATCGGCACCTGGCTGAATGCGCGAATCTCGCGGCAGACCCTCCAGCCGTCAATGACCGGCATCATCAAGTCGAGCAAGATCAGGTCAGGTGATTCAGTCCGCACCATCTCGATGCCCGTTGCGCCGTCGTTGGCAACCAGGACCTGCATTTCGTAAATGGTCAACAGGATGTTGAGGAAGGCTGTAATTGATGGGTCATCTTCGATGGTCAAAATCTTAAGTGTCATGCCAACTCCCCGAGAGCGAGGTCAATTTCTCTCTCGCTTAATCATACAACCATTTCAACGATTGTCAATTACAGGTGAATAATGACAGCAATTCCAAATCTGAAATTCTCTACTGCACATTTTGAATTTTTGACCGCCAATGGCGCGAAGAACGCCAAGGGTTCAAGGCCATCTTTGCGTTCTTGGCGGGCTGCGCGGTCAATTTCTGGCGTTTGTATGACAGCAAATTCCACATTTCGATTCGTTTTTGACGATTGGAGCCATTTTTGTGGGAGAAATCGGTCAAAATTTTGCTGAAAATCAGCCTTGGGTGGGAAGAAAAATATTCATACACCAAAGCCGACGGTTTGAGAAAACATGAACCATGAGGTCTGGCAGCGCCAAAAACTTTGAATTTGGAATTGCTGCAATAATGAAACCTTGCCGATTGAAGTTGAAACCCCTTAGCAATTCTAAATTGGGCATGAGCCAGTCTCGAAAATGGGCTGTATCGTTGCCCTCAGAGGGTCTGGGCATGTGGTACGATTCCACATTCCAAATTGCTGGAAACTCCCCGCCTGACCTGCTATACTTTACTCTTGTCCTGCAGAATTCGTTCTGCAAGAAACAGGACGCTGATGAAAGAGATTTATCATGTCCATTGAACCCGATTACAGCAGCCTCGACCCCGAAGAAAAGACCAACCGTTACCTGGCGATGGGTTCGGTTGCGCTGGGTGTTCTCAGCCTATGTTTGGGACAGATTCCCATTTGCGGTGGTTCACTCAGCCTGGCCGGAATTGGCCTGGGCATTTGGGGGATGCGCGCCGACAGCCGCCGCACGGCCCAGGTGGGGATGGCGATTTGCGCCTTCAGCCTGCTGACCTCTATCGTCTACGCTATCATGCGTGCCTCCTCGCAGTAATCTTCATCGCCTTTCTTGTTTCGGATGAAATATGACGACTGAAATTGAGAAACTCGAACTCGCCGTCTCTGCCCTCGAAGCCCAACGCGCCGCGCTGGGCGATGCGATTGTTGAGAGCGCTCTGGCCCCCTTGCGCGAGAAGTTGAAAGCCCTGCGGCAGGCGGCAAGCGCTGTTTCTGACGAGACCCAGCAACGCAAAATCGTTACGGTGCTTTTTGCCGACATTGCTGGCCTTTCGGTGCTAGAGGAACGGCTCGACCTGGAGGAGTTTCGTGATACGCTCAATGCGCTTTGGGCAGAATTGGATAGTGTCATATTGAAGCATGGAGGGCGAATTGATAAACACACAGGCCAGGGTGTCATGGCCCTGTGGGGTGCTGAAGTGGTGCATGAAGATGATGCTGAACAGGCTATTCGCGCTGCTCTGCAAATGCGAGAAACCTTTGAAGCCTTTTGCGCCGCCCCGCGCCTGTTCTCTGGTAAAGAAATTGACTTGCGCGTTGGGATTAATACGGGTTCCGTCATTGTTGGGCTGATTGGCACAACAGGCGAATTTACCGCCCTCGGAGACGCAGTGAATTTGGCGGCGCGCCTGAACGCTGCTGCCCGGCCTGGTGAACTGCTCATTTCGCACGATACTTACCGTCTGGTGCGGGGCGTGTTCGAGGTCTATATCCAGCCACCCTTGCAGGTAAAGGGCAAAAGCGAGCCGGTGCAGACCTACCTGGTGGAAGCTCTCAAGCCGCGCGCCTTCCGCCTCGAAGTGCGCGGCGTGGAGGGGGTGGAGACCACGCTGGTGGGGCGCCAGGCCGAACTTAACGCCCTCCAAGACGCCTTCCAGCGACTGTTTGGCCGTCATCCTTTGCGATTGGTAACGTTGGTTGGCGACATGGGATTGGGTAAAAGCCGCATCTTGCAGGAGCTCCTGGCCTGGACCGACCCGCTCCCCCAAGATTTTTACCTGTTCCAAGGTCGCTCGCATCCCTCTGAAACGACCACCCCCTATGCCTTGTGGCGCGATATTTTTTCCTTCCGCTTCCAGATTCAAGATAGCGACTCTCTCGTCGAGGTCCACAACAAAATGGAACGCGGCTTTGCCGAATTCCTGCCCGAGGACGAGCATGCCGTCGAAAAGTCGCATATTGTCGGGCAGTTGATAGGTTTCGATTTTTCTGCCAGCCCCTACCTGCGCGGCGTCTTGCAAGACCCCAAACAAATGCGCAGCCTGGCATTGGCAACCCTGGCGCGCTTTTTTGTGACGGTTGCCGAAACCTATCCGATTGTTCTGATCGCTGACGATATTCACTGGGCCGACCGTGGTTCGCTCGATGCGCTGGCTTATCTTTGCGCGCATATTCCTGTTGCCACGCCTTTTCTGGCTCTCTGCGCAGCGCGTCCTTCGTTGTTTGAACGCGTGCCCGATTGGGGACTCGGCCTGTCAGCCTCTACAAAGCTGGAACTGAAGCCGCTGCTCCCCGCTGAAAGCCACTCCCTGCTTGAACAGATTCTACACAAAGCCCCCATCATTCCCCCCAGCCTGCGTGACCTGTTGGTTGGTGGCGCGGAAGGCAACCCGTTTTACCTCGAGGAACTGATTAAGATGTTCATTGATACTCAGGTTATCCGTCCCGACGAGGAAACCTGGCAAATTGACATCGAACGACTCGACGCAAGCGCCATCCCGCCCACCCTTTCGGGCGTGTTGCAAGCCCGTCTCGACCGGTTGGGGGTTTTCGAGCGGGCATCGCTCCAGCGCGCCTCGGTGGTTGGGAGGGTCTTTTGGGATAGCGCGGTCAAGGCCCTCAGTCCAGAAGCGCAGGCCGAACAAGCCTTGCTGGAGGATTCGCTGGCGGTTCTGCGTTCCAAAGAATTGATTTTCTCCAGCCCCAATTCAACCTTCACTGGGTCACAGGAATACGTCTTCAAGCACGCCCTGTTGCGTGATGTGACTTACGAAACTGTGCTGAAACGGCATCGCCAGCAATACCATGCTCTGGTGGCCGAGTGGCTGAGCAAAGCCAGTGGTGAACGGCGCGGCGAGTATCTATCGGTGATTGCTGACCACTACGAAAAAGCCGGCGATCACGACCGGGCGGTGGCCGTCTTGCTCGAAGCCGGAGAGCGCGCCCTCAGCCTGAGCGCTTTCGACGAGGCCTTTCGCTTTTTCCGGCGCGCCCTGCCCCTCATCCATCCGCGTCAGACCCGCGACCTGGCGTATATTCACCTGAAAATCGGCGATGCCTTTTATCGCTCTGGCGAATTTAGCGATTCGGTCAAAAGCACCGAGAAAGCCCTCGGGCTGGCCCGCGAACTTTCGAGCAGCATCCTGCTCGCATCTTGCCTGGGGCAGTTGGGACATTTATATGCAGACATGGGTGATTACGACCGGGCCGAGAAAACCCTGCGCCAGGCCCTGCCAATGGCCCGCGCGGCAGGTATCCCGGCCCGCCCGACCCTGGCGCGTGTCCTGTACGGGTTAGGAAACGTTCACTGGCGGCTGGGGAACTTGGATAACGCGCGCGCCTGTTGCGAAGAAAGCCGCGACATTGCCCGCGAAATTGGCGATACCAACACCCTCTTGATGGCGCTCAATCGGCTGGGCGTGGTGATGGGTGCGCTGGGCAACTCTTCTGCCGAGGAGAATTACTATCGCCAGGCGCTCTCGCTGGCGGTCTCGGTTGGCAACCGCGAACGCGCGGCGGTGGCGCTCAACAACCTGGGCGCGCTGGCCGACGAGAAGGGCAACCTCGCCCAATCTCAGAGATTCTATCTTCAGGCCATCGAAATGGCGCGCGAAATCGGCACCCAGCAATCGCTGGCGCTCTACCTGATCAACCTTGGTCACAGCGAAATCCGCCTGGGACAGCTGGAGGATGCCGCCAATCACCTGCGCGAGGGGCTGGCTCTCGCCGAGCACCTCGGCGCGGCACCCTGGGCGGTGACAGCGGTGCTATTCTATGCTCGCCTGTCCTACGCGCGTGGCGAACTGCAGCGTGCCTACAGCCTGCTCGGCCTGGCGCGCTCGCACATCGCCTTTAGCAGCGACCACACTCGCCTGATGGAGCAGATGTTCAACGAGTGGCAGGTAACGCCCCAAGCCGCCGAAGCGCAAATCGCCGCCGCGCCGGTGTTGGATTGGAAAACGACAGTGATGGAGTGGATGGTCTCTTAATGCAACTTTTCTCCCACTTAAACATCTGATACAATGCTAAACCAGTTTATAAAACGCCGTTTTTCCTTGTACACACCCTTAAATCACTCTGGGCACCATCCCCACTTTACATTGCGAGGCAACCATGTCTTTTAGTTTGAATAATTTTTCAACCTCACTCGAATCAACGAAAAACAAACACGTCAAGGTGTTGATTCTCGGCTCAGGCCCGGCGGGGCTTTCTGCCGCACTGTATGCCGCCCGCGCCGAGCTGGCCCCGGTGGTGTTAACCGGCATGGAACTGGGCGGCCAGGCCGGGCTGACCCACACCATCGAAAACTATCCTGGCTTTCCCGAAGGAGTCGGCGGCCCACAACTCGGTGAACTCTTTCAGAAACAAGCCGAGCGCTTTGGGGCAGTCGTCGAATTTGATACCGCCCAGGCGGTGGATTTGAGCCAGCGCCCCTTCAAGGTGACCACCGACAGCGGCGCTTACCTGGCTGATTCGCTGATTATCGCCACCGGGGCGCGCCCCAACCATTTGGAAATTCCCGGCGAGTATGAATTGACCGGCAAGGGCGTCTCATACTGCGCCACCTGCGATGGCTGGTTCTTCAAAGACAAAAAAGTGGTCGTGGTTGGCGGCGGAGATTCGGCGCTGGAAGAGGGCCTGTTCCTGACGCGCTTCGCCTCATCCGTTACCATCATCCATCGCCGCGATAGCCTGCGGGCTGGCAAAGTGCTTCAGAGCCGGGCCTTCAACGACCCGAAAGTCAACTTTGTCTGGAACACGGTTGTCACCGAGGTTTTGGGCAAAGACAAAGTGACCGGAGTTGCCCTCAAGAACGTCCAGACCGGCGAAACATCCACCCTTGAAACCGATGGCGTCTTTATTTTCATCGGCCATACCCCCAATACGCAGATGTTTGAAGGCCAGCTTGAAATGCGCGATGGCGGTTACATTGTCAGCAATATGCACATGGAAACCAACATCCCCGGCGTGTTCGTGGCCGGTGAAGTGGCCGATAACCACTTTCGGCAGGTCGTCACCTCGGCCGGCATGGGCGCGGCGGCGGCCATCCAGGCTACCCATTTTTTGGAGAAGGAAGAAACGGTTAAGGCATAGCGCCATGGTCGTTGCCCTTAATCTTTCGGGCCGCACAGCCAAAACGAGACGGACACGCGCTCGTTTTGGCTTTTTTGCTTAAACGCGCGACGAAAATTATATCCCTGTACTTCCTTTAGGGAGTACAATCAATATTATTTTTATGCTTTGGAGGAACAATGGCGAAAGTTTCTATCATTGGCGCCGGCATGACTGGCGCAAGTACTGCAGTCTGGCTGGCCGGGCGTGAATTGGCCAATCTGGTCCTGGTGGATATTGTGGAGGGTGTCCCGCAGGGCAAAGCGCTCGATTTGCTTGAAGCCATGCCCATCCTGGGCAGCGATGTCGAACTGGTCGGCTCGAATGGCTATGAAGCCACTGCCGGCTCCGATATTGTGGTCATCACCGCCGGAATGCCGCGCAAGCCCGGCATGAGCCGCGATGACCTGTTGACCATCAATGCCGAAATTGTTGGCAAGGCTGCCACCGAAACCCTCAAATATTCTCCCGATGCCATTTACGTCATCCTGACCAACCCGCTTGATACGATGGCTTACATGGCGATGAAAGTGACCGGCCTGCCGGCGCATCGCGTGGTGGGGCAGGCTGGCGTGCTAGATTCAGCCCGCATGCGGGCTTTCGTGGCGATGGAAACCGGCGTGAGTGTCGAAAATATCCAGTGCTATGTATTGGGTGGTCATGGCGACGAGATGGTGCCGCTAACTCGGCACTCCAACATTGCCGGCATCTCTTTGCGTGATTACCTTCCCGCCGATACCCTGGCGAACATCATTGAGCGCACCCGCAAAGGCGGCGGCGAAATTGTCAACCTGCTTAAGACCTCGGCTTACTATGCCCCGGCGGCGGCCGTGGCGCAGATGGTAGAAGCCATTTTGAAGGACAAGCACCTCATCGTTCCGGCAGCGGCTTACATGCAGGGCCAATACGGCTTGCGCGATATGTACTTCGGCGTGCCGGTGATATTGGGCCGCACAGGCGTGGAAAAAATCATCGAGTACGATCTGGATTCAGAAGAGAAAGAACTGCTCCACAAATCGGCTGCCGCGGTTAGAGAAACGCACGAAGCCTTGAAAAAACTTGTCAACCTCTAATTTGACAAAACATGCAACACTGCTAAAGCCAGTGTTGCATGTTCTGCTGTTATGCCACAGGAGAGATGAACATGATTCTTCACGAAAAGATTGCCACCCAATTGCCCGGCTGGCGCGAGCGCTACAAGACGTTGGCAAAAGAATACGCTGACGTAGTGATTGAACATGTAACGGTCGGCCAGGTGATTGGTGGAATGCGCGACATCAAGTCACTTGTCACCGATATTTCGTTCGTGGACCCGGCCACCGGAATCAAGTTTCGAGGCTTGTCTATCCCCGAAGTGTTAAAAGCCTTGCCCAAACCGCGCGGCGCCAAAATGCCCTATGTAGGCGGCCTGTATTACCTGCTTTTGGTGGGCGAAATCCCTACCCGCGCCCAGGCACTGGAGGTAGAAGCCGAATGGGCCAAGCGCGCCCAAGTGCCAGACTATGTCTTCAAAATGCTCAAGGCCATGCCCCAAGAGACGCATCCGATGACGCTGCTCTCGCAGGCGGTGCTGGCGCTGCAAAACGAGTCGGTGTTTGCCAAAAAATACGCTGAGGGCATGAAGAAAGACACCTATTGGGAACCCGCTCTGGAAGACAGCCTGAGCCTGACGGCCAAACTGCCCGTCATTGCGGCTTTTATCTACCGCATGAAGTATTTCAACGATACCCGCAAGCCCAAATATCGCTCCAGCCAGGATTACGGCGCTAATTTTGCCCGCATGATGGGCGTGGCAAACCAAAAAGATTACGCCGACCTGGCGCGCCTGTACTTCCTGCTGCATTCCGACCACGAATCGGGCAATGTGTCGGCCCATGCCATGCACCTGGTCGGCTCGGCGCTTTCCAGCCCCATTTTGGCCTTTTCTGCCGCTTTAAATGGGTTGGCCGGGCCGCTGCACGGGCTTGCCAACCAGGAGTGCCTGGGCTGGCTGTTAGACGTTTACAACAAATTTGGCAAACAAGTGCCTTCGCGCCAAGACCTGTACCAGTTTGCCTGGGATACGCTCAACAGCGGCAAGGTCATCCCTGGTTATGGTCATGCCGTGTTGCGCGTGCCAGATCCGCGTTTTGTGGCCCAATTGGAGTTTGCCAAAGAGCGCTTCCCCGAAGATGACCTGGTGCGCCTGGCCGACCTGGTGTTCGATGTCGTTCCCGCCGTCCTCAAGGAACAGGGCAAGGCTAAGAACCCGGCCCCGAACGTAGACGCCATCTCTGGCACGCTCCAGTACTACTACGGGGTGCGCGAATTCGACTTTTATACCGTCCTGTTCGGCGTGGGGCGCGCTTTGGGCGTGACCGCCAACTACGTTTGGGCGCGCGCGCTCGGCCAGCCGTTGGAACGCCCCAAGAGTTTAACGACTGCAATGGTGGAAGAAGCGGCCAAGTCTGCGAAGTAACTCTGACTGATGTACGGAACAGCGGAGCATGATTGACTCATTGCTCCGCTGTTCCGTTTTTCGAGAGACATCTTCGTTTATCTCCGTTCATCCTCGGTTTTTTGTTTTGCGCCCATCCTTTCGATGATCCCCTGCGCCGCCCATTTTGCGGTGGAGAGACAGCCCGTGAGCAAGTAGCCGCCGGTGGGGGCTTCCCAGTCGAGCATCTCCCCGGCGCAGAAGACGCCCGGCAGTGCTTTGAGCATCAGCCGCTCATCCAGCGCATCGAAACGGATTCCGCCTGCGCTGCTGATGGCTTCGGCCAGCGGGCGCGGGCGAAGGAGCGGAAGCGGGATGGATTTTATGGCCGCCGCCAGTTTTTCGGGGGAGTTGAACGTCTCTCGCGGCAGGAACTCCCACATCAGGGCCGATTTCACCCCCTCGATGCCCACCATTTTTTGGAGATGACTGCCAATGGAGCGCGAGCCGCGTGGGGTTTTTAGCCGTTCTGTCAGCTTTTCGAGCGTCCAGCCGGGGGCCAGGTCGAGCAAAATCACGGCCTGGCCGCTTTGTTCGATTTCATCGCGGAGGGCGGCGGAAAAGGAGTAGATGAGACTGCCTTCAACACCCTCCTTGGTGACGATGAACTCGCCCTGTTTCGTGACTCCGCCAAAAGAGATGGTCACAGCCTTGAGCGGCGCGCCGTTGAATTTCTCGCGGAAAAACGAACTCCAGGCCACATCAAACCCGCAGTTGGCGGGCTTGAGCGGGGCAATGGGGATTCCTTGCGCTTCGAGAATCGGAATCCAGCCGCCAGTGGCGCCGAGTTTGGGCCAACTGCCGCCGCCCAGGGCGAGCAAGACGGCCTCAGGGTGGATGCTTTTTTCGCCTGTGGGGGTTTGAAAGGTGAGCGTTGTGACTGTGTTCCCCTGCTCTCGATTCGCCTGGCTGCTTGACCAGCCCTGGAGCCTCATCCATTGATGATTGGTATAGAAAAGGACTCCTGAATCGCTCAGCCGTTGCAGCCAGGCGCGTAAAATGGGCGAAGCTTTCATGCCGGCCGGGAAGATTCGCCCCGATGTGCCGGTGAAGGTCTCGAAGCCCAGGCCGTTGACCCATGCGATGATTTCGCGCGGGCCAAAGGCGCGGAGCATGGGTTCGAGGCGTTCGGGCTGGCTGTATCGGGAGATGAATTGCTCGAACGGCTCAGAGTGAGTCAAGTTCAACCCGCCAACGCCGGCCCGAAGGAATTTGCGCCCGACCGAGGGCAAGGCTTCGTACACGTGAACCAACAGGCCGCTTGCCGCCAGGGTTTCGGCGGCCATCAGCCCAGCCGGGCCGCCGCCAATAATGGCGATGTGGGGGGTGGGGGACATGGATTTCCTTTAGCAAAACCCGTCTGGCAGCAGGCGTGGCTGTTCGGTGGTGCGGTCGAGCAGTTGCCAGCCGAGCAGGCATTCACAAACGGGAGAACCATCGGGGCGGGCGAACCTGACGTAGCGCGTCCCGCCGGTTTCGTGGAGGCTGTGAGAGTGGGTGGAGATGCTCAGGGTCTCGCCCCACAGCGCGGGGGAGAGGTACTGGATGTGGATTTGGCGTGTAGTAAAAATCAGGTTGGATTCGGCCAGTTTAGCGGGAGACCAGCCACAGTCAGCAAGCGCGCGCGCGGCTGCTTCTTCAGCCAGGGTAACGTAAGCTGCGTTATTGACATGTTCCAGGGTATCCAAATCTCCCCATTCCACCCGACGCTGAAAGGTGAAGGGGGCCGGCGGTGTTTCAAGGTTTGGAAAGCGCTCAAAAGGGAAAACGCGCGGGTCTTCAATGCGGAAGTTTTCGATGATGTTTGGGGGTGGGTTGGTGGGCCGCCGGGTGGCCGAATCCATGCAGACGATGTGCTGGCTGCCGCGCGCCACAACCTGGCCGCTGCTTTTGGTGAGTTCGAAACAACGCGTGCCGCGCACTCTCTGCCAGTTGACCATCCAGATGGTGAAGTCGAAGCGGTCGTCCTGGCGCAGGGGTTGGAGGATGTGCAGTTCGGTCTCACGGATGAGCCAGAAGATGCCCATTTGCTGGCTATCGCGCGCGCCCAGGCCGAGCGCATCGCCCCAATCGTAGGCGGTTTCGACCAGGTAGCGCAGGATGCTGGCAGGGCTGACGCAGCCGGTGGCATCGAGTTCGGAGAAGCGGACACGGAAGGAGCGGGTGAAGATTTTATTCATGCGCTAAGTGTAACGCGAAATTCTCTGCTGTAGATATAAGGAAACTGGACCCGTAAAACGCGGACGGACGCAGATTTTCTTGCTTTTCTCTGCGTGTCTCTTGCGGGGGCAGTCTGTGCTTGTCCGCGTCTAATTGGTTTATGCACGCATGCCACGAAGTGGTGTGTTCGGGTTTTGGGGCTACCCCAAATTTTTCGAGCGATAGACCAGCTTTTCTACCACCGCCAGTTGCTCTTCTTCTTGGTCGCTGGCGTTATAGACCAATTGCAAATCGTGAATTTCGCGGTACAGGCCGCCCTGGGCCAGCAGCTCGTCGTGCGTACCCACCTGTACGATGCGGCCCTTGTCCATCACCACAATTTGGTCGGCGCGGCGGACGGTGCTGAGGCGATGGGCAATCACGAAGGTCGTGCGGCCCTGCATCAGTTGGTCGAGCGCGCGTTGGATGAGCTGCTCGGTTTCGGTATCTACGCTAGAAAGTGAATCATCCAGAATCAAAATGCGCGGGTTCATGAGCAGGGCGCGGGCAATCGCTACGCGCTGACGCTGCCCGCCCGAAAGGGTTACGCCGCGCTCGCCCACAATCGTTTCGTAGCCCTTTTCAAAACCCATGATGAATTCGTGCGCCTGGGCGGCCTGAGCGGCGGCGAAAATCTCCTCGTCGCTGGCTTCGGGGCGGCCATAGGCGATGTTGGCGCGGATGGTATCAGAAAACAGGAGCGAGGTTTGCAAAACGATGCCAATCTGGCTGCGCAGGCTGGTCAAATCTACCTGGCGCACATCGAACCCATCAACCAGCACCGCGCCTTCGGTCACGTCGTAAAAGCGTGGAAGCAGGTTGACGAGCGAGGTTTTTCCGCTGCCGGTGGGGCCAATCAGGGCAATTAACTGGTTCGGCGGCACCCGCAGGTTGATGTCTGAGAGGGAGTTTTTATTCTCGGCGAGATATTTCAGCGAGACATTCCGGAATTCGACCTCGCCCCGCAACTGGGGCAGTTCCACTGCGCCGGGCGGTGAAGCAATCTCAATGGGTGTATCTAGTACCTCGAACACGCGCTGCGCCCCAGCAGAGGCTTCTCCGGCGGCGTTGACCAGCCAGGTGAGTTGCTGGGCGGGCGTGGCGAGCATCAGCACGTAGGCGTTGAAGGCCACTAATGCGCCGACGGTGATTTCGCCGCGCAAGACCATTTGCCCTCCAAACCACAAAATCAGGATGGTGCAGAGCGTAACGAAGAAGTCGGTGGTCGGCATGACTCGCGACCAGGTGTTGATGACCCGCACGCGGGCATGGTAGTAGGCGCGGTTGGTCTCGTCAAAGCGTTTCATCTCATAGTCTTCGCGTGCAAAGGCGCGTATCACTTGCACCCCACTCACGTTTTCTTGCAAACGTGAGGATAAATCTCCGAGTGCGGTATCCACTTTGAAAAACAGGGTGGTAATGCGGTTGCCGAAGTCGAAGGTCATCCAAACCAGCGGGAAAATCGGCAAGATGGCAATCAGGGTCAACTTCCAGTTGGCGGCCAGCATTATCCACAGTGCGCCGAACAGGAGCAGAAGTAATTGTGTGAGTTCTACCAGGGAACTGCCGATGAATTGCTGCACTGAGCGCACGTCCTCAATGCAGCGCGAGATGAGTTGGCCGGTTTGGGCGTGGTCGTGGTAGGAAAACGACAGGTTCTGGATGTGGTTGTATAGCCGGTTGCGGATGTCGTAGCCGATGTGGCCGCTTATCCACTCGGAAATGAAGCGCTGAAAACCGTTCATGGCGGCGGTCAGCAGTCCCAGCCCGAGCAGGAGCAGCGCCGAGCGGGCCAGGAAGCCGCTCTCGGAGCGAATCAGGCCCTCGTCTATCACGTCGCGAATGATGGCGGGGATATACAGGCTGAGGGCGGTCAGCGCCGTCAGGTTGAGCATGCTCACAGCGATTTGGGGCAGGTAGGGTCGGATGGCAAAGCGGAGTCGCAGCAGGGGGTTGTTCATCATGGTTTGGCGTTGTCGAATGTTTTTTGGAGGATGTTCATGGCGGCAAGCAGGGTTGCCAACTCTTCGGGGGGCAGAGATTGGAATTTGTCTCGCAGCCAGGCTTCAGCCTGGTCATAAACTGCTTCGAGCAGGCGCTGTCCTTCGTCGGTCAGGGTCAGGTGAACGTGGCGGCGGTCTTTTTCGTCCACCAAGCGCGATACCAGACTTTTGTTGACCAGCGCGTCAACTGCCTTGCTGATTGCCGGGCGGCTGGTGCGGTTGGCCTCGGCCAGCGCGCTGACGGTATCTATGCCTTTGCGGATGCGCCGCAACACCTGGAACTGCCCAACGGTCATTGAAAACTGTTCAACGGCCACCCGGCGAATGGTGTTGCGCGTCTCGCGCCAGGCGGGCGGGATGCTCTCCCAGAATTTTTCGATGATTTCATCAACTTGGGTGGGTTGGTTTGACATGTGGCTTTCTTCTCTGATTGGGTTTCGGTATGCCGTGTGTCTCGGTACGCCGGAGAACCACCGCTTACTCGACAACCGGCGATAGTTAACTAAAATAATAGTTGAGCAGGGAAACTAATTCTATCTGTCTGGGGAGAAATTGACAAGGTGAAAGTGATTTTCGTCAATTGCGGCTTTCGTAAAACCGTCCTATACTGAAGTAGGATAAGATACTATCTTGTCCCACCTATTTTCAAGAGGAGGCGTAAATGACCGAAGTACGCAAAAAGATAACCCTGCCCTATTTGTTCAACAAAGTCGAAAAAGGCGAACCCATCACCTGGCTGACGTGCTACGACTACCCCACCGCCTATTTGCAAGAAAAAGCCGGGATAGAGATGATTCTGGTCGGAGACAGCCTGGGCATGACCATGCTCGGCTACGATTCGACTCTGCCGGTGACGATGGACGATATGATTCGCCACGCCCAGGCCGTGCGGCGGGGGGCGCCGACCGCCTTTGTGGTGGGCGATATGCCCTATATGACCTACCAGCCCTCGGTTGAATCCGCTATTCGGAACGCGGGACGTTTCATGGCCGAGGCGGGCTGCGATGCCATCAAACTGGAGGGCGGCGCGGCGATGGCCGACCGCATTAAGGGCATTGTTGATGCCGGTATTCCGGCGATTGGGCATCTGGGGTTAACCCCGCAATCAGTTTCTGCGCTGGGCGGGTTTAAGGTGCAGGGCAGGAGCGCGGCCCTGGCCAAGAAGCTTGTGGATGACGCCAAAGCGCTCGAAAAAGCCGGGGCTTTTATGATTCTGTTGGAGATGGTCCCCGACCGGGTTTGCAAACTTATCACCGAGCGCGCCGAAGATTGCATCATCATGAGCCTTGGCTCCGGGCCAGATGCGCACGGCCAGCTGCTCATTTATCACGATATGTTCGGGCTGTATCCCAAGTTCACTCCCAAAATGGCCAAGGTCTTTGGCAACGCGGGCGAGGTCATCTTGAATGGCCTGAAGGGCTATCACGACGAGGTGATTGGCAAGCAGTTCCCACAGCCCGAAAACTGGTTCGGGATGAAGGACGAGGAGTTCGACGAACTCAAGAAAATGTTGGATTGATTTTATCCCTGTAGGGGCGCCATGACCGCGCCCCTACCCATTTGTGGAGATAAAAATGACCGATTTACGAAACATGCTCGTCATCCCTGAGAGTCGCCTCGAATCCATCAACGCCGTCCTGCTCGACCCCCATTCAAAAGTCATTAATAACTTCCTCGAAGTGGTCGCCAAATACGGCACGCCCGAAGAAATCAACCGCAAGCACCGTGAAGCGCGCAAGCTGGAAAACCTGATAAAACAGGTTGAGGAGCGCGCGCCGGGTCATATCGCCGACTTGAAGTGGCTGATAGAGCAGCGCGACAATGGCGCATTTGTCGGCGTTGCCGACTATCGGCGCAATCTGCTGGGTGCAAAGGCTGATTCAATCAAGTTCAAGGACGAATTTGCCGTTACGCTCGAAGTCTCGGCCCTGCAATACTTCCCCTGGGTGCGCGAGATGTGCGAAAAGGCGATTGAGAACAAAACCCTGGTGCCGGGGCGCTTCATTGCCGTCCGCAAGATGAAAGAATCGGAGGCGGATGGCGACCTGCCCGCCATCGTGGCTGCGCTCGACATCATGGGTTCATCGTTTGTGGAAACCCTCGACACCAAAGGCACCGACGGCTCGAACCCGCACCTGGGCGGCCCGGCTACCATCACCGGTTACTTTGGCGGAATCGGTCAACCCAACGAACACGCCTTGATGTGGCTGGATGAGTTCCTGTACTATTACACCCATTTCGGCGTTCAGCATGTGTTGAACTTCAACGCCGGCACCATTCTGCTCGGATTCTTGCTCTACAAACTGGGCGTAGATATCAACTTCAAGATTTCGGTCTTCTTTGGTTCTGATAACCCTTACCACGCCCTGTGGATTATGATAGCCGCCAAGTTGTTCAGCCGCGACGACGGCACTTCCCCGCTGATTGGCTTCAACTGGTCGAACTCGGTGGACAATCAGACGATGGAACTGACCGCTCAGTACCGCAAGGCACTTGGTTTCGAGGACGTGGTGCGCTTTGAGCATCACATTACTGAGACCTGGAAGAGTATCGTCATCCAGCCCTACGACCGGCGTGCCGAATTGGTGCAACTGGCCGACCACGTCGCTAACATTAGCGCCAAGCACGAGGGCGGCTTGCCGGAGACGGAACAGGCCCGCGCCCACCCGTCCGACATCCTGGATTACTTCCGCGCCAAAGACGAAGTGATTGCCAGCGGTGACTGGGACAACCTGAAGCAGAACTTCATGGATAAAGTGGACGCCTGCAACGCCAGCGCGCGCATGTTGACGGAAGCCGGGCTGAGCTTTGTGGCGGCAAAACACCTGCACCGATAACCTGTGCCTGACTGAAATGAAAAACGACGTCCTGAGGCTGGAACGCCAGCAGCCTTTGGGACGTCGTTTCAGATGTATCAATTAACGTTGAAGCGCTTCCTTGAAAATCCTCGCAAACTGCCTGGCTGCCTCAACCGGCTGTTTACTTTCCCCAATTTCCCGCACGCAGGCTGAGCCGACGATGACTCCGTCGGCGATTTGGCTGACCGCTCTGGCTTGTTCGGGCGTGCTGATGCCAAACCCCACACAGACCGGCAGGGAGGTATGCGTCCGCACTCGTGTTACCAGTTCTGCCAGTCCATCCGCAATCTCTGCTCGTGTGCCGGTTATGCCGGTGACGCTGACCAGGTAGAGAAAGCCCTGAGCGCTGCGGGCGATGGTTTCCATGCGTTCCTCGGAGGTGGTGGGGGCCAGCATGGTGATTTGGGGCAGGCCATTTTGCACGGCGTTTAACTCTGCGGCTTCTTCGGGCGGTAAATCGGGGATGATGAATCCGTCCGCCCCGGCTTTGAGCGCATCGTGGACGAAACGCTCCAGCCCGTAGGCCAGCATGGGGTTGTAGTAGCCCATCAGCACCAGGGGAATCTGCACGCCGCGCTGGCGCAGTTCTGCAACGGCCTGGAGCGTTTTTTGGGTTGTGACACCTTGTTCGAGCGCAATTTGGGTCGCTTTTTGGATGACGGGGCCATCGGCTAGCGGGTCTGAAAACGACAGGCCCACTTCAATCAAGTCTGCGCCGTTTTTTGCCAGCGCTTCGAGAATGTCAATTGAGGTGGGAATATCGGGGTAGCCCACCGGGTAGTAGGGCATGAAGATGGGCTTGTTCTGAAAGGCTTTATCGATTCTGTTCATGGGGTCTCTATGTTTAAGAAATTGCTGCACCGCCTAGTTCCTTCATTACGGTATTCAGGTCTTTGTCGCCTCGCCCCGATAGGTTGACGAGGATGACCTGGTCTTTGCGCATCTTTGGGGCGCGTTTGAGGACTTCGGCCATGGCGTGGGACGATTCGAGGGCCGGGATGATTCCTTCGGTGCGGCACAAGGCCTGGAATGCTGCCAGGGCTTCTTCATCGGTGGCGGAGGTGTAGAAGGCGCGTTCCTGGTCGCGCAGGTGGGCGTGTTCGGGGCCGATGGCAGCGTAGTCCAGGCCTGCCGAAACAGAGTGCGTTTCGGCGATTTGGCCGTCTTCGGTTTGTAGGACGAAGGTGCGCGTTCCGTGAATGACGCCTAAACGCCCGCGCGAGGGGTCGCCAAAGCGAGCGGCGTGTTTGCCGGTGGCGATTCCGCTCCCGCCCGCTTCTACGCCAATCAGTTCGACCTCTGCATCTTCTATGAAACCGCTGAAAATGCCAATCGCGTTTGAGCCACCGCCCACGCAGGCGATGACGGTATCGGGCAGGCGGCCGAGTTGCTTGAGGCATTGTTCGCGTGCCTCGCGTCCAATGACCGATTGAAATTCGCGCACGATGGTGGGGTAGGGGTGGGGACCCAGCGCCGAGCCGAGCAGGTAGTGGGTATTGCGGACGTTCGTCACCCAGTCACGGATGGCTTCGTTGATGGCGTCTTTGAGGGTTTGGGTGCCGCTGATGACGGGGCGGACCTGTGCGCCGAGCAGTTTCATGCGGAAGACGTTGGGTTCCTGGCGGGCAATGTCTACTGCGCCCATATACACCACGCATTCGAGGCCCAGCAGGGCGGCGGCAGTGGCCGAGGCCACGCCATGTTGACCGGCGCCGGTTTCGGCAACGATGCGCCCTTTGCCCATGCGTTTGACGAGCAAGGCCTGGCCGAGGGCGTTGTTGATTTTGTGTGCGCCAGTGTGGGCCAGGTCTTCGCGCTTGAGGTAGATTTGCGCACCGCCGAGTTGTTCGCTGAGCCGCCGGGCGTAGGTGAGCGGGGTGGGGCGGCCAACAAAATCGGTCAGGAGTTGGTGGAGTGTGCGTTGAAATTCAGGGTCTGATTGGGCGGCGAGAAAGGCTGTTTCCAGTTCTGCCAGGGCGGGCATGAGGGTTTCAGGGACGTACTGCCCGCCGTAGGGTCCAAATTTGGGAGAGAGCAGAGTAGTTGTCATTATTGGGCAGGGATTCGACTATTCGACAAAGATTTCGACGTGTTCGCCGTCTTTTTCATCAACGACATCCACAATTTTTCCGGTCATGCCGGCGCGCAGGGCTTCCATAATGGTTGCCATATTCACCCCCTCCACTTCAGGGGCAAAATGGGCGCCGATTTTCATGCCGGCATCCAGCAGCGCCAGCGGAATTTGGACGGTGGCCTTGGCGCGGCCTGAGGCCACGTCGGTCACGCGCACCCTCAGCCAGCGCGCCGAACCCGGCATGCGCGGCAGCGTTGGCGGAACTGGGCCGCGGCGGCCTTCGCTTAGGGCCGAGAGCAGTTTGGCGCCTTCCTCAGCGCTGATTTTCCCTTCGTCAATCATTTTCAAAATTCGCATTCGTTCTTCAGCAGTTGCCATAGCGGCCCTCCTTACCCAATATAGACCTGGACGTGCGCGCCGTTGTCATCAACTTCCATGAGAACCGGCTGGCCCGAGGAAATGCTTTTTTGAAACGCCTCCATCACCATCCCGGCCTGTTCCCGTTCTCGCGCTGGCATTTGATTGCCAAAAATTCTGAATAGCCAGTTGACCAGGCTCATGGGAAACGAAATGATGATTCGGCCTGGTTTTTCACCCGGTTTTTGCTTCAGGTTCACATATAACCAGAGCGAATTACGGCTGGAGAAGGCCAGTGCCATTGCCAGCACGCCCAGGGCAAAGGGCAGCGAGGCGCAGAAAAACCAGAACCCCAGACCGGCGTTTTGGAGGGCGGCATACATCCAGTAGGCTGCGCCAATGGTGAGCAGTACGCCAATTGTCATCGGAATTATCCACAGGCGGCGGAAACGCCTGATTTTACCGGCAAAAAAAGATTCGCGCCGGGCGCGCTCGCTTTGCGATTCGCCGCCTGGGTTGGTTGCAAAGCGGGGCTCGGCGCCTGGTGCCTCCCCACTTGTTGAGAAGTTTGGGGCAGGCGGCAGGGCAGCCGGTTCTTCATCCAGCAGGGCTTCGTCCAGAGCCTGCATCAACTTCAGGCCCTCCTCTGGGGTAATTTTGCCTTCTTCAATCATTTTCAAGATTTGCTGGCGCTCGCTATTGGTCATGGTTTTCTCTCTGCGGGTTATTTGCCTTCCAGGGCGGCCAGTAACTTTTCTGCTTCCTGAAGAGAAATTTTCTTTTCCTGGAGCATTTTTAAGACCGTCAGGCGCTCGTCATCTGTGATGGGTTCTGATGGTGGGCTGGGCGGCACAGGCGGGCGGGGCGGTTTGGGCGCGCCAAAGTTGACGCCCCAGCGCGCCACTGAGATGCCCATGTGGGCCGTGCGGCGCTCCGCCGAGCGCATCTTTTCTTCGGCGCGGCGCATGGCTGCATCCACGCGATGTTGGACGCGGTCGCTCTGTTCTTGGGCGCGTATGGAAGCTTTCATGGCGCGACGAGTGGCTTCTTCTATTTTGCGTGAAATTTTCTCCTGAATCTCCGCCGAAATGCCGGGGAATTCGCCTGGCGCAAACGACCCTTCGCGCCCCAGCGGGTCGAAATCGGCCACCGACTGCCATTCGTCCTCTCGGCTGGTTACAATCACTTCGTCACCCGCCGTCAGGCTGATTTTGGCCTTGCCCGTGCCCACTGTAAATTGGTGGAACATGCCTGGCTCTGCTGTTTCAAACCCTGGTAAATCAACGCGAATCGATTCATCGTCGCAGCCTTGCAGGGTAAATTCTGCATCAATTTTGGATGGGACACGCAACAAGATGTCGCTTGCGGCTTGTACGCTGACCAACTGACCGGGTTTTGGGCGTAGGTACAACGCTGCATCTGCGCTGACCTGGGCTGAAATGTTGCCTTCCACCTCGCGCAGGTACAAATCGGCCCCAACGCTGATACTAACCCCGCCGCCTATTTGGTGCAGCGAGGCGTCGCCGCCCACGTTTTCGGCCACGAAGTTGCCTTTGCAGTCGCGCACTGATAGGTCGCCGCCCATCGAACGAACTGTCGTTAGGCCGATATTGCGCATTTGCAAATCGCCGCCCACGTTGGAAATTTCAATCGCGCCAGTCACTGCGCGGATGTCGGCGTCGCCGCCTACGTTGGCAATCCGCAGGGTCGTTTCGCAGGGGATGTATAGAATCAGGTCGCTGTCGCTCGAAGCGCGCGCTGTATCATCATCCACCATTAGGGTCAGGGTGTCGCCGTCGGCTTTGGCGGTGATTTCAGGGCGGTCCCAGCCGACAATCTGCAAATCGCCGCTGACGTTGGTGACCTCCAGGGTTGCTGCGCCTGTCACTGTCAGGGTAGTCTGTCTCATGCGTCCTCCCCGCGCAGTATGCGCATGGCAGCGTCCGCGCTCAGGCGGCCGGCGTCCAGGTCTTCTAACACCTGGCGGCGACGCTCTTCGCTGATTTCGGCAGAAGAATCATCCTTGCCCGGCTCGTAGCCCAGTGCGCGGATGATGTCTTGTAAGCGGTTGCGAATGGTTGGGTATGAAAGCCCAATTTCATCCTCCATGCGGTTCAACTTCCCCTCGCAACGGATGAAGGTCAAGATAAAGTCCAGTTGTTCTGCCGTCAGGTGGGCAAACGGCCCGCCTCCAAAGCGGCCTTCCAGCGTCGTGTCGCACACATCGCAGTGCAGGCGCGTGATGGTCAGTTCGCTCTGGCAGATGGGGCAGCGCGTGGGAGCGTTGTTCATAGCGTCTCCTGAAAAAGTATGGCTTCGACTCGGGCTGAATTCTTGAGGCGAGTTCCCGTGGAAATCAGCAGGCGGCTGGAGAGCGCAGGTAGTTTATCTTCCACGGAATTCAACTTGTGCGGATTGCGGTACAATTTGCCCCATTGCGCATTGGCGCGCAACTCGGTCAATACATTGGACATTATGCGAACCTTTGCCCGAAGATATAGAAAAACGAAAAACTTATTTGATTTTCTAAAAATATTATACATTATATTTTTGAATTGTCAATATAAAAATTGATAATTTTGGGATTCGGCTTAAGGTTGCTTGGTCAATCATTTCCTTTCTTTCCCTGTGAGACATCTATGATTCGAACCCTTTACCACATCTCCGGCCAGGAAACGCGTTCCAGTATCCCCGTTAAAGAATTTGCCGCCCTGCTCAAAGAACCCGGCGGCCTGCTGTGGGTTGATTTTGATGCTGAGCCTGACGCCTCTGCCGAATCCGTCCTGACTGGCATCTTTCGCTTCCACCCGCTCGCCGTGGATGACGCCCTTGAGGAAGCCCACACCCCGAAAATAGACGACTGGGGCGAATACGTCTACATCGTCCTCAATGCCATGAGTTTCGACGTATCGGATGGCCTGGCTCTCTCCACTACTGAACTCGATATCTTCCTTGGTCCTAACTATATTGTCACCCACCATGACCGCCCCATTCTTGCCCTGGAAAAAGCCCGCGAAGCCTTTGGGCGCGATAAACGCTACACAACGCACGGTCCAGACCATCTGCTCTACAAAATCATTGACGGCTTGGTGGCCGACTACATGCCCATTGTCGAAGCCATTGATGACCAAATCGACCGCGTTGAGGACGAAGTCTTGGTTAAAGCCGCCCCCGACACCCTTGAGCGCATCTTCTCGCTCAAGCGCATCTTACTTGCCATGCGTCGCATCATCACCCCGCAGCGCGAGGTCCTCAACAAACTGGCCCGCGACGACTACGAAGTGATTGACCCCCACGACCGGGTCTTCTTCCGCGACATCTACGACCATCTCGTGCGCCTGCACGACCTGAACGAATCGATGCGTGACCTGGTGAGCGGCGCGCTCGATACCTACCTCTCTGTCATCAACAATCGCATGAACGAGGTCATGAAAACCCTCACCATCATCACCACCCTGTTTATGCCCATTTCATTTCTGACCGGTTTTTTTGGCATGAATTTTTTCGAGCCGGTCGCTGGCCTGACTACCTGGACCAGCCGGATGGCCTTCGTCCTTGTTATGGCAATTTTCATTATTTTACCGATAGGCATGTTCTTTTGGATGAAGCGCCGCACCTGGGTTTGAGGCTCCGCATCCGATTCTCTCGCACTGACCCCTGGCCGCCCCGTCGCAGGAACATACTCCCGCGAAAATCAATGAAACCTGTGCTGGCACAAAAATTTGAGTATTCGTGACCTATTTGTGAATGATTGGCGCCTCAACATGCCCAAATTTCCCAATTTTAAATACTGAAAAAACCTTCTCTTATCACAAAGGACACAGAGGTCACGAAGTTTTTTAAGTTCTCTTGCGCCGAATTTCAAGATTCTTCATTCCGCCGTTTGGAATTCCTTTGTGGTGATGGGATTTTTTGCCGTGGACTCATCCTTCTATCCTGTTACACAAATTGGCAATTTCAGATTTGGAATTGCTGAGCCAACAAATTCGCCTCTTGACATAGAACAAACATTCATGTATTATCTGTTCATAGAACGCATGAGCGATTTTGACCTGCGTCGGGAGCGAATTTATGATGATGGTGCGAAAATCCAAAGGCTTAAGCGAGCGGCATCTTAAAATACTTACATTGCTTGACAAATACGCCGACAAGGGCTACCCCCCCTCTATTCGTGAAATTGGCGAACAAACCGGCATCACCTCCACTTCGGTTGTGAATTATTACCTTGAGCAGCTCGAAAAATGGGGCTACATTGAGCGTGACCGGCGCATCTCGCGCGGATTGCGGGTCGTCCCTGAAATGCTTGCCAACCTGGGGCTTGCGGCGACAGAAGTAGTCACCGATTTGTTGCGCATTCCCATTGCAGGCCGCATTGTTGCCAGCGCCCCCGCTCCTGTTCCTGCTTCTGATTTCAACTACTACGATGCTGAATCGAGTGTAGAAATTGCCCGCAGCCTGCTCCCGGCCAAAAATTTAGAGGGCCTCTTTGCTCTTGAAGTCCAGGGTGACTCGATGATTGATGCCATGGTCAACGATGGCGATATTGTCGTCATGCGCAAAGTTGCCAACAACGCCGAAGCCAAAAATGGTGACATGGTTGCCGTTTGGCTGCCCTCCCGCGATGAAACCACCCTCAAATACTTTTACAAAGAAGCCAACCATTACCGCTTGCAGCCTGCTAACCCCACCATGCAGCCCATTTACATTGACAAAAGTGAACGCCTTGAAATCAGGGGCAAAGTGGTCATGGTCATCCGCAAAGTGGATAGAGCCATGTAACCCCTCTTCATCCTTAGCCAAGGGGCTGTGAGCAGCCCCGCACAGCGGAGGGCAGGTCTTTTTTTGTTCAAAATGCGCAGGGCTGTCCAACGACGTGGACAGCCCTGGTTGTTCTACTTCCCCATTCCCCAATTCTGATTTGCAACACGCTGAAATACTGCGCAACAATCTGATAGCCAATCTCTTACACGAACGATGAATCGCAGACAATTTTTGAAACTTTTTGTAACTGCATTGGCAAGCGCCCCCCTGGCTGCCTGTGCCGATACGCTTGGCCCCCCCGCACCCACGCAGTCCCCCCCAAGCCGCACACTTACTCCTAACGCAGTGGATACAGCGCCCCAAAATGCGCACCCCTCCCCAACTGACGCCGACCCTGCCCTTTGGGACGTCATCATCGTTGGCGCGGGCATGGCTGGGCTGTGCGCCGCCCAAATTTTGCAGCAAAAGGGGCAGCGTGTGGTCGTGCTCGAAGCCCGCAACCGCATTGGCGGGCGCACCTGGACGGATGAAACCGCCGGAACGCCGCTCGACCTCGGCGCCTCGTGGATTCATGGCACGCTTGGCAATCCCATGACCCAAATTGCCAACCAGCAAAATGCCGCGCTCATCCCCACCGATTACGAAGACTTGCAGCGTTTCGACTTTGACGGCAGCCCACTGACAGACGACCTGGACCGCCGCGCCGATACCTTGCTTGAGCGCTACCTTAACCTGGCGCGTGAATATGCCGAAGACCAAAACAGCGACCTCAGCCTGCAAAGCGCGCTCGAAGCCGCCCTGCGTGAACAACCACTCGGCGCGCGTGACCTGCGCCTGCTCAACTACGCCCTCAACACCACCCTAGAACACGAATACGCCGCCGACGCCGGTCAACTATCGGCGTGGTATTTTGACGAGCAACAAGAATTTGACGGCGAAGACGTAATTTTTGCGCAAGGCTACCGTGTCATTGTTCAAGCCATGGCCCAGAACCTTCAAATTCGGCTGAATCAGGTGGCGCGGCGCATCACCTATGATGACAACGGCGCAAGCCTGAACACCCAAAGCGACACGCTGCGCGCCCGCGCAATTTTGGTCACCGCGCCGCTTGGCGTGTTGCAAAGCGGCAGCATCACTTTTGAGCCTCCGCTGCCCGCCGAAAAACAGACCGCCCTGGCGCGCGTGGGCATGGGGCTGCTCAATAAATGCTACCTCATCTTCCCCCGCGCATTTTGGGATGACGCCACCCTGTTGGGCTATGTGAGCGAGCGCAAAGGCGAATGGGCAGAATGGCTTAATTTAAACGCGCTGCTCGGAGCGCCGATATTGCTTGGCTTTAACGCCGGAGAGTATGCCCGCAGGCTTGAAACCCAAACCGACGCGCAAATTATTCAATCGGCCATGAGCGTCTTGCGCAAAATGTACGGCGCCGATATTCCAGAACCGCTTGATTATCGTATTACCCGTTGGGCGCAAGACCCGTTTGCCCTGGGTTCTTACTCATTTTTGGGCGTAAACGCCACCCCAAACGATTACGACGCCCTCGCGCAACCGGTGGGCGAGCGCGTGTTCTTTGCCGGTGAACATACCCAGCGCGATTATCCCTCCACCGTACACGGCGCATATCTCTCTGGCGCGCGCGCCGCCGACCAAATCCTCAACCGGTTGCAGAGCAGGCAGTAACGCCCCCAAGCACGCCCTGTGGAGGACTTATGGCAAGGGCAGGTTGCCGGCATACCCCGTCAACTCAACGTAACCATTCCCGCTCACGGGCCTCTGCTCGCATATCCCCTCGAAACGCACGGCGCCTTCCCAATGGGTAAACGCAGGGAAGTTGACTTCCTGGTCAGCCATCCAGGGTTGAATGGTCAATTCACAGCCCGGTTCGGTGAGTTGGATTTTCCATCCGGCAGGATACACCCCCCCCGTATGCGGACTGCGCCACTGGCTGAGGATGGTGAGGCTGAAGTTGTTCTTTTGGACAGGCTTCGTCAAACCGTCTGCGTAGATAAAAGTCCCGCTCGCCGTATCAGAGACGCCTCCGCCGGCCTCGCGCAATTGGAACAGCATCAAGGCGGAGCCATCGTCGAATTGCAGCGAGAACCAGTCCCAGCCAATCTGTCCTTCATCTAGCACTCCGGTGCTGAACTCGTGGTCTTTCCACACCCAACCGCTCACCGGGTATGTTTTGCCGCCCGCTTGCAGCGTCCCTTCAGCGCGCAGCCGCGGCTGACTGTAATAATATGAAGCGTTGCTGATTGCCTACCCTTTGCGGCTGTAGCCATTTTCACCGTGCAGGATGACGCCCATCTCGTCGGTCAGGGTCAGGTCAACCGCCATGCCGTTCTGTGCGGCTTGCAGGCGGTAAGAGTCTTTTGTGGTTTCGGCGATGCTCCAATCTTCGAGCCAAACGCGGTAAGGACTGGCTTTCGCTCCGGCCAGACCTGGCCCTGGTCGGGCGTAGCGCTCGAAGGCGTGGAAGGCGTTATCGGCGATGTCGCTCACCGCAAAGTGGGCAAAATAAATGCTCTCACTATACCAGTCCGAGTCTTTGGGCAGGGTCGCTGTTGGGGGTAGCAAACTGACGCGGAACACGGTCAACTCAAAGCCGAAGTGACGCCCCTCAGGGGTAGATAAATTTCCGGTGTAGTACCACCATTCAGTGCGGAAATCGGGATGCGCGCCAAA
The DNA here is from genome assembly GCA_034432755.1 of Anaerolineales bacterium. Classification (GTDB taxonomy): domain Bacteria; phylum Chloroflexota; class Anaerolineae; order Anaerolineales; family Villigracilaceae; genus UBA5195. Next base: position 31,912 of record DAOUBQ010000088.1, read on the forward strand.
ATCGGTCAGAAAGGTCAGGGGGCGCGAGCCATCCGCCACGCTGAACCCTTCCACAGAGTTTATCGCAGCCAGTTGCGGCTCAATTTGGGCCGCCGGGGCAGGCTGGTCTGCGCACCGTGCAGACCTTCGACCTGCAATCGGCGCGCCATGCCTCCGGCGATTGCCCCTGCCCGCATCACGGCGCCGCGAAGTGCGATTGCCAGATGGTGGTGCTGCTGGTTTACGGGAAGACCGGCGAACCCATCACACTGATTTTGCACGGTAACGATGGGCAGAC
>DAOUBQ010000089.1:0-6479 GCA_034432755.1 Anaerolineales bacterium
TGTTTGGCGCATTCCCAACCTGGTGGTTTATTACTGCCTTCTATGCCAACCTGCCCTCGGTGAGCCTGGGCGTTCTGTTGGTTTCGCTGGCCGGCTTTATTTTTGCGCGTACCCGGTCTGTTAGCGGGCGAATTCCTTGGGGTTGGTTGGGTTTGCAGGTTGTTCTACTCACAGTAGCAGTGAGCGGCTACCAGTCTTTTTTGTTGATGTACCTGGCGGTTGGAGTAGGAATTATTTTGACCGATTACTTATCCACTAGCCATAGGAGGCCCGGGGAATTTCGCATGGTCTTGTCGAGCCTGGTACTGTTGGGCGCGGTATCCATGGTGGGGTTTGCTGCTTACCTGATTATTAATTCCCTGTTACGGGCCTTAATCCAGGTCAATCCCAGTGCTCATATCGAAAGTTTTTGGAATCTTGAAACTCTTCTTAACAGACCTCTCTATGCATTCGTGGTTTCTCTAATTACCGAGATGCGCGCTTTTTATTTTGGAACAGCACAAAAATATGGTGTTTCGCTTTTTATGACAGGAGTTATTCTTTTCTTTGTCTGGCTTACGATGGTAGCCCGTCTCGAGCTTGTGGAATGGAAAAAAGCCGTAGTTTCTTTCTTACTCTGGAGCGGGCTTCTGGTTATCCCTTTTATTTTGAGTATCGTGAGCGCCAGGGAATTGCCCACCCGTTCTTTTTTTGCCATTCCATACGTCATTTGGTTAATGTCTGCGATCTTGTTGCAAAGTAATCGCGTTATAGAAAACATATTCAATGCCCTGCTTGTTTTAGCGTTGGTGGTGCAAATTATTATTGCTCAGGGGACGTATGCCGCAACGGCCTATTTCACCCAGCATCAGGACCGCATGTTAGCGTATGATTTGTTTCGCCGCATGAGTGACATTGATGAAGGTTTTTCTTCTGACCAGACAATTTTGGTGGATATTTATGGCACCAAACACGCCGAGCTGATTTACCCCGACCCGTATCGCAGCACAATAGGTGTTTCCTTTTTTGGATTTGCCTGGGGGCCCAATAGCATAGTCCGCATAATTAATTTTATGAAATTAATGGGATATTCCAATATTCAGGCTGTAGAACGGGAGCAGCGGTTATCATTGACCCCTCTCTTCGAAGCAATGCCGGCCTGGCCCGCGCCCGGCTGCGTGCAAAAAATCGATGGCGTTTACTTGATTAAATTAAGCGACCTGCCCGACCCGTTGCACGCGCAGTTCAAAAAATAGTGATGTGGAGAGAAACATTGATATTGAACCATCAGCCTGGTGAGAAAAAAACGTTCTCAATCGTTGTTCCTGTTTACTACAACGAATTGAACCTGGGCGAAACCATCCCTGAGTTGCTGTCACTTGCGGAAAAACTACCCAATTATCATCTGGAATTGGTCTGCGTAGATGACGGCTCAGGGGACAGGTCGCTGGAAATTTTGCAGGACTTTCATGCTCAGTACCCACATTCGGTCAAAGTGGTTAAACTGGCGCGTAATTTTGGCTCCATGTCTGCCATCCTGGCGGGGATGACGGTTGCCAGTGGCGATTGTATTGGCATGATTGCCGCCGATTTGCAGGACCCGCCCGAATTATTCCTGGAAATGATTCGCCATTGGGAGCAGGGCAACAAATCAATTTTTGCGGTGCGCCAGGACCGTGAAGACCCCCTTTCTTCGAAGGCGTTTTCGTCTTTATACTATCGCCTGGTTCGCCAGTTTGCCATCCCGAACTATCCTGAAGGCGGGTTCGACTTCTTCTTGATAGACCGGCAAGTAGCCGAGGATGTGAAGAGGATACACGAGAAAAACACCAACATCATGACGCTCATTTTCTGGCTTGGGTACAAGCCGATTTTGCTGCCGTATGTGCGCCGCCAGCGTCGTAAGGGAAAATCACGCTGGACTCTCGCCAAAAAAGTGAAACTGTTTGTGGATACTTTTGTTTCATTTTCTTTCACCCCCATTCGCATTCTTTCTGCGTTGGGGATATTGGCAATTCTGTTCTCCATGGTCTATGGCGCAGTGATTTTGCTTTCTTACTTTCTGGGCGGCATCCCTGTGCAGGGTTGGACGCCAATGATGCTGGTAGTGACCTTCTCCACTGGTCTGCAAATGTTTATGCTCGGCGTGCTGGGCGAATACCTGTGGCGCACCCTGGATGAAGTCCGCCGCCGCCCGCCGTATGTGATTGATGAAATATTGGAAACAAAAGACTGAGAATAAATCAACGTTCTGCAAATGATGGATGCTGCTGCGTATCTCCGTGAAAAGGCCATTGGGACGGTTGCAGGCAAACAGGAGTTTTGGTTAATGAAGAAGCAAGTTAATCGCTTTTTTTTATTGTTCGTTGACCAATTGCGCAAGCCGCAAACCTGGCTGGCCGTTGGCTTTTTGGTTTTTCTGATTGTTTATGGCATAGCAACCAATCCGCGTACGCTGATGTTCGATGCACGTTATTATTGGGAACTACGCCTGGCATTTTACGATGCGAACAAACACTTTTCGCTTTTTAATTTTTCGGATGAGTTATTTCAACTGCGCGGGTACTTTTTGCCGTTACTTTTACTGGCTGCTGAATGGATAATTGATTTTTTTACGCCTGACCGTTGGGTGGATGATTTCTCCAGTGTGGTCATCTTGAATTCTTTTTTAATGTTCTCGATGGCCTGGTGGCTGATTCCGGCCATCTTCTCCCGGCTGACCGGGCGTAAAGGCACAACCTTGTTTCGCTTGGGGTTTGGGGCTTTGCTGGCTATTTTTTGGCACGGGCACTTATATTATCCACTGAGCGATTTGCCAGCTTTATTCTTCTTGCTGGCTGGCTTGTTGCTCGTCCTAATTGTGCTGCAAGTGCCGGTTATCGGGAAAAGTATGGCCGCAGCCTTCTTGGCAGGCGCATTTTTGATGGCTGTCTACTTGATTCGGCCAGTGTACCTGCTTGTTTTTGTTGCCACTGCTCTTGGAATCGCATTTGTTCCGGCGGCGTTGAATCTACGTCAACGCCTCCTGTCTATGTTTGCATTTTTGGTGGCCGGCGCATTGGTTCTGACCCCTCAGTATCTCATCAATCGGATTCATTATGGAATTAACTCCCCGTTTATTTCCGGTGGTTTATATTCATACCAAATAACAGTGGGTTTGCTTGTGCAGCGTTACGAAGCAAGCATCGATAAAAGCGTTTATCCCGCTGCCGGGGTACGCTTTATGGACCCGCAGGCTGAGAACCTGCTCCTCCGGGATGGCCGCAAATTCCCCTTCGATACGCGCGCGATTGGCGCGTTCGATGTGGACAGTGTTTTGCAGAATGCTTTTTCACTACAAGATATTTTCCATTTCTTTCTGAAATACCCCCTGGATCTCGCCACAATCTATTTCCGCCATCTGTTTAATGGACTGAACCTGATTTATCCCACGACCTATATCGAAAATATTTACCGGCCTGCTCCACTTTTGATGTGGCTCAACTATACGGTGCTTTTTGGCGTCTTGTTTTTCTTCGATTCACGGCAACTGGTCTCCAAAAATCCCCCCTTGAATTCGCTGATTCTCCTGGTCTGGCTGCTTCCGGCACTGGCTGCTCTTCCCGGCGCGATGGAAGCGCGCTATTTTTTACCACTCCATGCCATGTTGCTGGCCTCGCTTGCCTGGATGCTTGATGATATGGCGGCGATTAAAATGAGAATTGAGCAGGTTGGCCGCTTTCGAACAGTAATCCTGTATGCGGTTTTTGTGTTGATGGCTTTTTCACTCTCCGGCCTGATTCTGACGACTGTGCCGCAGGCAAATTTGCTCTTGACACCTCGTTAGGGCATGGGCTGGCGTAAATCATACAAATACAGGTACACGCTCGTTCCCGGTTCGATGAACTGGCGTTTGCGCTGGCCGATTTGGTCCAGGTAGGCCAGCATCCAATCGCGCTCGTTATATTCGCCATGTTCGTAAACATGCGAAAATAAAATCCAGACTCTGCGCTGGCCCTGTAATGGGGCCAGTTCAGAGAGCAGGGCTTGCGGATCATCGGTGTGCAGCCCACCCGCGACATATTCCATGTCCGGGCGGGCGTAATAGCGAAAGGCGGGCAAGGCCCAGTAGTAAACGTAAAGCGTATCGCCCGGCTGGTGGTTGGCGTTGAGGTAGGCAAGCGTCGGGCGGATGTGTTCGGGGTATTTTGGGTTGATGAATCGCTCGGCGGAGAGCAGGAGCGGGGTGTAGAGCAAAAATCCGGCCAGAGACAATGCCAGGAGCGGGGATAAAACGCGTGGGCGCAGGGTGATGTTCCAGAGCCAGTCCACTGCTGAAGCGAGGAAAATGTAAACTAGCGGAACAAGGAAGAGCGCCATGCGGCCTGCCAGGGGATACAACTGCATCCATGAAGCGGCCCAGGCGAAAAAGAAAACCAGGAGCAGACTCGCCGCAGCCTTTTGTTGCCGCGCGAGAAGCATTGCCGCCCCCCATAGCATGACCGCTAACAGGACGGGGGCATGCGCTGTCAGCCCGGCGGGGTTGGCAAACAAGCCGGAAAGGGCAGTAAGCGGGTTGGTGCGGAAATATTCCTGCCAGTAGGTGCGCAGAAAATCGTTTTCGGAAAGTTCGCGCAGGTTGACGAGGTAGAGAATGCCAAAGCTGACCAGCCAGCCCGCGCCCAGCGCCAGGGTGGGGAGGGGAGTGCGGCGGTTCTGAATGAGCAGGGTGAGGCCAATGGCAGCCAGGAGGAAGATGGCGGGGTGCGAGAACCAGGGGGCGAGCAGGAAGGCGGAATGATGAATGATGAACGATGAATTGCGGGGAACAGATGATGAGTGACGCGTGAAGAGGTAGAACAACAGGACGGTGACGAAGACATCTAAGGCGTATTGTTTGACTTCAGAGGAGTAGTAAATCAGTGTGGGGCTGAGGGCAAAGAGGGCCAGGGCGATGAGCAGGCCGGGGGGGCGGAGAATCTGGCGGGCAAGGAGGTAAAAAAGCACCAGCGAGGCGCACCCCGCCAGTAACGGGAGCAGGCGTAAGGCGCGTTCCCCGTCTCCGAGCAGGGTGGCGGCAAGTTTTTCGAGCAGGAGGAAGCCGAGGGGTGCGCCCTGTTCGTAGTCCAGTTTTCCAAAAAGCCCCCAAATGTCTTTGTGGATAATGTTTAACGCCAGCATGGCTTCGTCGAGCCAGAGCGAGCGGTTGGCGAGGTATTGGCGCAGGCGCAGGATCAGGCCGAGGGCAAGCAGAACCCAGGCGGCCAGGGGGACGAGGCGGGAGGCTTTCATGAACCTGATTTTGGTCTTCTAACGTCAGAAGTCGTTGGAGTCTTTTGTGTTGGAGAGCATTTCTTGCAGGTGCGCAAGGGTTTCAACTGGGGCGGGGTCGGTCTGGTAGGCAATGGCGAGGTAGTAGGCCAGGTAGTCGCCAAAGTGGAGGGCGGTGCAGATGTGGGCGAGTTTGGAATTGCCTTTCGCCATGTAAAAATCGGTGTTGGAGCCTTCGAGCATGAAGACCTGGCGGGTGAGTTCACTGCGCAGGCGGTTGCGGGGATGGTCGGAGGGGGCCAGCAGGAACATTGCCAGGGTGCGGCTTTGCAGCAGGTCGGCGGGGTTGGTGAGACCGGCCAGGGTGTTGTGGTCTGCTTCGGGCAGGAACTCGAAATTGGCGGGGGCTTTGGCGAGTTCGTTGATTTGAGTCTTCCAGCGTCGGGCGACCGGGGCCAGCGCGCCCGCGCCAAAAACTGTCACCCAACGCCCGACCAATTGACCGGCGTAACGTTTGGCGGGGTTGAGCGCGGCGGAGATTTCGGCCCGCAGGTTGGTTTGCTGTGTTTTCATTGCTTCGACTGCTTCGGACAGGTCGGCCGAAGGGTCGGGAATCAGTCTCAGGCGGCTGAAGAGGGCCAGAAGAAGCCCAACGGAATAGCTAACGGCGGTGGGCGGCGGGCCGTGATGCGCGAATTGCCAGAGTGGGAGGCTCGCCGATTTGGCTTGTTCCGCAAGTTGCCCGCCGGTGGTGATTGCCAGCGCGGCACAGCCGCGCTGGCGGGCGGCGCTGAACGAATCGTGCGTTTCCTCGGTATTCCCGGAGTGGGACGAGGCAACGACCAGCGTTCCGGGGCCATTGGCGAAGGCCGGCAGGCCGTAATCGCGGTGGACGATGACCGGGACGGGACAGGTTTCGGCGGCGTAGGCGGCCAGTAAATCGGCGCCGATGGCCGAGCTGCCCATGCCCGAGAGGACGATTCTTTCAATGGGCGCGGCGGTGGGGGGCAGCGGCAGGCTTTGGCCGAGCTGCCAGGCTGTGGCGAGTTGTTCGGGCAGGTTGTTGATTTCCGCCAGCATATTGTGGGAGTCGATTTGGGAGAGGAGAGAGAGGTCGTCGAGGTTCATCGGGATTGTAGATTTTTGATTTTTGATTTTGGATTTTGGATTTTGGATTTACCGAGGGGTCAGTGTCTCTTTCGTCCATGAACCGGAAAAATCCTTGCCACGAAGGACACAAAGGGGAAAAA
>DAOUBQ010000090.1:0-6473 GCA_034432755.1 Anaerolineales bacterium
TGTTTGGCGCATTCCCAACCTGGTGGTTTATTACTGCCTTCTATGCCAACCTGCCCTCGGTGAGCCTGGGCGTTCTGTTGGTTTCGCTGGCTGGCTTTATTTTTGCGCGTACCCGTTCTATGGGCAGGGGAATTTCTTGGGGTTGGTTGGGGTTACAAGTTGTCCTGCTCACTGTGGCAGTGGGAGGCTACCAGTCTTTTTTGCTGATGTACCTGGCGGTTGGCGTAGGGTTGGTACTGTTTGAATTCATATCCGACGATTCACATCCTGACCAAATGCGCCGGGTTTGGTTAAGTTTGGCGCAGTTAGGAATCGTCTCTGTCCTGGGATTTGCAGCGTACTGGGCCATTAATTCAATCGCCCAAAACGTGATGATGATTCGCGCCAGCGAATACATTGAAGGTTTTTGGAATTTCAAGACCTTGCTGGCCGACCCCCTGTTTGTCCTGATGGTCCCGGTCCTGGCCGAGATACGCGCTTATTACTCCGGCGCGATGAGCAAATATGGGATTTCGCTCTTCTCTATCGGATGGGTAGTCTTTTTTGCCTGGCTGTCGGTTCTGGTGAATTCCTGGGGGAAAGATTGGCGAAAAACTTTTCTCTCTCTTATCCTTTGGAGTGGGTTGCTGGTATTGCCCTTCACGCTAAACATCATAAGCGCCAAGGATTTGCCGACCCGTTCGTTTTTTGCCATCCCGTATATCGTTTGGTTCATGTGTACGTTGTTGTTGCAAAGCAATCGCATTTTCGTCAAACTGTTCAATGGACTGCTTGTTTCAGCCCTGATATGGCAAATCCTTGTTGCTCAGGGGACATACGCCGCAACTGCCTATTTCACCCAGCATCAGGACCGCATGTTAGCATATGATTTGTTTCGCCGCATGAGTGACATTGATGAAGATTTTTCTTCTGACCAGACAATTTTTGTAGATATTTATGGCACCAAACGCGCTGAGCTCATTTATCCCAACCCGTATGGCGGCACAATGGGCGCGTCCTTTTTTGAATTTGCATGGAAGGCCGATGACATCTCACGCATGATTAATTTCATGAAATTAATGGGATATTCCAATATCCGGGCGGTTGAACGAGAACAACGATTATTATTGACCCCTCTCTTTGAAGATATGCCTGCCTGGCCAGCGCCGGGCTGCGTGCAAAAAATCAATGGCGTTTACTTGATTAAATTAAGCGACCTGCCCGACCCGTTCCACGCGCAGTTCAAAAAATAGTGATTGGAGAGAAACATTGATGTTAGGCCATAAACCTGACGAGAAAAAAATGTTCTCAATCGTTGTTCCTGTTTACTACAACGAGTTGAACCTGGGCGAAACCATCCCTGAATTGCTTTCACTCGCAGAAAAATTGCCTGGTTATCACCTGGAACTGGTCTGCGTGGACGATGGTTCAGGTGACAGGTCGCTAGAAATTTTATATGATTTTCATGCCCAGCATCCGCAATCGGTCAAGGTGGTCAAGTTGGCGCGCAATTTTGGCTCCATGTCGGCCATTCTGGCGGGGATGACGGTGGCGAGCGGCGATTGCATTGGCATGATAGCCGCAGATTTACAAGACCCGCCCGAATTGTTCCTGGAGATGATTCGCCATTGGGAGCAGGGAAACAAATCAATTTTTGCGGTGCGCCAGGACCGCGAAGACCCCCTTTCTTCAAAGGTGTTTTCGTCTTTATACTATCGGCTGATTCGCCAGTTTGCCATTCCCAACTATCCGGAAGGCGGGTTCGACTTTTTCCTGATAGACCGGCAAGTGGCAGATGATGTGAAGAAAATCCACGAGAAAAACACCAACATCATGACACTCATTTTCTGGCTCGGCTACAAGCCGATTTTGCTGCCATATATACGCCGTAAGCGCCGCAAGGGAAAATCGCGCTGGACTCTCGCCAAAAAAATTAAACTGTTTATGGATACCTTTGTTGCGTTTTCCTTCACGCCAATTCGTATTCTTTCGGTGCTTGGCATGTTGGCAATTTTGTTCTCCATTCTCTATGGCGCAATTATCTTGCTTTATTACTTCCTGGGCGGCATCCCTGTGCAGGGTTGGACGCCGATGATGCTGGTGGTGACATTCTCCACCGGCCTGCAAATGTTCATGCTGGGCGTGCTGGGCGAATATCTGTGGCGCACCCTGGATGAAGTCCGCCGCCGCCCGCCGTATGTGATTGATGAGATATTGGAAACCAAAGACCGAGAATAAACGTCCCGAAAATGCTTGATGATGTCGCGTATCCTCTTGAAAAAGTCATCGAGACGTTTGCAGAAAAACAGGAGTTTCAATTGATGAAGGAGAAAGTTGATTATTTTTTGTTATTTGCAGGTGACCAATTGCGCAAACCGCAAAACTGGCTGGCCGTTGGCTTTTTGGTTTTTCTGATTGTTTATGGAATAGTAACCAATCCACGCCTGCTGGTATTCGATGCACGTTATTATTGGGAACTGCGCCTCGCGTTTTACGATGCAAACAAGCAGTTTTCCTTGCTAAACTTTGCGGATGAACAATTTCAACTGCGCGGGTACTTTTTGCCGTTGCTTTTACTGGCTGCCGAATGGGTAATTGATATTTTTACACCAGACCGTTGGGTGGATGATTTTTCCATCGTGGTCATCTTGAACTCTTTTTTGATGTTTTCGCTGGTCTGGTGGCTGATTCCGGCCATCTTCTCCCGCCTGACAGGGCGTAAAAGCACAACCTTGTTCCGATTTGCGCTTTCCTGTTTCTTGGCAATTTTTTGGCGCGGGCAGTTGTATTATCCGTTAAGCGACATACCGGCTTTGTTTTTCCTTCTGGCGGGTTTGCTGCTCGTCATGGTTGCGTTCCAACTGCCAGCGGGTTGGAAAAATGCAGCCGCGGTTTTCCTGGCGGGCGCGCTCCTAATGGCTTCCTACCTCATTCGCCCGGTCTATCTGCTTGTCTTTGTCGCGGTTGCGCTTGGGCTGGCGTTCGTTCCGGCGGCATTGAAAATTCGCCAGCGTTTCCTGTATATGGTTGTATTTTTGCTGGCAGGTGCGCTGGTTCTTACCCCGCAGTATCTCATCAATCGGCTTCATTACGGGATAAACTCCCCATTTATTTCCGGCGGCCTGTATTCCTACCAGATAACGGTAGGATTCCTGGTGCAGCGTTATGAATCGAGTGTGGATAGAACCATCTATCCGGAGGCGGGGGTCCGCTTTATGGACCCTCAAGCCAAAAACCTGCTCATTCGGAATGGCCACAGTTTCCCCTTCGATACGAATGTCATTGGCGCGTTCGATATGGACAGCGTCTTGGAGAATGCTTTTTCATTGCAAGAAACTTTTCAGTTTTTCTTGAAGTATCCGCTAGACGTGGTCACGATCTATTTCCGGCATGTATTCAATGGCCTAAATATCGTTTACCCCACAACCTACATCGGGAATTTGTACCGTCCCGACCCGGTTTTGATGTGGCTCAACTATACGGTGCTTTTTGGTGTTTTGTTTTTCTTTGATGCGCGCCAATTGGCCTTAAAAAACCCACCTTTGAATTCGCTGGTTCTCCTGGCCTGGCTGCTTCCGGTGCTGGCGGCCATCCCTGGTGCGGTGGAAGCGCGCTATTTCTTGCCGCTGCATGTCCTTTTGGAAGCCTGTTTTGTATGGATGATGGCCGATTTGAGAACGATGAAGACAAAAATTGAGCAATTTGGCGTGTTTCGGATGCTGTTTTTGTATGTGATGTTTGTGTTGATGGCTTTTTCGCTCTCTGGCCTGATTCTGACGACTGTGCCGCAGGCAAGCTTGCTATTAACCCCCCGTTAGGGGCTTGGCTGACGCAAATCATAGAAATACAGATACACACTCGTCCCCGGTTCGATGAACTGGCGTTTGCGCTGGCCGATTTGGTCCAGGTAGGCCAGTATCCAATTGCGTTCGTTATATTGCCCCTGCTCATACACATGCGAAAACAAAATCCAGACTCTGCGCTGGCCTTGTAATGGGGCCAGCTCAGAGAGCAGGGCTTGCGGGTCATCGGCGCGCCACCCACCCGCGACATATTCCATGTCTGGTCGGGCGTAATAGCGAAAGGCGGGTAAGGCCCAGTAGTAAACATAAAGCGTATCGCCCGGCTGGTGGTTAGCATTTAGGTAGGCAATCGCCGGGCGGATGTGTTCAGGGTATTTTGGGCTGATGAATTGCTCGGCAGAGAGCAGGAGCGGGGTGTAGAGCAAAAATCCGGCCAGGGATAATGCCAATAGCGGGGAGAGAAAACGCGGGCGCAGGGGGATGTGCCAGAGACAATCCACTGCCGAAGCGAGGAAAATGTAAATGAACGGAACCAGGAAGAGCGCCATTCGGCCTGCCAGGGGATATAGCTGCAGCCACGAAGCGGCCCAGGCGAAAAAGAAAATCAGGAGCAGACTCCCCGCTGCTTTTTGTTGCCGCGCGAGCAGCATTGCCGCCCCGAATAGCATGGCCGCCAGTAGAAGGGGGGCATAGGCCGTCAGCCCGGCGGGGTTGGCAAACAAGCCAGCGAGGGCAGTGAGCGGGTTGGCGCGGAAGTATTCCTGCCAGTAGGCGCGCAGAAACTCGTTTTGAGAAAGTCCGCGCAGGTTGACGAGGTAGAGAATGCCAAAACTGAACAGCCAGCCCGCGCCCATTGCCAGGGTGGGGAGGGGCGTGCGGCGGTTTTGAATGAGCAGGGTGAGGCCAATGGCGGCCAGGACGAAGATGGCGGGGTGGGAGAACCAGGGGGCGAGGAGGAAGACAGAATGGTGAATGATGAATGATGAATTGTGGGTGAGGAGTGATTGGCGATTCCTGGCAAACAGGTAGAGCAGCAGAAGGGTGATGAAAACATCGAAAGCGTATTGTTTGACTTCGGAGGCGTAGTAAATCAGTGTGGGGCTGAGGACAAAGAGGGCCAGGGCGATGAGCAGGCCGGGGGGGCGGAGAATCTGGCGGGCCAAGAGGTAAAAAAGCACCAGCGAGGCGCACCCCGCCAGTAACGGGAGCAGGCGTAAGGCGCGTTCTCCGTCTCCGAGCAGGGTGGCGGCAAGTTTTTCGAGCAGGAGGAAGCCGAGGGGCGCGCCCTGTTCGTAGTCCAGTTTTCCAAAAAGCCCCCAAATGTCTTTGTGGATGATGTTGAGCGCCAGCATGGCTTCATCGAGCCAGAGCGAGCGGTTGGCGAGGTATTGGCGCAGGCGCAGGATGAGGCCGGAGGCAACCAGACCCCAGGCGGCCAGGGTGACGAGGCGGGAGGTTTTCATGGACTCCAGATTTTGGATTTCCAACGTCAGAAGACGTTGGAGTCGGTGCTGCCGAGCATGTCTTTCAGGTGCGTCAGGGCTTCAGCCGGGGTGGGGTCGGTTTGGTAGGCGATAGCAAGGTAGTAGGCCAGGTAATCGCCAAAGTGGAGGGTCGTCCAGAGGTGGGCGAGTTTTGAACCGCCTTTTGCCAGGTAAAAATCGGTGTTGGAGCCTTCGAGCATGAAGACCTGGCGGGTGAGCTCACTGCGCAGGCGGTTGCGGGGATGGTCGGAGGGGGCTAGCAGGAACATGGCCAGGGTGCGGCTTTGCAGCAGGTCGGCGGGGTGGCTGAGACCGGCCAGGGTGTTGTGGTCGGCTTCGGGCAGGAACTCGAAATTGGCGGGGGCTTTGGCGAGTTCGTTGATTTGGGTCTTCCAGCGCCGGGCGACCGGGGCCAGCGCGCCCGCGCCAAAAATCGTCACCCAACGCCCCACCAGCTGACCGGCGTATCGTTTGGCGGGGTTGAGCGCGGCGGGGATTTCGGCCTGCAGGTTGGTCTGCTGTTCACGCATGGCTGCAACTGCTTCGGCCAGGTCGGCCGAAGGGTCGGCAATCAGTTTCAGGCGGCTGAAGAGGGCCAGAAGAAGCCCAAAGGAATAGCCAACGGCGGCGGGCGGCGGGCCGTGATGCGTGAATTGCCAGAGTGGGAGGCCCGCCGATTTGGCTTGTTCTGCAAGTTGCCCGCCGGTGGTGATTGCCAGAATCACGCAGCCGCGCTGGCGGGCGGCGCTGAACGAATCGAGCGTTTCCTCGGTATTCCCGGAGTGGGACGAGGCGACGACCAGCGTTCTGGGGCCATTGGCAAAGGCCGGCAGGCCGTAATTGCGGTGGACGATGACCGGGACGGGGCAGGTTTCGGCGGCGTAGGCGGCTAGCAAATCGGCGCCGATGGCCGAGCCGCCCATGCCGGCGAGGATGATGCGTTCGACAGGCGCGGCGGCTGGGGGAAGCGGCAGGCTTTGGCCGAGCTGCCAGGCTGTGGCGAGTTGTTCGGGCAGGCTGTTGATTTCCGCCAGTATATTGTGGGAGTCGATTTGGGAGAGGAGGGAAAGGTCGTTGAGGTTCATCGGGATTGTAGATTTTTGATTTTTGATTTTTGATTTTGGATTTTGGATTTACCGAGGGGTCAGTGTCTCTTTCGTCCATGAACCGGAAAAATCCTTGCCACGAAGGACACAAAGGGGAAAAA
>DAOUBQ010000091.1:0-68604 GCA_034432755.1 Anaerolineales bacterium
TTACTGATTACTGACTACTGACTACTGACTACTGATTACTGATTACTGATTACTGACTACTGACTACTGATTACTGATTACTGATTACTGATTACTGATTACTGATTACTGATTACTGACTACTGATTACTGATTACTGATTACTGACTACTGATTACTGATTACTGATTACTGATTACTGATTACTGATTACTGATTACTGATTACTGATTACTGACTACTGACTACTGATTACTGATTACTGATTACTGACTACTGCTCACTGCTCACTGATTGCTCACTACCGGAAAAAACCTATGTCACATTACTTAGTCACCGGCGCGGCTGGATTTATCGGCGCACGAACCGCCGAACTACTGCTGGCCCGCGGCGATACTGTCACCGGCATTGACAACCTGAACGATGCCTACGACCCGCGCATGAAGGAATACCGCCTGCGCCAACTCGAATCGATGCCCGGTTTCACGTTGGTCAAGGCCGACATTGCCGAGAAAGCGATACTCGAATCCCCAAAGATTCGAAATGCGAAATTCGATGGCGTGATTAACCTTGCCGCGCGGGCAGGGGTTCGCTTTAGCGTGGAAAATCCCTGGGTGTTTGTCCAATCGAACGTCCTCGGCACGTTGAACATGCTCGAAGTGGCGCGCCAGAGCGGGAACTGCAAATTCATCCTGGCTTCCACCTCCAGCATCTACGGCGCCAATCCGCCCTACCCAACGCCCGAAACCGCTTCCAGCAGCGAACCGCTCCAACCCTATGCGGCCAGCAAAAAAGGCGCCGAAGCCCTCACGCACAGTTATCATCATCTCTACGGGATTGATGCCACCATCCTGCGCTTTTTCACCGTCTATGGGCCAGCCGGTCGGCCTGATTTAGCCCTCTTCCGCTTTGTGCAGTGGATTATCGAGGGGCGTCCCGTGCGCATCAACGGAGACGGCACCCAGTCGCGCGGATTCACCTACATTGATGACATTGCTCGCGGCATCCTCGCCGCGCTCAAGCCACTGGGCTACGAAATCATCAACCTGGGCGGCCACGAAGTCATCACCATCAACGACCTGGTGACGCTTATCGAGGACATCACCGGCAAAAAGGCGATTGTGCAGCACGGCCCGCCCAACCCGGCGGATATGTTCACTAACTGGGCCGATGTCTCCAAAGCCCGCGCGTTGCTCGGCTGGACTCCCGAATATGACATGCGCCGCGGCACCGAAAAACTCGTTGAGTGGTACATGCGGGAGCGGGCGTGGGCGAAAGACGTGCTGACCCTATAACTTGTAGCTGGTGATTGGTCATTCTTGTCGGATTGCATCCATTCTCCTTTACCATTCACCAACGACCGAGTTCCCATGTCCCTTTTTCAAAAACTCCTGACTGTCTGGCGCTCCGACCCCCTCATCCGCCGGGTTGTCAAAAACAGCACGCACTTGTTCAGCAGCAGCGCCATCGGCGCCTTGCTCAGCTTCGCGCAAGGGATTCTCGCTGCGCGGCTGATTGGCGTTCCAGCGTTGGGATTGGTGACAACTGTTATCACCTTCGCTTCCAACATTAACCGCTTTCTCACCTTTCGCATGAGTGAAGTGGTTGTCAAACGGCTTAACGCGGCGCTGGCCGAAGACCAAAAAGAGCAGGGCGCGGCGGCAGTCAAGACAGCCTTGCTCATCGAGATTGCGACCTCAATGGCAGCCTATCTCGTCCTGCTGGCACTTTCTGGCTGGGCCGCGCAAACATTCGCCGCTGATTTTGTGTCTAACCTGCTCACCGTGCGCCTGTTTCGATTGTATGGCCTCATTTTGCTGACCAACCTCGCCACCGAAACATCTACCGGTATCTTACAGGCCGCTCGGCGCTTTCAGTGGATCGCCCGCCTCAATATCTTGCAAAGCCTGGTCGTGGCAGCCCTCATCATCTATGCTTTCCTCTTCCAGCGCGGCGTCTACGAAATCGTGCTGGCCTATGTCGTCGGCAAGACCCTCAACGGCCTGGGGTTGGCCCTGCTGGCGCAAATCGAACTGCGCAGCCTGCTCGGCGTGGACTGGTGGAAAACGCCCCTGCGCCTGTTGCCCGAAAAGCGCGACATGTTTATGTTTATGCTCAACACCAACCTGAACGGCACGGTCAACCTCTTCACCCGCGACAACTTTCCGCTCTATGTGGCCTGGCTCTTGAGCAGTACCGAGGTTGGTTACTACCGACTGGCGCAAATGCTCATCAACTTCATCATCCTGCCGCTCGACCCGCTTATCTGGCCGACCTATGCCGAAATTACGCAGACCATTGCCCAAAAACAGTGGGAAGCCACCCGCCGCATCCTGCGCCGCGTCAGTCTCCTCACCGGCAGTATCGTCCTGGCAATTGGTCTGGGGCTGGCGCTCACCGGCTGGTTCTTGTTGCCTTTTTTTTATGGCCCACAGGCTACCCCCGCTTACCCCATCTTGCTCATTCTGTTGGCTGGCTATGGCTTTGCCAGCATCTTTCAGTGGAACCGCCCGCTGCTGCTGGCGCTTGGCAAACCCGGCTACCCTGTGCTGATTGCCTTATTGGTGGGCATCATCGAATTGACCCTGATGTTCACCCTTGTTTCATCCACCCAGTCCATGCTCCTGCTTGCTGCTATTTTTGCCGGTTATTTTGTCGTCTCTGTTGGTCTGACGGCTTGGCGTGGTTGGATGGCAATCCCTGATTCCTCCTTTGTCCTTCCGAATTCCTGAATTCACCATTCTCTGCCCTCATGAAAATTGTTGCCATTTCCGCCTCACAAGTCCCCTCGACGGTTGCGAACAGCATCCAGGCCATGAAAGCCGTCCACGCCCTGGCTCAAAGCGGCCATGACGTGACGCTGATTGTGCTGGCAGGCGAGAAACATCCTGGCTGGTCGGAACTCGTCAATTTTTACGGCCTGCGCACCGAGTTTGAGATTGAATACCTGCCGGCTGCGTCTCGCCGCCTGTTTTTTCTGTCTGCCGTGCAGCGCGCCAAACGTCTGAAACCAGACCTGCTCTACGCCTGGCCGCTCCAAACGGCGGCATTGGGATTGCTTCATGGCCTGCCGGTGATTTTGGAAATGCACGACCTGCCCTCTGGCGATTTTGGCCCGCTCTGGTATCGCGCCTTTCGCGCGTTCAAGGGGCAGAAACGCCAGGCGGTCATTACCAGGGCGCTGAAACAGTCGCTGGAGGATGAATATGGGATGTTCCGCGCCGGAGAGGCTGTCCTGGCTCCCAACGGAGTCGAAATCGAACGCTTTGCCCAACTTCCCGCTCCGCCAATTGCCCGCCGTTTGTTGAACTTGCCCGAAGCCCCCACCCTGGTTTGCACCGGGCATTTGTACGCTGGCCGGGGCATGGAACTGTTCCTCGGACTGGCATCCCGGCTGAGCGGAGTCCGTTTTCTGTGGGCGGGTGGCAACCTCGAAGACGTGGAACGGTGGAAGGGCGAGGCCGAGTCACGCAGGCTGTCTAACGTCACCTTCAGCGGATTCATCCACAATGCCCAATTGCCGCTTTATCAGGCCGCTGCCGACATCCTGCTTATGCCATATAGCCGCGAAATTGGCATTTCGAGCGGCGGGGGGCATTCGGCCCAAATTTCCAGCCCGATGAAGATGTTTGAGTACCTGGCTGCCGGGCGCGCCATCGTTGCCAGCGACCTCTCGGTATTCCGCGAGGTGTTGAACGAGGGAAATGCCATATTCTGTCCGCCAGAACGCCCCGGCGCCTGGGAAGGCGCCATTCGTGCCTTGCTCGATGACCCCATCCGGCGCGAATCGATTGCCCGGCAGGCGCGCGCCGACGCTGCCCAATATGCCTGGACCGCGCGCGCTCGACGAATCCTGGACGGGTTCCCGGCATGAACGCTGAAAAAACCGCTCTCTGGCGTTGGCTTGGGCTGGTGCTGGCGATTGCCATTCTCGTTCGCGCCGGGCTGTGGCTGGCCTACCCGCTGGCCGAGAGCAATGACACGCCCACCTACCGGCATCTCGCCAATTCGCTGCGCAATCACGGATTTGAGCGCTACAACGGCACACGCACGCCCGGCTACCCGTTCTTTCTCCTGCTGACACGCCAGGATTCGGTCACTTACGCGGTCCAACTGTCGCTCGGTGTGCTGACCACGCTCCTGGTTTTTTACATTGCCTGGGTTCTCGCCCGCCGCGCCTGGTTTGCCGGGCTGATGGGGCTGGCGCACACCCTCAACCTGGGTCAATTGTTTTTCGAGGCATCGCTGCTGACGGAGGGCCTGGCCACGTTCTTGTTGTTTGCCGTGTTGGCAGGATTGGCCTATACCTGGCAAACAGGGAAACAGGCAAAGGTACGTGCCGTGTTTCCGTACCTCCATGTTTACGCCCTCATCGGCCTGGCCGCCGCCGCACTGGCTATGGTGCGCCCGCTCTTTGCGCCCATTGCCCTTTGGGGAGCGTTTTTTCTGGCCTTCTTATGGCGTTGCGTGCCGCTCAAAACCCGCTGGGGCGCGGCCAGCCTCGCCGCCCTTCCGCTCGTGATTACGTTAGCAGTCTGGATGAACTTTATCTACGTCCGCTTCAAAATAATAGGGTTAGATTCGATGGGCGGCTATCACCTGGTCAACCATGTCAGCAGTTTTTTCGAGCGCGCGCCCGATGAATATGCCTCCA
This sequence comes from Anaerolineales bacterium, assembly GCA_034432755.1. Taxonomy (GTDB): domain Bacteria; phylum Chloroflexota; class Anaerolineae; order Anaerolineales; family Villigracilaceae; genus UBA5195. The sequence goes on from DAOUBQ010000091.1 coordinate 4,634, forward strand.
TCCGTGATACGTTCCTGCAATTCCGCGCTGCGCGCATCGAGCGCACCGGTTCGGCGGCCAACACCATCTGGGACGCCATCCCGACCCTGATGGAGCAGGAAAAACGCAACTATTACGCCCTGGCGCGCATCATGGGGACGATTTCACAGCGTTTGATTGCCGAAAACCCCAATTTATACGCCCAAAATCTCGTCCTGGGCTGGTGGTGGTTCTGGCGGGTGGGCGTCTTCTGGCTGCCACAGACGGTTGAACCTGCCGGGCTGCGCCCCTTACTGACCGGTCTCATGCTTGTTCAACGGATGGGCTTGTTTGGCTTAAACCTGCTCTTTCTGGGTGGGACGCTGGCCTTGCTGTGGCCCAAATTCCGCGCCCGCTTAAACCCCCCGCTTTTTATCTGGTTCGCGGCCAGCAGCGTGTGGGTTATCTCCATTCTGCAAACTCTGGCTGAACACGGCGATAACGCCCGTTTTCTGGCCCCCATGCAAACCCTGGTGGCGCTTGTGGCAGGATGGGCAATCATGAGATGGGTAATTCGTGAGGGGTGAGCATGTCTCGAAGTATCTATTTTCTCGTTTTAATCGCCTTCCTGCTCCGCTTTGGGTTGGGGCTGTTCGCGTATTTCGCCTTACCGCAGGTGGGATACGGCAGCAAACCCGAGCAGGCGGGTTATCTGTTTCTGGATGCCTATCACCGTGATTTGCAGGCGCGGGCGCTGGCGCGCTCCGACCAACCGCTCTTGAAGGCCTTTGATGAAAAGTTTTCCTCCGACCAGTATGGCGGGTTGCTGTGGCTGAGCGCCTTCGTGTATCGCTTCGTGAACGGCAGCTCATTGATGATGGTTTTCCTGGCGGCGCTGGTTGGCTCTCTGGGCGGTCTGTTCGTTTACCGAGCAGGCAAACTCATTTTCGACGAAAAAACCGCCACGCTGGCCTGCTTGCTCTTTCTTTTTTACCCCGATTCCATCCTGCTCGGCGCTTCGCAAATGCGCGAGCCGTTTCTGATGACGTTGATGGCGATGGCATTTTATGGAATAGCGAATGCAGCCCAAGCAGTCAACTTGCGCCATGCCGGTTGGCTGTGGATTGCCGCTGCCCTGGCTGGGATGGTGTTGCTCTCGCCGGGCTTTGTCCTCGTCACCTTGCTTGCGCTGGCCGGGTGGGTCTTTTTGGGCGGGCAGGGACGCACTATCCCCTGGCAGGCGACAGCGATTGCGGCAGGGTTGTTCCTGGTTGCGATGGTTGCCCTCGCTGCGAGTTGGGAGTCGCTTGTGGCGGTTAGAAGCGGCGGCATGTTGGGAATCGTGGGAGATTGGGCGCGCGAAACGGCCAAATGGAACGCCGATGTGCTGAAACGCAGTTCAGGCATTGTGCAACTCCTGTTCGAGACTCTTCCGCGTGGTCTGGCAATGCCATTCGTGGCAGTGTACGGCATTCTTCAGCCGGTGCTGCCGGCTGCGCTCATCGAACCGGGCAACCCTTTCTGGCAGGGATTGGGCATTCTGCGGGCGCTGGGATGGTATCTGTTGCTGCCTTTTGTGGCGTATGCACCCTTCTCAGCCTGGGCAATCTCCAATGGTCAGCGGCAAAAGCAAGCCGCGTGGCTGGCGCTCCTCGTTTGGGCCTGGATTTTGATTGCAGCGCTGCGCGGCGGCGGCGACCAGTGGGACAATCCCCGCTATCGCGTTATCTTGCTGGCGTTTCTGGCAATTCTGGCGGCGCAGGCGTTTTACGCCCTCAAAACACGCTGGTTCTGGCGCATTTTGTGGGTGGAGGGCATCATCTTGCTGGTGTTCACGCATTGGTACGCCTGGCGTTACCTGAGGATTGGCGTCAATCTGGGAATCCGTAACACGTTGTTGATTGCGCTGGGCGCGTCTATCGTGCTGGTGGCCGCTGACCTGCTCTGGCAAGCGCGAAAGCGCAGGAATCAGTTATAATTCAGCCTTTGAACATTCCCGCGCTCTGTGTGGGATAGAAACAGGAGATAAAGACATGCCCACTGCTTTAATTACCGGCATCACCGGTCAGGATGGTTCGTATCTGGCGGAATTTCTGCTCAAAAAGGGGTATAACGTCGTTGGCATGGTGCGCCGTTCCAGCACGGTTACGTTTGAGCGGCTGAGCCACATTCAGGATGACATTACCATCGCACAAGGAGATTTGCACGACCAGTCCTCGCTGGTGGCCCTGCTGGAAGAATATCAGCCCGAAGAAGTTTACAACCTGGCGGCGCAATCTTTTGTGCCGACCTCGTGGAGTCAGCCGATTTTAACCGGCGAAGTAACCGCCCTCGGCGTGGCGCGCTTGCTGGAAGCGATTCGGCAGGTCAACCCCAAAATCCGCTTCTACCAGGCATCTTCGAGCGAAATGTTTGGCAAGGTGATGGAAGTTCCGCAGCGCGAAAGCACGCCCTTCTACCCCCGCTCCCCTTATGGGGTTGCCAAAGTCTACGGGCATTGGATTACCATCAATTACCGCGAGTCGTTCGATCTTTTCGCCGCTTCGGGCATTCTGTTCAACCATGAAAGCCCACGGCGCGGCATCGAGTTTGTGACGCGCAAAATCGCCTATCACGCTGCCAAAATCAAACTCGGCCTGGCAAAGGAACTGCGCCTGGGCAACCTGGAGGCGCGCCGCGATTGGGGCTATGCGGGCGACTACGTTGAGGCGATGTGGCTCATGCTGCAACATCACACGCCCGATCACTTCGTCATTGGCACTGGAGAAACCCATTCGGTGCGTGAATTTTGTGAACTGGCCTTTGGCTATGTTGGTCTGAATTACGAAGATTATGTGGTGCAGGACCCGCGCTACTACCGCCCTGCCGAGGTGGATTTGCTCATTTCAGACCCCACCAAGGCTTATCAAGAGCTGGGCTGGAAACCCAAAGTCTCGTTCAAAGAACTGGTTGAGATGATGGTGGAATCTGATTTGCGGCTGATGAAATATACAAAATCGTAGTGCAAGAAACTGCCTCGCGTTACATTTCTCTCCCATGTCCCGCCTGACAGCCTTTTTCCGCATGCGTCCCTTTCTGGCAGATTACCTGTCTCTGGCTGGTGTTTTTGTCTATGCGGGGGTCATCTGGCATTTTGCCCATGTCCAGTTTTCAGTGGTGGATGAGGGGCTGTACCTGTATAAGGGCTGGCTGCTGGCTTCGGGCGCGTACTTCCCCTTTCAAGACAACGGCTTGTGGATGAACCAAATGCCGCTCTCGTACCTGATACCGGGCGGCGTGCAGGTTTGGCTTGGCCCTGGCCTGGCAACCGGGCGAATGTTTTCGTTCGCGCTGGGCGTCCTCTCTATCCTCGGCTGGTGGCTCACAGCGCGGCGGCTGGGCGGACGCTGGGCGGCGTTGGCAGTGGTGTGGGCCATGGCGCTCAACCCGGCGGCGGCGCGCATGTCGGCGTTGGCGGCTTCGCAGGGATTGGTGGCAGCCCTTTTGGCCTGGACGATGTTTTTTTCGCTTGGCAGCGACCGCAAGGGGTGGCAGTTGTTCTTGGGCGGGCTGCTGGCGGGCGTGACGGTGATGGTGCGGATTAATCTGCTCCTGCTGCTGCCGCTGCTGGGGCTGTATGTGTTATTGAGCAAGCCAGCCTTGCGCTGGGGTGGGTTCTTCTTTTTGCTGGTCGGAATGCTCATCTCTTTTGGCGGCACGCACGCCCTCTATTGGCCGAATATCCTCCGGTTATGGGCCCGATGGCTGCCCCTGCCCTTCCTGGCTGAATTTTTTGCCCCGCCTAATCTCCCGGTCTGGAAACCAGGCACGGCGCTGGGACTGAAGGTTGCCAGTTTCTTCCTGGCCTTTCGCGCCCATTTCGCGGCGCTGGTGGGCAGCCTGGCAGCACTCGTCTTTTGGCCGGAACGGGGAAAGATGAAAGAAGAGAAGGCCGCCATCTTTTTGCTCCTCTTTTTTCTCTCCTCCTTTGTTTTGCACGCCTGGGCGGCGTTGGGAAATGAATATTGCATTTTCTGTTTTCAAACCTACACCACCTTCTACGCCGGAATTGGCTTGCTGCTGGCCGCCGTGACCTTGCCCCGCTGGAACTGGAATCTGCCCCTGTGGCGTAAACTGGCGGGCGGATTGACCCTGCTGGCGCTGTTGGGCGGCATGGCCTATTCGGCAGAGGGGCTGGTGCGCGACTCGCTGCCGGAGAATTTCTATAAACGCTTGCTGGCCCTGCCTCTGCCGGGCTTTAACGGGGCGCAAGCCTGGCAAGTGTTTGCCAATAAATTCGGGTTGGAATACGCACAAATTGCAGACGCCACGCAGGCATATTTCCCGGTAGCGGTTGCAGTGACGTTCGGGCTGGTGATTTTCATAGCGGTGAAATTATTTTTTCTCCGCCCCTCACCCCTCACCCCTCTCCCGACGGGAGAGGGGCTGGGGGTGAGGGGATTCAGCGCGGGGTTTGTGGTTTTCATCCTGCTCGGAACGCTGTTTGCGCCCTCGCCCTTCATCGCAGGCGAATACAAAGCCTATGATTGCCCTTCCGATGTCCTGCCTTCCTACGAAGCGGCGGGCGCGGGGTTGATGAAGGTTGTGCCGCCGGGGTCGAAGGTCTACTGGGCCGGGTATTCGCCTGCCACACTGTTATACTTGCCGGGCATTCAAATTTTGCCCGGGCAACTGCACGGCGTTTATTCCTTCCGCATTTCGGAGGACGACGCGGCCATCCGACGCTATGGCTGGTGGAATCAGTCGCTGGCTGATGGGTGGCTGGCGCAGGCCGATTTCGTGCTGATGGAGCAGCGTGACCTGGAGCGCGAGAGCCTGACGGCCGAGCAGTTGACCGGTTTTGAGTTGGTTTTGCAAACCGCGCCGCAGTCGTGCCGCCCCGGTTCGGCGGTGTTGGTGTATCGGAGAAAATAATGGATGTATCAATTGTGATTCCGGTGTACAACGAAGAAGAGAGTTTGCCACACCTGCACGCGGCCCTTTGCGCCGCGTTGGCCGAAATGCCCCGCTCGTGGGAGGTGATTTACGTCAACGACGGAAGCCGCGACCGCTCGATGGATGTGCTGGAGCGGCTGGCCGCCGAAGACCCCGGCCACGTTTGCGTGGTGGAATTCCGCCGCAACTTTGGGCAGACGGCCGCCATCGCCGCCGGCATTGACCACGCGCACGGCGAGGTGATTGTGTTTCTCGATGCCGACTTGCAAAACGACCCGGCGGACCTCCCGGCGGTGCTGGCAAAACTGGACGAGGGCTACGATGTGGTCAGCGGCTGGCGCAAAGATCGCGCCGATAACGCCCTGACGCGCAACCTGCCCTCTCACCTGGCAAACTGGCTGATTTCTAACGTCACCGGCGTTCACCTGCACGATTACGGCTGCACCCTTAAGGCCTATCGCCGCGAGGTGATTACCGGCTTTCGGTTATACGGCGAAATGCACCGCTTCATCCCGGTCTATGCCAATGCGGTCGGCGCGAAAATCTACGAAATGCCCGTGCGCCACCATGCCCGCAAGTTTGGCAAGAGCAAATACGGCCTGGAACGCACCCTCAAGGTCATCCTCGACCTGATTGCGGTGCAATTTCTGACGCGCTATTCGGCCAAGCCGATTTATCTATTTGGCGGCGGCGGATTTCTGATGGGCGCGTTTGGCTTTTTGGGCATGATTTTTTTGCTCATCCGCAAACTCCTGTTCGAGGTGGATATTTTAACCTCGCCCATCTTCACGCTCTCGGTCATGCTGGCCCTGGTAGGATTCCAAACCATCCTGCTCGGTCTGATTGCCGAGTTACTCGTCCGCACTTACCACGAATCCCAGCAAAAGGCGACCTATACGGTAAAGAAGGTGATTTGGGGCGGGGGAAGCAGAAGCGTAGAGGTAGACAGGGAAAAAAGGAAACAGGAGAACTGACAAACCGGCCTCCCCTGGAGACGAAAAGACGCATGGAACTCCCCTTAAATCAAATTCTTGAAGGCGATTGTGTCGAAAACCTTAAATCCCTGCCCGAAAAATCCATTGATTTGATTTTCGCCGACCCGCCTTATTATTTGCAGCTACGCAACGAGTTGCACCGCCCCAACATGACCCGCGTGAACGCGGTGGATGATGATTGGGACAAGTTCGAGTCTATGCAAGCCTATGATGAATTCACCCGTCAGTGGCTGGCAGCCTGCAAGCGGGTGCTGAAACCGACCGGCGCGATTTGGGTGATTGGCTCGTATCACAACATTTTTCGGGTGGGGGTCCATCATGCCGGATTTGGGGTTTTGGATACTCAACGACGTGATTTGGGTCAAGACCAACCCTATGCCCAATTTTCGCGGGGTGCGCTTAGCGAACGCCCACGAAACGCTGATTTGGGCCAGCACCGGCAGAGGCGCGAAATACACGTTCAACCACCACGCCATGAAAGGCCTGAACGACGAAAAACAAATGCGCTCCGACTGGTGGCTGCTCTCGCTGGCAACCGGCGCGGAACGGGCGAAAGATGAAAACGGCGCAAAAGCCCACACCACCCAAAAGCCTGAAGCCCTGCTTTATCGCGTCATTTTGTCCTCCAGCAACCCCGGCGATGTCGTCCTCGACCCGTTTTTCGGCACCGGCACGACCGGCGCGGTTGCCAAACGTCTGCACCGCAACTGGATTGGGCTGGAGCGCGAGAAAAAATACATCAAGATTGCCCAAAAGCGGATAGACGCCATCCAGCCTGCAGCGTTCGACCCGGCTGTATTCGAAGTCAGGAGCAAAGCCAGAATCGCCCCGCGGGTAGAGTTTTCGACATTGCTCGAAAGCGGCTACTTGCAGCCCGGTCAGACTTTGTTTTTCGGCAAAGATAAATCGAGAGTTGCCGTCATCAAACCAGATGGCCGCATCCAAACACCGGACGGCTTCGAGGGCAGCATTCACCAGGCCGGACGCCATTACATGAACAACGCCCCCTGTAACGGCTGGGAGCATTGGCACATCCAGGAAAACGGCCTGTTCCGCTGCCTGGGTGAGTTGCGGGAAAGGTATCGGACGGAGGCAGGGTTACATGGAAGCAAGTAGCCAAGTAGATAGAGAAACGCAAAAGCAGGGAAGCGGGTAGATCCCCTGCGATTTGGTAGAATGCAAACCTGTAATGAAAAACCGGTATAATCTTTCGCGTGGCGACACAACTCCTGGCTGAAGTTTTTGGATTGCGCGCCCAACCGGCGGGGCCGCAAGTCGGGTTGACCCGGCTTCGTAAGAATAGCGCGGTGCTTTAGCGCAGCGCGGTCTCCGGGCGGGAAAATACCCATCCAACGGCGGATTTTTCCAGCCCGGCGCGCCTTACCCGTAGAACGCCCCGTTGAAATGAGCCAGATTCACCTGCCAGGCCACCGATAAAAAGTGGGTATAATCCTTCCTATGGCAAACCAACCCCTTGCTGAAGTCTTTGGATTTCCAATTGACAATCTTTCATCTTCCAGAAAGCGACTCGCTCCACAACTCATTTACAAGGGTGCAATTCTCAATTCGTGGAACAAGAAAATCGCGGTTGCGTTGCATAGCAATTTTTATCAAACCCTGCCCAGGTTGCCCGAAACGACCCCGGAAGCATTTAAAATCGATTCATGCGTGAATCCATTACAAGAGATGATGAAACGCAAAGAACGCGAAGCGGGTAGAACTGAATACTGCTCACTGCTCACTGATGACTGAAAACTGGCTAAAAAAAAACCGCAAAACCCTCCTCCGCACCGCCGGCTCGCTGCTCTCGGCGCTCCTCCTGGCCTTCCTGCTCGCCCGCAACGGCAGCGAAGTGCTGGCTGCCCTGCGCCAGGTCTCCCCGCTCGACCTGCTGGCCGCCTTTGGGCTGATTCTGGCCTCGCGTCTGTTTGTCACCCTGCGCTGGTACACCCTGCTGCGCTCCGGCGGCGTGCCGATTTCCCTCAAAAACACCATCTCCCTGACCTTCACCGGCCTGTTTGCCTCCAACTTCCTGCCCACCACCATTGGCGGTGACGTGGTGCGGCTGGCCGGGGCCATACAAAGGGGCTACGACCGCGCCGTCTGCCTGGCCTCCATTGCCGCCGACCGGCTGGTGAACATGGCGGGCATGTCGCTGGCCGCCCCGCTCGGCCTCTACCAAGTTTGGCTGTCCGCCCCGCTCACCGCCTCTGCCGCAGCCGCGCCCAATTTGTGGCAAAAAGGCTGGGGCTTCATCCGCCGCACGCTGCAATCGCTCACTCTCTGGCTCAAAAAGCCGGGCTACCTGCTGCTCGCGCTGCTCTTGGCCCTGGCGCACATGCTTTGTTCGTTTTCGGCCAACTACGTCCTCATTCACGCCCTCGGCGCCGAACTGGCCCCCTGGCGGGTGATAGGCATTTACAGCCTGGCCTACTTCATCGGCCTCATTCCCATCTCCATTAATGGCTACGGCTGGCAAGAGTTGACCAACTCGGCCCTGCTTGCGGCGTTGGGCGGCATAGACCCCTCACTTGGCGCCACCGTCGCCATCTTTCACCGTCTTCTGATGATGATGGCCAGCCTGCCGGGCGCATTCACCCTGCCGGGTGTGCTGGCCCAACTTCCCAACGATGAACAGCCCTAAAACCTTCTGGCAAACTACCTTCGTCTTCACCTTCCTCGCCAACCTGGTCATCCTGGTCTGGTCGGCCATGCGCTGGGCCGAAATCGGCGTCATCCTCTACCGTTCGGTCTGGGGCATCGCGCTTTTGCTCTATCTCGGTGTTCTGGCAGGCTGCGTCTTTTTATTTTTTTGGATAAAAACCGGAGATTCTCGCGCCGAGCGGCTGGTCTCGCTGCTCGAACTGACTCCGCTCTCGAACATCTTCTGGCGCGGGCTGGGCTGGAGCCTGTTTGCCGGTATCCTCCTGCTGATTCCCTGGCTGAAATTCACCCTCCGCGTGGGCGAGGTGGTCAAAGGCTCCACGCAAGACCCGGTGCTGACGACCATTCTCTTCTACTGGATATGCTGGTGGCTGGTGCTGCTGGCCTCCGCCGCGCTCAAAGTGGCCCTCAAAACCTCTTGGCAGGGCGGGTTTGCCGCCGCGCTGGTCCTCTTGGGCGTGGCCTACGAAATTTTCATCCGCTTTCGTGCCGTTTCTGATTACCCCTTCTCGCTTGGCTGGTCTGAAACGAGCCGCTACTTCTACGCCTCGCTCTACTTCTCGAAATCGCTCTACCGAGAGACTTTCCCGCTCTCCACCCTGCACCCCACCCGCTACTTACTGCAATCGCTGGCCTATCTCATCCCCTCCTGGGGCCTCACCGAACACCGCTTTTGGCAATTCCTCTTGTGGATTGTCCTGACTGCTGCGGTTGCCGTTTCGCTGGCCTGGCGCGCCCTAATCCCTCATTCGCAATCCACAGGAGACGGATTAGGGAACAGGAAATTAGGAATTCTCGCCCTCTTCGCGGGCTGGTTTTTTCTCTACCTGCTCCTGGTCGGAGTCTATTATCACCTGGCCGTAATGGTCTTCGTCCCGCTGCTGTTCGTCTCGCCCAAACATCCCTGGCGTTCGCTGCTGGCGGTCATTTTTGCTTCGCTCTGGGCTGGGGTCAGCCGGGTTAACTGGTTTCCCATGCCGGCCATGCTCGCCCTGGCAATCTACCTGCTAGAAAAACCGTTGCTAGACGAGAAGCCACACACCACCGTCGAGAGTCTGCGCGCCCTCCTTGCCTACCTGAAGTGGCCTGCCATTTGGACTTTCTTTGGCCTGCTCGCCGCCCTTGCCGCGCAAGCCGCCTACATTCCGCTCTCTGGCAACGCCGATAACCCGGAGATGTTCGCCTCCAGTTTTACATCAGACTTGCTCTGGTATCGTCTGTGGCCCAACGCGCTCTTTCCGCTCGGAATCGTCCCGGCCATTCTGATTGTCAGTGGGCCGCTTCTGGGTGTTCTGGTCGCCGCCACGCTCCATTGGAAGCGCCTGCACCCCATCCGCTGGGTTGGGCTGTGGGGCATGATTCTCGTCTTGTTCGGGGGCAGCCTGGTCGTCAGCGCAAAAATTGGCGGCGGCGGCGATTTGCACAACATGGATGCCTACGCCGTCCTGCTTGGGATAGTCTCCGCTTACTTTATCGGCGGTAAAGTGGTCAGCAAGGGGGGGGCAGGCTTTCGTCTGTCCACTTCCTGGCCGGTCACGGCGGTTGCCCTCCTCATCCCGCTCCTGTTCCTGATTCCCTCCCTCGCACCACGTGTCACCTACAACAAATCCTGGGCGCAGAATCAGTTGCAACAGTTGAAAACCCTGGTTGAATCGGCGAATGGCCCGGTTTTGTTCATCACCGAGCGGCATTTGGTGACGTTTGGGCAAATCAACGTGCCGATGATTCCCCAATATGAGCGTGTGACCCTGATGGAAGCGGCCATGAGCAACAACCGCAAAATGCTCGAACAGTTTTACACCGATTTGCGCACCCATCGCTTCGCCTTGATTGTGAGTGGCAAGGAAAATCTGTTCGTCAAAGAAGACGAACCATTCGCCGAGGAAAACAACGCCTGGAACACGCGCATTGCCCCGTACATCCTGTGTTATTACCAATCAGCGGCGCTGTTCGATTCTGACCACAGCCGCTTCGAGGTCTTTGCACCGCGCACTGAGCCAGGAGTTTGCCCATGATGTGCTTCAGAACCGTCTTCAGGCAGTTTGGGCTGGAGCGCCCAGGTGTTTACGTCTTGGTCCAGGCCGAGGGGCAGAAAAAACCGGCCAAGCAGCGTTTTCTTATGGGTGTGAGTTCATGACTTCCCATCGCCGTTCCCTTTCCACCTGGGTGCGCTGGCTTGGCACGCTGCTCAGCCTGGGGCTGTTCCTGTGGCTGATAACGCGCATCAACTGGAGCGTTATCAGCAGTCAATTGGCCGAACTTCCACTATGGACGGTTTTACTCGCCCTTTTGTTCTACCTGGTCTCGCAGGCCTTCAACACCCTGCGCTGGTGCGCCCTGCTCTGGGCGCATGATGTGAACATCACCTTTTGGCAGGCCTTTCGCATCACCTGGAGCGGGATTTTTGCCTCGAACTTTCTGCCCTCCACCATCGGTGGTGACGGTCTGCGCATGGCCGCAGTGTACCCCTATGCCCGGAGCAAAACGGTGGCCTTTGGCTCGGTGGCCCTCGACCGACTCATCAACATGGCGGCGATGGCCTGCTTGGTGCCGCTGCCGCTTTTTCTGTTTGGCGCGAGGTTAAGCGTGCTTTTGGCAGTGGCGTTGCCCTTCAACCTACGCGCGCTGGCCGAAAAATACTTTCCAAAAATCGTTGCTGCCTTGCGCGAATGGGCCAGCCGCCCGCAAGCCTTCTTGTGGGCTTTTTTGGCGGCCTGGCCCTCCAACCTGACCGCCATGTTCTCCACCTGGCTGATTGCGTACGGCCTGGGCATGGATGTTTCCTTCTGGCAAGTTGCCGCCGTGCAAACCGTGACCTACTTTTTTGCGGTTTTGCCCATTTCGGTCAACGGCTATGGTGTGCGCGAGGTGACGTATGCTACCCTATTCGTAGCGCTTGGCGCTTCGCTAGAGCAAGCCTCCGCGCTGGCGGTTATCACCCGCTTTCTGATTGTCCTGGTGACGATACCGGGGGCCATTTGGGTCTCTCGTATAGCGGTGGAAGTCGTCGAAGCATGAAAATCCTCGTCCTCTCGCACGAATTTCCCCCGGTTGGCGGCGGCGGCGGACGCGTGGCGCGTGACCTGGCGCTGGGCCTGGCGCGGCGCGGACACGAACTCTGCATCCTGACCGCCCACCTCAACGGCTTGCCCGCCCTTGAGACGGTGGAAGGCGTGCGGGTGGCGCGCATCCCCTCCAAACGGCGGGCGGCCTTTCGCGCCGAATTTTTCGAGATGGCAAATTACGATTGGTCGGCGCTGAACGCTGGGCGCAAACTGATTCAAGAATGGAATCCCGACCTGATTCACGCCCATTTTGCCGTTCCGGCGGGCGCGGCGGCCTTCGCGCTCTCCACACTCACCGGCGTTCCCTACGTCCTGACCGCCCATCTCGGCGATGTGCCGGGCGCCGTGCCAGAGAAAACCGACCGCTGGTTTCAGTTCGTCTACCCTTTTACGCACTCCATCTGGAAAAGCGCGGCCCGCGTGGTAGCAGTCAGCGAATTTACGCGCCGCCTGGCGCTTCAACATTACCGCGTCCCCATCGAAGTCATTCACAATGGCGTGGATGTATCTGCCCTCCCCCCTTGGCAGCCTGGTCATGGCGCGCCGCGCATCCTCTTTGCCGGGCGTTTTATGGAGCAGAAAAACCCCGCCCTCCTGGTTGAAGCCCTCACCCGCCTGCAAACCCTGCCCTGGACATGTGTCATGGCCGGCGATGGCCCGCTCCTCGAGCAGGTCCGCCAGCAAGTGGCGGAGTCTGGCCTCGTGGCGCGATTCTCCTTCCCCGGCTGGGTCACGCCAGAGCAGGTTATCAACCTGATGGCGCGCAGCGATATCCTGGCCCTTCCTTCCCGCGCGGAGGGATTGCCCGTTGTTGGCGTGCAAGCGCTGGCCATGGGCCTGGCGCTCGTTTTGAGCGAGGCGGGAGGCAACGTGGAACTCGTCCAACCGGGTCAAAACGGCGCGCTCTTTCCGTCTGGCGACTTGAACGCGCTGACTGAATCCCTCCGCAGCCTGCTCACCTCCCCAACTGCGATACAATCAGCCCAGGCCAAAAGCCGAGAAATGGCAAAAGCGTTCGACTTAAACGTAATTGTAGAGAAATACGAAGCCATTTTTCAGGAATTAATTCGCAATCCCTAATTCCTAATTCATCATTCATCATTCCGCATTCATCATTTCCCATGTACATTTTCTCCGAACTCTCCCCCCTGCCCCTGCTCCTTCTTCTCGCCCTGTGGGCATTCGGCGGCTGGCTGATTCTCGCCCGCTTCAATCTCCCCGCCCACGAGCGTGGCTTGCTTGGTCTGGGACTTGGCCTGACCCTCTCGGCCCTGTTCGCCAACCTCACCGCTCGCTTTCTGCCCAGCGCGCCCGCTTTTTGGCTGGCTGCACTCTTGACGCTTGCGATTGGTTTCTCCCTTGCCTGGCCGCTCCCCCCCCTGTCCTTTCCCCATTTTCTGCGAAGTTCAGCGCACAATGGGGGGCAATGGCTCTCCTTTGCCCTGCTCGCTTTCTTCCTCACCCTCATTGGGCGCGGTTTGGGCATCTTCGACGACTACCAGAACCTGACTCAACTCTCCAGCATGGCCCTGGGCGACATCCCGCCGCATTTCGTCTATGACCCGCGCATTCTGTGGAGTTATCACTACTTCCTGTTGCTGGTGGCCGCGCAGTTCACGCGCCTGGCCGGGGCCCCGCCCTGGGTGGCAATGGATGTGGCGCGCGGCCTGACCCTGGCCCTCACCCTGTTTTACAGCACGTTTTCGGCGCAGAGATTGACCGGCAGCCGGCTGGCTGCCGCGCTTTCGGCGGGATTCCTGTTTTTCGTGGGCGGTGCGCGCTGGATTTTGCTCCTGCTCCCGGCCAGTTTGCTTACCCGCATCTCCAACACAGTCACGCTGATTGGCTCCGGGGCCGATTCTGGCTCTAGCCTGCAAGCCGTTCTTTATAACGATTGGAAAATTCAGGGGCTGGGGCCCTTCCCGTTTCCTTTTCTCTACGGCTCTGGCCTCGACTCCTCGCTCACGATGGCACACGCCGGTTACGGCGCGAGCATGTTCATGCTGGTCTTGCTGGTCATTCTGTTGTCCTCCTCTCTCTTTGAGAAAGGGGTGAGTAGCGAGGAATCCCCCTCCCCTTTTGGGAGGGGGGTGAGGGGTGAGGGCTATTTGGTGCAACAAATTATTCTCGCCCTCTTACTGGCTGCCCTGGCGCTTGCCAACGAAGTGACTTTTGCCTTCCTCTACGCCGGTCTGATGTTCGCCGTCTTGCTCTGGGTCATCCGCAACCGGACGTTGAAACTCCCCCCCTCGCTATGGGCCTTTGCCCCGGCGGTCATGGGCGGCGGGCTAATCGCCTTGCTTCAGGGTGGAGTGTTTACGGGGCTGTTGTCTGGCCTGTTTGGGCGAGTTGGCGGAACCGAAGCGGGTGATGCGCTTTACAAGGTCTCGTTTGCCCTGAGGCTGCCGACCGTGTTATCGGCGCACGTGGGGACGCTCTCGTTGCTCAATCCGTTGCACTGGTTTGTCATCTTGGCTGAAACCGGGCTGGTGGTCTTCGTCCTGCCCTGGGCTTTCCGGCATGGCTGGAAACTCATCCGTGAGGCAAGATGGCTCGAAGCGGCCTGGCTCTTCTCGATGATTCCCAGCCTGCTGACGGTTTTCCTCGAATATACCGGCAACGCCGGGCCAACCGCGCTCTCGCGCATGACCGCGCACTTCCTGATGGTGCTGAAGTTCTACGCCGTGCCGCTCTTGTGGCTGTGGGCGCGCGAAAAGTCGCAAACCATTCAAACCGTGCTACTCGGCTGGGGTCTGACCGCCGCTTTGAGTGGCATCGGCCTTTTCAGTTTACAAATTCCGGCTATGCCCAACCCCATTTACGCCGAATTTTTAGAGCCAATTGACGCGAAAATGTATCAGAAACACTGGGGCAGGCTTCAGCCCGGCGCGCTCGTCTTCGACACCTCCCCCCAACGCGGGCCGACCGTTCTCGGTTTGCACACTTTATCCGGCATTCACTACGGCCCGCCGACCTACCCTGAATGGTATGCACTGGCCGACAACCCCGACCCATTCGACATGAACCGGGCCGGATTCCGCTACTTGTACCTGGAACTCTCGTACTGGCGCAAGTTTGCCGACCATTTCGAGGATGCCTGTGTCCTTTTACTGGATGACCTGCAAGAGACCGCTTCTGATGGTCGTCTCATCGCGCAGCGGGTGTTGTTGGATGTAGGGCAGTGCAAATAGATTTACCCTCGCCAGGCCCTGACCAGCCTGCCCGCCAGGGCATATCCCAAACCCAACGCAATAAGCCCAAATTTAATCGTTGCGCACCAGAAGGCAAGGGGTGGATTTGCCCCAAGATTGCCGGCCAGGATGGAGAACAGGGCGATGTTTTCTATGGCGTCGAAGACGATGGCAAGATAAGCGCCCCAGCCGAGCAGGTTCGACAGGGTGAGCCAGGTTCCTTGATGGCGTTCAGCCGCAAGTAGAAGTCCGAGGCTGAGGGCAGTGGCGTAGAGCGGCATGAACAGGAAGTCGAAGCCCAGGCTAAAGGCGGCAAAGAGGCGGCTGCGAGAGTCCCAACTTTCGACCATTGCTGTAGCGGCTTGCGGGGTGCGGGCAAACTCGTAAGAAACGATTCCATCAGCGAGGGGGGTTTTGATCGGAGGGTCGAGAAAAATTTGAAAAACGGCAAAACACGCTGCGGTGAGTCTGAGCGAGAACCAAAAGAGGGGTTTGCGCAGGTTCAATGGCACGAAATGCAGCGGGTGGCGAAGGCTCATTCCAAATCCTTAAAATAAACCCGGTTGTTTTTATACTCAACCCCGTTCAGGTTTTTCAAGTCGGCACGCATCTGGCGGGTGGTTTCGGCCACCTGGGTCATTTCGACGTGGACGAATTGCCCAAACTCCAGCAAGGTCTTTCCCATTTCGTAATAGAGCAATGCATTGCCGCCGTGACCTTGAAATTCAGGCAGAATGCCCATGCCGTTGACCGAGACAGAGTTGGTGCGGCGCATGGTGAGCAACAAATCAACCAACGAGAGCGGGTTGAGGTTGCCCCGGGCGCGCTGTAAGGCCGCCGAGACATCGGGGAAGGCAAACAGAAAGCCGACCACTTCTTCGCCATGCGTGATGATTTTAATCAGGCGATGGTCGGCAACGGTGATGATGTTATCCACAACAAATTTGATTTCGCGCGAGGTGAGGGGGTAGTATTCCCAGTTTTGCACAAAAGATTTGTTGTATGCCTCGCCGATGCGGTCAGCCCATGAGACCAACTCGCGTTTGTTGGCAAAGCGCCTGACTTTCAGGTGATTGCGCTCCATGACGCGCTGGGCGATGCGCTCGACGCGCTCTGGGATTTTGAATCCATCGGCGGGAACGTAGCAGGAGGCGAAGTCCACTTCTTTTTGGAACCCCAGACCTTCGACCAAATCTATATAGTAGGGATAGTTGTAGGTCAGCATGGTCATGGTCTGGCGATGCTCGAAGCCGAAGGTGAGCAGGCCGTAACCGTCGAGAGGTCCCATGCCCTTCGGCCCGATGACGCGGTTCAGGCCGCGCTTGCGGGCCCACGCAAAAACGGTCTCGAACAGAGCAGCGGCGGCTTCTGGGTCGTTTTCGCAGTCGAAAAAGTAGAAATCGGCTTCTCTTACGCCGTGATACTGGTTGAAGGGCTTGTTTTCGATGGCAGCGATGCGTCCCACGTCGCGCCCATCGCGCGCCGCCAGGAAAAATTCGACATCCGAATGTTCGTAGAAGGGATGTTTCTTGGGGTTGAGTTGGGCGTAAACGTCAATGTTGAGGGGAGGCACCCATTGCGGGCAGTCTTTATAAAGCCGGTGTGGGAATTGGACGAAACGTTTGATTTGCTTTTTGTTGGATAAATCCACCTGCTCAATGGTCAGCATGATTGCGCTCCTGGAACTGGGATAGTTACAGTATATAACACCCCGCACCAGGAAAAAGTGATATTCATCCTGTTTTTCATGCTGCCACTTGGGCTGGGTAGCGGGGTTAATCGTCGTGGCTGTGTTCGTGGCTGCTAAATTCCTGGGTCCCCATGCTCTCGCCCCAATCGGGCATGTTTTTTTCGATTTCGTCGGGACTCTGACCCGCTTCCAGCCGGTCTACGATTTCGTCGAATTGTGGCGGCATCTCCTCGCCGAGTGCGCTGCCCATTTGGCGGAACATCTTGCCCATCGCGCGCGGGTCGTCTTCTAGCCCGGCAAGTTGCGAGGGGTCAGAGAAAGCAGCCAGACGGGCCTCGTCTCCTTTCAGAACACGCACGCGGGGAACGCGGCGGGTGACGTTGTTGCTTTCGCAGTGAGGGCAGTTGACTGGCTTGACTCCGTATTCCTGGTAGGTCAAAAAAATATCAAAACGTTTGCGGCAATCGAGGCAGAGGTAATCATAAGTGGGCATGGTCAATTTCCGTGAAGCGGTTCTGGTGTAGGGCAAGATACTATCTTACCCCACACAATCAATTTTAACGAACTTTCGTGAAGTAAAATAGGGTTATGACTGAAACCAATTTCAAAGTAATCGAACCCCAACCGTTGTTGATTGTCATCTCTGGGCCTTCGGGTGCGGGCAAAGATACCATTATGCAGCGCATGAAAGAGCGCGGCATGCCCTTCCACTTTGTGGTGACGGCCACCACCCGCCCGCGCCGCGAGAGCGAAGTGCATGGTCGCGACTATTTCTTCGTCAGCAAAGAAGAGTTCGCGCGCATGATTGACGAGGATGAATTGATTGAGTACGCCATCGTCTATGGAGATTACAAGGGCATTCCCAAACAGCAGGTGCGCGAGGCGCTGGCCAGCGGCCAGGATGTGGTCATGCGCATTGACGTGCAGGGCGCCGAAACGGTGCGTAAACTGGCCCCCAATGCCGTCTTAATTTTTATGACGGTTGATAATGAGCAGGAATTGGAGCGCCGCCTGCGCGAACGCAAGACCGAAAACGCCGAGGAACTGGCCTTGCGGATTGCCACTGCCCGCAAAGAGTTGCAACGCGTTGAGGCGTTCGATTATGTTGTGGTCAATGCTGATGACCATCTTGACCGGGCGGTGGATACCATTCAGGCCATCATCACCGCCGAACATTCGCGCGTGCATCAAAAGGCGGTGAAGTTATGAATCAATTCGAACAATTTAACGATTACCCCTCCTCGCCGCCGCCCGTTCAACCGATAGCGGTTAACCAACAACTCGTTACGCCGGTGGTCGGATATATCACCCTGGCGGCGACGGTTGTCATTTACGTCTTGCAAATGGGTTCCCAATTCTTGCTGGGCTACGACCTACCCGCCATCCTGGGGATGAAAATTAACGAATACATCTTGGCCGGGCAGTTGTGGCGATTTGTTACACCCATGTTTTTGCATGGCTCAATTTTGCACATCGGCTTCAACATGTACGCGCTGGTGATCATTGGTCTGCCGCTGGAGAGACGATTTGGGCATGTTCGTTTCCTGCTTTTGTACCTTTCGGGGGCCTTTGCGGGCAATGTCTTTTCATTCCTGTTGACCGACAATCCCTCCCTGGGCGCATCCACGGCCATTTTTGGTCTGCTGGGCGCCGAGGCAGTTTTTTTGTATCGCCATCGTGACCTTTTTGGCCGTCAGGCGCGCGCTGCGCTGGTGAATATTGCTCAGGTTGCAGGTATCAACTTTTTGATTGGACTTTCGCCCGGCATTGACAATTGGGGACATTTGGGCGGGCTGCTGGGTGGGCTGCTCTTTACCTGGTTTGGCGGGCCTCTGCTGAAAGTGGAAGGTCTGTATCCCCAGTTTTACCTTGAAGATGAGCGCGGGGCAGGCGCATCTTACACGGCCCTGGCTCTGGTGCTGGCAATTTTTGGCGTGTTGGCGGCCCTCAAGTTTTTTGGGCTGTGGCCGGGCTAATCAGCCCAACTGCCGTTCCAACTCCGCCCGCACCACCTGCGGGTTGGCTCGTCCGCCCGCCTTGCGCATCACCTGGCCGAACAGCCAGTTTGCCACCGTCACCTTCCCGGCGCGGTAGCTTGCCACCTCGTTGGGATGTTCACTCAAGGTTTCTGCCACCAGTTTTGAGAGCAAATCGGCATCTGAAACCTGAGTCAGGCCCTTTTCGGCCACAATCGCTGCCGCCGCTTTGCCGCTCTCGAACATTTCGGCCAACACCGCCTTGCCGGTCTGCTGGTTGATTTTGCCCTCCGCCATCAGGCCGAGCAGGGCCGCCAGTTCTTTGGGGGAAACGGAGGATGACTCGAACCCTTTTCCTGCGCTGTTGAGAAGCGACAGGAGTTCCCCCGTGACCCAGGCGTACACGGTGCGGACTCCACTGGAACCGGCCTTGAGCGCCGATTCGAAATACCCCGCCGAGGCTTTTTCCGCTGCCAGCCCCCAGGCCTCAGCCGGATTCAGGCCATAGTCATCCACGAAACGCCGGTAGACTTGCCACGGCAATTCTGGCAGCTCGTCGCGCACCGCGTCCATCCAGGCCTTGCTGACTACCAGCGGCGGCAGGTCTGGCTCTGGGAAGTAGCGATAATCGTGGGCGTCTTCTTTGCTGCGCTGGCTGAAGGTGGCTTGTTTGGTCTCGTCCCAGCCGACGGTTTCCTGGGCCACCTTTCCACCGGCTTCAAGAATGGCGATGTGGCGTTTGATTTCGTAGGCAACGCCCCGCTCCAGGGCGCGGAAACTGTTCAGATTCTTGATTTCGACCTTCGTTCCCAGTTCGGCCTGGCCTGCTTTGCGCACCGAGATATTTGGCTCAATGCGCATCACGCCTTTCTCCAGGTCGCCGCTGTTCACGCCGAGGTAGCGCACCAGCGCCCGCAGCCGCTCGGCATACGAGCGTACTTCTTCGGCAGAGCGAAAATCGGGTTCGGTGACAATTTCGAGCAGTGGAACACCCGCCCGGTTCAAATCTACCAAACTGTAGCCTTGTTCAGGTTCATCTGCGCTCGCATTCGCTCCCACATGAGTCAACTTGCCCGTATCTTCTTCCAGGTGGACGCGCCGAATGCGTATCACCTTCTCGCCCTGGGCCGTTTGGACGGTGATTTTGCCGTTGACGGCCAGCGGCTGTTCGTATTGCGAAATCTGGTAGCCTTTGGGAATATCGGGGTAAAAATAATTCTTGCGCGCAAAAATGCTGATGGGGTTGATAACGCATTCCAGCGCCATGGCCACGCGCAAGGCGTATTCGACCGCCTGCTGGTTGACGACCGGCAGCGTGCCGGGGTGTCCGGCGCAGATGGGGCAGACGGCGGTATTCGGTTCTGCTGAAACGGAATCGACCACCGGGCAGGCGCAAAACATTTTGGATTGCGTCTGCAGCTCGATGTGGACTTCCAGGCCGATGACGGGTTCGTAGGTCATTGTCTGATTGGGTGATTTTGTGATTGGGCGATTGAAAAACCGGATAGATGGAGAACTGGAGAACTAAAAATTCGGCATTCTCTTTTCGAGAAACGCCGCCACGCCTTCTCGGTGTTCCGCGCCTTTGGAGGCAATTTCCTGAATGTGGGCTTCGTAATCGAGCAACTCCTCCAGGTTGGGCAGCACGGCGCGGTTGAATAGGCGTTTCGACAGCCCAAACGCGCCAACCGGCCCGGCGGCCAGTTGCGCGGCGAATTGCAGGGTCTCAGGGATTAAATTCTCAAACGAAACTACCCGGTTGACCAGGCCCCATTCGAGCGCTTGTTCAGCGGGGATGGGCTGGTTGCTGAAGGTGAACTCGGCGGCGCGCCCCAGGCCAATGAGCGCTGGCAGCAGCAGCGAGACGCCCGAATCGGGCGCCAGGCCGATACCGGTAAACCCGACCACGAAGCGGGCCGAATCCGCTGTCAGGCGCAGGTCGCAGGCCAGGGCGATTCCGAGCGATGCCCCGGCGCACGGGCCGTTGATGGCGCCAATGACCGGCTTTTCGATGCGCCGAATTTGTAAAATCAGCGGGTTGTAGGTTTCGAGCAGGTGCTGGCGGTAGGAAATGCTCTCGCCGCCCGTTTTCATTTCCGCAATGTCCTGTCCCGCGCCGAAGACTCTTCCGGCCCCAGTCAGCACAATGACGCGCGTCTGGGCGTCGCGGGCGGCCTGCCGAAAGGCGGATTGCAGTTCGCCAATCAGCGCGAGGTTGAAGGCGTTCGCCGGGGGACGGTCAATGGTTAGCGTCAGGATGTCGTTTTGCAGGTCGGTTTTCAAGAAGGTCATGATTGCCTCGCGCCGAATTTGTTCTGCGTTACGTTACAAAAAATGCGTAATCCGTTGACTGCGGATTACGCATTAAGACTTGTCGTTTTCTCATCACTCAAGCACGTCTAAATCATCATCCGTCGAGTCGTCATCGTGTGAGTCGATTTCGAGTTCCATGTCGCTGCGGTCAATGTGCAGCCAGAGTAGCAACACCTGGCCTTCATCGGTCTCCACCGAGCGGGCGGCCAAAATGGGCGCAGTTGCTTCGAGGCCGAGTTCATCGCGGTAGTGCAGGTGGATGGGTTCATTTTCGCGCCAGCGGCGGTAGCAGCGTTCCACCAGCGCCGGGCCGTTGAAGGTGCGCAGGCGGGTGAGGGCGGTTTGAGAAAAGTGGCGGCTTTCGTTCAGCCCGAGCGCCCAGCCATCCTGCACGGGTTCGAGCAGCGGCATGGGGCCTTCAATGATAGTGATTCGGTCATCCATAGCGTCTTTTTCCTGTAAACACGGCACATGATACCATAAGTGCTGTAGATTCGCGTTGCAGAGTTGTGGGTTACGCATGGCTTTCTCAAAGTCTGATTACGTGTTTAAAATAAAAACAGGATGGGCAGGATGTTCAGGATGAGCTGCGTGCAAAGCAAGGTGCAAACATCCTGGTTATCTTGTCTATCCTGTTCAAGTAACTTCAACCGAATTTATAAGCCACACCATACCCGCCGCGCGGCAACTTCCATGAGACGTTTTTGGGCGGACACATCACCCGGCAGGTGCCGCATTCGATACAGGCCTGGAAGGCAATTTGAACCGTGCCGCCATCTTGGGTGCGGTAGGCCCCCACCGGGCAAAAGTTGAGACAGGGCTTATCTTTGCAGGCGATACAGACCTGCGGGTCAATAATTTTCAAGTGGGCTTCATGTTCATCTGCGAAGTATTTGAGCGACATCAGGATGTCGTCAATGTAAACTTCGGGCAAATCGCTGCGGTCAATCGTTTGGGTGGTCATGGTCGTTTCCTTTTCTCTAAATACCCATAACAGTCCTGCCGAAGGCAACCATATCGCCAACCGCTTTCAGCAGGGGGCGGCGGCTGGTGAGGGATTTCAGAATATCGCTGTAAAGTTGTTTCTTGGGCTTGCCAAAGCCGGTGAAGAACATGCCAAGCGCGTCATTTAAGAAGTTGGGGTACACGTCCATAAATTCGGGGTGGTTGTGCAAGAAGCGCGACATGTTGCGGTATTGGTGCAGGTCCTTGAGAACAAAGGTGTTTTCGAGCCGTGTGCGGTAGGCCGAAAGCGTGCTGGCCGAGAAATCGCCTTTCTTGTGCGCTTCTACGGCGGTTTCCCCGGCGGCCTTACCAGCGGTGATTGCCATGTTGGTGCCTTCCCAGTGCATGGCATTGACCATCGAGGCGGCGTCTCCGGCCACCATCACGCCGTCGGTGTAGAGTTGCGGCATGGTGCTCCAGCCGCCTTCGGGGATGAGGTGTGCGCCGTATTCCATGAGTTGCCCGCCCGCAATCAGCGGGGCAATCATGGGATGGTTCAGGTAGCGCTGCAGCAGTTCGTAGGGTTTGATTTGGGCGGCAGAAAGCGCATCGAGGGTCACGCCCACGCCGAGGGAGAGCGAGTCGTTGCCGGTGTAGAGGAAGCCCAGGCCGGGCAGCCCCATCGAAACGTCGCCGACCACCGAAATTGCCAGGCCTTTGTCAAAACCGGTCAACCCCAGGCGGGTGTTGATGGTTTCGGCGGGCAGAGAAATCAATTGTTTGACGGCCAGGGCGGTGGCGTTGCCTTTGAAGTCGTGCTTAATCAGGCCAAGTTTTTGGGTGAGCAGGTTATTGACGCCTTCGCAGACGATGACCACCGGGGCGTAGATGGCCCCATCGGGCCGGTCGGTCATGACCCCGACTACCTTGCCGTTCTCGCGGATGAAATCTACCACAACGGTTTTGGGAATCAGGAAGACGCCCTCTTTTTTGGCCTGTTCGGCCCACCAGGCGTCGAACTTGGCGCGCTGGGCCACATAGGCATCAATCGGATTGTTATTGACTTTGCCGCCCTGCACGGTGGCGCGCACCATGCCATCTTTAGAGAGGAACCAGAAACCGGTCTCGGTGACAGGGCGCTCCAACGGCGGCTTGCGGTTGAAGAAATCGGGGTAAATATCAACCAGCGAGTGGGTGTAGAGCGCACCGCCGAAGTAGTTTTTGCTGCCGGGGGTCACGCCGCGCTCGACCATAACTACGTTCAAGCCGCCACGTGCGGCCATGACCGCCGCCGTCGAACCAGCCAACCCGGCCCCAACGACAATTACATCAAAACTGAGTTTTTCTCTGTTCGTCATGCTGCTGCCTCTTTGCGCGCCCGGATTTCTTTAATCAGCGCGGGGATAACTTCGTACAAATCGCCGACAATGCCCATTGTGGCAACTTCAAAAATAGGGGCATTGGGGTCGCGGTTGATTGCCAGGATGAAATCCGATTCCTGCATCCCGACTTTGTGTTGGATGGCGCCGGAAATTCCGGCGGCGATGTACAGTTTGGGGCGCACGGTCTTTCCGGTTTGCCCCACCTGGTGTTCGTAGCCAATCCAATGCGCGTCCACGCAGGCGCGGCTTGCGCCGACCACGCCGCCCAGTTCATCGGCCAGTTCTTTAATGAGTTCGAAGCCTTTCGGGCTGCCCAACCCGCGCCCGCCAGAAACGATGATATCGGCGTATTCGATGTTGATGGTAGAGGCCTTGTCGGTCAGAAATTCGACGATTTCGGCGTTAATCATCTCAGGGGTGATGGCGATGTCCTCGCGGACGACCTGCCCGGTTGGCTCGGCAATCCGCTCCGGCATGGAGAACACGCGCGGGCGGACGGTTGCCATTTGTGGGCGGTGGTTGCGGCACAGGATGGTGGCGATGACGTTGCCGCCAAAGGCCGGGCGGGTTGCCATGAGCAGTTTTTTCTCGCCCTCTTTGGGAGAACCCATTGCCAGATGGGTGGTATCGGCGGTCAGACCGGTACCGACGCTGGTTGCCACTGCCCCGGCCAGGTCGCGTCCCAGGGTGGTGGCGCCGACCAGCATCACTTCCGGCCCGTATTTTTTGACCAGCGTGGTCAACACGCTGGTATAGGGCTTGTTCAGGTAGTGTTTGACCGCCGGGTCATCCACATAGTACACGGTATCGGCGCCGTAGTGCAGGGCTTCGCGGGCGATGTGTTCCACGTTATGCCCGACCAGCACGCCCTCGACCAGCGCGGTATCGCCAGATTTTTTCAGTTCGTCTTTGACTTCCTCCGCCAGGCGGCGGGCGACGCCCAGCAATTCCCATGAAACCTGGTGGGGCTTGCCTTCTTCTTGTTCGATGTAAACCCAAAAACGCCTTGTCATTTCGATACTCCTAAAAGCGAGGCCATGCCTTCGGCGGCCAGGATTTTATCCAGCGCGGCTTTTACAGCGCCATCCACGCCCAGTTCGGACGATTTGAGAACCTCGCCGGCTTTGTGCTTTTCCGGCGTGCCGGTCTTGAAGACGGTTGTCGGCGAGCCTTTCAGGCCGAGTTGGGCCGGGTCGAAGGTGATGGGCCCTTCGGTTGTCCACAGTTCGGGTTCATAGCGCAGGGCGTAAACCAGGTCGGGCAGGGAGGCGTAAGGGATTTCGGCAATCTCTTTTTCGCAGGTCAGCGCGGCGGGCAGCGAAGCCTTGATGATTTCGTTGCGGCTTTCGGTCTTGCGTTCGACCAACACCTTGCGATGTTCGAGGTCTACTTCATGAATTTTGACCGCGTAACTGATGACCGGCAGATTGAGCCGTACGGCCACACCAGGCCCTACCTGAGCGGTATCGCCATCAATGGCTTGTTTGCCAAAGAAAACCAGGTCAATTGGGTCTTCGGCGTGCACGGCTTTGATGACCTCGGTTAGCACATACGAGGTGGCCCAGGTATCGGCCCCGGCGAATTTGCGGTCTGAAATCAGGATGGCGCGGTCGGCGCCCATCTCGATACATTCACGCAGAGAAGTGACCGCCGAAGCGGGTCCCATCGTGATGATGGTGACTTTGCCTCCCAATTTGCGTTTCCACTCAACCGCCGCGGCAACCGCGTGGGCGTCATACGGGTTCAGGATTGTCGGCACACCCTGTCGAATCAGGTTGTTGGTTTCCGGGTCAATACGAATATTGGTCGTATCAGGGACTTGCTTAATGCTGACAAGTGCATGGAACACGGGGGTTTCCTCCGTCTACCACCCAAAGGTGGTTCTGATATTTTTCTTATTTGCGATGGTTATAATCTCTCCGTATTCTATTCTTTCGCGCAATCGCCTCACAGTGAAAAATGACACTTTTATAGTGATATTTGTCATACTTTCTCCCTACAAACGTCATGCGCCCTATGTTATACTTTGTTCGTTTAGTCACGAACTCGGAGCCGCTCATGTTACTTGAATATGCCGCGATAGCCACGATGATTCTGGTCACTGCCCTGGTGGCAGTGATTGCGATTGTTTTGGGCGGGCTGTTTGGCCCCAAGCGCCCGACCGCCAAAAAACTCATGCCCTACGAATCGGGCATGACCCCCATTGGGCCCGGCACGCGCCGTATCCCGGTGCGCTTTTACCTGATTGCTGTTCTCTTTATCTTGTTCGATATTGAAGTTGTCTTTTTCCTGCCCTGGGCGATTGCCTTCCGCGACCTGGGCTGGTACGGTTTTTGGGCAATGGTTGTTTTCAATATCCCTATTCTTATCGGTTTTATTTATGAGTGGAAAAAAGGAGGCCTGGAATGGGAGTAGAACAAAAACTGGGTAACATGGGTGTCGTCACCCTTAAGTTAGAAGAATTGGTTAACTGGAGCCGCGCCAATGCAATGTGGCCGATGTTGTTTGGCTTGGCCTGCTGCGCGATTGAGATGATGTCGGCTCAGGCATCTCATTATGATATGAGCCGTTTTGGCATGGAACTCATGCGCGCCAGCCCGCGCCAGAGCGACCTGATGATTGTGGCCGGGCGCGTGACGCGCAAGATGGCCCCGGTTGTGCGCCGCCTATACGACCAAATGCCCGACCCCAAGTGGGTGATTGCTATGGGTGATTGTGCCTCGTGCGGCGGTGTGTTCAACAATTATGCGGTGGTGCAGGGCGTGGATGAAGTCGTTCCGGTGGATGTCTATGTGGCAGGCTGCCCGCCTCGCCCCGAAGCGCTGATTCACGGCGTCTTGACCCTGCACGAGAAAGTGCGCGGCGAAAAATTTACAGATTGGGCAAAAACAGCATGAGCGACCTTTTGCACACTTACCACCAACGCTTGCTGGAGGCCTTCGGCGGTTCAACGACAGAACACGCGGGAGATGTCACGGTGATTCTGCCCGCCGAAAAAATCCTCGAGGCGGCCAGGATGATTCACGATGAATTCGGCTTCGATTACCTGGTCTACGTCACCGCCGTTGACTACTGGCCGGAGGAAACCCCGCGCTTTCACGTCGCTTATGGCTTTCGCTCGCTGTCACAAAAACTGACTCTTTCTCTGCGCGCTCCGCTGCCGGGCATCGAGCCGTCTTTGCCGAGCATCGAATCGGTCTACAAAAACGCCAACTGGCAAGAGCGCGAAGTCTACGACATGTTCGGCATCCGCTTCGAGGGCCACCCCGACCTGCGCCGCATTCTCATGCCTGCCGATTGGGTCGGACACCCGCAGCGCAAAGACTACCCGCTCGGCTACGAAGAACCACAGTATTCTTTCAACTTTGACGAAATCAAGGCGCGCAAGCCTGCCCCCAAAGAATAGGCCATGACCCAGATTCAAGAAGTCACTCTCGACGAAATCCGCCACCTGGTTTCGGACCGCGCCCTGGCGGGTGAAACCATGCTCCTCAACATGGGGCCGCAGCATCCCTCTACGCATGGCGTTTTGCGCCTGCTGCTGGAACTGGATGGCGAAACGATTGTCAATTGCATTCCCGATATCGGCTTCCTGCACACCGGCATCGAGAAAAACATGGAAGCCAAGACCTACCAGAAAGCCGAAGTGATGACCGACCGCATGGATTACATGAACACGGTCGGCAACAACTTCACCTACTGCCTGGCAATTGAAAAACTGGTTGGGTTGGATGTGCCGCCTCGCGCCCAGGCGATTCGCGTCATCCTGGCCGAGCTGACCCGCATCCAGTCGCACTTGGTTTGGCTGGGGACAGCGGCTCTGGACGTGGCGGCCATGTCGGTCTTCCTGTACTGCTTCCGTGAGCGCGAACAGATTCTCGACATTATGGAACTGGTCTCTGGCCAGCGCATGATGACCACCTACATCCGCCCCGGTGGGGTTTGGCGCGATGTGCCGGTGGAGTTCGAGACGGCGGTGCGCGACTTTCTGAAAATTATCCCCAAACGAATTGATGAATACGAATCGCTATTGAGCAAAAACCCGCTTTTCCTCGACCGCACGCTGGGAATTGGCAAAATCTCCGCCGAGGAAGCCATCAACTGGGGTCTCACCGGCGCCACCCTGCGCGCCTCTGGCCCCGATTACGATGTACGCAAGTTTGCGCCCTATTCCGGCTATGAGCAGTACGATTTCGATGTGCCGACCCGCACCGAGGGCGATGTTTATGCCCGCTACATTCTGCACATCGAAGAAATGCGCCAGTCCATCCGCATTATCCAGCAGGCGTTGGACAAAATGCCGCTCGGCCCGGTGCGCTCGAACAACTACAAATTTGTCCCGCCACCACGCTCTGAAATTGGCACGAGTATGGAGGCCCTGATTCACCACTTCAAATTGTGGACAGAAGGCTTCAACGCGCCAAAAGCCTCGGTCTATGCCGCCACCGAATCGCCGCGCGGCGAGTTGGGCTGTTTCCTCGAAGGCGACGGCGGACCCAAGCCTTACCGCGTTCACTTCCGCGCCCCCTCGTTCGATAACTTACAAGTCTTGCCCAAACTGGCAAAAGGCCACTTTGTGGCTGACCTGATTGCGATTATCGGCTCGATTGATATTGTGCTGGGCGATATTGACCGGTGATTTGAAGTAATCAGTGAACAGTAACCAGTAACCAGTTTTCAGTCGGAGGTCGAGTAGTCCCGCCCGGTTTTCGCGGGACGTATCGAGACCACATGCGCAATTATTTTTTGAAACGTGGGTTTCGATACGGCGGAACAGCGCCGCCTACGCGACCAACGTAACACCGGAGAATCCATGCTGGCAGAGAAATATCCAAGTGAAATTCAGGCCATTTTTGCCAAATATCCCGTCAAACGCTCGGCAGTCATGCCGCTGTTATATCTCGCCCAGCGCGAGGCTGGCTACATCCAGAAAGAATCCATGCAGGAAATTGCCGACCTGCTCGAACTGGACGTAACCGAAGTGGCGGCCATTGTTGGTTTTTACACCATGTATCACGATGAAAAAGCCGGTAAGTATAGAATGCAGGTCTGCACCGACTTGCCCTGCGCCCTGCGCGGCGCGGACAAATTTATGGAAAGCCTGTGCGAAAACCTGGGCATTAAAGTCGGCGAGACCACGCCCGATGGCCTGATTACGCTCGAGGAAGTCAAATGCCTGGGCGGCTGCCACCGCGCTCCGCTGTTCCAAATCCAAGAGGGCGATAAAGTCGCCTTTCATGAGAATATGACGGTGGATAAGACGATGGAGTTGGTGGAAGCGTTGAGGAATGCACAAGGATAACCGTTTTCGTATGAGCAGCCTGAATATTGACGCTCTGGCTGCAGACTGGAAAGCCAATTTGATTGAAGACAGCCGCATTGAACCGATTCCGGTCGGCGAAAAACAATTCGCTGAGGACCATACAAATATGATTATCGAACTCGCCCGCCGCGAAGGGCAGATTATTTCACTGGCAGATTAGAAACCTTATGACCCATATCCTTCTTCGTCACCGGGACATCCCCGGCCTGAACAATGTCGAAGTCTACAAACAAAACGGTGGGTTTCGCGCGCTCGAAAAAGCCGTAACCACCATGCAGCCCAAACAATTGGTGGAAGAAGTCAAAGCCTCCGGCCTGCGCGGGCGCGGCGGGGCAGGCTTCCCCACCGGCATTAAATGGTCCTTCCTGCCCGATACCATCTGGCCGCATTACGTCGTCTGCAACGCCGATGAATCCGAACCCGGCACCTTCAAAGACCGCGAAATTATGGAAGGCAACCCCTACCAGTTTCTCGAGGGAGTGGCGCTTGCCTGTTTTGCCGTTGGCGCAACCGAAGGCTACATCTACATTCGCGGCGAGTACTACCCGATTGCAAAGCAAATCGAAGCCTGCATTGCCGAAATGGAGCGACAGGGCTACCTGGGCGATAAATTGTTCGGCACGGAGACCTCCATCCGCCTCAAAACCCATCTCGGCGCGGGCGCTTACATCTGCGGCGAGGAAACCGCCCTGCTCGAATCGCTCGAAGGCAAACGCGGACAGCCTCGCCTGCGCCCTCCCTTCCCGGCGGTGGTGGGCTTGTATGGCAAACCGACCGTTATCAACAACGTCGAAACGCTCACCAACCTGCCCTACATCGTCGAGCGCGGCGCAGCAGCCTTCCGCGAATTTGGCACCGAAAAAAGCCCTGGCGTCAAGATTTTCTCGCTTTCCGGCAACGTCGAGCGACCCGGCAACTACGAACTGCCGCTCGGCACCCCCTTCCGCGAGTTGATTTTCACGCACGGCGGCGGAATCCCCAACGAACGCAAAATCCGCGCCATCATGCCCGCTGGGGCATCCTCGGCCATCATCCGCGTGGATGACGAGAGTTTTGACCGGGTGATGGACACGCCCATGGACTACGAAAGCGTCCAGGGCGTCGGCTCACTGCTCGGCTCGGCCTCCGTCATCATCATTGACGACAGCCACAGCATGGATTGGGTCATCAACAAAACCATAGACTTTTTCAAACACGAATCGTGCGGCAAATGCACCCCCTGCCGCGATGGCAACTACTGGATGAAACACCTCACCAGCCGCATTCACAGCGGCAAAGCCAGCGCCGCCGATGTCAAACTGCTCGACAGCGTGGCCGCCCAAGTCTATGGCAAATGCCTGTGCGCCCTGGGCGATTTCTCCACGATGGCCGTGCGCTCAGCGATTGAGCGCTTCCCGGAAGATTTTGAGAAAGTAACGGCTCAGTCGTAATTCGGTCTTGTGAATGAGCGGCCAGCCCAGCATGGTTGCCTGGTATTTGGAAAGTATCGAAACGCACGAAAGCAGTCGCTGACCGGAGAACAAGAAACTTCGCGCTCTTTGCGGTTAATTTTCTGGAGCATTATGGCAAAACTTATCAACCTGAAAATCAACGGAAAACCCGTCAGCGTCCCCGAAGGCACGCTGATTGTCAACGCCGCCAAAACGGTCGGAATTGACATCCCCGTCTTTTGCTACCACCCCAAAATGGAACCGGTCGGCATGTGCCGCCAGTGCCTCGTCGAAATTGGCCGCCCAGTGATTGACCGCGCCACTGGCCAGCCTGTCCTCGATGAAAACGGCCAACCCAAACTGCAATTTGGCCCCAAACTCGAAACCTCCTGCACCACCCCCGTTTCCGAAGGCATGTTCGTCATCACCGACAGCGAAAAAGCCAAAGCCGGGCAAAAAGAAATCCTCGAACTCCTGCTCACCTCGCACCCGCTCGACTGCCCGATTTGTGACAAAGGCGGCGAATGCCCCCTCCAAAACCTGACGATGAAATTCGGCCCCAAAGAGAGCCGCTTCATTTTTGACGAGAAACACCACGGCGAAAAACACGTCCCCCTCGGCGAACTGATTTTCCTCGACCGCGAGCGCTGCATCCAATGCGCCCGCTGCATTCGCTTTCAAGATGACATCGCCGGCGAACCCGTCCTCGGCTTCTACCAGCGCGGACGCCACACCGACATCGTCACCTACTCCGACCCCGGCTTCGACTCAATCTTCAGCGGCAACACCACCGACATTTGCCCCGTCGGCGCCCTCACCACCGCCGATTTTCGCTTTGGCGCCCGCCCCTGGGAACTCAAACAAGCCGCCTCGGTCTGCGCGCAGTGCCCGGTCGGCTGCAACATCACCTTCAACGTGCGGCGCGAAGCCAAAGCCGGTGGCAGATACGTCATCAAACGCGCTATGCCGCGCCAAAACGAACAGGTCAACGAGATTTGGATGTGCGACAAAGGCCGCTTCGCGGGATACCAGTATACGGAATCGGATTCGCGCTTGAAACTTGACCCCGCCGAACTCGACTCGGCACTCAGCCGGGCCGCCGTTAAACTGGCCGAATCCGCACCCCAGGCGGTTTTCCTGGCTGGCGGACGCCTCAGCAACGAGGATTTCTACACTCTCAAGCAGTTTGCCGCCCAACTCGGCGCCAAAGCCTACCTCTACACCCAACACGGCGGCGGAGAGTACACCACCGCCTACGGCCTGACGGCCGGCTCGAACCTGGGCGACCTGGGCAAAGGCGATACCGTCTTGGTGGTCGCTTCAGACCTGTACAACGAAGCCCCCATTTGGCACCTGCGCCTGAAGGCCGCCGCCAAACGCGGCGCAACCCTCATCGTTGCCAACGCCCGCGCCACCAAACTGGATGAATTTGCAAACTTTGTCGTTCGCTACGCCTATGGCGATGAAATCGAGACGGTGAAGGCCCTGCCCAACAAAGAAAAAATTGGCGAGACCATTAAAAACGCCAACCACCTGGTCATTTTCTACGGCGCAGATGGCCTCGGCCTGAATGGTACTTCGGCCCTGGCAGAAGCGTGCGCGGAGCTGCTAACCGGTCAACCGAACAACCGAATAACCGGACAACCCAACACCGGTCTTATCGGCGTCTGGCCCACCCCCAACCAGCAAGGCGCGCTTGAACTGGGCTTTGCTCCCTGCCCCGATTTGGCTGCCGAACTCAAAGACAAAACCGTCTACATCCTGGCCGCCGACCCCGTCGGAGATGACCCGGCCCTGGCCGAAGCCCTGAAAACGGCCAAAACCGTTATTGTGCAGGATATTCTCGAAACCGAAACAACCAGGCTGGCCGATGTTATTCTCCCCGCCGCGGCCTACACCGAGCGCGAAGGGACGTTTACCAGCGGCGAGCGGCGCGTCCAGCGCTATTACCCGGCGGTTCCGGCGCGGCCCGGCACAAAGGCGGATTTTGCCCTGATTGCAGAACTCGCCAAAAGGTGCGGAATCAACCTCGAAGGGCGCTCCCCGCTGCTGGTCATGAATCAGATGGCGGCCAGTGAACCCGCCTTTAGCGGAATCACCTACGCCCGTCTGGCCGAAGTGACCGAGCAATGGCCCATCATCGGGCGCAGTGATTTGTTCTACGGCGGGACAGGCTATGAGAATAAGCAGGGCTTGGGCGTGACTCTTTCCCTCCCCCCCAGACGTTCTCCCAGTGAGAGAGGGGTTAGGGGTGAGGGCCTGCGCCCCAAAGAGGACGAACTCCTCGCCGTCCCCATCACCAAACTGTACGACAACGGGACAACCGTTGCCCCGGCCAAACTGCTGGCAGCGCACATCGCCCGCTTTAACGGGGTGTTCGTGAATCCGGCCACAGCGGAGAAATATGGCTTGTTAATCGGCGAGCAGGCGGCGGTGAGCCTGAATGGCGTTGAGGTGGCTGCCAAAGTGTTTGTGGATGAATCCATCTCCACCGGCGTCGTCCTCATCCCGCGCAGTTTCGGAATCCCAATCAAAGAGCCGCTGGCCGTGAAATTAACGGCCCTGGAGAAAGCGCAGGAGGCCTGAAATGGATGGGTGGCTGGTTTTGGAATGGCTCATCAAGAGCGTGGTGCTGGTTTTGATTTTGCTGGCTGGCTTCGCTTATCTCACGCTGTTTGAGCGGCGCGTGCTGGCCTTTATGCAGGTGCGCATTGGGCCAAACCGGGCGGGCTGGCAGGGCATTTTGCAACCAATTGCCGACGCGGTGAAGTTGATTTTCAAAGAGGAACTGACGCCGGGCCAGGTCTTTCAGCCGCTTTTTACGCTGGCGCCGATTATTACGGTCGTTCCGGCGGTGGTGATTGCGGCGGTGGTGCCGTGGGGGCCAGATGTGGAACTGTTTGGGCGCATCATTAAACTCTCCGTGGCCGACATCAACCTGGGAACGCTCTACATTGCGGCGGTGGCCTCGATTGCGGTCTATGGGATTGTGCTGGCGGGCTGGTCCTCGAACAACAAGTACGCCATGCTGGGCGGATTGCGCTCCTCGGCGCAGGTGATTTCGTATGAGTTGAGCCTGGCGCTGTGCTTTGTGCTGGTGACGCTGATGGCCGGAACCATGCACGCCCGCGAAATTGTGGAGGCGCAGCGTGGGCTGTGGTTTATCGTCTTGCAGCCGGTGGGTGGGGTTATTTTCCTGATTGCCACGTTGGCCGAAGTCAACCGCGCGCCCTTCGACATGCCCGAAGCCGAACAAGAACTGACTGCCGGCTATCACTCAGAATACGCTGGAATGAAGTTCGCGCTCTTTTTCATGGCCGAATACATCAAGATGATTGCCATTTCGGCCATTGCGGCCACGCTGTTCTTTGGCGGCTACCGCGAACCCTGGTTTTTGGCTGGCACCTGGCTGAGCGTAGATGTGAACTGGTGGCTTGGCCCGATTTATATGTTCGCCAAAGTGCTGGTTCTCTTGTTCTTTATGGTCTGGATTCGCGCCACCCTGCCGCGCATGCGTTACGACCGGCTGATGGCCTTCGGCTGGAAGGTGATGCTGCCGCTGGCCCTGGCGCTGGTCTTTGTGACGGCGATTGGAATCCTGGCTGAAATGTTGTGGATAATCCCGATTCTCTCGCTGGCGATTGGGGCTTTATTCGTTTTCCTGGTCAATCGCTCGCTGATGAAGAAGTTGCACAGGAGGTAGACCGATGATTGTGGAGTTAGCGCGCGGCATGTGGACTACCCTTCGCGCCTTGTTTTTCGAGAAAAAAGTGACGGTGCAATACCCGGAGGAGAAGAAGCCGGTTAAGCAGCGTTTTCGCGGACGGCATGTTCTCCATCGCTACGAAAACGGCCTGGAGAAGTGTATCGGCTGTTCACTGTGCGCAGCGGCTTGCCCCTCCGATGCGATTTTTGTCGAATCGGCGGAAAACACCGACGAGAAGCGTTTTTCGCCCGGTGAGCGCTATGCCAGCACCTACGAAATCAACATGCTGCGCTGTATCTACTGCGGTTTTTGCGAAGACGCCTGCCCCACCGAAGCGATTACGATGGGCGATAATTACGAACTCTCGTTTACCGACCGGCGCGATGCGATTTACACCAAAGAGATGTTGATTATGCCGGTTCCCCAAGGCGGCCAGCCCACCCCACAGGTCACGCCGCCCGGTGTTTACACCCGCTCCGTGCCGGAGATGAAAGACCCGGTGGATTAAATATGTCCCTCGAACTGATTCTCTTCTTCATCCTGGCGGCGATTGCGATTGCGACTGCGTTGGGCATGTTGCTCAGCCGCAGTGCGGTCTATGCCGCCCTCTACCTGGTGGTCAACTTCGTTTCAGTGGCAATTTTCTACCTGCTGCTCGATGCGCCGTTCATTGCCTTGTCTCAGGTGGCGGTATATGCCGGCGCGATTATGGTCTTGTTCCTGTTCGTCATCATGCTAATTGGGCTGGAAAACCTGGCCGGAGAGTTGAACTGGCGGCAACTGGCCTGGCCGCTGGCGATGGGCGCAATCCTGCTGGTGGAGGGAGTGTTCCTGGTCCTCCAGCGCGTCGGGCGCGAGGTCTACATCGGTCAGACCGGAACGCAACTCTCCGACCCCTCGCTGATGGCAAAAGTCCTGTTCACCGATTATGTTTTGCCGTTTCAGATTACGGCGGTTCTGCTGCTGGTTGCCATGATTGGCGCGATTGTGATGAGCAAGCGCGAGAAACCCGCCAGCGAACCCCCCATGCAGCGCAAGGAGGCCTGAGCCGATGGTGCCGGTCAGTTATTACCTTGTTCTTTCGGCCATTTTGTTTTCGTTGGGCACGCTGGGCGTCTTGATTCGGCGCAACGCCCTGGTGATTTTTATGTCCATCGAGTTGATGTTGAATGCCGCCAACCTGGCGTTTGTGGCCTTCACCCGCGTCCACGAGACCTTTAGCGGCCAGATTTTCGTCTTTTTCGTCATGGCCGTTGCCGCCGCTGAAGTGGCGGTTGGCCTGGCGCTGGTGGTGGCGATTTATCGTTCACGCCAAAGCGTGGATATTGACCAGATGAACAGTTTGAAGGGGTAGGCAGTGGTCAGTCATCAGATTCAGTTATCAGTCATCAGTCATCAGTGTTTGGTGGACGGGAGTTATGATGCTGTCGAGTGAAGTTAATCCTGTCATCGGATTTTTTGGCCTCGTCCCGTGGATTGTGTTTGCCCCGGTTGTTGGCCTGCTCCTCAACGCTTTCTTTGGCAAGCGGCTGGGCGAGCGGGGCGTAGGGCTGGTTGCCAGCCTGGCTTCGGGGGCAGCCTTTCTTGTTTCGGTGTTGCAAGCCGTTTCGCTGGCGCAGCACCCCGAAGGCGCAATTGTCAAATTGGGCGAGTGGATTCACATCGGCCAGTTATCTCTGGATTGGGCTTTCCGCGTGGACACGCTCTCGGTCACGATGATGCTCGTCGTCAGCGGCGTTGGCACGCTGATTCACATCTACGCCATCGGCTACATGCACGAAGACGTGCGCTTCAAAAACGACCCGGCCCGTTTCCCCCGCTTTTTTGTGTTTCTGAACCTGTTCATTGCCGCCATGATGATTCTGGTCAGCGGCGATAATTACCTGATGCTCTTTGTCGGCTGGGAGGGCGTCGGCCTGGCCTCCTTCCTGCTCATCGGCTTCTGGTACGATATGGATACGCTGGGGCGGCCCTCCTGGGCCAACTCCAACGCCGCCAAAAAAGCCTTCATCACCAACCGCGTCGGTGATTTTGGCTTCCTGATTGCGGGCTTTCTGATGTTCTGGTACCTCGGCTCGTTTCAGTTTGATGCCGTCTTTGCGGGCGCGCCCGGCCTGGCGAAACTCCACCCTGAAATCATCCTGTTGATGACCGTCTTTATGCTCATCGGTGTTGCGGGCAAATCGGCGCAAATTCCGCTTTACGTCTGGCTGCCCGATGCCATGGCCGGCCCCACCCCGGTTTCGGCGCTCATCCATGCCGCCACGATGGTCACGGCGGGCGTCTATCTCATCACCCGCTCGGCACCCATCTTCAGTCTTCTGCATGACTCGCAATACATCGTCGCCACGGTGGGCGCGGTCACGGCCCTGTTCGCCGCCACCATCGCTGTTGGGCAGTATGACATCAAAAAAGTGCTGGCCTACTCCACCATCAGCCAACTCGGCTTCATGGTGGCGGCGGTCGGCATGGGCGCGTATGTGGCCGGGATGTTCCACCTGGTGACTCATGCCTTCTTTAAGGCTTTGCTCTTCCTCTCAGCCGGTTCGGTGATTTTGGGGCTGGAGCGCGGCCACCATCACGCCGCCCACCATCATGGACACGGCTCACACGCTGAGAACCATCACGAGGAGACATTCGACCCCGGCGACATGCGCAACATGGGCGGCCTGCGCAAACAGATGCCGGTCACCTTTTGGGTCTACATGATTGGCACGCTGGCCCTGGCGGGTATCTTTCCCTTTGCCGGGTTCTGGTCGAAGGATGAAATTTTGCTCGATGCTTCGCTGCACTTCCCGCACGTGTACTGGATTTTGACCGCCGCCGCCTTCCTGACCGCTTTCTACATGGGGCGTCAGGTTTGGATGGTGTTCTTTGGCAAAGCCCGCCACGAAGCCGCCGAACATGCCGAAGAATCGCCGCTCGTCATCACCGTTCCGCTGCTCATTCTGGCGGTGCTTTCGGCCCTGGGCGGATTGATCAACCTGCCTTTCAAGGGCTTCCACCAGTTTGGCCACTGGCTCGAACACACCCTGGGCGCGATAGAGTTCCCGCCCCTCGATTTTGGGGTGGCAGGCGTCTCGACCGTGCTGGCCCTGGGCGCGATTGCCTTCTCCTGGTTGCTCTACCAGCGCAAGCCGCTCGAAGGCGGTCAGCCCGACCCGCTGGCGAAACCGCTTGGCCCGGTCTTCATCGGCCTGGAGAACAAATGGTTTATTGACGAAGCCTATCAGTTCCTGTTCGTCCAGCCGTATCACGCACTGGCGGGTTTCCTGGCCCAAAAAGTGGACTGGGACTTCTGGCACGAGTGGTTTCATGATTCCATGCTCGTCAAGGGCTTTGTGGGCCTGGCACGCTTCCTGTCCGACCCGGTGGATTTGGGCCTGATAGACCGCGTTTCTTACTGGCTGAGCGATGCCATTCGCACCTCTGCCGAGAGCCTGCGCAAATTGCAAAATGGCTTTGTCCGCTCCTATGCGCTTTCGGTTGTCTTGGGTGTGGCGGCGATTTTGGGATATTTGTTGTTGAAATAACTGAACACTGATTACTGTTCACTGATTACTGAACGCCGACCGAGGTATCTTTCCATGAACTTCCTTCTCGAACCCCTTTCCATTGTGACTTTCTTCCCGCTGTTGGGCGTGCTGGCGCTTCTGTTTCTCAAATCGGAGCAAAAAGCTGCCCTGCGCTGGACAGCCCTGGTCACTTCGCTCGTGACGTTTCTGATTTCGCTATGGGCTTTCTTCTTCAGCGGCCTGTACAATCCGGCCAGCGGCGGCCTGCAGCTGGTTGCCAAATACGACTGGATTAACGTCGCCGGCTGGGACATCCGCTACTATCTGGCGGCGGATGGCCTTTCCATCCTGCTCATCCTGCTGACGACCTTCCTGACCCCAATTGCCATCCTCTCCACCTGGACGGCGGTCGAAGATCGCGTCAAAGACTTCATGCTCTTCTTCCTGCTGCTCGAAGTCGGCATGACGGGCGTGTTCGTCGCCCAAGATTTGTTCCTGTTCTACATTTTTTGGGAATTTACCCTCGTGCCGATGTATTTCCTGATTGGCATGTGGGGCGGCCCCAACCGGCTCTATGCGGCGGTCAAGTTCTTCCTCTACACAATGGCTGGTTCGATTTTGATGCTGCTTGCCATCCTGTGGCTGGGAATCAACGGCGGCACCTTCTCTGTGCCTGATTTGGTCGCCCAGGGGGACATTCCGGCGGATGTCCAGATGTGGCTCTTCATTGCCTTTGCCGCTGCCTTCGCCATCAAAGTCCCCATGTGGCCGCTGCACTCCTGGCTGCCCGATGCGCACGTCGAAGCGCCGACGGCTGGCTCGGTCATCCTGGCGGGCGTCCTGCTCAAAATGGGCACCTACGGCTTCTTACGCTTCAACCTGCCGCTCTTCCCCGAAGCCAGCGTGCAGGCTGCGCCGGTGATTGGCTGGCTGGCAGTCATTGGCATTCTCTACGGCGCGGCGGTCTCCTTCGCGCAAAAAGATGTCAAAAAACTGGTTGCCTACTCCTCGGTCAGCCATCTCGGTTTCGTCATGCTCGGCATGTTTGCGCTCAACGCCCAGGGCGTGGCCGGCGCCATTTTGCAAATGGTTAATCACGGCCTCAGTACGGGCGCGCTGTTCTTGCTGGTCGGCATGATTTATGAACAGACCCACACCCGCGAAATCAAATTGTATGGCGGATTGTGGAAAATCACCCCCATTTTCGGCACACTCATGCTGATTGTCTCGCTCTCGTCCATGGGCCTGCCTGGTCTGAACGGCTTTGTGGGCGAATTCACCATCCTACTCGGCGCGTTTGGAGCGGGAATGCCGGGCAGCGTGTTTGCCGGGGCGGGCGGTTTCTGGCTGGCTGGCCTCGCCGCAATCGGCGTCATCCTGGCTGCCATTTACATCCTTTATATGTTCCAGAAAATGTTCCTCGGCCCGGCCGGTGAGATTACCCGCCATCATGCGCTTAAAGACTTGAACTGGCGCGAAATTCTCACCCTGTTGCCGATTTTGGTCTTCATTTTTTGGATTGGCCTCTACCCCAAGCCATTCTTCGACCTGATGATGCCCGCCATTGAGAACCTGCTCGTGCCGTTTCAGACTCTTCTGATAGCAGCCCATTGAAATTCCCTCACCCCGGCCCTCTCCCGAATCGAGAGGAGGGAAGCATGAACTTATGACCCAAACCGACTTCTCCACCATCCTCCCCGTCACCATCCTGACGGCCTGGGCCAGCCTGTTGCTCCTGGCGGACTTGTTCTTGCCGCGCGAACGAAAAGGTTCGACAGCCCTGCTGGCCGCCCTGGGCCTGGCCTTGACTTTGGGCGTCACTCTGGCACAAAGCGGGCAGGAATTTGCCCCCGGCTTTGGCAGCATGGTTGTGCGGGATGGCTTTTCCTCTTTCTTAAACGTCCTCTTTTTGCTCACTGGCCTGCTGGGGATTGCTGTTTCGCATGGGTATAACCGCCGCATGGGGATTGAGCGTGGCGAATACTATCCCCTGATGTTATTCAGCGTGGTCGGCATGATGCTGATGGCGCAGGCCACCGACTTGATTGTGGTCTTCCTGGCGCTGGAGCTGCTTTCCTTCCCGCTGTACGTCATGGCAGCGTTTGCCTATCCAAAGCCCCAATCGGAGGAAGCCGGTCTCAAATACTTTCTACTCGGCGCGTTTTCGAGCGGGTTCGTAGTCTATGGCATTGCCCTGACCTTTGGTGCGACCGGTTCCACCGACCTGGCTTACATCCTGGCTTCCGTTTCGACGGGTGCTGCTAGCCTGCCGCTCCTGACCGCCGGGGCCGGCCTCATCCTGGTCGGGTTCGCCTTCAAAGTTGCCGCCGTCCCCTTCCACATGTGGACTCCCGATGTTTATCAGGGCGCGCCCACTTCGGTGACCGCGTTCATGGCGGCGGGCGCTAAAACCGCCGGGTTTGCCGCTCTGCTGCGCATTTTTGGCATGGCTTTTCCGGCGCTCGCGGCAGACCTGGCCCCGGTGATGGCGATTCTCGCCGCGCTGACCATGATTCTCGGCAACGTCGTCGCCCTCGCCCAGACCGATATTAAGCGGATGCTGGCCTATTCCAGCATTGCCCAGGCCGGGTATATCCTGATGGCCTTTGCCCCCTTCGTTGATGAATCGGCCCGAACGATGGCTCTGGCGGGCGGCTTGTTCTACCTCGTTGCCTACACCCTGGCTTCCTTTGGCTCATGGGGCGTGGTGATTGCGCTGGAGCGGGCAGAAGACAAAGGCCTGCAAATTTCTGATTACAATGGCTTGGGACGCAAACACCCGTTGTTGGGTGCTGCCATGGCCGTTTTCATGCTCTCGCTCATTGGCCTGCC
The DNA here is from genome assembly GCA_034432755.1 of Anaerolineales bacterium. Taxonomy (GTDB): domain Bacteria; phylum Chloroflexota; class Anaerolineae; order Anaerolineales; family Villigracilaceae; genus UBA5195. The sequence continues at coordinate 44,554 of DAOUBQ010000091.1, forward strand.
CCCCACCCTGGGGTTGGTTGGAAAAATCTACCTGTTCCGCGCCGTCATCGAGGGCGGGTTGGCTTGGCTGGCAGTGATCGGCGCGCTGACCTCGGTGATTTCAGCCTTCTACTACTTGCGGATTGTCGTCAACATGTTCATGCGCGAGGGTCAGCCACAGGTAGAGCGCGAATGGTGGCTGGAATTCGCCATCGGCCTGACGGCAATTGTGACGGTTATCCTCAGCCTGTATCCGTTCCCGCTCTTCGATTGGGCCGCCCAGGCGGTCATGAAATTGTTTTAGCGTAGCGCAAGATATTATCTTGCGTTACAAACGAAAGACCCCTTTACTGGGGTCTTTTTCATTCCTCTATCAATCTGGAAAACCCGTTGTATGGCACGAGCGGAATGACCTCAAAGGCAATCAGCCCGGCCTGCACCAGCGGCAAGGTTTGCAAGACATCGCGCGCCTCATGCGCGTCGGCGCATTCGAGGATAAGAACCGCCTCGCGTTTTTCGGCGCGAAAGTAAATCTCGCGGATGATACCGGTCTGGGTCAATTCCAACATCCGCCGGGCCTCAGCAGATAGATACGCCTCCATCAAATCTGGGTCAGCGGACGGTGATTCGTATTCCAGGGCAAGGATTTTCATAGCAATTAAGGACGGATACTACGCGGCTTTTTGTAGTGCAACATTTTGCAGTGTTCTAAATTATTCCGACAATCTAGATATGGGTATCCGTGCCGCGACACATCGTCTCCGAATGGGGGTTCATGTCGCCCCCCGTATGTTGGACACAAGCGCCAAAGGCAAGATACCCTTCGACAGGCTCAGGGCAAGAATCTCGCGCTACCGGGTAAGATGAGTTAATTATACTCACAACTCTCGCGTGCCGTGTTCTTTTGCGCAGTGTGTCCAAAGTCACAGACCAGGCCGCAGCGTTGGGCTAAAATTTGTCCGAAAGGATAAAAACCTATGTCCACCGCTCCTAAATCCCAAAAATTATCCGTGCTTGACCTGGTTTCTTACCAGGAAGGTTCTGTTGTCAGCCGCCAGATAACCAAAGCCCAAGCCGGGAACGTGACCCTGTTTGCCTTCGATGCCGGGCAGGAACTCAGCGAACACACTGCCCCCTACGACGCACTCGTTCATATCCTTGAGGGCCAAGCCGAAATTCGCATTTCTGGGCAGCCTTATTGGCTTTCAGCGGGCGAAGCCATCATCATGCCTGCCAACGAGCCGCACGCCCTGCGCGCCACCCAGCGCTTCAAAATGCTGTTGACGATGATTCGCGCTTAAACAACCAGCACAGCACATTTGGGGCAAAAAGAAGCGAAGCAGCCGGTAAGTTCAGAGCGGCCGCTTCGCTTCTTAATGCTGAAAACTGAAACACTTCAGGCGGTCAGATGATGTTTCGGCTTGGACCTGAATACTTGTCTGATAAGTTGCCGAAGCACCCTGTACCGGCGCGTTAGGAACAGTGCCATCATCAGGATGACGAGCAGGTAATACACATCGTAACTCTCCAAACCAGGCCGATTAATACCAATGAAAACATAGTGATATACAGCAATCATCAGGTGAGCGCCAACCGCAATCAGCAAGATGATGGCATGTGGCCTCAGGGAAAATTGCTCCACCAGCAGGGAGAGCGTTACCAGCAAGAGGAAACCCGCCAATAGAACCAGAAAATTTGTATTTCTAGGCAACATGCTTTCTTCCCCATTCTCTGGAAAAATGAAAATTTTATAAATCGCCCGGAAATACACCAACAGGACACCGCCTAACACGCCAAATGTATAGACCTTCACGACAGTGGGCATCACCAGGTTGTACAAGGCGCGAATGCTGAAGAGCGAAACCACCCATCCCGCCAGGTAGGTAAACCCTAGTATCAGCAGAGGGGCCTCGATGACAAGGCGGTTGTTTTCCGTGTCGGTCAGGAAGCGGTAGGCCAGGTAAGCCCCGCCGATGAGGGCCACCGTCAACAGCATCCAACCAAACGCCATCACGATGGTGCTGCTCATGCTCTGCCGCGTCTGACGAATGACCCGTTCGGCTTCTTCGTCAATGAAAGGGGGTGTTTTTCCGCTCATCATTCCTCCAGGGACGGAAAATTGCAATCCAGTTGCAATGATTTTACCACTCCTATAGAGATGAAAACACAGGCACTTCGTTCCTTCATTCCCATCACATCATTTTTTTGCCTGCCGGTTGGGCATGATATAATTTTTTTGCTATGAAACGACCTCTAGTTTTTGCCACCCTTTTGCTCACCATTTTGTTCCTTGCCAGTTATTCCTTCACTGCGCAGGCCTCCGCGCCCGCCCAGGGAAGCGCATTTTCTACCCCCACCCCCCTGCCCGATGGCCGCATTATCTACATCGTCCAACCTGGTGACAGTTGTTTTCGTATTTCTGCGCTCAGCGGTATTCCTATAGAGCAGCTGCGTTCCCTCAACCGACTTGGCGAAGACTGCGCCCTGCGCGAAGGTCAAGAATTGCTGCTTGGCATTGGCGGGCCCTCTGGCGCTACGCCAACCCCCGAAGCGCAGGCAACCCCAACGCTTGAGGTCTTGCCCACTGCAACTCAGCCGCCAGGCCAGGCTCGCGTTTGCGTGGTACTGTATGACGACATCAACGGTGACGCCCTGCGCCAGGATACTGAACCCCTGCTGGCCGGCGGCGCGTTGAGCATCAGCGGCGCATCGGGTCAATTCTCGCAAACAACCACCACCCCAGGTGGCACAGACACGCTGTGCTTCGAGAACGTGCCTCAAGGCACATACAACATCTCCATTGCCCCGCCCGAAAATTACAATCCCACTACCCAACTCAACTATGCCCTCTCCATCAATGCCGGCGAACAGGTCGAAATCATTTTTGGCGCGCAGCAGGCCATTACCGAATTGCCCGCTGACCCCGGCGAAACCCGAGGCGGCCCCGGCAGCCTGCTCGGCATCTTGGGCCTCGGTTTTGTGCTGGCCGGTTTGGGCCTGGGCATCTTTGCCTGGCGATTTTACGGGCGCAAACCCATGTATCACAAGTAGCCTATCAACGTCCCGAAAGTGAAGGAACTTTCGGGACGTTTTTAATAACTTGATGATGAATTCTACCGTTGCTCACACCCTGGTCGAACTCAACCACCGCTTCTACGCCGAGTTTGGGAAGAATTTCTCAGCCACGCGCCAGCGCATCCAACCGGGCGCGCGCAACATTATTTCGAGACTGCAAGGAAACGAGCGGATTCTCGACTTGGGATGTGGCAACGGTGAGTTGGCGCGCGCCCTTGCTCGGGGCGGGTTCCACGGCGAATATCTCGGCCTGGATTTCAGCCTGCCCCTGCTTCGAGACGCAGAGTCCCAACCCGGAGCCTTCCTGGCCCACTTCCGCGCCGTTGACCTGACCTCCTCCGACTGGTCACTGAGGACTGATAACTGGTCACTCATTACTGCCTTTGCCGTCCTTCATCATATTCCCTCGCATGAACTACGCCTGAACATGCTGCGGCAGGTTCATCGGCTATTATCTCCTGGCGGGCAATTCATTCTCTCAAACTGGCAATTCTTGCACAGTGAAAAACTCAAACGGCGCATCCAGCCCTGGGAAACGGTCGGACTCTCAGTGGCGGACGTGGACGAGGGAGACTACCTGCTCGATTGGCGGGCCGGCGGCCGCGGGCTGCGCTACGCGCATCACTTTTCAGCCGAAGAACTCGCCCAATTAGCCACTGAGGCAGGATTCAGCGTGGAAGAGTCCTTCCTTTCTGACGGCGAAAACGGGCGGCTGGGACTCTATCAAACCTGGCGCAAAGGATAAGCGATGAAATTATCCCCCAAGCGCAGCGCGATGGCTTTCGTGACCATTTTCTTCCTGGGCATCTTCCTGCAACTCTATTGGTATGGCCTGCTGATGGCGCAAACCGGCGGTTCGGTGGATTTTCTGAAAGATACCGATTTCCGCATCCTCTACACCGCCGGGCAGATTGCGCGTGAAGGGGACTGGAACGCAGTCTACGACTTGGAGCGCCAATTGGCAACCCAACGCCAGATGACCGGCCGGCCGCTGGAGATGGCAGATGTGTTGCCCTTCAACCATCCGCCCATGCTGTTGCCCCTGCAAGGGCTGGTTTCGCTGGCCGATTACCAGGCCGCCTACCTGCTTTGGGCGGGCGTTTCGGCGCTCATCAGCATCCTGAATGCCTGGCTGGTTTGGCAGCTGACGCGCCGCGCGGGCTGGCCGGGGCTGCCCGCCGCTTTTTTTGCGGTTCAGTCCTTTCTGTTCTACCCGATTTTCGTCAGCATCAACAAAGGGCAAGATACGGTCTTTGCGCTCATCGGGCTGACGGTTCTGCTGCGCGCCTTGCAGCAAGGCCAGGAGAAACTTTCGGGGCTGGGATTGGCCGTGTTGACCCTGCGTCCACAGTTCGCGCTGCCGCTGGCCGTCCCCTTTCTGTTCCGGCAACGAAAAACCTGGTGGTGGTTTGTTGGGTTTGCTGTTGCGCTGGTGATTTACAGCGTGCTGATGGTTGGCCTGAAAGGAGTCACCGACTTTCTGCATTTGCTGGCGCTCACCTCCAGCAATGAGACCGTCCTGATTCATCATGCCGATATGTATAACCTGAAAGGGCTGCTATTACGGCTCTTCCCGCCAATCACCATTGCAGAGGCTTCGGGCGTAGCATGGGCGGTCTTTGCGCTGGTTCTGGTGCTTTTGTGCTGGCAGTGGGCGCGCGCAGAACGGGTGGAATTTCACCACATCAGCCTGGCCGCCACCCTCAGCCTGTTTGCCTCGCCACACCTGCACTATCACGACCTCAGTTTCCTGTTCATCTCGACCCTGGGTCTATGCCTGGCCCTGACGGCCAAAGGCAGGCTCAGCCCACATCAAGCCGCCCTGCTCCTGCTGGCCGAGTCGTTCTACCTGGCAATCGTCCACATGACCCCGGCCAATTATGGGGGCGTGTACCTGCTCATGCTTGGGCTGGCAATCCTGGCCGGGGTGGTGGGCAAAATATCTCCAAAATCACTTTCCGCAAGCACAGCATGAAAGCCAAACTGACCTACTTCCTGGAAAGGTACTGGATGGCGCTGGCCTTGCTGGTCATGCTGCCGGTCTACTGGAACATTGCCGTTCTTAACGAACAGCGCGTTGATTACATCAACAACGGCTTCTTCAAGTTTTGGCTGGCTGGTTACATGACCTGGACGCCCGAACATCCCTATTCGCTGGAAGATTGGGATGCCGGCCACAAACAATTTGGCGCGACCTGGATGGACGAAAAGCGCTTTGCCTATCCGCTCCCGCTGGCACTGATTGTCGCTCCGCTGGGTCTCCTGCCCATCCCAACTGCCTACATCCTGTGGGATTTTCTGGCGCAAACCCTGATTGCGGCCTGCCTGCTCTGGCTGGCGACCCACTGGGAGGGCCTGAACCGCCGCCTGTATGTCCTGTTCCTGCTCGTGGCGGCCACGCTCAATGGAAATATTTACCTGGGACTGATGACCGGCACACTGGCCGCACTCTTCTTGGCTTTCCTGACCCTGGCCTTGTTCTTCCTGGAAAGAAAACATGACCTGAGGGCGGGTTTTTTCTTGGCTCTAGTCATTCTCAAGCCGCCGCTGGTCACGATTCTCGTTTTATTGGGCGTGTGGCTGCTCTTCAGCCGCCGCTGGCGCGTCGTCGGCGGGATGGCAATTGGTGGACTGTTGCTGCTGGTGGTTGGCTTCTTGCAAGACCCTCAGTGGCTGCAAAAATTCCTCGGCACTGGCGATAGCCTGCTCGGAATGCGGCTCGGACACCAGCCCACCATCCTCAGTTATACCCGCCTGGCCTGCGGGGGCGATCTATCCTGCGCCATGACCTGGTACGGCGTGATTGCGCTTTTACTTGTGGCACTGTTTGCCTTCATTCTCTGGAGAACCCATGCGCGGCTGAATCCGTTGCAAGCCTTCAGCCTGGCAATTCCGCTTGGCTTGCTGCTCCCCCCCTACATTTGGTCTTACGACTACACCCTGCTCGTCATCCCGATTGCCTACGTTGCTTTTGAAATGGTGCGCCGCCAGAAAACCTATATCTACGCTACCTTATTCCTGCTGGTTCTCACCGCGCTGGCGCTGGCTGGCCTGATCCTGTTCTGGATGAATCCTGACAATGATGCGCTCACCATCCAACGCGACATGTGGAGTATTTGGAGCGGTCTATATGTGCTGGCTGCCGCCTGGTGGCTGGCACTGCGCCTCCCGTCAGAATCTGCTGCCGATGTAGCCCGATAAAAACCATCGAAAAATAAAGCCCTTTTTCCAGTTGGAAGTGGTTGCTTTTAATGAATCCGCATCAAAATTGCGATTATTTTGATGAAATTGATGCGCAGACGCCCTGCAATGTGATTCGATTAATAATTCTCATAAAAACTTGATTGCCCCCAACCCTTTACAGGGTGATGGTTTGTTGTATCATTCACACCCGTTGGCGTTTTCCGGCTTTTTCTAAACCGGGGGACGCTGATAAATTTTAACCCGCCGAAAGGATGTTTTATGAATGTACGAACAGCCGAGCTCGTATCTGTCGCCTAAGATTCAGGCCCGCCCGAAAGCCAATGGCAATGGGAACGGCATTTTCGCCCAGGAACCCCTTAAAAAAGGTGAACTCCTTGCCGTTTTCGGGGGCGTCGTTTATGAATGGGACGCCTTCATCCACCTCCCTGAACGGGAACGCAGTCTGTGCATCCAGGTTGAAGACAATCATTTCCTGGTGCCGCGCCCCATTGGGGATGGAGACTATGTCAATCACTGCTGCAATCCAAATGCCGGGCTTTCGGGACAGATAGCGCTCGTAGCCATGCGAGACATTCAACCCGGCGAAGAAATTTGCTTCGACTACGCCATGAGCGACACCCGTCCGTATGATGAGTTCCCCTGTAACTGCGGCGCGCCCAATTGCCGTCACTACGTCACCGGGCTCGACTGGCAGTTGCCCGAACTTCAAAAACGCTATGCCGGTTACTTTGCGCCGCATGTCCAGCGCAAAATAGACGCCTTGCGCGCTGCCCGCCGCCTCGAGCGTTATCGCTACACTGGGGTTGCGCCGGCTACCCCTGTTCGATATGATTAAGTTCTCAGAAGTAAAATGAAAGGACAGCCACCCTGGGTGACTGTCCTTTCATTTTTTTTTGATGCCTCGCAACCTGCCCTCTCTGCAAAAATTTGCAGATTTGAACAAGGGCTGATATGATACAGGCCATGTTGCTCACTTTCGGAGAAAAATCCGCATGACCCTGCGCACTGGCATTGACCTGTGCGAAATTCCCCGCTTGCGCGAGGCCGCCCAGCGTCGAGGTGAGCGCTTTCTGGCGCGCGTGTTTACCGCCACCGAGCGCAAAGAATGCGGCGAAAACTATGCCTCTTTGGCCGCCCGTTTTGCGGCCAAAGAGGCAGTGGCCAAAGCGCTGGGAACCGGCCTCGGCCCGGTTTCCTTTACCGAAATCGAAATCACGCGCGGCGAGAACCGCGAACCCATTTTGCGCCTGCACGGCAAAGCTTTAGAACGCGCCCTTGCGCTCAACCTGACCGAATGGGCCATTAGCCTGAGTCATACGCAGGAATATGCGCTGGCTTCGGTGGTGGCAATCGGGCAGCCTTGATGGTCCGCCTGGTGTTTCAGCGCAGCGCGCCTCAACTGCGCAATCCACCGTTTTAAACTCAAGTTATGACCCTCAAAGATATTCTCGGAAAAATCCCCTATTCCGCCGACCTGTACGACGCCATTCGCCCCGTTCGGCCCAAGACGCGCTATAACCTGTCACAATTGCAGGCGTATTTGCCGGCGGCTGTCGAACAGGTCAAAACCGGGCTGATACAACACCCAACAGGCAGAATTTTTCACCCCGTTGGAAAAAAAATCGTCCTGTTTGCAACCTTGCATTATTGGGTCGAGCAGGCTGCCATCATGGGGCTGGCGCTGCGCGGGATGGGGCATGATGTGACCATTGCCTACCTGCCCTATGGCAACTGGGACAAGGAAATCAACGCCTTCGACCTGCGCCGCCAGGATTTGTATACCCGCCGCGTGTTGGCTCCACTGAAGGGGTTAATTCGCTGCGTGTCGCTGCTGGGCCTTGGTCGAGTAGATGGCGGGTCGCGATACCCTCGCCGCCGTATTGAGACCTTGCCCGAGGCGCTCAAAACAGCCATCGAAACAGCCTCCGCTTTCGATACGATGTACACGCTTCAGGAGGAGGATTTCGATCGGAAATCCGAGTTATACAGGCTCCGGGTAGTAAGAAACGAGCAAGCCGCTTTGGCGGCGTTCCGTTTGTTGTCCGAATCTCGCCCCGAAACGGTACTCATCCCCAATGGTCTCGTCACCGAACTGGGCATTTTCTACCAGGTGGCGCGTTATCTCGACCTGATGACCGTCACCTACGAATTTAACGACCAGCGTGAGCAAATCTGGCTCTCGCAAAACGACATTGTGATGCGCCAGAACACGGATGGGCTGTGGGCTGCGAAGGGACACATCCCACTGACCGATGCCGAGCGCGAAAAAATTGCCGCGCTGGAAGATGCCCGCACCAGCGCCAGGAAATACGGCAAAGGGACGCGCTTTTGGCAGGATGTTGCATCGGTGGGCGGCGAGAAGTTGCGCGCCGACTTGGGGCTGGATGATCGCCCGGTCGTTTTGCTGGCAACCAACGTGTTGGGCGATAGCCTCACGCTGGGGCGCAACATTTTTACCGCATCTATGGCTGAGTGGATTGAGAAAACCATCCAATATTTCGCGCGGCGGCCCGATGTGCAACTGGTGGTGCGCATTCACCCTGGCGAGCGGCTGATGAAAGGCCCCTCCATGCTCGGTGTGATTGAGCGTGCCTTGCCAGAACGCCCCGCACACCTTCATGTTATTGGGCCGAACGAAAAAGTAAATACCTACGACTTGATGGAAATTGCCTCGTTGGGGCTGGCTTATACCACTACCGTTGGCATGGAGATGGCAATGCGCGGCGTACCGGTTATCCTGGCCGGGCAGACGCATTACCGCGGGCGCGGGTTCACTTATGACCCCCAAAGTTATGATGAGTATTTTGGCTGGTTGAATACCCTGTTAACGGCTCAACCGGTTCAGCGCTTAACTGAAAAACAGGTCGAAACCGCCTGGAATTACGCCTACCGCTTCTTTTTCGACTTTCCGTTGGACTTTCCCTGGCGTCTGATGCACTTTTGGAAGGATTACGAAACCTGGCCTCTGGCGCGGGTTTTGTCGGAGGAAGGCCGGGCCGCATTTGGGAAAGCCTTCGACGCCCTGGCAGGAAAGTCGTTGGAGTGGTAATTTCAAGAGATTTAAACACGAAGAGATGTTGCAAATTAACAAATTAATCGTAACTACCTGCCCATTTGCTCAGAGTTTAGAACTGGCTGCCCTGCGGTACAAAACCGTAGGCGAGAAATGGCGCAGCGCGAGATTTATCTTGCCTTTGGCGCAGGCATCCAAACTATGGGGTGCGACATGAATCTCGCGCTACGAAACCCCCTCTCTGGATTGCTGGAATAATTTGGAAAAGTACAATATCTCGCACCACTTTTACACAACAATTGAGATACCTCCTTTTGCTTAAAGGTTTTCAAAATGATGAATACGAAACAAAAAGTACGCGAATTCTATGACGAAATCGGCTGGCAGCAGGAAGCCGACGGCAACTATCAGAACGCCCGCTACGAAGACCTGCGCCCCGTCTCGGCGGAATACATTCACAAAACCCGGCTGCGCGTCAACGACGGGTTGATTCCGACCGGGAAACTGATGCTCGATGCCGGCTCTGGCCCGGTGCAATATGACGACTACCTGACCTATTCCAAAGGCTATCAGCGCCGCGTTTGCCTCGATATTTCCCTCCAGGCTCTGCGCGAAGCCCGCACCCGCCTCGGCGAACATGGATTGTTCGTGGTGGGTGATTTAGCCAACCTGCCCTTCAAGGCCGAGGCCTTCGATGGCGAAGTCTCAATGCACGCCATTCATCACCTGCCGCTGGAGGAACACCCCAGGGCCTATGCCGAACTCTATCGTGTTTTGGCCCCTGGCCGGGCAGGAGTCATCGTCAACGGCTGGCACGACCCCTTTCTTATCCGGGCTGCTGAGCCGTTAATTGGCCTGATGCGCCGCTTGAGCGGGCGCGGCGCTAAAAAGAAAAAGGACTGGCTCAACGAAATTGATCCCGCAGGGACGTTCATTGCCAAATTGACCCCCGATTGGCTCAAACGCGAAATCGGGAGCAAGATTCCGCTCGAAATTCGCCCCTGGCGCAGCCTTTCCACCCGTATTTTGCGCTGGTTCATTCATCCCAGGCGAGGCGGGCAAGCCATTTTGCGCTTCGTCTTTTGGCTGGAGGGCGTTTTTCCCCGGTTTTTCGCAGAACATGGGCAGTACCCCATGGTCATCATCCGCAAACAAAACCATCTGTAAGCGTTCGCTCTCGCCGTAACAGGGCCGCCGCAGCGCGTAACCGGCCTGCAGCCAACCGATTGACCCCGTTTAATCCAGTAAAATCCCCTGTGTTCACTGCCCACTGATCACTGACAACCGGAGATACCCGTGCGCCGATTTCTCGCTCTTCTTCTCATCCTGACCCTGCTAACAGCTTGTACGCCCTCCACCGCGACTCCCTCCTCGCCGGAGACAACTTCCGTTTCCCAAGCCACCGCCACACCCCAACCGACCGCAGGCCCCACGCCAACGCCTGCCCCGCCGCTGGTTATTTTGGTACTGCCTGCCGATTTGAACGATGAAGATTCGCAGGCCTACCAGGCGGCTGTGTATGACCTGGCCCAGGCAAACGGCTATCGCTTTCAGGTGCGTAACCAACTGACGGAAGCCGACCTCGAACCGGCCTTGAAAATGGTGATTGCCCTGCCACCCGACCCTGGCCTGGCTGCCCTGGCCGCTGCTGCCCCTCAGACTCAGTTTTTGGCTGTTAACATTCCCGAAATTCAGCCGGGGGGCAACCTCAGCGTTTTGGGGGGTGATTCTATCCGCGCCGACCAGGTGGCTTTTATGGCTGGTTACATTGGCGCAATGGTGACGGAGGATTTCTTTCAGGTTGGCGCCATGCTCAAAAAAGATTCGCCCGAATCGCCCGTCATTCAGAAAGCATTCACCACGGGGCGAACATATTACTGCGGGCGCTGCCTGCCGATTGGCTGGTACACCCAATATACCTACCCGGCGTTTATCGAAGTCCCCGACGATGCCAAACCGGCTGAATACAGCGCCTATTCAGACTTTCTGATTATCCAGAAAAAGGTCCAAACGGTCTTCCTCCAGGCTGGCCTGGATACGCCCGAACTGTTGCAGTACCTTTCAACCGTCGGCGTATTGATGATTGGCACGCAGTCACCCGTCAAAAAGGTGAATGGTTGGGTAGTTACACTCCAGCCGGATTATCTCGAAGCCTTGAAATCTGCCTTTCCAGCAATGGCTGCCGGGCAGGGCGGGCGTGTCTTTTCGGCTCCGCTCTCTTTGAGCGATATCAACCCCGAATTGTTTAGCCCTGGTAAACAGATGGATGCCCGCCGCGTGTTAGACGACCTGTTGCGCGGGTACATTGATACGGGTGCGCAGTGAAGTCGCACGTCCCGAAAGATGAGAACTTTCGGGACGTTTTTTTACGCCCAGTCAAAGGTGCGGGTGACGGCTTTTTTCCAACCCGTATAAAGCGCTTCGCGCCGTGTAGAAGCCATCTGTGGCGTCCATTCTTTATTTTTGCCCCAATTGGCACGCAGTTCGTCGAAACTGTCCCAGAATCCGACCGCCAGCCCGGCAGCATAGGCAGCGCCCAGGGCGGTGGTTTCGGCCACTGTGGGGCGAATGACTGGCACACCTAAAATATCGGCCTGGAATTGCATCAACAGTTCGTTGAAGACCATGCCGCCATCTACTTTCAGCGAAGAGAGTTGAACGCCAGAATCTTTTTCCATGGCATCTAGCACTTCACGGGTTTGGTAGGCCGTGGCTTCGAGGGCGGCGCGGGCGATATGTCCGCGGTTGACGTAGCGGGTCATGCCCACAATGACCCCGCGGGCGTCAGACCGCCAATAGGGGGCGAACAACCCGCTAAAGGCCGGGACGAAATAAATGCCGCCGTTATCCTCCACCGTTTGGGCGAGCGTCTCCACGTCCGATGATTTTTCAATCAGCCCCAGGTTATCGCGCAGCCATTGGACGAGTGCACCCGTGATGGCAATTGAGCCTTCCAGGGCATAAACGGCTTTCGAGTCACCGATTTTGTAACCGAGCGTGGTGAGCAGCCCATTTTTGGAGGGAACGGGAACTTCGCCGGTGTTCATCAGCATAAAACAGCCTGTGCCGTAGGTGTTCTTGGCTTCGCCTGGGCGGTAACAGGTTTGCCCAAAGAGCGCGGCGTGCTGGTCGCCCAGGTCGCCCGCCACTGGCACACCGCCCAAAGCGCCTTTGGCATGACCATAAATTTCAGAAGAGGAAGCAATGCGCGGCAACATGGTGCGCGGAATATCGAGCAGCGCCAGAATATCGGCATCCCAATCGAGGGTTGCCAGGTTCATGAGCAGGGTGCGGCTGGCGTTGGTGACATCGGTGACGTGGACGCCGGTTAAGTTCCAGATTAGCCAGGTATCCATGTTGCCGAACAAGAGTTCGCCCTTTGCGGCGCGTTCGCGCGCGCCGGGGAGGTTATCGAGAAGCCATTTGATTTTCGGCCCAGAGAAATAGGTTGCCAGCGGCAGGCCGGTTTTGTCGCGCAATCGGTCTTGCCCGCCCAATTCGGCCAGTTGGTTGCAGATCAGGTCGGTGCGGGTATCTTGCCAGACGATGGCGTTGTAGATGGGCCGCCCGGTGGCCTTTTCCCACACGAGAGTCGTCTCGCGCTGGTTGGTAATGCCAATGGCGGCCACGTCGGTGGTTTCGGCGGCCGCCTTGGCGAGCGCACCGCGAATTACCTGCTGGGTTCTCTCCCAGATTTCGAGCGCGTCATGTTCTACCCAGCCGGGTTGGGGATAAATCTGATGGTGTTCCTCCTGTTCAGCGGCGACAATCCTTCCGACGTGGTCAAACAGAATGCAGCGCGTGCTGGTGGTTCCCTGGTCAATAGCAGCGATATATTTGGGCATAGGTTTCTCCGAAATGATGAAGGGTGAAGGATGAATGGTTAATGATGCATGTCGAATCACCAGGCTCTTCCGCCGGCCAGGAAGGCTTTGCCAGGCATTTTGGCCTTCCCCGGCGGCTGGAGTTCGTCAAAGACAAGGAGTCCATCTGTTGTGACGACGGCGGGCAGCCCTTCCTCAATCACAAGTTTCCCTGCTTCCCCGCTTCCCTGTTTCCCTGTTTTCCCCCTCACATGCGCCTTATGAATTTTGAGCGGCCCGCCCTGCCATTGCATGAATGCGCCCGGCCAGGGCTGGAAGGCGCGGATTTTGCGCTCCAACTCGGCGGCGGGACGGGTGAAATCGAGCAGGCCGTCTTCTTTTTTGAGCATGGGGGCGTAGGTGGCGCCCTCGGCGGGCTGGGGCTGGGGGACGAGTTGGCCGCCCAGGTAGCCGGGCAGCGTTTCGAGCAAGAGTTCGCCGCCCAAAACGGATAACTTCTCGAAGAGCGAGCCGCCCGTATCGGTAGGGAGAATTTCAACGGAACGCCGGGCAAGCATGGGACCCGTGTCTATGCCTTCGTCCATGAGCATAATCGTGATTCCGGTTTCTTTATCTCCCGCGAGAAGGGCAGCCTGAATGGGTGCCGCGCCGCGATGCCGGGGTAGCAGCGAGGCGTGGATGTTGACACAGCCGTAACGGGGCAGGGTCAGCACTTCGGGGCGCAGAATTTGCCCGAAGGCGGCCACCACAATCAAGTCCGGATTCCATGCCCGGAGTTGCTGCATGGCTTCGGGCGCACGAAGTTTTTCGGGTTGAAACACTTCCAATCCCCATTCAAGCGCAGCCACTTTCACCGGCGGCGGGGTGAGGGCGTTGCCGCGCCCGGCGGGGCGGTCGGGTTGGGTGATGACGCCCACAATGGGGTAATTCGCACCAGCCAGCGCACGCAGGGCAGGCACGGCAAAACGGGGCGAACCCATGAAGATAGTACGGGGCAAATTCATGCCTCGATTCTATCCCGAAACAGGGCTTTCTGGCAGTGTTCAAAAGGTATAATGAGAACGCTCTCAATTACTTTTTTACGAGGAAACTTATGAAAACATTTGATTTATCTGGGGGCTGGCAGTTTCGCCAGGCCGGAACGGAAGCCTGGCTGCCCGCCACCGTGCCGGGCGGCGTGCATACCGACCTGCTCGCCCTGGGCAAAATCCCAGACCCGTTTGTGGGGGATAACGAGTTGAAGGTGATGTGGGTGGCCGAATGCGACTGGGAATATCGCCGCGCTTTTAGAATGGACCCGTCTCTGTTGGCGGAACCTCACCTGACCCTGGTGTGTGATGGGTTGGATACGGTGGCCGATGTTTACGTTAACGGAACTTACCTGGGCCACGCTGAAAACATGTTCCGCCAGTGGAAATGGCCGGTGAAAGCCCTGCTCAACGCGGGCGAAAATGAAGTTCGGATTGTGTTTGGCTCGCCTGTGCGCTATATCACCACCCGGCAGGCGCAACTGCCCCTGACGGGCGGAGGTGATATTCCCGGTGGGCCGCATTTGCGCAAAGCGCCCTGCCATTGGGGGTGGGATTGGGGCCCCAAACTGCCGCCGATTGGCATTTGGAAGGATATTCGGCTGGAGGCTTTCTCGGCGCGGCTGGAAGATGTCCACCTGCGGCAGCAGTTTGAGGACGACGGCAGTGTGACGGTCACGGCAGATGTGACCGCCGAGTCTGTCTCCGGCGCGGAGTTAACTGCCAGCCTGCAAATTGTCCATCCGAATGGAAGCAGTCAGTCGGTGGATGAGTCTCTTTTTACAATCTTCTCCGATGATGTGGAACAAACCGGACATCTGCAAACCGAAATCGAAAATCCTGAACTGTGGTGGCCCAACGGGTATGGGAAGCAGCCGCTCTATCAGGTGAATGTAACGCTCAAAAGTGGTCAGACCGTTCTCGACCAGCGCACCTACCAGATTGGTCTGCGGACGATTGAACTGCGCCAGGAACCCGACCAGTGGGGCAAGGAGTTTACCTTCTACGTCAACGGCGTGCGCCTGTTCGCCAAAGGCGCCGATTGGATTCCCGCCGATTCGCTGCCCACGCGCGTTACCCGCGATTCTCTCGAAATGCTCATCAAATCTGCCGCTGACGCCAACATGAACATGTTGCGCGTGTGGGGCGGCGGCTATTACCCCGAGGAGATGTTCTACGACTTGTGCGACCAGTATGGCCTGCTGGTTTGGCAGGATTTCATGTTCGCCTGCGGAATCTACCCGGCGGACGCGGATTTCTTTGAGAACGTGCGCATCGAGGCCATCGAAAACATCCGCCGCCTGCGGCATCGCGCCAGCCTGGCGCTGTGGTGCGGCAACAACGAGATGGAGCAGGGCTGGTGCGATTGGGGCTGGAACAAGCCCGATGACCCGCTCAACCAGCGGCTCAAGGACGGCTACGACCGCATGTTCCACCAGATGCTACCCGAACTGCTGGAGGTCGAAGACCCCGACCATCCTTACTGGCCCAGCTCGGCTTCGGCCAATACGCCCTTTGAAGGCGCGAACAACCAGGTGCAGGGCGACTGTCACTATTGGGACGTGTGGCACGGGCGCAAGCCCTTTACCGCCTACCGAACACAGTTCCCGCGCTTCATGAGCGAGTTCGGCTTTCAGGCCCTGCCGCCGCTCAAGACGATTGCCACCTATGCCGACCCCGCCGATTGGAACATGACCTCCTATATCATGGAACACCACCAGCGCAGCGGCTCGGGCAACGGCCTGATGATTGCCCAGATGACCGACACCTTTCGAATGCCCAAAGACTTCGCCTCGCTGGTCTATCTCAGCCTGGTCTTGCAGGCTGAGGGGATTCGCTACGGCGTGGAACATTGGCGGCGCAATCGGGCGCGGGTCAGCGGCACGCTCATCTGGCAACTCAACGATTGCTGGCCAGTCGCTTCATGGTCCTCGCTCGATTACTACGGGCGCTGGAAGGCGCTCCATTACGCCGCCAAACGCTTCTATGCCCCGCTCCTGCTCTCGGTGGCCGATTATGGCAAGACGATGAAGGTTCACGTTACCAGCGACCTGGTTGAGCCAGTGGATGTCACCGTTCGCTGGCGGTTGGAGACGCTGGACGGCAAAGCCCTTGAGAAGGGCGAACAATTCCTGCGTGCGCTGGCCCTGGCCGATACGCTCGTTACAACGCAAGATTTTTCAACCCAAGTCACGCCCGAAAACCAGAAAAAGGTCGTCTTTGTGGCTGAACTGTGGCGAGACGGGCAACTCGCCGCCCATAGCGTGACGCCCTTTGTGCCCAACAAACACCTCGAACTGCGTAAGCCTGGCCTGAAAGCCCAAACCCGCGTTGAGGGCGAGACGCTGTTTGTGGAGGTCTCGACCAAGACATTGGCCCGTTTCGTCGAACTCTCCATCGAAGCAGCCGATGCCGTCTTCAGCGATAACTACTTCGATATTCCAGCTGGTGTGACCGTGACTGTCTCCACGTCCCTGCCCGCAGGTTGGACACCGGAGAGCCGGGTGACAGTGCGTTCGCTGTATGATTCGTTTGCGTAAAAGGCAAGGTTCCCAAGCAAAAACCGGACGCAGAGCGTCCGGTTTTTGCTTTTTGACGGGGGCTTACGCTTGCCTGGCTTGCGTCACCACCGCGGCAAACGCCTGTGGGTCACGGATGGCCAGGTCAGAAAGCATTTTGCGGTTGAGCGCAATGTTGGCCTTCTTCATGGCAGCCACCAGGCGGCTGTATGAAATACCGTTTAGGCGCGCGGCAGCGTTGATGCGGGCAATCCACAAGCGGCGCAGGTCGCGCTTGCGGGTGCGCCGGTCGCGGGTGGCATACCACAGGCTCTTCAGCATCGCCTCATTGGCGCGCCGGAAGAGGAAGTGGCGGGTTCCACGCTGACCCTTGGTAAGTTTCAAAACTTTTTTGTGGCGAAGATGTCCTCTCGGACCGCCTTTAACACGCATTGTTTAGAACCTCCTGCGAACCGCCGGGCGTCGGGGTAAGCACGTTACGTCGAAACGCCTTACTGGCCAGTTGCGTACACCCGGTAGCCGCAAAACAAAAACGGATACGAACGCCTACTTGAGATTCGGCACGAGACGGCGGATGCGCTTGATGAGACCGCGTCCACTGACGGGGATCATTTCAGCAAGCAGCGCTTTGGTGCGCTTGGAGGTGCGGCGGCGCAAGTGGCTTTTGCCGCCCTTTGTGCGTACCAATGTGTCTGACCCGGTCAGGCGAAAACGCTTCGACGTGGCCTTATGGGTCTTCAATTTGAATTTACCAACTCTTGGCTTGCGAGGCACGGGACTTACTCCTTTCGACAAATTAACCGCGGGCTGCAACATCTCCCGCGGGGACTCACGCTTTCGGTGGAGACGATTTTTTTTATTCGATTGCTTCGGCAGTCTTTTCTTTTTTGGCGGGTTTGACCTTTGCCGGTCCCAGCACCACCAGCATCGTGCGGCCCTCCATCATAGGCGCCTGTTCGATGATGCTGACATCAGAGAGCGATTGTGCAATCTCGCGCAGGTCTTCGAGTGCCAGTTCGGGGTAGTCCATTTCGCGTCCGCGAAATTTGATGGTCACACGCACTTTATGGCCCTGAAGCAGCCAGCGGCGAGCGTCCTCCACCTTGAATCCGCGATGGTGTTCATTGGTTTTTGGACGCAAGCGGATTTCTTTGATTTCTATTTTGGTCTGCGCCTTTTTGGCTTCGCGTTCCTTCTTTTCACGCTCATACAGGAACTTGCCAAAATCTAACACGCGGCAGACAGGCGGTGTGGCATTGGGCGAAACCTCGACCAAATCTAGTTCGGCCTCGCGCGCAATTTGGATGGCCTGGCGCACGGGGACAACACCCACGTTTTCACCGTTTGGCCCAATCAGGCGCACTTCCGGAACCCGGATGGCCTCGTTCACTCGAAACTCTTGTTCTGCTATATGCGTCTCCTTAAGTAAGACTCAGTTGGCTGGCTTTTGAGCGGGCTGATGATACCACATTCCGGGGCAATTCGTCAAATTTGTTTTTCGCTCAGAAATTTGATGTATAATCGCCCTGCTTTGCCCCGGTAGTTCAATGGACAGAACAGGGCACTCCTAAGGCTCTGATGTGAGTTCGATTCTCGCCCGGGGCACAACCTTAATTGTAAATTGATTTATGCCGTAGTATGATGAACGCAGGCAGATGTCAGGGTGCCCCCTCACCCTGGCATCTGCCTTCTGTATTCCTCGCAGTGCATGGAGAGTGGACGTTCGTTTTGCCAGAGCAGGGCCATCACCAGCAGGGTGGAGAGGGCCAAGAGCGGGTTGCCTTGCCGCCCAAAGGCCAGTATCGCCCAGGGCAGCAGGTATGCCGTCAGCAGCGCGACGCGCTCAGACAGTGAGCGCACTTGCGTGGTCAGTAACGTCAGCGGAGCAAGCAGCAAGAGGTAATCATAATTGAGCAGGTAGGGGTCTACCAGCAGCGTAAACACGACCGCCAGGCACATCAGCAGAGAAGGCCTGGCAATTTTTCCCCGAAACCGCCAGGCGAACAACCCCAACAGCCCCAGCCCCAGCAAACCGCTCAACAGCGCGGCTTGCCCGGTCTGTGGCTGGCCGGTGAGCAGGCGAATTAGCCCCACCGGCAGGCTGGCGCACAGCCCACACGACTGCACGCCCGGAATATCGCGGTAACGCATGAGCGAGTTAAGATAGGTAACCGGCCAGCGTGGGTCGGCCAGCAGGCCCAATGCCGCCAGCAAGATAGCCAGCAGGATGGTTCGCAAAATGGCCTGGCGCGCGAAGGCTTCATGGCGGCGGAAAACCAGCCAGCCAAAGCCCGCCAGCGCCAGGAACAGCCCAATGTGCGGCTTGAAGGTCATCAACCCCAGCCCAGCGGCCAGCCCCCAAGGCGATTCGCGCCGCACCGCCCACAGGAACAGCGCCACCCCCAACAGCACCGGCGCGGAATACTGCCCCACAATCAGCAGCCCAAAAGTCGGGATGAACATCACCGCCGCCAGAATTCCAAACAGCCGCAGCGGCACGCGCCAATGCGGCGTCAGCAGCCAGACCGCCGACCCAATCATCATCAGGTTGACGAGAAACCACATCCGCGCCGCCGCCGCAATTGGCAAGAGCGCAATTGGCAGGGTCGCCAGCGCATACCAGGGCGGGTAGGGGTAAGGGTGGAACTCGAAATCGGGCCGGGTTTGCTCCCGCACCCATACCAACTGCGTCGGGTAATCATAGAGTGCTATCCGGTTGAGCAGGGCCTTATCGGAAAAATACAAGACCGAAAAATCCTGGTAATATGGAATCGGCAGGGGAACGAGCAGCGCAACCGTCAGGCTGAGCAAAACCCAGCCCAGAGCAATCGAAGTCGGTTTCATTGGCGCACCATTATCCAAACTTCCGAAGCAGAAAAATGGACGATTGTCAGCGGGAAGGGCAGAAAGAAGCCGGGCGAGAGTTCGAGATTGGGGTTTTCGGGGGACGCGAGAGACGGAATCGCATCGAGGAACGAATCTACCGCGCGCACCTGCCCGGCTGATATTTGAATCTTGACCATTGGGCCGTTTTCTACCTGCAAGCGGACTCCGTCTGACAGGCGTTCCAGGCGATATTTCTCAGCCCAACCTGGCGTGAAGCGCGTCTGTGGCGCGAGCGCGAGCGGAATCTGGCTCTCGATAGATGGGGAGAAGGCCGCCTCCAGTCCGCTTTCGGTCAGCCGGTAGGCTTTCTCGCGCCGGTCCGCCGAGACGAAGCGAATCGCATTCTCCGTTATCTCGGCCTGGTACGGGCGGAAGGAATCGTCCGCATCTCCAAACGCGCCCATTATCTGGGCCGGGTCGGCGACCTCGCCTTTCGACAAATCCCATTGCGCGCGGTCGCTCAGCCCGATGAAGAATTGCGCCGTCGGGCCAATCACCTGTTCACGCCCGGCAAAGAAGAAGACCAGCCGCCCGCCATGCGGATTCAGCACAGCGTAGAATTTGTTTGAGGCGAGAATGCACAGGTCTTTGCACTTGGCTACAGGTGCGGGGTTTTGTGACCAAAGAGCGGCTTCTTCGAGAACCGGAACGAGCCAGGTATAATTTTGCGCCAGGGCCGGGTCGGATTTTTCTAGCATTTCTTTTGTGTAACTGATAGAGTCAAACGGCTTGTTGTTTGAGACGACCGGCAAGCCAGTTGAGCCTATAACAAAATAGGGGCGCGCCTTCAGCCAGGCAAAGGCCGGGTCGGCGTATTCTGGCGTTCCCCAGGTGCTGCGCTGGAAGTCGCCGCCGATGGGGAGTGGATTCGGCAACGGAGTGGGTAAGGGATAAACGGAGGATGCAGCGGATGGGTTAACGGAGGCCAGCAGGCGTTGGCGCGCTTCGAGGGGCAGGCCGTTGCGGCTCAGCTCGAATTGTAAAAAGGAGGCGGTGGGCGGGCTGCCGGCGGTTAAGGCCAGTAAACCCGATTTTTCCATGCGGCGGAGTTGTGCTGTGCCGCCCACGGCGTCTATGGCAGAAAGGACGGCGGGGGTGTTGGTGTCGGATAGGGTGAGGGGAATCTGGTGCTTTTCGGCGGCCTTGAGCAGGCCGTGCAGGCCGTGTCGCTCGCCGCGCGGGCCGGTGTGGGCGCCATCCCAGTGCCGCCAGGCTTGGATGGGCGTGGCGGCGGGCGAGAAAGTGTTGGTGAAGATGAATTGCAGGGGCAGCGGCTCTATATCAACGCGCGCGCCGAGGGGGGTTTGCAGCCGTTCGGTGGCGGTTTCGACGAGGAGCAGGGTATCTGCTTGGGGGCGGCAGCCGGCCAGGGAGAGGTGGATGATGTCGGTAACGGTGTCCACTTGCAGCCGGGCATTTGGAGGGGGCGGAGATGCGCTGGAGAAAACGGTCACCCGTTCACCGAGCGAGAGGGTGAAGTGGTATTCTGGCGGGTCGGGCAGGTCGAGGAAGTCGAGTCGGATTTCGCAGCGGGTGCCTGCCGGGCGGGCGAAGATGGCTGTTATATCGGAAGCAGGCTCAGGGGCGAAGGAAGCATCCAGCAGGCGCAAATGCTCCAGCGTCCAGGGTTGCGCTGAAGGGACGAGTCTGCCCATTCCCATCCCCAAAAAGAGAAAGAGGAGAAGCAGGGCAAAGACAGCAATGGGTGAACGGTGATTCCTAATTTGCAACTTGCAATTCGCAATCTCTATGGCCTGGGCAGCAGGTTGCCTTTGTCGTCAAAGTAGGGCAGGCGGCGCATGTCGCCCAAAACGCGCACGTTTTTGCGGGAAATGTAAGCGCGGCCTTCGGTGAAGGCAGGGTATTGGATTTGATACCATTCGCCGATGAGGGAAATGCCGGTGATGTAAATTTCGTCCTTGACTTTGAGCGTGCCAAGTTGCGCAGAAAGCGAATTTGGTTCAGCGTAAATGATGGTGTCGGCTTCCATGCGGGCGAGCGGCCCGGCCGGGGTGGGGCGGGGGGTGCTGGTTTCGGTGGGGGTGATGTTAGGGTCTAGGGTGGCGGGCGGCGGTTCGGGAGTGATGACAAAGCCCAGGGCGTCGAAGTAGGCCAGACCGGCAAAGCCGTCGGGCCCGGTCTGGAGGGCGTCGCTTGAAATCCAGGCTTTGCCTTCGGGGCCGGAGGGGTAGTCGAATTGCGCCCATTCGTTTTCGCCGTAGCGCCCGGTCAGGTTGATTTTTTGGCCGGCCGGTAAGATGGCCAATATCATGCAGCCCAAACTGGGGCAGACGCGGATGTTGGCAGGGGCGATGACGGTGGCCGGGCGAATTTTATCGCCTTCGGGAACAGGCGGGATGGGCAGGGGCGTGCCGCTGATTTGCCATAGGACGGGCGGGCGCAGGATGAGGTTGCCATTGGGGTCGTAGCTGGCAATGGGCAATTGGGTCAGGTCTGCGCCTTGCAGTTGGACTGCGCGTGAGATGACCCAGGCGTAGCCGCTGAGGGAGTCTTTCCATTCGATGTAGAGCCAGGTGGCTTGTGGGTTGCGGGCCAAGACGTTGAATTTTTGGTTGAAGAAGATGCCGCCCAGGTTGGCGCTGCCGCGCCGGGGTTCGGAGCGAACGGTGAGGTTATCGCCAGCGAGGGCGGGGATGGGTTGCAGCACCACCTGAACGGTGGGTGTGGGGGTGAGGGTGGGCGGTTGCGGGGTTGCGGTGGCGGCGGGTTCGGGGGTGGGCGTGGCGAGCGAGGCCTGGCGGGTCACTTCGTAGACGGTGGTGAGCATGACGGCGGTGCGGATGGCGTTTACGTCAATGGTGGGGGTGGGTGGGTTGGCGTTGGAGAGGCCGCAGCCTGCCAGCAGGGTGAATAATATGAGGGAGGGTAGGATCTTTTTCAACATACAAGTCCGTTTAGGGTTGGGTCAGTTGACTGCCAGGGTTGATTTGCAGTGCCAGTGGGCGTGGGCTTTCAGGTTATGGTTTCAGGCTGATTTTGAGGATGTAAGAGACATAACGCAGCGGGCCGCCAGAACCATCGGCGCGCAACACGAGCAGGTATTCTTGCCCGCCCAGCACTTTAACGGCCAGCCCGTATTGGCCGCAAACCAGTTGGGGGGCTTCAGGCAGGGGGTAGCCATCTTTGCGTAGGCTGGCCGTGATGCCGCCGTTTCCGGTGCAATCGAGCCGCAGGTAAACGTAACCGGCTTCGGAGGTGGGCAGGTAGGGGATGAAGGCCACCCAATCGGCGTCATCGCCATTGGGAGAGGATAAATCGCTCGAATAGGAAAAAGATTCCGCGCCGGAGGGTGAAAATTCCAGGCGAACGGCAGGGTTCTGTTCCGAATCGCCATCGCCAGCTGCCGGGGAGAAGGAGGTGGCGGTGAGAGTGGGCTGGCCGGGACTTCCGCCTTCGCTGGGGGCATAAACCAGGTTGCCCTGGTTGTCGTAGTAGGGCAATCCCTGTAAGTTGGGGGCTTCTACATAGGCGGCGGCTACCCAGCCAACTTCTTGCGTGCCGATCGGATAGTAGATGCGGTACCAGGTGTTGGTCTGGTTGCGCCCGTTGAGGAGGACGACTTTGCCGGCTTCTATCATGCCGAGCGAATCAAAGGCCGAGGCTGGGCCAGCGCGGACGTTAATGGTGGTTTTGACCGTGGCAAAGTAGGGGTTGGTGGTGGCCGTAGGTTCTGGTGGTGGGGCGGGTGGCAGGTCTGGCACAGAGGCCTGCATAACGGGCAGGCTCGATAACTCGCGCCCTTCGAGTTTAATGAAACTGGCGGCCACCCAGCCGGTGGTAGAGGCGTTGGGGGGGTAGATGACCATGAGCCACTGGTCGCTGGAATCACGTCCGATGACTTGTACGCTCGTGGAAGCAGGCAGCAGGCCAAGCGCATTCGCGTTGGAGGAGGGCGCGGAGCGAACGTTTACTTGCGTGCTGGTTGTTCCGCTGACGGGTGCGAACGTGGGGGCGATGGTGGGAGGGGCTGGGGTGAGGCTGGGGCGTGGGGTAAACGTGGGTGGCAGCGTAGCGGTGAAAAAGGGCCGGGGCGTGGGGGTGGCCGTTGGCTGCGCGGCAGGCGTTGCCGAACAGGCGGCAAGCAGGCTGCACAAGAAAATCAGGGCAATGGTTGTACGCATGACCCTGATTTTACCCTGAATGCAAAAACCGCCGACCCAGAACGGAGCGGCGGTTTTGGCTGTCGGGGTGGACGGATGGGTCCTGTCCCCTCAATGGGGAAACCGCCGACCCAGAACGGAGCGGCGGTTTTGGCTGTCGGGGTGGACGGATTCGAACCGACGACCTCTTGCTCCCAAAGCAAGCGCGCTAGCCAGCTGCGCTACACCCCGATAAATAAACAGCACGCAGTATAATGCAAACCAGCCACCATCGTCAATGCCAGCAATTCTCAATCACATGGCTTTCTCAAAGTCTGGTTTCAGGCTAAAAAACAAACAGGATAGACAGGATTTCGGGATAAGCCGCGCGCAAAGCAGGTCGAAAACCTCCTGTTTATCCTG